>JANYDC010000015.1 GCA_025359965.1 Pedosphaera sp.
GCGGGACGCCGGAACCTGCGGTGTGCCCGGATGACAGGAAAAACATCCGGACCGCACCGCAAAAGCGGCACGCAAACGACGAAAATCATAAAACGGAAGCCCTTAGATTCTAAAACCATCCGTTTTTCAAAAACCTGCTAGTTCTTGAGTCGAGTTTTTTCCACTTAGGACCTAGCGGGCCGAGCGCGATACGTTTCAGCAGTTTTCGCCTGACCGACGTTGAAGCTACTGGATACGCCACCTGAAGAATATCAAATACTTCCTTCTTCATTCCTGATCCGAAGACAATATCATTCATTAAGATCCAGCTAATCCGGGCATCCTCATTCAGATGCGAGTCCTTGTTCACACCGTAAACCGCCAAACGTCGTAGTAACGGGACTTGTGAGGACCACCAAACTTGTATTTGAGCCGTCGCACGTGAAGGATTATTCACAAGCCATTGGTCGAGAATATCTCGAGCGGCGTCCACCAGCACAGTTAGGCAAACTCGGTGAGCATCGCTGTTTTGTTCGTGAGGACCAATTGAGCTGCGCAAGTAGCTCAATTGATCGTACTGAGAATCTGCCTTTCGGAGGCTTTTTAACAAATGGTGAGCCAAAGAGAGCTGGGTTGTGACTATTGCAATCAACGGTTCAGAGATGTCATTTAATCTCGGCTGGAGAACCTCTACCCAAGCCTCTTTTAATCCGTACTCCGCTGCCTCCGGCCAAATGACTTCCACATCTGTTTTCCGATTGCTTGCTTTTAATCTCGAGTTCCCTTTGTTTTCGTCATCTGCAATAAAATCAAAACTCTTTCGAATCCTTAATTGAGGCTGAGTCAGTAAAGCAAAAATTGAAAGAGCGGCACCTGTATGTAATGGGAGTTGGCACTTACGCAACAACCATGTCCAACTGCTTTGAATGGCCGCATGATCCTTCTGGGACAAAAGTATCGAAACCCACGTTGCGAAAAGCGGGTCAGGACGGCCTCTGTTTTCACGAACAAGCGCGAAGGCCAGAGATTGTGTAAAAACAGGGGCCAAACGCTGGTCATGTTCCTCAATTTGCAGCATTAAAAGCTGCGGGAACTTTCTTCGGACAAAATCTGTGAGCCAAATGGCAAGGACTTGCGGCGAAGGCTGGAATGAAGGCACGGTGTCATGCTTGGCTTTATCCAAGAAGAGACCGTCGAAATATCCTCGTTTTGCCATCCATCCAATCCAAGACGGATGTTTAATGGCCTTGCAAAAATCCCCAAGCAAACGCGGTTGGCTCAGTAAAAAATCCAGATACTGTGAATCCTTCGCCAATTCAGATGGCAGACGCCTCGCAATCACTCGAACCTTTTTTGATCGATGAAGAATGGATTCTTTGGCGTGTTTGGACCATGCAATAAAGCAATCGGTCAATGAGTGGTGTTTGTTCTCATGACCGTTGTCGATTGGGTAGTCCAGAACCTCAATACCAAGCCGCTGCCAGTTTTCGCGCATCTTAGGCTTTAAATCGGATGGAATAAGCGCCCAGCGAGTTCGAACCGACTCTGGGTTCATGCCTTTTGCAAGAGAGCTGACAATGATG
The DNA here is from genome assembly GCA_025359965.1 of Pedosphaera sp. Taxonomy (GTDB): domain Bacteria; phylum Verrucomicrobiota; class Verrucomicrobiia; order Limisphaerales; family SXQI01; genus SXQI01. The sequence continues at coordinate 1,563 of JANYDC010000015.1, forward strand.
TCATTATGGCTATACCCAACAAACAGAACGCTGAATTCTGAAAAGAGGGAGACCAGAAACTCTCTCGCCCAGCCTTGAGTCAAATAGGCTCTACCAAAATCCTTGTCGGTTAACACCATTCCATGCGGTTTACCGGCAGACCCATGAAGGTAGACTATTCCCTCGAAGTCGTGTCCCAGCGGTATCGCAGGAGCACAAAATTCGGAGACCTTGCTTCCATATAATTTGCGAGCCGCCATCGAGAAATGGTCATCAAAATTGGTTGTGACTATTCGTACCTTTTTTGGATCACGAAAGAGACGTAAAAGCTCAAAGTGCAGCTTTGTGGGGTGAGTGTTGTCGTGGATCATCTTTCGAGCGACGGCCGAATGAACATCCGCACCTTGATCCTTCCTCTTACCTAAGCGTTGATCTTCATCGCCAAATTCCACCCCATCCTCGCAGAGTTCCAAAGCAAGTTTGGGGAAAGAAGGCAAACTTGAAGGAGGTGCCATTGATATACCTGCACCAGCAAAAATAACCAACCGATTCTCTTCCAAGGCAATGAGAAGATCATCCGGCAATTGTGTGTCGGCAAAAAACATATTAAGTGACTGGCCAGCATCCTTTGAAGGTTATATTGAACCACATCAACCACTTGTTGGCGAGTACCGACGACTATCATATTTAGTTTCTTGGATTCGCACCCATCCTTTCCAATTCGCGGTGGTATTTCACTTGTTTGCGTCAGTTTCTCTCACCTATTCCGGGTTTGCCCTTGGCCTGCCGAAGGATACAGCCAGCAGCCTCCTTTGGAAGGCTTGACCTGAACGATCTGTGCCGTAGATTTATCAGCGACTAATCAGTACATTTTAAAAATCGCCCACTGCGGGCTGCAAGGAAGAGAGGGTAGACTCAATCCGGAACCTTTAATATGAAAACAATCCGAAGAAATTTTGCCAGCCAACGCGTGGGTTCGATTTTTGTTCCGCTTGTTGCTTGCCTGGCCATTCAGGTTTCGCCTGGGGGTTCCCGCGCAGCTGAGCCGCCCCGGTTGACTTCTGTGGCTTTATCCGATGGAAAACTCGACTTTAGTTGGGATGGGCCAGGCACTGCTTACCAAATACAAACTGCCTCCGATCTGGCTCAACCTGTTTGGCGGAATGTTTTATCCACGGTGCGAACGAATGCATCCATCCCGGTTCTTAGTGGCTCCTCGTTCTTCAGGATCGTTGATCCCGACCCCAATTTGCTCACGTTGAATTTGACCATGACGAATGTTGTCTCCAAGGAGGGAGTATCCCTCACATTGGGTGCTCCACCCCGCATGGATTTGATCTTCAAGGTGGATGGAGAATCGACTGATTCACAGGAGTTTCAGGTGGTCTTTCCTTCCGACGGGCTTAAACTTTACGATATTGCGTTCGACGGAAAGGGTGGCTTCGCGATTGTCACCAACGGCGTGCCCACCGTTTATGGTGGCACCTGGAAAACAGAGCCGGGGCCGGGGCCGCATGATGTGACGCACAGCGGAATTTTCACCAACGCGATTGATGTTTTCGAATTTAAAGCCGTTACCGATCCTGCTCCCGACAATGACGTGGGGGCAGGATTATTGGGGGGAATGACCTGGATTTATTGTTTGCCAGGATTTGCCCTGAAAAATTTGCAGTGTCAGGCCGCAGCTTCTGCCCTGTTATTCCAGTGCGCTTTCCAATTTCCACCCAAAGTGCCTTATGGCATCCTGACCACGCATATAGATGCTTCAGGAATTCTGACCAATCACATTGATTGCATTACGGAGTGCAAAACCGGTTGCAAATAGGGTGATGCCTCTTGGCGTTACGAATGTGCTGCGGGTCGCAGACCCGCGCTCTGTTATAGTCGCAATACACGGAATTCGTCGCGAAATCGCGCGCTGCTCCAAGGCCATTCTTTCGGGTTGAGGATCAGTTTGGCCTTCGTCGGATTGTTCTCAATGTAGTGAATGGTTTGGAGTTCGTGTTCCGGGTCTCAAATGAATACATCGAAATAATCTTCAGCCCAGAACGCGCCCTGTTTACCAAGCAGTTTGTTGGCAAGCCTGCCAGTGTGCTTCTTCCAAGCACCCACAATCTCTGCCATGGAAACCGCTCCCACCTTAAACAGAACGTGGACGTGATTTGGCATGATTACCCACGCCAGCAACTGGTATCGAGACGGAGCGTCCGGAGCGCGGCTCTGTGAGCCGCAGCAATCCCCGGAAAATCGCCTGAAATTGTCCTCAACCAGCCTGGCAATATCCGGACGGCGCAGATGACATTCGCCCCGGCCTTTGTCGTGGTAGGTTTTAAGTAGTTCGCGTCTCTCCCGTTCGTCTTCGATTTTAGCGAAATGTTCCCACTCGAAACGAAGCGATTCTGGAAAGCTATCGGCGAGGTGAAAGGTCACGAACTGGGTTAGGCCTGGTTCGTCACGATGCGGCAGATAACCGCGTTCATGCCAGCCAGGAAAGCCTCGCCTGGCATCCTCGATCTTCGATGGTGAGGACCAACGCCGTTTGGCGTCCACCAGTTCGCGCACGCCGGGATTATTTGGCGGTCCGGGAGGACGGGGCTTGGGAGGCTGGCTCACGTGGAAGATTGAAACGAAAGCGGGACGCACGCGCAAGCCGCCGGAGCGCGGGTCTGGGAAGTTTGGGGGGTTGCTGCGGCTCATAGAGCCGCGCTCCGCTGAATTTTCAGAGTGAATTGAGGGATATTGAAGGCTTTCTGCACAGGAAAATCATCTTGAAATAGCTCTGTCATATAACCGTGACTTGTGGGTTGTTTTATTGTATTAGTTCAATCATGAGGTTTTCACGCGCTTGTTGGCTGGGCTTTGCTTATACTTTGGCTTCCTATGCCGCCCTTCTGATTGAGTCGTCGCGTGGTGCGACACCGCCGCCGCTGGCCATTCAGGCGCAAGCTCCCAATCAGATCGCGGTGACCTGGACCAATACGGCGGCGGGTTTTACTTTGGAGCAGGCGACCACGCTGGCTCAACCCACCCTCTGGAGCGCGGTGCCAAACGTGCCTCAAAATAGCGGCGGTTTGTTTAAGGTGGAGTTTGATCTTGATGGGGCCAGCAGTTTTTACCGTTTGAGATCAAGAGCGGCCACGCTGACGAGTGTTAGCGAGACCTCGCCGGTGGCAGGTGAGGGTGGAGTCTCAGTGACGCGCGAGACGGTGGTGCGTTTCAGCTCGCCTTTGGGAGCGGATGCGGTGTTGAGCAGCGCCATTTTTCATGCCCGTTTTGGCGGGCGGCAATTGTTGACGAGGCCAGAGCTTTCGAGTGATCGCAAGACGGCGACACTGTTTTACCTTGAGAATATTCCGGCCAGCGCGCGGATCAAAGTCACCCTGGATGCGACGGGCCTGTTGGATGCCGGGGGGCAAGCTGTGGATGGCGATGGGGATGGGCTGCCCGGCGGGACGATGGTGCTCACTTTTGACACTCAGGGTAACACGGGGCTGGCCAACACGGCGGTGATTGGACATGTCTTTGCGTCAGAGAAGAACACCGATGGGTCTAATCAGCCGCTGACTGGAGTAACGGTAACAGTGGACGGGGCGGAGGAGACGTTAAGGGCTGTCACTGACACGAACGGTTTCTTCGCCCTGCAACCCGCCCCGGCTGGAAGCTTCTTTGTCCATATCGACGGGCGCACTGCTGAGGGATCCCACTGGCCCAAGGGCGCATACTATCCGTTCGTGGGCAAGGAGTGGGAAGCCAAGGCGGGTTATACTAACAATCCTGCCGGCGGCTCGGGAGAGGTTTTTCTACCCCTCATCCAAGCTGATGCCCTGCAAACAGTGAGCGCCACGACCGATACGGTTATTACTTTTGCGCCATCATTGCTGGCCGCTACCCCGTCACTGGCCGGGGTGGAAATCGTGATCCCGGCCAATGCGCTCTTCAGTGAAAACGGTGTGCGCGGAGGCAAAGTGGGAATTGCGCCGGTGCCGGCAGACCGACTGCCCGGGCCGCTGCCGCCCGGTGTGAACCCGGCGCTGGTCATCACTATTCAAACTGACGGGGCCCAGAATTTTGACAAGCCGGTGGCGATCAAGTTCCCGAACCTGCCTGACCCGGTAACGGGTGTGAAACTTCCACCCGGAGCCAAGACGGCCCTATGGAGCTTTAATCATGACACGGGTCAGTGGGAAATTCAGGGACCGGCCACGGTGACGGCGGACGGGAAATTTGTGGTCAGTGATGCGGGTTGGGGCGTACGCCAGCCGGGGTGGAGTTTTTCTTCTCCGGTAACGCTGGGCGACGGGCCAAAATGCGACAATCCGGACTGTGGGTGTTTCGACATCAACAGCAACGGCATTTGCGACAATCAGGAGCCTCCCCCGGACATCAAGAAGCGCTGTAAAGAGAAGCGCAACCAACTTATCTGGTCGTTCGCCGATATGACGGTTGACCTGATCGAGTCAGCGGTCTACGAGGATGACCCGGTGGGTGGATGTGCCATGTCCGCAGCCCTTGCGGGAGCAAAAACGGCGAGGGACTGCACTTATTACTCACATAATCCCGGTGATTGCCAGGCCGTTGGGTCGAACAACCGCCTCAGCACCGTATTAGGCTGCATCCCGGTCATTGGAGTGCCAGCCACAATTTGGTTTGATGGCAAGGGGGCTATTGATAGCTTTTTCAATCTGACCGACTGCATTGAGGCACCCCAAATCCTCCCCGGCCCTTTATCGGCACAGGCATCGTCCCTATCAAGCCCGGCCGCTGTGGTGGCTCCGGAAATTCAGGCGGCTTTTGAAGATTTCACCCGCCAAAAAACGCTCTCAAACCTATCCAGCAACCTGATCACGCAACTTACCGGTTCCAGTGTGTGGACCCGCGTTTACAGCCCCGGCGAGTTTGCCAATTACCAAGCCTTTTTCGGCCAGGTAGCCGCCTCCACGGAAGATCTGAGTCCGGGAGGAACAATCATCACCGCTGCTGAGCGCACGTCGCTTTTGGCGCTGCCCCTGCCAGCGGCGATTCATGCCCCGGATGCTGCGGCGTTCATTGACCGCGCAGAGATGATTGCAACGGGCGGTCTGGCCAACGACCCGGCACTCCGCGAGCAGATCGGCGTGGCTCATGACAGTTGGATCACCCTTGCCACCCAATGCGTGGATTTGGGCTGGAGCACGGTGGCGGATGGCCTTCGGCGGGGATTGGTGAACATGACCAAGGCATTGGGCCTGGAGGTTGATCCGTCCCTATTCGCCAGACATCGCCCTTTCTATGCGTTGATTAACCCTGATGACCGCCGCATCCTGCGCGGACGCGTCAACGCCAGCGGACGGATCGAGAAAGCCTTTCTTACGCCGAACCGCTTCTACGCCGTGGCTTACTATGATGCCGTGGATAGAACAATCGCGTGCGGTTTTTTTTACTCGGCTGAGAGTGGAGCCGTCACCCCCATCCCCATTGCGGATTTTGCGGAGGATATTCGACCCGACACGGACGGGGACGGACTTTCTGATTTGGTCGAGGGCATCATTGGAACCAACCCCCTGGTGCCAGACTCAGACGGAGACGGGATTTCCGACGGGGCGGAAATCGCCCAGGGAGGAGATCCGCTGGACGGACGGCCTGCCGTCTTGGGGACGGTTGCCTCCCTTGTTTCACCGGTGCCATTGACAGACCTGGCCGTCGCGGGCGATTTGCTGGTGGCTGGCGCTGGAGGAGCAGGGGTGATTGTGTATGACGTGCTGAATCCGCTGCATCCAGTGGTGTTAAGCCAGATGGTTAATCCGGGCGGCGGACAGGTCGTCGCAGTGGCGGCTGATGATGCAACCGCCGCCATACTGGACGATTTGGGGTTCGTGACCCTGCTCGATCTGGGGGACGGGGCGAATGCTAAAGCACTAGGCACTGTCAGTGTGGCCGGTGCCAAAACCCTGACAGCGGGCGGGGGTAAAATATTCGTGGGGAGCAGTCTGGCCATTTCTGTGCTGGACGGACGCACGGGGCAGACATTGAGCACATTTAATGCGGATGGACAGGGGGGGATGGTTTTTCGGAACGACGTCCTTCATGTCCTCGGAGCGGGGACCATGCTGACCCTATATGACGCTCAACAAAATTCGCTTGTGCAGCTCGGGCAAGTCTCAAGCGGCCCCGCGCTTGGTCAAAAACTGTTTGTCGGCGGAGGATATGCCTATCAGGGGACGAGCGAGGGCCTTTACATCTTTGACGTCAGCAATCCGGCCCAACCTGCGCTGTCGGGCCAACCCCCATCTCTCCAGCGTGCAGTACACGCGCTGGCTGCGAATGGAAGCGGACTGGCGGTTGCGGCAGGACGTGTCGGTGCACCAATTGATGTTTATGATGTGAGCAACCCCTCCGCCAACGCCAATCTCCTCTCGTCCGTTCCAGCCGGGAGCGTGCCAAAGGCTTTGGTGCTCCACCGGGGCTACGCTCTTCTGGCAGCGACACCAGGTTTGGCCACGCTCAATTTTCTGAGCGCTGACACCGGAACGAACCCGCCCACGCTGAACCTGCATTTTGCGCTGTCACCCCAGACCCAACTCGAATTGCAGGATGGATTTGACCTCGTTGCCTTCACGGACAGCAGAGATGACGTTATGGTGCGAACGGTTGAGTTTTATATTGATGGCACCAGCGCTGCCAGCTCGGGAACATTTCCATTTGAAAGCCATTTGAAGGCTCCTGAGTGGAGCGAGACTAAGGCTAATTTTATACTTCAAGCCAAGGCGACCGACACCGGAGGGAATGTTACCTGGAGCGACCAGCAGGTTATTCCTGTCGCGCCGTTTGCACCCAAGCTGCTCGAAATCACCACCTCGGCAAGGCAGCCTTTGGGTGCGGGCTTTCCTTTCCAATTGAAGGCACGTTTCAAGAAGCCGATCACGGACTCCTCAGTGACATCAGGATCGTGCAGGCTGCTCAGCGGGGGGCAATTGGTCGGGGGCGGAATCATCGCCATCGAAAACCAAGGACGGGATATTACGCTGACTTTTTCGACAGGCGTGCCGGCGGGGCAATATACATTTGAGCTAGGCACGGGAATTACAAGCCTTAACGGCGGGGTGCCTCTTGCGTCCGCCGCAACCTACGGAGTCGCAGTGGTCGCGCCCAAGCTTTGGGTGTCGGACTTGGCCGGAAACTGGGCAAACGCCGCTAATTGGAGTGATGGACTGGCTCCTTGGACCAATGATTTTGTGGTAATCGACCGGCCCGCCGTCCACCCGTTGATTCATATTACGGGGGAACAGTATTGCCGCTCGCTTATCTCCGGGGAGGATGTGGATTTTGACCCGAGCGGCAGGTTGTATCTGGAGGATCTGGCGGAGTTTAGTGGTTCTATGAGTATCACCGACCAAGGCTCGGGCAGCTTTTCAGGCGGACATTCCATGTTGCGCGGGCCGCTGAGAGTCGGTTCCCATCTATATCTCGAACACAATCACGTCATGGAGCTGGGGGCTTCAGCATCGCCCCATTATTTCGACGGTTTCAGCATCGAAATTGCTCCGGGTTCCCGCACCTATCAGTATCCAGCCAGTGAATTGCACACCCTGGCGGGAAGCGTGTTGGAGGTTCACGCGACGGACACCAACACGGCTGTAGTGCGAATCCTCGGCGCGGACGTGAGCACTGACAATGGGACGTCTGCGCAGCCGGTGCCACCGGATTTGAGGTCGTTATTTGTGAACGATGGGGAGCTGCGCAAAACCGGGCCGGGTGTGGCGTCGATTAGCGCGGTGCAGTTCGAAAGCAATGGACTGATTGATGTTCGTGAGGGGACTTTGCAATTGGCTACATCGCTATCGCCCCTCAATCTCAACGGGTTGTTCCGGATTGCACCCTCGGCTACGCTGCAAGTGGACCGGTTTGGGAACAACACGGCAGCCACCTTTGGGCGGGCCGCGAATTTTGAAGGGCAGGGGACGCTGGTTCTGGGCTCCGTGACTGTGCAGAGCGACTATCGATTCGAGGGACTGACGCGAGTCGGTTCTGCCGTGCAATTTACAGGACCGGTTAGATCGGCGGCGCCGTGGCTGATTCGGGGGGCTGCCACTTTCTCCGGCTTGTCCACAGAGCTGACCGGCCCGGTGACCTTGGCTGGCGGGACGATGGTATTCAACAGTCCCACCGAAACGGTGCTGCCCGACCTCACTGTCTCGAAGATTGATTTTTCGGCGGGGGGAACGCTATCAGGCAAAGGCAGTGTGCGACTGACAGGTTCACTCGTCATCTCCAATACCCTAAACCTCGGGTATGGCCCAACGCTCAAGACGGCTTTGGACGGTCCCGTGGATATACGCACCAATCTTTTGGCCAATCATGCGACCTTCAACGGTGCGGCTGTCTGGCACGGTGGTTCGGTATCGTTCGGCGAAAGCACTACGATTTCGCCTTCGGGTTCGTTCGAGATGGCTTCCGAGAGCCCGTTGAACACTTGGCAAAGTGTGGGTTTTTTCAATCGAGGGACGGTAAGCAAGACGAGTTCCGGTGTGACCAGAGTCGATATGCAATTTGGCACATGGTTGAATACAGGTTTATTCGTTGGCGCGGCTGGCCAGATTCTTTTCAATTCCGGCAGTTACCAGCAAACAACAGGTGAAACCCGGTTAAGCGGCATTGACCTGCAGTTTAGTGACTTCACGGTGAATGATCAGTTTATCATGAGCGGCGGACGGTTGACTGGGACGGGAAACCTGGGAGGCAACGTACGGGTTTTTGGAACGGGTGAGATTGCACCCGGTTCGCCGATTGGTACTCTCGTGCTGAGCAATGCGCTTCGCGATGTTTCGGTGCGTTTTCAAAAGGCCGCCAACGAGCCAGGGCCGCAGTTGTCGATTGATATTGCCGGTCTGGTCCCGGGCACTGAGTTTGATCAGGTGCTGGTGAAGGGCAGCGTGACGGTGCTGGGCACGTTAAACATCAACCTGCTCAACGGTTACCTGCCCAACATTGGCGACAAGTTCCAAATCCTGAGTTGCACGGATTTTCAATCTGATGGATCGGTTAACAGACGTTTCGCCAATGTCACCGGGGCAGCTTTTGCCCCCGGCAAGGTCTTCAAGGTCAATTACGTGACCGCTGGGACCAATCGAGGGCTGTTGTTGGAGGTGGTGGCGGCGCCATGAGTTTTTGGGCTGTAAAATCAGGTTGAATTAGCTCTTGGCAAGCTTCTTTTGCTCTGATTGAATGCAAAGTTCATTCTTGCTCCGAAAGGGCGAGGATGAGGAACGGCCGCAAAATTCTGCGCTCTAGGGAGTGCGGAGGGCCATAATAACATCGGACATCAATCCCGTGTTCCGCGGGATGGCAGCATTAAATGTTGAGCTGCTTCGAACCAAAGGAAAATTGTGATCAATATCGGAGTTAAAGAATTGTTGGATTGCGGTGTGCATTTCGGCCACCAGACCCGTCGGTGGAATCCGAAGATGAAACGTTTCATTTTCGACGCCCGCAACGGCATTCATGTCGTTGACCTGAGCAAGACCCTTGCGCAGCTTGAACAAGCCTGCGCGTTTCTGGATAAGATTGTTTCCAAGGGTGGTCGTATTCTTTTCGTTGGCACCAAGAAGCAGGCACAAGAGGCGATTCGTGAATCGGCCGCTGCCTGCGGTCAGATGCACGTCACGGAGCGTTGGCTCGGTGGCACCCTGACCAACCTGAAGACGATCAAGCGCTCGCTGGGACGGATGCGCACGATTGAGAAGATGGAAGAGGACGGATCGATCAACGATTACGTCAAGCAGGAGCAATCGGCCATTCGCCGCGAGGCAGCCCGTTTGCACAAGAATTTGGACGGTATCCGCGTTTTGGACGGCAATCCTGCCGCGATGTTCGTGATCGATATCAAACGCGAGCACAACGCCGTTGCTGAAGCCCGCAAGCTGAAGATCCCCATCGTGGCGCTGGTTGACACGAATTGTGATCCTGACCTGGCTGATTATCCCATCCCGGGGAACGACGACGCCATCCGTTCTGTGCGCCTGATCCTGAGTGTGGTTTCGCAATCGATCGCCGCCAGCCGCGCCGAGTACGAAGCCCGCCACGGCCGCAAAAAAGAAGAGCAAACCGCAGCGGCCGCTGCGGAGGCTGCTCCTGCCGCTGAAGCCGCTGCTGTCGAGGCTGCGCCCGCTGAAGTCGCGAGCTAATTGATCCGAATCTTCGTCGGGCCGCGCGGGAAACTGTGCGGCCCGACAAACCTTTACCGATACCCCCCAGACACTATGGCTGAGATTACTGCCGCAAATGTTGGCAAGCTGCGCGAGATGACCAACGCGGGCTTGATGGATTGCAAAAAAGCGCTGACGGAAGCCGCTGGCGACCTCGAAGTTGCTGTGGATATCCTGCGCAAAAAGGGTGTTGCCACCGCCGCCAAGAAGGCCTCCCGAGACGCCAACGAAGGCGTGATCGCGCAGTACATCCAGCCGGGCGCCCGCGTGGGTGTGCTGGTCGAGATCAACTGCGAAACAGATTTCGTGGCCAAGAACGACGCGTTCCGTGCGTTTGCCGATGAAGTGGCGCGCACCATCGCCGCTGGCGGCGACGTCGAGACGCTTCGTATTGCTGCTGTGGCCAAGATGGGCGAGAACATCAAGGTCTCGCGTCATCAACGCCTCGAAGTGGCTGGCAATGGTTTGATTGCGGCCTACATCCACACCGGCGCCAAAGTCGGTGTGTTGGTTGAGGTTGGATCGGGCAAGGAAGCCACCACTCAGGTGGAGGATTTCAAGCAGTTGGTCCGCGATATCACGCTCCAAATCGCTGCCGCAAGCCCTACCTCCGTCAATCGTGACGGGGTGGATGCTTCTGTGATCGCGAAGGAAAAGGAAATCGCCGCCGAACAGGCCAAGGGCAAGCCCGCCGCTGCCATCGACAAAATCGTGCAGGGTAAAATGGACAAGTATTTCCAGAGCTATTGTCTGGTTGACCAGGGTTTCGTGAAACGCAGCGGCGAAGTCAGTGTCGGCGAACACATCGGATCTGTGGCCAAGCAATTGGGTGACGAGGTCAGCGTGCGCCGTTTCATCCGCTTCCAAGTGGGTGAAGGCTTCACCAGCTAATCGAACGATTTTTCATGAGCGGCCTTCCTTGATTGGAGGGCCGCTTTTTTGTTTTGGCCGGGCCACTCGCTAGCATCTCAGGCCGGTATCCGATGCGAATTCCAGCGACTTGCCGGGAATTATCGCTATGCGCAAGGAATCACCCACGGCATAGCTGTGTTCCGCAGATCTCCACCGCAACTCGACGCCTTCGGGCGAGACGGTTTTTAGTGTGTAGACTGTTTCGTGGCCACCAAACTCCCGCTGTATTACGGTGACGAGCATACCCTCACCGGGTGCGGCCACGCGAAGGTCTTCCGCGCGAAAGCAACTGGTCCTGCCGGGCGAAAGTCGGCTTTCATTCTCCATGTTCAGGCTGCACATGTGCGGCTTGGAGGTGAATATGTTGATGCTCGGCGAGCCCAAGAGTTGAGCGGTGGCGAGATGCTGTGGGTTTAGATAAAGCTCCTGCGACGCGGCGCACTCCAGCACGCGTCCGTCGCTTAAAATGGCAAGACGATCCGCCAGGGCCATAGCCTCGGTCTGATCATGGGTGACATAGACCAAGGTCAGTCGTCTACGCTGTTGCCAGTCCCTTAGCATCCGGCGCAATTCGGTTCGACTGGCCATGTCCAATTGCGATAAGGGCTCATCGCACAACAGGAGTGGACGATCTCGGCTTAGTGCCCTTGCGAGGCTGACGCGTTGTTTCTCACCGCCGGAAAGTTGATCCGGTCGTTTGTCCATCCATGTGCCGATTCCAGTGTGGGCAATCACCTCGTTCAGCACTTCTGCGGTTTTGCCGGTGATTTTGCCTAGGCCGAACTCAAGGTTGCCCCGAACATTCAAATGCGGGTAAAGCGCGGCTTCCTGAAAGACCATGGCCACGCCTCGTTTTTCGGGTGGCATGGTCTTATCCCAAAGGCGGCCTTCGCAATGGATCGAGCCGGCGTCCGGTTGTTCGAAGCCTGCGAGCAGCCGTAGTGTGGTGGTCTTGCCGCTCCCGGAAGCGCCCAGTAACACAAGGCATTCGCCCTTCGCGATTTCCAGGTCAAGTCCTCGTAAGACTGGTTGAGGAGGATCCTTCCGATGGCGGGGGAACGATTTCTGCACCCCGCGCAGTTGTAACCAAGGCTCTGGGGTGAGGCCACTCATGCGAGGCTGGCCAGGATGGCTTGTGCGGCGGCTTTGGGGTTGGCAGCAGCGTAGATGGGGCGACCAATCACCAGCCAAGTGCTTCCAGCGGCGATGGCTTCCTTGGGAGTCATGGTTCGTTTTTGATCGTCACCGCCGGGACCAGCGGGACGTATGCCCGGAGTCACCAAGGCGAAATCTTTGGGCAATCGCTTGCGCAGCATCGGCACTTCGAGGGGCGAACAGACTAATCCACGCAGACCTGCTTTTACGGCGAGGTCGGCCAGGTGTTCAACTTGGTCGGTGAGTCCGCGCTCTATGCCCAGTTCGCGAAGGTTTGCTTCATCCATGCTGGTCAGGACGGTCACGCCCAGCAAGAGAGGCGCGGGGAGCCCGAGATGCGATGCTTCCTTTTGAGCTGCTTCTTCGGCGGCGCGCATCATGTCCACGCCTCCGCTGGTGTGGATGGTGAGCATTTGGACGTCGAGACGAACGGCGGCGGCGACGGCTTTGGCCACAGTGTTGGGGATGTCGTGGAATTTCAGATCAAGAAATATGTTCGCTCCGGCGGCGCGTAATTCTCGGACTATGGCGGGACCGCTGGTGACGAACAGTTCTTTGCCAATCTTGATGGCTCCAACCACGGGGGCCAGTTCGGCGGACAAGCGACGCGCCTCATCAACCTCGGCCACGTCCATCGCCACGATTATCGGATTACTTACCATGATGGCCGAGTATCGGATGGGCAGAGCTGCTTTGAAACCCAAAAAATGGGGTAGTGGAGCGCGACAGGATGGATGTAACCGGCGAGTAACCTAGCCGCGCTCCTTGACGATGAGCGGGGAGTGACTCAAGATTGGGTCTGCGGACGATTCCCAGCCGGTTGAACGGTTTCTGGGGTGGTTCACGACCTGACTCATGAAGAAACCGTCTCTGTTGATTATATTTTTGAGTGTCTTTATTGACCTCATCGGCTTTGGCATAGTGATGCCGCTGCTGCCGCTTTATAGCGAGCGATTTGGCGCGCATGGAATTTGGATCGGCATGATCCCCGCCTCGTTCTCGATCATGCAATTTTTGTTTGCTCCGGCCTGGGGCAGATTGTCCGACCGGATCGGCCGGCGTCCGGTGCTTCTTATCAGCAATGCGGGTTCGGCGGTTTCTTACGGCTTGTTTGCCTATGCGTCGACGTTGCAAGGGCAGACGGGCCTGTGGATTTTGGTGGCTTCGCGCGTGTTCGCTGGTATAGCGGGTGCGAATTTATCGGTGGCGTCGGCATACATTGCTGACGTGACCACGAAGGAGAAAAGATCGAAGGGAATGGGGTTAATCGGGATGGCTTTTGGCTTCGGGTTTGTGGTTGGCCCTGCGCTGGGTGGTTTCGCATTTAAGAAATTTGGTCTGGCCGGGCCCGGTTGTGTGGCGGCTGCACTTTGCACGCTCAATTTTGTGTTGGGCTGTTTCATCCTTGTGGAGAGCCTCAAGCCCGGCTCGGAAAGTGCGGCCAAACGGGCACGCTGGGATCAGTGGATTCACACCCTGCGCCAGCCCACGGTGGGCATGGTCATCGGCATTTATTTTCTGGCGACCCTGTGCTTTGCCTGTTTTGAAACGACCTTTGGTCTGCTGCTGACCAAGAGCTTTGGTTACACCACTGATACCATTACCTATCTGTTCACTTACTGCGGAATCCTTGCGGCTGTTTTGCAGGGTGGGTTGATTGGAAGGCTGGTCAAGGCGATGGGTGAGCGGAAACTGATTCCTGTGAGCATGTTCGTGACGGCTATTGGGCTGTTTATGCTTCCGTTCTCGGGCAGCATGGCGGTCCTGCTTATTGGGTTGGCTGTTTTTGCCGCCGGTTCGGGGATGAACCGGCCACCCACGTTTGGGCTGATCTCAGTGCTTACGCCGCCGACCGAGCAGGGCGCAGTATTGGGGGTGACACAGAGCGCTGGGACTTTGGCTCGAATTTTCGGGCCGCCGCTGGCCACCACCATTTTTGCCCAACATCCGTTTACGCCTTACTTTTTCTGTGCTGGATTGGCATTTGTCACAGGCATTTTTGCGTGGGGCAAACTGGCCAGCCCGGCAAAGGTATGATCCCTGCCCGCCTGATCATAATGGCGACATCCATTGGGCGGCTTGGAGCATGTCCATAGGAATGCGCTTGAGGTAGTTGGCAATGTGCAGGGCCATCAGGTTGCAGGTGAGGCCGAAGACCATCATGGTTGTGAGAGTCCTGATGGGAAAGCTTTCGGCGAAGACATTCATTTGCGGGACAGCGCGCCCGAGCAGCGAAAGCACCATCGAAACAACGAATGAACAGCCAAGGACGGGGGCGGTCATTTGCAGGGCCATCCCAAACATCTGTCCAACATAGTGCACCCCCCAGATTAACATTTCTTTGTGCATGACAGAGGCACCAATGGGAGCGATGTCAAAACTGCGCACAAGGGCGGCGAGAATGGAGTGGTGAAGGTTGCCACTGAGCATTAGAAGAAGGGTCAACCAGTAGAGGGCGATGGCGGGAATGGATTCGGAGGTGCCCGCCATTGGATTGAATAAATTGGCGCTGCTGAAACCCATTTCCGACGATATAATATTGCCTGCCATTTCCACGGCGCTAAAAACCACTCGACACAGGAATCCAAGAATCAGCCCGATGCTGACTTCTTTGAGGATAATTAGGACGAGTTCCGCCATGGACGCATCAGCCAGGGAGGTTTGAGGCACAAGAGGGAGGACAATTATGCTTAGTAGCACGCCGCTTCCGATGCGAAGCGGGACAGGGACTTGTTGCACGCTCCAGAGGGGGAAGACGGCCAGCAGGGCGCCCACTCGGGAAAAGATCAACAGGGCTGTGACCATGTCGGCAGACATATGGTGCAAACTGGGATCAGCGGGCCATTTGAGGGATTTTGTCAATCATCCCGGCGGTGAATTCAACTGAGATTCGCACCATCCAAGGGAGGGCAACGATGATTAAACCGGCGATACCGAGGGCTTTTGGGACAAAGGAAAGAGTTTGTTCGTGAATGGAGGTTACCGCCTGAAAGAGGCTGATGATAAGCCCGATGATCATCGAAACCAGCAATACTGGAGCGGCCAAAAGGATGGCCTGAAAGATCATGTTTTTTACCAACTCAACGGCGAGTTCGGGAGTCATAGATTAGGTGGCAAAACTCAGGATGAGAGATTTGGTGATAAGGTTCCAACCATCGACCAGCACGAAGAGGAGGAGCTTCAAAGGGAGGGCGATGGTGGCAGGCGGCATCATCATCATGCCAAGGCTCATGAGAACTGCGGCGACGACGAGATCAATTAGAATGAAAGGGATGAACAGAAGGAAGCCCATTTGAAAGGCGGTGCGGAGCTCGCTGATGATGAAGCTGGGGATGACCACTTTCAGGGGCATGTCGTCGGCACGAATGTCGCTTGATTTGGCCAGGCTCGCGAAGAGTTCGAGGTCTTTGAAGCGGGTCTGAGCAAGCATGAAACTGCGAATAGGCGCGCTGGCGGCGGCAAGGGCTTCGTCGTTGTTGAGAGTGCCGGCCATGTAAGGTTGCAGGGCGGTGGTGTTAATTTTGCTCCAGACTGGCTCCATGATGAAGTAGGTCATGAAAAGGGAGAGGCCAATAAGGATTTGGTTGGCGGGTGTGCCTTGCAAAGATAGAGCCGAACGGACGAACGAGAGGACGATGACGATCCGGGTGAAGCAGGTCATCAGCAAAATAATCGAAGGCGCAATGCTGAGGAGAGTGATGGTGATGAGCACCTTGATGGCCACATCAACATCTTTAGGGGACTGGCCCTGCTCGACTCCGAAATTGAAACGGACAGGAGGTATAGCGGTCGGCGCGGTCTGGGCAAGGATATTGCCACCCATCAAAAGGAGGAGCCCCAGAATGAGCCAGTGGCCACGCAACATATGGAAAAGACGAGCGTTCATCGGCGTTCCCAAGCTGTGGCAAGGGCCTGGGCGAAGGAGGGAAGGGGAGGGGTTGCCGCGGACACCGGACCAGCGGACACTGCGGGGACCGAAGTGTCGTCAGGCAGGGTGGTCAGCATGGTGACGCCGGCTGGTGAGCAGGAAATCAAGAATCGCTGCCGGTCATAACCCACGACTGCCAAGCTTTGACGTGAACCCAGCGAGCGGGTTTCAACGACTTGAAGAAGAGATGTGCGGCCGCCGCGCTGCCAGTTTTGGGAGCGTTTCCAAAGCCAGACTCCGCCAAATAGTAATGCCATGACGATGGAGAAAGAGCCGGTCATGCGCAGTACGCTGGCTCCGGCATTCAGGCCGGCGGAGGGGATGGACAAACCTGACGCGACCTGATTGGTGGAATCGGCCAGAGCCGACGACGCACTTATGGCCAGCCCCGCTGCGATGGCGCGGAGAGTTTTGCAGGAACTGGGCTTATGTACGGCGAGACTCACAAGCTTTAGTTGGGAACACCGATGAGTTCGGTGATTTTGATGCCAAACTTATTGTCAACGACGACTACTTCGCCGCGGGCAATTAGCTTCTGGTTCACGTTCAATTCAACCGGTGCGTCCGCAACTTTGTCCAACTGAACCACGGAACCGACGCCGAGTTGCAGAACCTCGCGCATGGGTAGAAAACAGGAGCCAAGCTCCACGGTCAGCCCGACGGGCACATCCATCAGCAAATTCAAATTGGCCGGGTAATTGCTCATACATTCACTATCAAAGGACACGGGTAATCTCGACCGCCCATTTCTGGTTTTGGACTCCGAGGCGGCCCTCAAATTTGGGCATTTTTTGCAGTTGGATCAGCACGTTGGTTGCTGCTTCCGGATCAAGCGGGATAAAGTCACCGACTTGGATTTGTGCCAGGTTTCCGGCGGTAAATTGAACAGGCGTAAGGGAGCCTTTGACGGCGATGCGGACGCTTTCCATTTCAGGGCGCCAACTGACGCCCATGGCTGCGGCGATGCTTTTTTCGGTAACACCCTCGGGATGAAGCTGTTCGCTGATCATCTGGATGAGCGGCTCTATGGTGAGGTAGGGGAAAGCAATCTGGATTTGTTCCAGGCAATCGCCCATGCGCGCCTCCATTGAAAGAACCAGGAGGATGGCGTCCGGGGCGGATGTTTGAAGAAAGCGGCCGTTATTTTCGTGCCCCAGAAAGACCGGGCGGAGCTCTTTCATTTTAGCCCAATGGTTGCACCACTCGCCGATGATAATTTGAATGGCTTGATCAAGAAGGGCAACTTCGATCTCGCTGAGATCACGGGAAACATTGACGGAGTGACCCGCACCGCCCATAAGCCGGTCAACGATGGTCAGGCCCAGACGGGGATTGATATCCAAGACGCAAACCCCGCGCATGGGTTCGACCTTGAACATGGTCAGGTGCGCCGGATTGGAGATGGACTCGGTAAATTTGAGGTACGGTACTGTCTGCAGTTTGGACATCTGCAACGTGAACTCCATGCGCAGATAGATTGAAAGCAGCGCAGCAAGCCGCTGAATATATTCTTCATGTTCAACACGGAGTTTCCTTAGCTCGTTGGCGGAAAGAAAAACAGGATGGCGAAAGTCGTAAGTCTGGATCGAGTCGCGAGTCTGGTTTTTGCGTTCACCCTGCTCGTTGTGAACGACTGACTGCGATTCCTGCTCCGTCACCTGAGCCAGCAGCCGCTCCACCTCTGATTGGGAGAGCACTTCCTGGGCCTGTTCCATCGGATCGTTTTCAGCCATGAGTTGAGGCGGTTATTGGATCGCGAAGTCCGTGAGGTATATTTCTGAGACCGTTCCCTTGCCCATGACACCGTT
Organism: Pedosphaera sp.; assembly: GCA_025359965.1. GTDB lineage: Bacteria > Verrucomicrobiota > Verrucomicrobiia > Limisphaerales > SXQI01 > SXQI01. Next base: position 19,526 of record JANYDC010000015.1, read on the forward strand.
GAACAAAGCCACCAACTCGGCCCTTAGGGTGTTGCGAAAGCCGGGTTTTTCCATTTCGGAAATTGTCTTGGTGGCCATGGCGCTGCATGCAGTATCGCGGAGTTGCGGTTCGTTCTTATCAAAGCGTTCCTTGAGCGAGGGGCTTCCGGTCAGCGACAGTGTGGCCACGATGTAGCGGGTGCCCAATGTTCCGGCCACATTGACAACTAGCTTGCTCATCACGACGGACGCCCCGCCTGGTTTGCCGTGGCCTCCCTCCTCTTTGGGCTTTTCTTCCTTCGCGCCGTGAGCCGACTCCTCGGTTTTGGCCGATTCGCCCTCTTTGGCGGCCTCGCCGTGTTCGGCGCTTGCCTCGGCTTTGGCGGGACCCATGGACTGGCGCAGGGAGGGTGCGAGGAATTTGGTGGTCATCACCCATGCGATGACCGGCATGAGGACGATGTTGAGAATGAGCGGAAGAAATGCTTTGATGCCTCCTCCGCCGGCTGCCGCAGCGGGAGCGGCCCCTTCCTTTTTCTCCGCGCCTTCGGCCGGTTTTGCTTCTGTGCGTGGGGCTGACATGGTTGATTAGCGCTTGAGGTTGACCACTTCTTCAAGCATTTGATCGCTCGTTGTGATCACCCGCGCGTTGGCTTGGAATCCGCGCTGGGCAGTGATCATATTAACAAATTCGTTGGTGAGTTCGACGTTGGAGCCTTCCTTCTGGCCGGACATGACGCGTCCGAGGGACCCGGTTTCAGGTGCGCCTAGGGAAGCCAGGCCGACCGCAGCCTCCACGTTCGAGTAAAGGTTGCCGCCTTCGCGCTCGAGTTTCTGGGGGTTTTGAAAAGTGTTGAGGAGGACTTGGCCTCGTTTTTCGATGGTGCCGTCCTTCAGGTGGATATTGATCACGCCGTTTGGGTCGATTTTGAAGGAGGTCATGTTGGTGAGATCACCCAGATCGATGTCGCCAGGTGTGGATGTCCCATCTGCGGCAAGAGTGGCGCCTTGGACGTTGAACCCTTGGGCATTGGTGAGTTTGTGGCTGGCAGGGTCGATGTGGAAACCGCCATCGCGGGTGGCGAACATTTTGTCGTTGGCGTTTTTGACCATGAAGAAACCTTCGCCGTTGACCGCCAAATCCGATTCGTTGCCGGTGGCAGTGGTGGTGCCTCCCAAAGAATGGGAGGTGGTGATGCCGGCAGTGGTCACACCTGTGCCAATTTGAGTTTGGCCGGTTTCCGCCGATCCTCCCTGAATATTGCGGCTAAAAGTGTCAGCGAAGCTAATGCGGGTGGCTTTGTACCCATCCGTGTTGGAGTTCGCGATGTTATTGCCGATGTTGTCCATCGAGTATTGAAACTGACGGAGACCGGTGACCGCTGAGCTAAGAGCAGGACTAAGCATTGGTAGGGGTAAGGTTGACGGTTGGGGTTGGAAGGATGCGTGTGACTTTAGAGAAATCGTAAGATTGATCGCCCACTTTGATTTGGGGCTGGCCGTCCTTAAATGTGACTTCGTTAACGACCCCGGTCAAGGTCTGGCTGGAGTTGCCGGGATTCAGTTCGACAGTGCGACCGATCATTTCATTGGCCCGCAGCACCGCCATATCCTGCTGGCTGGCCTTGCTCTGCTCCAGGGAGGTGAACTGAGCCATCTGGCCAATGAAATCGGTGTCGCTTTTAGGGTTGGTAGGGTCTTGGGCACTGATTTGGGCCACCAAAATTTTAAGGAAATCCTCCTGCCCCAGAGTCTTGTTGGTGCTGCGGGAAGTTGCAACAGGGGTGAAGGCTGAGGACGCGGATGAAACGGAATCGACGGGGGGCATATTTTTGATCTCCTACAGTGGTTGAAAAATCTGGGATCAGGCCCATTTCTGCCATGCGGTGTCCAAGTGGTTCTTGCCACGCACATTGTGGGTCGCCGTGGAATCCATGATCGATCGAACTTTTTCGGGCATCGGCTTCGGGTTGATAAAGTTTGGGTTCATGGCGTTGCGGCGGTCTTCGCGTTGAGGATTTTGTTGGCCGAATCCCTGGCTGACTGCTGGTTTTGAATCATCCGATTGGGAGTTCCGCGAGGCTGGAAGCAACGGTTCCAGTTTGACTCCTTGTGCAGCCATGGACCTCTGGAGATCGCCCCATTGTGCGTTTAATCCGTCAAAATCACCGCGCTCGCAGCGAATGTGTGCGTGAACCTCTCCGTTGGTGTTGGTCATTTGGACAACAATTTCGGTGCCCGAATCAGGCCGGAGAACCACGGAGAGCATATCCGGTTGTACGCGGCGCATGATGACTACTTCCGCCCGGATGGAGCTAAACAACTGCTCAATTTTTGCGCTGCGCTCCACGGCGTTGTCGGCGCGCACTTTGTGAGTTGCGGCGATTAATTCAACAGGGGAAGTCGGGCGAATGAGAGTTGCAGGGCCGGTGAAAGCATCCAATGCTTCTTTGGGCACGGAGGAGTCATGTTCGCGGCTCGGCACTTTTTGCACCGTGACACTGGCATTTTCAACCGGTTCTGGACTCGTTTTCATCTGATAAGCTTGTTTAGCAGCGAGTGTGCCACGCAAATCGGTCCATGCCTCGGGCACCTTGTCCAACTGCTGGGGGAGCACCGGAAGAGTGGCCTCATCTATTGCCAGTGGAACCCGCTCCAAGCCTTTGGTAGCAGTGGTTTCGGAGGTTGTGCTCTGCGTCGCCGAAGCCTGCATGGGGCGTACGCGGGAATCTTTGGATGATTTAATTTCGAGGCGGAAAATGGGGTTCTCAGTCAGCGCCGTGCCTGCCACTTGTTGCCGGGCGGGATCTGTCAGCTGGGTTGATTTTGACGTGGCGGAAGGGGCGGTTCCGGATTGGGACGGATCAACTTGAGCAAATGGGATTAGTTCGCCAACCGGGCGCAAGTAGGGCTTCTCAATTCCTGCTGTGAAATCCACTTCAATGGCGGGCCGAAATGCCAGAGTGTTTTCATTGGGTGGGATTGTTTGTCCTTGCCTGACTGGACGTTGCACGGAGCTAATTAATGTGTCTGGATCCGGCGACACAACATTTGTCAGCCAACTCGGCTTGAGATCGATCTGATTGGGGCTTGGTTTGGCGGAGGTTGACTGGGCTTGCGTCTGTGCATTTAAATTGGAGGAGGGGAGATGCGGAACGGTGGAATCGTCTGCGTCGAGAGCGGTGTCGGGAACCGTTGGCAGGGTGGTAAATGGAATTGTTGAGGACCGTTGCTGGCGAACCACCTGCTGGTCGTTTGCCTCAGGGCTCGCCAGAGGGACTCTGGATTCTTCCGAGGCAGGCAGGAATTCGGTTGTTGAGTTTGGGCTGATGATGGGACTGCCCATTCGGGTTTGTGGATTTGGCTGGGTGCCTGGGAATGCTGTGGTGTCTGCCGCGAGTGGTTGTGTCGAGGATGTTGAAGAGCCGCTGCTTTTAGGATTCAGGGTTGGCGCTGGCAGGACGGGGAAGTGGGTTGGCACCACCAGCCATGCCGACGGAAATTGCAAGATTGGAGAGAGGGGAGGTTCCGTTCGATGAAGCTTTGTGTCGGGCTCGTCATTGGGGGTACCCGACGCTTGATTGCCACTGGCTGTTCCGGATGTGGATTTCTTTTTTGGTTCAGGGCGTATCATCTCGCCCTGTTCGTTGGCAGCTGTGGAGAATGCGCCTTTTAGCGGAGCAGTGATGTTTGAGCACCCACCGAGCATGTCGGCAAAGGTTTGCCCCGCCGAGTCGCCTTCCTTTTGGAAATCGGCCTCCGACGGGCGAATCGGCTCCGCACCGACTGCATTGGCGGGCTGTGCGAACGGGGAAAGCAAAGACGATGTGTTCATTTTGTGGGTGGAGTGTTGTTGGGATTTATGGAGAGCCTGAGCCGCTCTGAGATGGATGCCACTCGCTTGGCTTCCGATTCGCCCTCCTTGGCCAGGCGGTCCAATATTGCCGAGACTTGGGAGTCTTTCATGAACATGAGGACTTTTACGAGTGAGGTTTCCTCCAATTGTTTGAAGACCTGAGCAGCCGACTCGGGTGTCATGAGTGAATACGTTTTTGCCAGTCGTTTTAAGTTTGCGGTCTCCTCTTCGCCGACTTTGGTGATGGCCGCCTCAAATTCTTTTTGCATGCGCCCGACAGCCTGGGTCATCTGATTCATTTCCTGACGATCCGACTGAAGTCGCGCCTCCAAATCCTGAAGTTGTTTGGCGCGGATTTTGAGTGTCTCCTTTTCCAATCGAAGCTCTTTGATCATCTGATCCACATCCGTGCTATTTGCCGTCCATGCCGGCATGGTGCCATGGCCGGAATCCGCCTCTTCAGCATGGGGTTCCTCACTTGTTTCGACACTCGTGGAAGCGTTCTTTTTCACGGCGGCCTTCATCGTTACGGCTGTGATGAGCAGGTACAAAATCATCCCAATGATCGAGGCCACCCAGGGGGATTTGATTAGTTTCATAAATTATACAGGAATGCCCGCGCATCGTTTGCGGCACGAGCTGACGCGATTTCATCCAACTGGCGCACTTCCAGCCGGTTTGCCTCGGCCTGGTAATCCGTCCATTTTTGTTCCTTCAACTTTTCCAGGCCTTCCAGCTTTTGTCGGGTGGACTGCCATTTTTGCTGGGCCGACTGGACCTTGCCCTCGGCCATGCGGAGTTCGTGGAGGAGGTGGTCGCGTTGCGTTTGCAGCACGGCCCATCCCACCTGCCACTGGCGAAGAGCGGACCCTTCGAGGCCAGAGGTCATTCGTTCATTCCAATCCAGGCGGGCGGTCGTCAAACGCAATTCCGCATTTCTGGAGGCGTCCTGCGCATTGTCGCGCGTGCGACAGGCCATCCCATACGCGGCGCGGGCCTCTTTCTCCTCCCGTTCGCGCAAGGAGCGGACCGACTCCAGTTCAAAGGCAAATCGTTTCATGACCAACCTCCTCCGCGCCTGAGTGTGTCCTCAAGGGATTTCCATGCCTGAGGAGCGCTCACAGGCTCGTCTACTCCCTGCCTCAAGAATGCTTTAAGTGGTTCTTGCAGGCGAATGGCTGTATCGATTTCTGAATTGCTGCCGGTGGTGTATGCGCCGATATTGATGAGATCCTGATTCTTTCGGTAGATGGCCAGCAATTCCCTTGCGCGGGCTGACATGCGGCGCTGGGTGTCATTGGTTAATTCGCGCCCAAGCCGGCTTACGCTGGCGAGGACATCCACCGCCGGGTACTGGTTGAGGGCCGCCAAATCGCGGCTGAGCACCACATGGCCGTCGAGAATGGATCGCACCGCATCGGCGATGGGATCATTCATGTCATCGCCCTCCACCAGCACGGTAAAGAGGCCGGTGATCGAACCACTTTCGGCAGTGCCCGCGCGCTCGAGAAGTTGAGGTAAAAGTGCGAACACCGAGGGCGTGTATCCACGTGTTGCCGGTGGTTCGCCCACAGCGAGGCCGATCTCCCGCTGGGCCATGGCAAAACGGGTCACTGAATCCATCATGAGTAAAACGTCCTTGCCGGCGTTGCGAAATTGTTCGGCGATGGCCATGGCGACGAATGCGCCTTTCAAGCGAACAAGCGGCGGTTCATTGGAGGTGGCCACCACCACGACTGATTTGGCCCTGCCTGCGGCATCCAAATCCTTTTCGATAAACTCGCGCACTTCGCGACCGCGCTCGCCAATCAGTGCGATCACGTTCACGTCGGCCTCGGCATGGCCTGCCATCATGCCCAGCAGGGTGGATTTACCCACGCCGCTTCCCGCAAAGATGCCCAGTCGCTGTCCGCGTCCGCAAGGGATGAAAGTGTCGAGGCATTTGATGCCGGTAGCCAATGGCGTGCGGATGGGCGCACGTTGCAAAGGGTGGGGGGGCATGAGATGGATCGAGGCTCTCGGGCAATTCTCAAGGCTCGCTCCACCATCCAACGGGCGTCCCAAACCATCCAGTACCCTGCCTAAAAGCGCGTCCCCCACAGGAACTTCAATGGGTCTGCCCGCTGCAATAACCTCGCTGCCTGGGTGGATGCCGTTCATTCCCCCTAAAGGCATAAGCAGGACGCGGTTTTGGCGGAAACCAACGACTTCCGCGTAGGTGGTTTGATCGTGGCGCGCTGAATCAATCCGGCAAAGATCGCCGACTGCGGCGAGAGGGCCTTCGGATTCGATGACGAGGCCGATGACCTGCACCACCCGCCCCCGGCTCTCCACGGTCCGGGTTTCCAGGACGCGCTGGGTCAAACGCCCGATGCGTTCGGCGCGGGATTCTCCGGCGCGAGCGGCGGCAAAAGGTTGAGCCATCATGCCGCATCCCCCAGCAGGCCCTGGCGCAGCAGTTGCACCTGGGTTTCACGCCGCGCATCGATGATGCCAAATGGAGTCTTCACCAGGCACCCGCCCCTGGGTATTTCCTCGCCTGCCTCAAAATGAATGACTTGGTTTACACCGGCCTCGATACCTGTGCCCTCGCCAGCGGATTCGAGCAGGCGTAAATCATGAGGATTGAGGACGACTCTCATTTCGTGGGCTTCGGTGGCGGTGGCGATGGCTTCGCGCACCATGTGCCGCACGACATCGGCGTCTATGGCGGCGCTGCCTACGAGCCGGATGGCGACGGCCAGCGCCATTTTGACCAACTCCTCCTCCACGGCCAGAGCCACTTCAGGAACGGCCCTTCGGAGTGATTGCAGAACTCCGTTTTGAAGTTCCATTAAATCCACGCGCTGCTGGGTGAGTTGTCCGCTGAGGGCGCGCTGTCCGTCGATCACACCTAGTTCGTAAGCGGAGCGCTCACGTGTTGCAAAACGCCTCTCACACTCAACCGGGTAGGTTGGCGAGGAGAGTTCCGCCCCTTTCAAGGGACGGGACAGACGCACTGGATCAGGCTGGTACACCCTCGCCCTTCTCTTTGCCGTCGCCCAATTCGATTTCGCCCTCGCTTTCCAGACGGCGCACTACTTCGATGATCTTGGATTGAGAGGCCTCGATGTCGCGCAATTTCAGCGGTCCCATGAAGCTCATTTCCTCTGCAACCGTTTCCGCCGCGCGTTTGGAGATGGTGGCCAGGAGGGTGGCTTTGAGAGTCTCGCTCGCCGTTTTGAGGGACACGGCCAGGTCGCGCATGTCCACCTCGCGCATGATTTTTTGCAGGCTGGGGAGGTCGAGAGCGTTGAGATCCTCGAAAGTGAACATTTTTTGGCGGATTTGCTGGCCCAAATCCGGGTTGCGCTCTTCGATGCTGATCAGAAGGGTCTTGCTCAAATTCTTTTCGAGAGCATTCAAAAGGTCAGCCGCTGCTTTGACACCGCCCGTTTGGTTTAGGGCGCGTGTTTGTTTGCCGCCGAGTTTTTGGTTGATCACCTCAACGATTTTTTCAACCACTTCCACCGGGGTCTGAGACATGGTGGCGAGCCTTTCGATGACTTGATCCCTCAGGTCGCCGCGAAGAAGCGAGAATACCTGCGATGATTTTTCGGAGGGCAGATAGCTAATAATCAGGGCGATTGTTTGGGGCTGTTCCTGCTTGATGAGATTGAAGATTTCACGAGCATCAAGATCCACGATTTGTTGCATGGCGGCGAGAGGCGCACGGCCCGGCGAGACGCGGCTGATAATGTTGGCCGCGCGAAAAAGACCGAGCCCTTTTTCGAGCGCGCTTTGGGTGAAATCTATGCCGCCCCGAATCGCAGTGCCGGCCTGTACGGCCACATCGGTGAACTCGGAGAGGATGTCGATCTGCATTTCCTGGCTAACCATGGAGACCTTGGTCATTTCTCCGCAGACGGACTCAAGGTCGGACTCATCAAGATTGCGCAAAACCTGGGAGGCGCTTTCGGCTCCGAGTATGATGAGCAGCACCGCGAGTTTTTGCGGTTTGGTCATCTTGGCGACCTCGCTGGGGAATGAATTGTCTTTTTCAGCGGCAGCCATGTTGAGTCGTCCAATCGGTTGTTTTGCTCATACTTAACGGCTTTTGCGCGACATCCATGCGCGCACCGCCTGAGTCATGTTTTGAGGGTTCTCGCGGATGAGCTGGTTGAGGACATCGACCGTGACCACCCGGCTCTTGTCGTCGCCTTTTTCGTAGCCACCGTTTTCCGAACGTGGGGCGCGCTTCAAAGCCTCCAAGCCTCCGATTTCCGCCCCGAAGTCAGCCATCTGCATCCCGGCGGGAAGGTCATCCATTTTTGTGCCTTTGAACTGCTTCCACAAAATCAGCATGATGATCAGGGCGAGCCCTGGGTACATCACCAGGCGCAGGATGTCGAAAATCATGTTTTTCTTTTCCTGCTTTTGCATCTGTGAGGCGATTTCAAGCGCGGGCGCCTCGTTGAAGGGTATTTCCTCCACGACGACCAACTCCTTTTTGCCCCCGACCTCCTCAATCCCAAGAGCGCTTCGCACCAGTCGTCGAATTTTGTCCAGCTCATCAGTCGAGCGGGGGACGGCCTTGCGCTCGGCTCCGGAGCCCTCGTACCGAAGACGAAGAGACACTGACGCAGTCATGCGAGTCACCAAACCAGGCTCCTGCGCGAGTTTGCTCACGATTTTGTTGAACTCGTAATCGCTCTTGCTGTCTTTTTTGGTCGTTTTGTTCTTGGTGGCGGATGGGGAGTTTGTGTTTGCTTCGCCACTGGGAACTCCCGAGGTCAGGGATGTCGTGGTGTTGCCTTGAATGCCGCTTTGTGCGGTGGATTGGGAGCCTGTGAGAGATTCCGTGCTCTCATCACGAATTTCCGAGCGCCGAATCATTTGCACATCCGGGTCGTACTTGGTCTCCTCCCGGGTCAGAGTGTCAAAGTTCATCTCCGTGGAGACCTTGACCACAAATTCACTGCGGCTTTGGCTTTTTTCGAGAAGGTCCTCCACTTTCTTGGCGAAATACTGCTCGGCGCTGATTCGCGCCGTTAATTGTTTGGTGGTGGATCCCAGCAAAACGTCGCCACCCATTCCATCGGTCAGCTTGTGTGCCATGTTGTCCACAACCGCCACTGCATCCGGTTGAAGGCCTTCCACAGAGTTGGCCACCAGAAATTGAATTGCCGTCACGGCGGACTGGGGCAGCGCCGCGTTGCCGCGCACTCGCAGGAACACCGAGGCTGTTGGCTTCCGGGAATTGTCGGTGAGGATGCGGGACTCGGGTATGACCACCATGACACGGGTACTCTCGATGCCATCCACCTGGCTGATGGTTCTTTCCAATTCACCCTGGATGGCCCGCATCCAGTTTTTTTGCTGCACGAAATCGGAGATGCCAAAATTTGATTTGTCGAACAACTCGTAACCCACGCCGCCTGTGGTGCGTGGGATGCCTTTTTCGGCCATCCTCATCCGCATCAAATAAACTTTATCGGTGGGCACATAGATGGAGCTGCCATTGAGTTTGTAGGCGACTTTATTGTCATCCAGAGCCGAGATGACCTTGGAGGATTCCGCATCGTCCAGTTTGCCGTAAAGCAGTGAGTAATCCGTGCGGCTGCTGAACCACATGGTGGCTGCCAAACCTGCCAGAACCGCCAGCCCTCCCAGAACTACGGAGACCTTCTGGTTCATTCCCAGCTGGCCCCACATCGTTTGGATTTGCTTTAGAGCTTTCAAAAAATTGTTATTCATCTACCGCACTTGGAAATTTCACACCTGCATCCGCATCAGCTCTTGATAGGACTCCAGCAGCTTGTTCCGTACTTCAACCATGAGTTGGAACGAAATACTGGCTTCCTCATTGGCAATCATGGCTTGATGGAGCGGAACGGCTTGGCCTGCGTAAAGTCCATTGACCGCGTCGACCGCTGTAGCCTGTTTTTGGCTTGTGCCATTGACCAAATCGCCCAGCACCGAGGAAAATTGACTGTCTCCACCGCCTCCGACACGACTGATGGCCGGATTTTGATCCGAGCCGATGCTGCGAGTGAGTTGTTCGAGGTCTGCGGCGGGAATTTTTCCGCCCGGCCCGAATTTATCCCTTAAATCAGTCAACTGGGCCGCCGCGCCCGAGGTGATTGAATTGATGGATAAAGGGATCATGGAGTGTTAGGGGTGGTTTGCTTACTAGCGTTTCCCAATGCCCAGGGTTTGCTGTGCCATTGATTTGGCCGTCTTTACCACAGCCAAGTTTGCCTCAAACGAACGGCTCGCAAGAATTAAGTCCGACATTTCGTTTGCGATGTTGATATCGGGCAATTGCACATTCCCGTTGGAGTCCGCATCCGGGTGGCTGGGCATGAAAACAGATTTGGAAGGGGTTTGATCGCGCTCGATTTTAGCGACGGGGCCTCCTTGGGCTGCCGCTCCCAGACTGCCGCCCTCAGCGTCCCGCATAAAATTCTCGAATACGACCTGCTGGCGCTGGTACGGCTTCCCATCCGGACCGTGCGTGACATGTGCATTCGCGATATTCTGCGCGACGACGTCCATTCGCACCCGTTCGGCCTTGAGCGCCGACGAAGTGGAGTTGATTCCCCCAAGTAAGTTGACCATACGAAATTTTTTTGATGGGATCTTTCACACTGCGTTTATCATGACGGGCGGCCGGTGATGGCGAGCCGCAGGCGCAACATTGCGCCGGTTAGGAGCTGTGTTTCAGTGGCGTGAGCCATGCTGTTTTCGCTCATTGCCAGCATTTCGTCCTCAAGTTCGACCGTGTTGCCATCGCGCTGGCTGGCCACTGCATTATCATCGACGGCAAGCGTGGGCTTTAGGGATGCAACCGATTCTGCATCACCGTTTTGCACTGCGGCCTGCATTTGGGATTCGAAACCGGGGGCCAGATCAATCCGCTTGTAACCGGGGCGCGAGATGTTGGCGATGTTGCTGGAGATGGCTTCGGCACGAAGAGCCGTCGCGTCCAACATTTTTTTGGTCGCAACGTAATTGGATGAACTGAATAGTGCGTCAATCATACCTACTCCGGCTGATGTCTCCTAGCAGCGGTCATGCCATCCGCCGTTTGGGTTGATTGACAGGGCTTTACGTTAACGGCTCACTGGAGGGCGGCAAATTGTGCCATGTTTCACCCGGCAGGTTCGGCATCAATGTTGCCGGGTTGAGGTGTGCTTCGAAAGACACACTTGCCCACGCCGATTGATTGCGGCAAAATGGTTGAATTCAGATATTATCCCGAGAGTCTCTTACCTATGCACTTTAACCATACGCCTCGTCAGGGCCATTCTTCCCGCCGAGGATTCACGCTGATCGAGCTGCTCGTTGTCATAGCGATCATCGCCATTTTGGCTGGCATGCTTTTGCCTGCGCGGTCGAAAGCCAAAAACCAAGCAGGTAAAGCGCGCTGCCTCAATGGCGAAAAGCAGATGGCACTGGCTTGGTACATGTATAAGGACGATAACGATGATAAACTTGCGCTGAACTGGCTGGGTTCTGACAAAGCATGGATCGCAGGTGACGTTACCGGTCTTCCCGGCCTCACCAATGTGGACAATATTAAAAAGGGAAGCCTGTGGAAGTACAACACATCCCTCGACATCTACCGTTGTCCCAGTGACAAGCCCGTGAAAATCGGCACTAAACTTTATACTCGAGTCCGCAGTTGGGCGATGAGCGGTCAAATGGGTGGAGCCGATCCCTCAGATGCCGCCAAGGGTGGTGTTGATACCAGCTGGGTGCAAGGACCTAAATATCCTCAGAATAAGAAATTCTCGGATATCACCCGCCCTCCTCCTTCTTTAGCCATGGTTTTTGTCCATGAGAGCCCGGTAACCATTGACGACGGGTATTTTGCGATCCCTGTCACTCAAAACATTTGGCAAAACATCCCAGCGAGTACGCATGGCAACGGTGGAACCTTAACGTTCGCCGATGGTCATGCCGAATACTGGGCGTGGAAAGAAAGCTCAACGGCGAAACTGAACGCGGCCAACCAACCAGCTCCTGGTGGCGCTGCTAATAAGGATTTGAACAGATTCAAAGATGCCATTGCTTTAAGGTGAAAAGAGGCGGCTGCAAAAAGCTGATCTTTTAAGGAGATGACCCGTCATTGTCACGCTTGCGGCTGGGCTTGGGAGATTCCCGGGCTGCCTGGTCGGAGCGAAACCTGCCATCAATGTTCGGCCGACTTGCGAGTCTGCCTGAATTGCGCATCCTACGACGCGCGTGTCGCCCACCAATGCCGCGACCGGCGGGCCGATCCGGAAATCAACAAGGCTGCCGCCAATTTCTGTGAGTTTTTCGACATGGTTAAACGCCAGTGGAAGGGCAAAGGCGGGGCTGATTCACGGGAGGAAAAAGCCCGGGCGGATCTAAAGAAGCTTTTCGGCGATTGACAGCCATGACTCCGCCCGCGACGTTGTTCCCGTGATTCTTCGATTTTTAGGGCCTTTAGCCTTAGCCGCCATCATGGGCATGGTTTCCGGATGGGCTGATAGCCCCAAGGCTTCGACCGTGGTGGTTTTAGGCGACAGCATAGCGGCAGGCTTTGGAGTCGATCCGGATGAGGCCTTTCCGGCCGTTCTTCAACGCAACGTGGATAAAGGCGGCTATAACTACCGTGTTATCAACGCAGGTGTCAGTGGTGACACCACAGCCGGGGGCTTGAGCCGGATCAATTGGCTGCTCAAACAGAAAATCGATATTCTGCTCATTGAACTTGGAGGGAATGATGGGCTGCGAGGGTTGAATCCGGACAATACCCGCTCCAATTTATTGCAAATCATCGAACTTGTTCGTGCGCACAATCCGGGGACACGGATTATTTTGGGAGGAATGCAGATGCCACCCAACATGGGGGCGGACTATACGCAGAAATTCGCCTTAGTTTTTCCTGAAGTCGCCCAACAAACTCAATCTTCCCTCATCCCTTTCATTCTTGAGGGCGTGGGTGGCAAAATTGAGCTTAACCAACCCGACCGCATTCATCCCAACCCTGAGGGGCATCGGATGGTTGCGGCGAATGTCTGGAAGGTCCTTGAACCCCTCCTAACTCGCCCCAAATAAAAGGCTGGCTTACCCAGATCGGTCTAACTGCTAACTCATCAGTTGGTCGCCGCCGCCGCTTTCTTTTCGTTGAATGCGACGAGGAATAAGAAAAACACCCCTGCCGCGCCAATCGCTGGGATGATCCAGATGTTGTACCATTGATGTCCGGTGGCTGGTGCGGCCAGTGTGTAAGCCTTTAAAACCTGTCCGGAAACCAAAGAACCAACAAACATTCCTGCGCCGTAGGTCAGGAAGGCGATCAATCCCTGGGCTGCACTGCGAATTTCATTGGGCGCCTTGCGATCCACGTAAATTTGGCCGGTGACAAAGAAGAAATCGTAGCAGATGCCGTGGAGTACAATACCCAGAATCAACATCCACGCCAGTTCGCCACCGTTTCCGTAGGCGAAAAGAACATAGCGCGCGGTCCAAGCGGCCATACCCACCAGCAACATTTTTTTGACCCCCAACCGTTTGAAAAAGAAAGGCATGACCAGCATGAAGAATATCTCAGACATCTGCCCGTAGGTCATCTTGGCGGCTGCTTTTTCCACGCCCATTTCATTCAGGTAGAGGTTGGTGAAGTTATAATAGAAGGCCAGTGGGATGCAGACCAGAAACGATCCCAAGGCGAACATGGAAAACGAAAAATCCTTGAACATCCGTAGGGCCGGTAGTCCAATCACATCTCCAAAGGTCACCTTCTTACCCTTTTCTTTGGGAGGGGTATGGGGAAGTGTGAGGGAATAAGCAGCCATCACGAGGGATGCCACAGCACCAATCTGCAAGGGAAGTACCGTGGCTTCGCGCCCGAGATACCCCACCAACAGGCCGGAAGCGATCCAACCAATTGTGCCCAACACTCGGATGCCGGGGAATTGGGTCCCTGCGTCAGTCATTTGGCTGAAAGCGATAGAATTGGTCAGTGCCATGGTGGGCATGTAACACAGGGCGTGAGCCAGCAATGCACCGAAGACCATCGGATACGATTGCTGCTGTGCAGCCAGGAAAAGCATCGCTCCGCCCATAAAGTGCAGCAGTGCCAGCACTTTCTCGGATGAAAAGAACCGGTCGGCGATCATGCCCACAAAAATGGGCGCGATCATGGCCGCGAAATTAATGGTGCTATAGGCGTTGCCGGTCTGGCCTCCGTCAAATTTAAGGCCGCTGGTGAGGTAAGTGCCAAGAGTAACGTACCATGACCCCCAAATGAAATATTGGAGGAACATCATCACCGAGAGTTGCGCGCGGACTTTGGTATTCATGGTGCAGTTTTTGTTCGGGGCTGAAATGGAGCTTATGTTTCGGACATCCTTCTTGGCAAGCCTGCCTTCCTTTAAAACTTTTTTCTGATCTTCTTGTGTCTACAGATGATGGGAATGGAGGAGGTTTGTTTTTTGGCGGTGGACTATTTCGGCGACTCCGAGTAGCAATGAATCAATCCATGCGAAACCATACCGCCCGCCTACTCATCGCCGCTCTTCTTGCGACTGCGTTTCTCGCGTCGGCCCAGGAAACCAAACCGGCCACCAATGCCCCGCAACGTCGGGTGCAAGCGGCACCACTGGTCTCTCCGGAGTTGCTCCCTGACCACGGAGTCACCTTTCGTTTTAGGGCACCGAAGGCGTCCGAAGTGAAGGTCTCCGGACAGTTTGGTGCTGAAGCTGCACTTACCAAGGGCGAGGAAGGCGTTTGGTCAGTGACGGTGCCGAATGTGCCTGCGGGCGTGCATGAATACCATTTTGTGGTGGATGGTTTGAACGTCATCGACCCGCAGAACTCGGCCTTGAAACCCCAACGCTGGCCCGGGTCGAGCATCCTGCATGTGCCTTCGAATCCGTCGGCAGCTTGGGACTTGCAGGACATCCCGCACGGCGTGCTGCACGAACACGTCTATAAATCAAAGGCCTTGGGCACCTGGCGGCGAATCATCGTTTACACCCCGCCGGGTGCCGAAAAAGCCGGACGCGTGCCTGTGCTCTATCTTTCCCACGGCTACAGTGACAACGAGGCGTCCTGGACCGTGCATGGCAAAGCGCACTGGATTATGGACTCGCTCATCGCCAGCAAGAAGGCCGTGCCGATGATCATTGTGATGCCTGATGGTCACGCGCTGCCTCCCGGCGCGGCTGGATTCGGCGATTATGGCCCGGCTAATTCAAAGGCTCTTTGTGATGAGTTGGCGCAGGATGTAATCCCGCTGGTCGAAGCCAATTATAAAGTGATCTCGAAACCGCGCTCGCGGGCCTTTGCCGGGTTGTCGATGGGCGGACACCACGCCCTTACGGTGGCGTTGAACCATCACGATGAGTTTAGCTGGGTCGGAGCATTCAGCTCTGCGCCGCCCCCCACCAATACCGTCAGTGCCGGATTGAATGATTCAGCCTCGGTGAACCGTGATCTCAAGCTGTTCTGGATCGCCTGCGGAAAAAAGGATTTCCTCTTTCAGCGCAACAACGAGTTCGACGTGCTGCTAAAGGAAAAAGGCATCCATCACGAGTATGTGGAGACAGAAGGTGATCATTCGTGGCCGGTTTGGCGACGTTACCTTATCGAATTTACGCCGAAGCTGTTCCGTTAAACTGGCTGGGATCTATCGTCGTTAATCGATCGTAATTCTCGCCACCACCAAGGCAGTGGTGCGACGAGTTTTGAGCCGGAGCATTTTCGGATTTCATCCTATGGCCAGCACGGACTTGCCCTTTGGAGTGAAATGTCCTATTATATGTCCCACATTACGGACAATCCAAGCTGCGTGCAGTCGATCCATTTTCATTTTGTTGCCCAATCGCCAACTTTCCGTGACTTCAAATTCACAGTGAAAGTCTGGTGATTTGCCTTTGGATCTGCCAAAAATGCCTGCGGTTTAAAAATTTCAAAACCCCTGCCAGTTATGCAAACCGACCCGAACGGAGATAAGACAACGACACGAGTAGCGCCCCGCACCCATGTGCAGGCCGCCTACACCGTTTCGCTGGCGCAATCCCCAGCCGAAGTCCGCGCTGCCCAAAATTTGCGGTTCCTTGTCTTCAATGTTGAGATGAATGAAGGATTGGAGCAATCTTTCGCAACTTGTTTGGACGTAGACCCTTTTGACGATATTTGTGATCACTTGATCGTTAAAGAGATTCAAACGGGCGATGTGGTGGGTACTTATCGCCTCCAAACTGGAGCGGTTGCAGCCAAGAATCTTGGGTATTACAGCGCGGGGGAGTTCGATTTGGCTCCATTTGAAACAGTTCGCGACCGGGTGGTGGAGTTGGGGCGTGCTTGTGTCCATAAGCAACACCGCAATTTGGCCGTTTTGAGTCTCCTTTGGACAGGCATTGCCCAATATTTGCGCGAGCGCGGTTGTAATTTCCTGATTGGCTGCAGTTCGCTTTCCTCTCAGGACGCCACACAGGGTGCGGCTGTTTATTCTGAACTTTGCCGCCGCCATTTGGTTGAGGAACGTTTCCAGACCCGACCGGTTTCTGGCATGGAATGCCCCATGGATAAAATGGCTGATGTTCGCATCAAGGTTCCTAAACTGCTTGCCGCCTATCTCTCGCTGGGTGCCAAAATCTGTGGAGCGCCCGCGATTGACCGCGAATTCAAAACCATTGATTTTCTAACGTTTATGGATATGGCCAGCTTATCTCCGAGGGCCATTGAACGGTATCTTTCTTAAGTGATTTCGATTTTACGGGCTGCTTTTAGAGGTGTAGTTTTCCTCGGTGTTTGCGCCGTGATGGGTGCGGATTATCTCCTTCGCACTCGGTGGCAAAAGGCCAGACCTTATCAGGCCCGCGCCCAATGGACCCAGCGGTGTGCCAAGGCGATGCTTTGGTCGATGGGAGCCAAGGTTCGATTTGAAGGCACTTTTCCTGAACGCGGTCTCCTTACTTGTAACCACGTCAGCTACCTCGATATCCCTGTTCTGGTGTCGATTCACCCGATGATCTTCGTTTCCAAGAGCGAGGTCAGAAACTGGCCCATCATCGGCTGGCTTACCCAATGCGCCGGAACCATTTACATAGTTCGCGAAGAAAAAAGGGAAGTCACCCGGGTTCCGAAGCAGTTCGGGCCGGTGTTGGACGAGGGATTGGTAGTGGGCATTTTCCCGGAAGGCACCAGTTCCGATGGCAGCACTGTGCTGCCTTTCAGATCGGCTCTTTTGGAGCCGGCGGCTCAGGCAGGTTGGGAAGTCACGCCCGGATGGATCAGTTATGAAGTCGAAGGAGGTGACTCCAAAATCGACGCGGCTTATTGGGGGGACATGACTTTTTTTCCTCATCTTCTTAAACTTTTCGGCAAACCCCAAGTGAGGGCCACCGTTCGCTTCGGGCAAAAACTTCCGCCCGGACTGGACCGCAAAGCCATGGCCAAACAACTTCGCGACCAAATTCTGCAGATTTCTTCGTAGCCCAAAATTCTCGGACTGCGGTCAGGGTTCGCTTGATTTCGAGCATCTCCGAATCTAACGTCCCCCTTATGCGCCTCTGGCCATTAGTAGTTGTTGTGCTGATTGGGCTTCATTTTTCCGGATTGATTCCTGCAGCAGCTCCTTCGAAATCACGCAAGCCGGTCAGTGCACTCACCAATCAAACTAGTCTCACGGTCGAATCACTGGCGGCGCGGTTGCGTCCTTCGGTGGTTATTGTGCGGCAGCTTGGGCGGGATGGCTCGGTGGATGGTGTGGGAGCCGGATTTGTTGTTCGCGCGGATGGAATTATTGCGACGTGTCTGCATGTGATTGGGGAGTCTCGTCGCGCTACGGTAGAGATGGCAGACGGTCGCACCTTCGACATGGCTGGGCTTATCGCGTGGGATCGCAAGGCTGACCTGGCAATTTTTCGAGTGAACGCCACAGACCTCAAACCTCTTCCACTCGGAAGCACTGAGACTTTGGCGCAGGGAGCGAGCGTGGTCGCGATGGGCAATCCACAGGGGCTTACGCATAGCATTGTTGAGGGGGTGGTTTCGGCATTCCGGGAGGTGGATGGAATGCGCCTCATCCAGTTGGCCATCCCTATCGAGCCGGGCAACAGCGGTGGCCCGCTGGTGGATCGTCAAGGACGGGTACAAGGGGTGCTCAGCATGAAATCGGTGATCACGGACAATTTGGGGTTTGCCATTCCCGTGGGCTTGATTCAGTTAATGTTGGACCACCCCAATGCCGTTCCGTTGGATCGCTGGCTTGCGCTTGGAACACTTGATCCAAAATTATGGACCACGTCCATGGGGGCGCGGTGGCTCAAGCGGGGTGGGCGGCTCGAAGTAGATAGCCCTGGCACGGGATTTGGCGGACGCAGTCTTTGTCTTTCTTCTCAGGAGCTTCCTGCAGCCGAGTATGAAGTGTCAGTGCAAGTCCGACTTGATGATGAAGCCGGGGCGGCGGGACTTGCCTTCGCAGCGGATGGCAAGGACACGCACTATGGATTTTATCCCACCGCCGGACAGATGAGGCTGACTCGATTCGAGGGCCCTGACATTTCCTCCTGGCAGATACTGGCTCAAACCAATACTAGCTCCTACCTGACTGGTCAGTGGAATCACCTGACTGTTCGGCTGACTCCTGAAAAAATGATCTGCTCGGTCAACGGCACAAAGGTTTTTGAAATGGAGGATGCCAAGTTAAGGGGAGGGCGAGTGGGGCTTGTGAAATTTCGCCAGACTCAGGCGGCGTTCTCGCGTTTCACACTGCGTCCTGCGAAGGAGGGTTCTCCTGAGGTTGCACAGGAAACCAGTGTCAGCCGCACGCTTTTGGCGCAGGCCAAAGAGTTGGAAAACCAAGCCATGCTTCTGCGCCGACAAGCCAGTGATCTGCATGTTCTCAGGGTGCAAGCCCGATTGGAAAGTTTGCTCAGCCAAACCAATTCAGCTGGCGGACTTTTCCAGGCCGCTTTGGAGCTTGCCCGGCTGGATAACGAGGAACTTGATCCCTCCACTTACCTTGAAGAGCTAAAGTCGATGAGTGAGGAGGCTAGATCGCAAATCACTGCATCATCCGGCGAGGAGGCCAGGCTGGGAGGATTGATTAGTTATTTTTTCCAGCAGGCCGGTTTTCACGGCAGCCGTTCAGACTACCAAAATCGTGCTAACAGTTATATCAACGAGGTGATGGATTTTCATGAGGGATTGCCGATCACTCTTTCCGTGCTCTTTCTTGAGCTGGGCCGGCAGTTGGGCATTCACAATCTCCATGGTGCGCCTCTTCCTGGTCGTTTCATGGTTGGTTTCACTCCTCCCAATGGCCCGGCGCGCTGGATTGATGTTTATGATGGTGGGAAGATATTGAATCGTGACGAGGTCTTCCAACTGATTGACCGCGAGAGCGAGGTTCAGGCCGAGAATCGTCATTTTCAGCCCGCCTCGGATCGGGAAATCATTGTGCGGATGCTCCGCAATTTAGCGGGTAATTCCGGCAAGGAGCCGTCTGGCGACCGTGTGCTGCGATATTTGGACTGTATTCTCGCCATCGAGCCTGAGCGGGGGGGCGAACGCTGGCGTAGGGCTTTCGTCCGTTTTTCGCGCCGAGACATGGCCGGGGCCAAGGCGGATCTCCAATGGCTGCTCGATAAGAAACCCGAAGGAGTGGATCTTCAGCGCGTGGAGGAGTTCATGCGCTCCTTTTGAGGATCAATCCAAAAATCTGAGCTTCACCGGTTTCGTTGCCTTGGCGTTGGAACCAAAACTGTCCAACAAAGTCGTGGCAGGAGCAGCTTTCAAAACAGTTACGTGCGCGCCTGGAGCCAGTGCTGATCTGAGGGCTCCTTCCACCAATTGGCCGCAGTGGATTTTCATCGGGGGCAGGGGGCCCAGGTCTCGGGATAAATCCTCGCCCGAAAGCTGAAGAGCCTCCGCAACAGTTTTTCCGCGAATCATCTCAGTGGCCAGACTTGCGACGGCAATGGCGGTTTCGCACCCAAAAGTCTGAAAGCTGGCTCGGTCGATGACTTTGCGGCCGTTCTCCTCCCTGAACTTTACCCACATCCGTACCATGTCCCCACAGTTGGGGCTTCCGACCGAACCTTCGGCGTCGGCAGCTTCCATCGCTCCCATATTCTTAGGGTTGGCAATGGCATCGGCGATTTTTTGTTGGAATGAGACCTGATCCATTTGGAGAGACTACCTCAGCTTGGGTTGAAAGCCAAGGAAGGCATCTGTCAGGATGGGGAAGTGGTGGCTGGACCCAGAATTGAACTGGGGACACAGCGATTTTCAATCGCTTGCTCTACCAACTGAGCTATCCAGCCGCACCAAAAGAGGACTTGAAGTAAACGCAACCTGCCCTCTTGACGCAAGGTAAATTCCTGGAAATTTCTCAAACCGTGACGATAGCTTTTTTCTCGCAGCCGGCTTGACTTGGGCATAAGGTTTTTACCTTACCTGCGGAACTTAGGGGTCTGTCTGTGAAATCATGATTTGGCTATTCATATTTGCGCTCATTGTAACGGCGGTGATCCAACGACGAAGGCTTTCGGAAGCCGAAAGGATGCTTCGAATTTTGGAACGCCGGGCATTGGATCATGAAACGCAACTGACTCTGCTTCGCAATCTGCAAGTATCTTCCCTGATTCAAACCCCTGTCGCCCATCCGCCAGAGGATGTTGCGTCGGTGGTGGGTGCGGAAATGATAGCAAGCCCTGATCTGATTGAGCACGTTGCCACGGTCAATATTCCTCCCATTCTCTCCACATCGTTTGAGCAGACTGTTCCGGAGGAGCTTCCTGTCCCGCCACCGTTGGCTCATGCTTTTGAAAATACGGGTGGCGGGTCAGGCATCAATTGGGAACGATTCCTCGGGGTCAATTTGTTTGCTTGGGTGGGCGGGTTGGCGCTCTTCCTGGGCATTGCATTTTTCATCAAGTATTCCTTTGAGAATAATTTGGTGAGTCCGCAAACCCGGATTGTTTGTGGTTATCTGTTTGCGCTGGGGTTGATGGGCGGAGGGCTTTGGTTATCGCGGGAACGCCATGCTGTCACCGTCCAAACGCTTTGCGCCACCGCAACGCTTATTCTGTACGCCAACACTTTTGCGGCGCACGCCTACTATAAGTTCATTGGTCCGACGCCAGCGTTTGGCTTGATGACGCTGATTACTTTTACGGCGTTTCTGTTGGCGGTGCGGCTTGATGCCCAGGTGGTGGCGGTGCTGGGTCTGCTGGGTGGGTTTCTGACGCCGCCCATGCTTTCCACCGGTGTGGACAATCCCTTGGGCCTGTTTGGTTACCTTGCCCTGCTTGATGGCGGGCTTATTGCGGTGGCACTGCGCAAACGCTGGCATTATCTGGTCCTGCTGGCGGCTCTACTCACTATTGGAATGCAAATCGGCTGGCTGGGCCGGTTCTTCGAGGTGCAGAAAGTTTACACGGCAATGGAGGTTTTCCTGGGCTTTAGCCTGCTTTTTCTGGCGGCACCGGTGCTGCGTCGTAAGGAAGCTTTGTTGGACGGATTGTTGTCCGCCCCGGCCATTCTGATGCCTGCGACGGCGTTGGGTTTCGCTTGTTTCCTTGCTTTTCGGCCTTATGCCGAAATCGCCAGCCGAGCCGTTTTGATTCTTGGTTATGTCACCTTGGTGGATTTGTTTTTCGTTGCGCTCGCCTGGTTGAGGCTGGAGTTGCGCTCAATCGTTTTTGTGGCGGGTGGGTTTATTTTTTTATTCTTCGCAGCCTGGCTAAACCAATTTCTTCATGTGGAATCTCTCAACGTGGCTTTGGTTTTCGTACTGGTCTTTACTGTATTGCATTCGGTAATCCCCATCGTTCTTCATCGGTTAAAGCCTGCGCCGATCACGGTTAATTGGCTTCATGCCGCTCCTTTGGCCGGACTGTTGCTCGTTCTCTTGTTTATTCTGAAATTACCCGCCATTTCATGGGTAATCTGGCCGGTGGTGCTTCTCATCGACGGGGTGGCGCTTTTGATGGCCATCGCCACAGCCGTGGTTTGGAGCATCCTTGGATCATTTGCCCTGACCCTGATCGTTGCTGCCATTTGGATCATGCGCATCCCGGCTGATGCCGCGCAGGTGCCATTACTGTTGGCGGTGGTCGGGGGATTTGCCCTGTTCTTTATTGTGGCGGGGGTTTTCAGCGCACGTCGTATTTTTACCAAGCAAAGCGAGTCGGGTCTCGATACTGCCCCGGCTGAGCCAATTCTCACTCCTGAGCTTTTCGGGCAAATCGGCTCGATCGCGGCCGCTTTACCCTTCCTGCTCCTAAGTCTGGTGATAGTTCAAGTCCCTTTAATCAATCCATCGCCGGTGTTCGGTCTGGCTTTGTTGCTACTGGTTCTGCTGCTGGGTGTTTGCAAGATATATGGGGCTGATTTATTAGTGGTGTCGGGGTTGGCCTCGGTTTTGATCCTAGAACACACGTGGCATTTCATGCGGTTTCAGCCGCCGCAAATCATACTGGCCGCATCGTGGTATGTGGGCTTCGGATTTTTATTCCTCCTTTTTCCATTTTGTTTCCGCGCCAGGATGCAGGAGCGCCACTGGCCGTGGATCGCTGCTGCTATCAGTCTTCCGCTTCATTTTCTCCTTTTATACCACGGGCTCGCCAATGGGTTTCCTGAGTTCCCTTATAAAGGGCTGATTCCTGCAGTGCTGGCAATTCCATGCCTGGCTGGACTCATCGCAATTCTTCGCAAGCCAACGGAAGATCTTCCACGCCAGCAGACGCGGCTGGCTTTATTTGGCGGGGCCGCCCTTTTCTTTATCACCTTCATATTTCCCATACAGTTTGATCGTCAATGGATCACTATAGGTTGGGCTTTGGAAGGTGCTGCTTTGCTCTGGCTGTTCCATCGAGTGGCTCATCCTGGGTTGAGAATGGTCGGTTGCGGGCTGCTGATTGCCAGCTTTGCGAGACTGGCTCTCAATCCGTTTGTCATCACCGAGTATTCCCGCACTGGGCACCCTTTGTTGAACTGGTATTTGTACTCATATACACTGGTCGCCGGGAGCCTTTTTCTTGGGGCGCATCTGCTTGCTCCGCCCCGGGATCGAATTGATGACCTTCGTCTTCCGCCCTTGTTGTTCACTCTTGGGACGATACTCACTTTTCTTCTGGTTAACATCGAGATTGCGGACTACTTCAGTCCAGCAGGGGAAAGGCTAACCTTTAATTTTTCGGGCAGATTTGATCAGGACATGGCTTACTCTCTTTCATGGGGAGTGTTTGCATTCAGTATGCTGATCATCGGATTTAAGTGGAAAAACACGCCTGTGCGTTTTTCGGGGATGGGTCTTTTAGTGGTCACGCTCCTCAAGCTGTTCCTGCATGACCTCTGGCGGTTGGGAGGCCTTTATCGCATCGGTTCCCTGATTGGTCTTGCTGTCCTATTGATGCTGATTTCCTTCATCTATCAGCGCTTCCTCTCCAGCCCTTCGGCGCCACCAGGCACGAGAACTGCCGAGCCTCCTGATTTCCCAACCTCCACCGAATAGAATAGAGAATGACTCCATGGCGTTTTTATTTACTGCTGATTTCGGCAACATTCGCCTTTTCCGGGAATGGATTGGGCATGCCTGCCGAGTGGAAGTATTCGCAATCCTTTTCCGTGGGGCAAACCGGTTTGGTTAAGGTAGCCATTCCGCTTTCGACGCTAACCTCCTGCCGCCCGGGTTGGCCAGATTTGAGGCTTATTGAAGCTGCCTCAAATCAGGTGCCCTTCGTGATTGAACGGAACGCCCCACCCGTCCCTTTTAGTGAATCGGCGTCTTTCTTTCAGAGCCGCATCGAAAACGAAACCACTGTGGTTCGCTTCGCGACGGAACGGCAGAATGCGCCTGAGGCAGTTGACCTCGAAACTCCGGAACCTCAGTTTCTCAAAGCCGTTCTGTTTGAAGCTTCCGCTGATGGGCGTCTCTGGCAGACCATTGCGCGCGGCGTTCCCTTGTTTGTGCGGGCCGGAGGGCAACGTCAGTTGCGTCTGCCTTTGCCTAATGGCCAGTGGCACCATTTTCGCCTCACGATTGATGACCGTCGCTCTGCGCCTATTCCATTTACGGGCGCGCGCCTTTATTTTGCCTCCGCCGTTGGCGTGCCCAGCGAGCCGCTTCCGGTTGAAATGCTCGAACGTACCGAGGAACCGGGGCGCACCCGCGTGAATCTTCGCTTGGGCGGAGCCAACCTCGTGCTCGACTCTCTAACCATCGAAACCCCGGAGCCGTTGTTTAGCCGCGCCGTTCTGCTCGCCAAACCATTTTTTACAGCGGGCGAAGCGCACGAAACGACCATCTCCAGTGGCCTCGTGTACCGCCTCGATTCGGGCACCAACCGAGCCGCCCCAAAGCTCAGCGTGGCGAACGGATTGACCGTGGATTCCCAGCAGCTTTCGCTTGTCATCGAGAACCTCGACAATCCGCCTCTTGCACTGGTGGGGCTCACGGCACGATTTCGTACCGTTTACCTTGTTTTCAATGTCGCTACCCTTGGAGTCTATTCATTGCTGAGCGGAAATCCTGACTGCCCTGTTCCTCGATATGACCTCGCCGAAATGCAAGGAGGATTGCGCGGGGCGTCGATTCTTCCAGTTGTTCCCGGGCCGTTGACTGAGAATCCCGCATACCAGCGCGTTGATAAATTGGCCATGATTGACGCCCTTGGCGCTCCAATGGATCCTGCCCTGTGGCATTTTCGCAAACTCATCCCTCTCGCAAGTGCTGGTGTTCACCAGGTCGAGTTGGATCTTGATGTTTTGGCCCATGCGTCTCAGGGGTTTGGCGATCTGCGCATCGTTCAGCAAGGTCTGCAAATTCCCTACATTCTTGATCGAACGCCCATCCTGCGCAGCGTGACCCCAACCGTCACGTTGGCTGATGAGCCCAAGCGCTCGAATGTCAGCCGCTGGAAACTGGCGATGACGAACGTCGGACCTTGGTTTTCTTCTTTGACGGCGACTTCCTCCACTCCCTACTTTCGGCGTGAAGTCCGAGTGACCGCAGCGCGAATCGATCAGTTCGGTAATAGTTATCAGGACACGCTTGGGTCCGTCATGTGGACTCGACTGCCTGAGGATAAGTCTGCACTGCTTCGCTTGAGTCTTTCCCCGACCACGGTTACCAATGCGGTTTTCCTCGAAATTGAGAATGGGGATAACCCCCCGCTTAAATTGGATGATATTCGGATGTGGTGGCAAACTTCTCGACTTGTGTTTAAGACCAAGCCTTCCGAAAGCCTCGCCCTTTACTATGGCAATCCCGAAGTTAATCCACCTCGATATGACCTTGACCTGCTTGGTCCAAGACTGATAGCTGCCGACAAAACATCGCCCCGCCTTTCCGCTGAAGAAATCCTTAAGCCCATTGCCAAATCGGAGGCTTTCAATCCCGCTGGCTGGCCGTTTTGGTCGGTGCTGGGTTTGGTTGTCGTTGCTTTGCTTGTCGTCATTTCGCGGCTCCTGCCCCGTTGAGCTTGCCCTCGTTCAACCGTTGGACTCAGCAGCGGTTGGTTTTTCGGTCCAGACTGCTTTCAACCCGAACGCCGAAGTAGCGCGATGATTTGGCAGGGGGGATCGCTCCCCGGTTTCAGATCATCCCGCCTCCGATGGCGACCCGGTCTTCGGGCGGAACCAACTTCGGCGATGCGCAGGTGAGCCAGTCCAACGTCGCGTCCACCAGCGGTTTGTGTTTGCCGAGTCCACCTCACGCCGCTGAGAGTTTCACCACGACGTCGCGGCCCATCACCCCCAGGACCGCCCTGCACAGGAACACCGCCACTCGCAAAATTCCCGGCTGCCGATAGGGCGCGGCGGGCGCACGGGCCAGCGGAATGGCGTTGTTGGAACTGGGCTCGGCGAGAAGGGCAGATGTCGCCGCACCTGCCCGGCCCAGCCGCCCCGTCCCGTTTCGCTGGTATGGGTCTGCTGGTCGTGACTCTGCTCACGCTTTTCCTGCATGATTTTTGGCGCTTGGGCGGGCTCTATCGGATTGGGTCGCTCATCGGCCTAGCCGTTTTGCTCATGCTGAAATCCTTCATTTACCAACGGTTCGTTTCCCGGCCTGGAACGAAGCAAGCTGACCGGCCTGCTTATTCCTTAACACCCGTCGACTAGGGCCGTCCTGAATCGAGGTAACGAATCGTTAGATCATGTTGTGTTGATCTTATATTCATACTGACGCCTTTCAGAGGTGTTGTCCCCAATTTGCGGCGTGCTTATTCATTGATTTATTTTGTAGCAGAGACCAACCTGAATTTGAAAAACAAGACGAAGCATGGTAAATCCGCGATCTTTCAGGGCTCGACTTTTTTGTTTACTGCTCTTGGTGCTCGTGCCGGGGGGCTTTATTTTAATTTTGTCCAACCTCGACAGGCAGCGGTCAGAGAAGGATCGAGTGCGAGAACAAGCTGTGAGCGTCGCCAAGTTGGCAGCCACCAGTCAGGCATACTACGTAAAACAGACACGTCAGTTGCTCGCCACCATGACCCAGTTTCAGTTTCTTGTTCTCGCGACCAATCTGAGTTTTTGTCAGACGGGCATGATCAACCTAAGGCTTATATCTCCGGATTTTAGTGATTTTGGCCTGATCGAGCGCGATGGAACCGTTTTTTGTCACTCGTTGGGAACGAATCAGGCAGGTGGCGATATTGGTCTCGCGTTTACCAAAAGAGTGCTGGCTAAGCCCGCATTTTCCATGAGCGGGCTTCATTTGGACCGGAATGGGGAAAAGCCTTTGCTGGATTTCATCTACCCTGTTTTTTCTTCTGGAACCAATCTGGCGAGGCTGATGTATGCGTCTTTGAAGCTGCCTCTTTTGTCGTCGGCTTTGACGGAAATTTCCCTGCCCGAGGGCGGCGTTGTCAGTGTGCTTGATGAGTTGGGCAATGTCTTGGCGCAGCATCCTGAGCCAGAGAAGTGGGTTGGTAAAAATGTTTCGTCGCAGCCTTTCGTGAAGCTGGCCCTGGCTAAAAAAGAAGGCCTTTTTGAAACCAACGGAACAGATGGCGCAAAGTATATTTATGCGTTAAGCACTGTAAGTGACGGAAGCAAACCGGTCATATTTATCCAAGTCGCCTTTCCGCAGAAGGTCTTTTTTGCTGATGCTGATGCGCATTTTGGTGCGGCCTTAATGGGCATTATCTTAATTGCGACAGTGGTGCTTTTTTTGGCGAAGTGGTTTTCCGAGCGCGCGTTCATAAATCCCGTTCGCGCCATTTTGGAAGCAGCTGAACGTCTTACCAACGGGGATCTTTTAGCCCGGACTGGAATTTCCAACGGCACAAGCGAACTAAATCTTCTGGCACGGCAGTTTGACGTAATGGCGGAAAAATTGGCTCATCGACAGAACCAGCTGGAGCTTGCGAACAAAGAAATCACAAAAGTGAATACGGAACTGGAGCAAAGAGTCAATGAGCGGACCACTGAGTTGAGGACCCTGAACGGAGAGTTGGAAGCGTTTAGTTACTCTGTGTCCCATGACTTAAGGGCACCTCTGCGACACATGGATGGATTTGCCCATTTGCTTGCCGAGGATGCCCAATTGACAGGAAATCCCACTGCTCAAAGATACTTGGGTCTGATTACAAAATCAGCCAAGCAGATGGGGGTGTTGATTGATGACCTGCTTTCATTTTCCAAAATGTCACGCCAATCCATAGCCATGCAGACTGTTCAGATGTCGGCTATAGTCAGTGGTTTGGTCGAGGAGGCAAAGAGCGCGGAGGCTGGTCGCGAGATTATTTGGACTGTGGGAAGTCTTCCGGAGGTTCAAGGAGATGAGGCGATGCTCCGGCAAGTCTGGCAGAACTTAATCTCCAACGCAGTAAAGTATACGAGAGGGAAGCAACCTGCGCTTATCGAGATATTTGCGTATGCTGAAAAACAGGAAACAATCTTCATTGTTTCGGATAACGGCGCTGGATTTGACATGCAGTATGCCCAAAGGCTGTTTGGCGTTTTCCAACGCTTGCACCGTCAGGACGAATTTGAAGGGACTGGGATTGGGCTGGCCAATGTGCGTAGGATAGTCCAGCGACACAAGGGTAGAACCTGGGCAGAAGGGAAGCCGGGGCAGGGAGCAAAGTTTTACTTCTCGTTGCCGATTTAATGGTCAGGAAGGACAAAATAGGGATGCTATGGAGATTCTGTTCGTCGAAGATAGCGAAAACGATGTGGAATTGACGCTCGGAGCCCTGCATGGGATAGGTGTCAGGGACGAGATCGTGATTGCGCGTGACGGGGCCGAGGCCCTTGACTATTTCTTCCGCCGGGGCCGGTTCGCGGATAGGGGGCCACGCGTACTAAGGTTTGTTCTCCTCGATCTGAAACTGCCAAAGCTGAACGGATTCCAAGTGCTCAAGGCGATTAAGACCGACGAACGATTCAAGAATACTCCCGTCGTGGCCCTGACCTCTTCGCGTGAATCGAGCGATCTTGCTGAAGCATACCGGCTGGGCTTGAACGGCTACGTGGTTAAACCCATTAGCTTTAAGGATTTTGTATACTCGGTGGGGCAGATGGGGCGTTTCTGGGGTTTTGTGAACGAGACGGAAAGTGTGGCCAGCTAATTCTATGAAAGTGCTAAATATTTTGCTGCTTGAGGACAACACCATGGATGCCGAGTTGGTTAAGGCCGTCTTGGAGGGTGGAGGTTTCGAGCTCAACATGGTGCGAGTCGATTGTGAAAAGGATTTCCGTTTGGGTCTCAGGGAAATCAAGCCTGACATCATCATCTCTGATTTTTCACTGCCGTTGTATAACGGAAAGCATGCATTGAAGGTCGCCCAGGATATCAGCCCTCGCACGCCTTTCATTTTTTACTCAGGCACCATTGGGGAGGAAATCGCGATAGACGCGCTACGGGAAGGAGCCACAGATTACGTGTTGAAGCAGAAACCCCGGCGGCTCGTGTCGGCTGTCAAGCGGGCGCTGGACGAGACGCAATTGAAGGAGACGCAGGCCAAGGCTGAGCAGAAAATTAAGGCCCAGGCCCAACTATTGGACCTGGCGAGGGATGCGATTGTCGCGTGTGACATGGAGACTCGCGTGGTTTATTGGAACCATGGAGCAGAGCAACTCTACGGTTATTCGCGCAAGGACGCCGAAGGGGAAAAAATAGAGGACCTGATCCATTTAAAGCTTTCCACATCATTTGAGGATGCCAGACAAGGCACCTTGGAAGCCGGTTACTGGGAGGGTGATATGGATCACAGGACCAAGGACAATCGAACGATTCTCGTTACGAGTCACTGGACTCTGGTTACAGGAGCTGGAGGGCTTCCAGAGCGCATTCTGACTATTAACACTGACATCACCGAAAAGAAGCAGTTGGAAAAGCAATTCCTGCGGGCGCAGCGTCAGGAAAGTATTGGCACATTGGCGGGCGGCATCGCACACGACCTGAACAATATTCTCGCCCCTATTTTCATGGCCAGCGAGTTGCTCCAGAATGAACCTTTGCGGCCTTCTGCACTGGAACTCCTCATCATGATCCAACGCAGCGCGCAGCGGGGAGCCGACATGGTCAAACAGGTCCTGATGTTCGTGCGCGGAAGCGAAAGCAAGCGGGCTGCGCTGGTCGTGAGCTCGCTACTTGTGGATATTTGTAAGGTCGCCCGCGAAACTTTTCCTAAAAATATAGAGGTGAAGTGCGTTGTGGATCCAGAGCTGGGGCCAGTCCGCGCCGACGCCACGCAAATCACTCAAGTTCTCATGAATCTGTGTGTAAATGCGCGTGATGCCATGCCGAGTGGTGGAACGCTTGGTGTGTCGGCGGTGAATTCCTCAACTGTGGCAGGTCCGTGCGTTCTGATTCAGGTCAGTGATACCGGCATGGGTATTGCCCCTGAAATTTTGGATAAAATCTTTGATCCATTCTTTACCACCAAGCCTGTCGGCGCAGGCACAGGGCTGGGTCTTTCGACCGTTCATGGAATTGTTAAGAATCACAAAGGCACAATCAAAGTTGATAGTACTCAGGGTGTTGGAACTTCGTTTCAGATTTCACTGCCGGTTGACAGGAAATCCGGTCCGACGGAGCCATTGAATCCGCCCCCCCCACCGCCAAGAGGCATGGGAGAATTAATCATGATCGTTGATGACGAGGCCGATATCCGGAATACGGTGGAAAAAGCGTTGGTCAGCCATGGATATGAAGTGCTGGTTGCCGAAGGCGGCAAGTCGGCTTTGAGTCAATTTATTGCGAAAAAAAATTCGATCAAACTGGTGATCACCGATTTGATGATGCCAGAAGTGGATGGTTCCTCTCTGGCCCGCACTTTGTTGGCCATAGACCCGAAGCTGAAGCTCATTATGACGAGCGGCTTGGCCGAAGCATCTTCCTTTGGCAGAGCTGATCAGTTTCTGGAGAAGCCATTTTCAGCGGACACGCTGCTGCGAGCTGTCCATGACGTCTTGTCCAAATCTTCCAAACCCTCCCCGTAAAAATTTTCTATACCGCTGAGATTAACTTGCCAGCCGCGATTGGAAACTCGCGGGCAGAGGCGGGATGGCTCCGGCTTGGGAGCAGACGTGGCAGGCGACTTCGCTGGCGAGGGCATTGATGGCAGTGATATCCATTTTATGGAGGAGTCCTAGCACTAAAGCTGCGGTGAACGCGTCGCCTGCGCCGACGGTGTCAACCACATCCACTGGAGTTGAAGGCCGGTCAGACCATTGTCCTGAATGATAGAGCAGGCTGCCCTCCGCGCCTCTCGTCAATGCAACCGTTTGCAGTTCAAATTGCTCCGCTACCTTTTGGATTTGGTCGCGGATTGAACCTGTGTGATTGAACATTTGGGCGATGATCGGTAATTCCACGTCGTTCAATTTCAAAACATTCGTCAGCTTTAGCGATGATTCGATGATCGCTTTTGAGAAATAATGCTGACGCAGGTTGACGTCAAAAATCCGCAACGCATGGGGAGGAGTGGAAGCCAACAGCTTCTGCACGGAGTTTCTCGATGTTTCTCCACGTTGAGCCAGGGTTCCAAAGCAAACCGCGTCTGCCGCGCGAACCGCATCCAAGGCTAAGGCGGTCACTTCAAGCCGATCCCATGCCACGTTGTCAGGGAAAGTGTAGCGGGCCGTTTTATCCTCCAACAGCTCGACGATCACTGTGCCTGTCGGCGCGAGGTCATCCTTTTGTACGGCGGCGGCGGAGAGCCCCATTTGAGTAAAGCGATGAACAACCTCGCGACCCAAGGCATCATCGCCAATCCGGGTGATCACACCGGTTTCGGCTCCGAGCGAATGAGCGTGGCATGCGAAGTTTGCAGGCGCGCCACCGAGTTGTGCACCGGAGGGAAGCAAATCCCACAGTGCTTCGCCGATGCCTATGATTTTAAAGCTCATGGGTTGGATCACTCAATTCCCAGGCGTTTTTGGATTTCTTCCAGCGGCACGCCTTTGGTTTCCATGACCATGAATTTCACCCAGACCAGTTGCAGCACCATCATGCCACAGAAGAACAGAAAGACGTAACCAGGCGCGAAGGCGGACACCATTTGTGGGAAAAATGTGGTAAGCAAAGCCGCGAATATCCAATGGGTAAAACTTCCCAACGCCTGCCCCTCGGCGCGATGACGGTTGGGGAAGATTTCCGAAATAAACACCCAGATGACCGCGCCCTGGCCTATGGCGTGTGCTGCGATGAAAGCAAAGATGCACACGGGAACGATACTAAAATGCCCTGTGAAAAATGCCCAGGCCACCAGCCCGAGTGAGATGATGTAACCGAAGGAGCCGATCAGCAACAAGGTGCGACGGCCCAGCCTATCGATCAGCCACAGTCCGATGAAGGTGAAGAGGAGATTGGTCACGCCGATACCGACCGATTGCAAAAGCGCTGCTCTCTCGCCCAGACCGGTCATTTCAAAAATGCGCGGCGCAAAATAGAGCACGGCGTTAATGCCGGACAGTTGGTTGAAAAAAGCGATGAGTATCGAAAGCGTGATCGGAACGCGCAGCCGTCGCGTCCAAAAATGCGAAGGGGTGGAGCGTTCGGATGATGAAACAACCATCGAATCGGCCTCTGCCTCGATCTGGGCCTGTGGTGCATCCGGTTCGATCAGCCGCAGCACTTTTACCCCGGCGGCTCTGTCGCCTTTACGCGCGATCAACCAGCGTGGGCTTTCCGGGATGCCAAAGCACAGCACTGTGTAGAGGACTGACGGAATGGCCGCAATACCCAGCATCCAACGCCAGGCGTTTTCACCAGTTCCCGAAAGCAGCGCGTTGGAAAGGAAAGCGATGACGATGCCGAAAACTATGTTGAATTGGAACATTCCCGCCAATCGCCCTCGATGGCTGGCGGGGGCAATCTCCGAGATATACAACGGTGCTGCCACTGTTGAAATGCCGATGCCTATCCCGCCGATGACGCGTGCGCCGATGAACATGCCGACCCCGTTTGCAAAACCGCAGCCCAGCGCCGAGATTACGTAGAGCACCCCGATCCAGAGCAGGGTGGCGCGGCGTCCAAAGCGATCAGTCGGCCAGCCCCCGAGCAAGGAGCCAAGTACCGTCCCGTAAAGTGCCGAAGCCATAGCGAGTCCGTGTATGGCCGGGCTTAAACTCCAAAGCGTCTGGATTTTCTGTTCCGCGCCGGAGATCACCACGGTATCAAACCCAAACAGAAAGCCTGCCAGAGCCGAAGTAATGGCCCAAAAAAAGATGCGCCCATTAACGGATCGACCGGGATTTGCACCAGATCCTTGGCTAAAAGCTGGATTTGGCTCAGCACTGATAGGGTTCATACGCAATGGATTACCTGCTCACGCGACGAAAAACAACCTTTGGTTCCAATTTGAGCAAATCCAAAGGCCTTTTTTCTCAATCAGCTGATCCACACCGGCAGCAGATGCTGATGTTCCCTTTCTGCTTACGTCAAACCAAGGGAAACCTTTGTCTGGGGTTGGTTTATATGTCAGAGTCGGAGCGAAGCTGTATGCCGGAATTTTCGTACAAAGCGCGCAAGCGTTCGGGTGAAGTAGTCGAGGGTTCCCTCGACGTGCAGGATCGTGCGGCCGCCCTGTTGCAGATCGATAAGCTGGGGCTGCTGCCGGTGGCGGTGACCGCAGCCAAAGCTGGCTCCGTGGTTCGCCCTGTGGGGGAGCGTGCGCCAAAAGTCAGTTGGACCGCTTCGCTCCCGCCCGGAATGCGCGATTACCTCACGCGTCAGAAGCCGCCCAAACTTCAAGAGTTGGCCACTTACACGCAACAGTTCTCCAATTTGCTTCGTTCCGGAATGCCCCTGACAGTTGCTCTCAACAGCATGACGCATTTGGGGTCAAAAGGCATTAGCTCGGATGTGAGCCGACAGTTGAAGCAGGATGTGATGGAAGGCCGCAGTTTATCGGATGCGATGGCCAAACAACCGATCATTTTTTCCAACCTGTACATCAACATGGTGCGCGCGGGGGAACAATCGGGCGCATTGCAGGAAGTACTGGTGCGTTTAGCCACGCATTTTGAACGTTTTGCCGAGGTGCAGCAGAAGTTTGTTTCGGCTCTGATTTATCCTGCCATCGTGGCGACTGTCGGTGTGGCCATTGTCATTTTCTTCATGACGTTCATGATGCCAAAATTCATGTCCATCTTCGACGGCATGAAAGTAGAGCTGCCCCCATCGACCAAATTCCTGATGGGCATGAGTAATTTTTTCAGCCATTTCTGGTGGCTCCCGCCTTTGGTGGTCTTGGCCATTGTCATTATTTTTAAACGATTTCAATCGACGACCTCAGGCCGGATGCAGATCGATACCTGGAAAATTAAGGCGCCTGTGATTGGCAAAGTGATGAGGCTGAATTTGTTTGGCCAGTTTGCCCGCACCCTTGGCACCCTGCTGAGAAATGGCGTGCCCGTTTTGACGGCTCTTAAGATCACCGAACAAATTCTCCCTAACGTGGTGATCAAGGACGCTATTGCCAAAACACGCGAAGCGGTGACAGACGGCAAGACGATTGCCGACCCGCTGGCTCGCATTAGAATCTTTCCTCAGCTCATGATCGATTTGCTCAAGATCGGCGAGGATACGGGTGATGTGCCGGGCTCTTTGGAAAACATAGCCAACACTTACGAGAACGAGCTCACCATTTCGTTGCGCGTTCTGACCAATCTGATTGAACCGTTGATGATCATAGTGATGGCCATAGGCATCGGCTTTTTGTTGTTGAGCATCCTGTCCGCCATGTTTGCCATCACCTCAAATATCGGCACATCCTTCCGATGAGAATCCGTACCGCCAAAATACGGACGTCCCACGCCTTCACGCTGATCGAGATCATGATCGTGGTCGCGATCATTGCGATCGTGATGACGGCAGGGATACCCACCATGTGGCGGGCCATTTCACGCGATGATCAGGCGCGTGCTGTTCATGATTTAATCGAGGGTGCAAAATCTGCGCGAGATCATGCGATTATTACCGGCAAACCGTACGATTTGGTAATTATTGCCGATACCCGCACCATCAATGTTGAGCCTTCAACCAAACCGGGTGCGGCGACGGCAGCGTCGCTGGTTTCCACGGATAAAGGTTCCGGCAGCACCATCACTGATTTCCCGCGCTCTCTGGGGCAGGAAGTCAAACTGACGGATTTGTTCGTCAACAATGTTGAGTTTGAGTCAAACGACGAGGACCCCGATCTGCGGGTTCGGTTTTTCCCCAATGGGACTTGCGACGAATTTATGGTGGTGCTGAAAAAGCCCAATGATACCGGTGAAAGATTTCTGGGTACTGACCTCGTCACCGGACGTTTGGAGGAGGGAGTCATTAAGAAATGAGAATTTCCCCCCATCCGCAGTTGATCCATTCACGAGCCTTTACTCTGCTTGAGGTCATGGTGGCAGTGGGTCTCTTTTTCATGGCGACCTTTGCCATATTGAATTTGGTGTCGTCCACTTTGCGTGGGGCGCGTTCCTTGGAGGCATTTGATTTGGATGCCAGCAGCGTTATTGCCGAGCTGTCGCTGACCAACCGTCTTGAGGAGGGCGAAATTCCGGCTGAGATCATTCAGCATTTCTCCGAATTGCACCCTAATTCCATTTGTGGAGGAACTATTGAAGAGGTGCAGACCAACGGACTTTTTAAGGTAACCGTTCTGGTTGGAGGGGTCACACCGGATGGGCGAAAA
This sequence comes from Pedosphaera sp., assembly GCA_025359965.1. Classification (GTDB taxonomy): domain Bacteria; phylum Verrucomicrobiota; class Verrucomicrobiia; order Limisphaerales; family SXQI01; genus SXQI01. Next base: position 54,473 of record JANYDC010000015.1, read on the forward strand.
ATACAGTCATCCAGCGAAGTTCTGCTTTTCCGGCAATCAGCCGTGCCGCGTGGGTTTGGAGGCCGGCGTTAATCATGCAAACCCCTCTTAACTATCATGCGCGCAAAGCCTTCACCATGGTTGAAGTGCTTCTTGCGGTGGGCATATTCAGCATGGTGATGGTTTCCATTTATTCGACTTGGTCAGCTGTCCTTCGAGCCTCGCGAGTGGGGCTTCAAAAAGCGGATGAGGTCCAGCGTTCGCGAATTCTCCTGCGCTCTTTGGAGGAATCACTTTCTTCGGCCATGCTCTACGTGGAGAATGCCAAGTATTACGCCTTTTTTGCCGAGAATTCCAAGAAAGGTGCCTTTCTCAGCTTCGTGGCGCGTTTGCCGGAGTCTTTCCCTGGCAGCGGAGTTTTTGAGGGTCAGCCTGTCCGCCGTGTGACGTTTAGCGGGCAGAACGGCTCACTGGTGATGCAGCAAAGCCTTTTGCTGGAGGATGCCAAAGGTAAGGGGGATCCCTACACCATCATACTTGCCCCTTCCTATCACACCTTTGACATGGAGTTTTTTGATACGCAAAAGGGTGAATGGGTGGCCGATTGGTATTACACGAATCAATTGCCGCGGATGGTCCGTGTGGCTCTGGGGTTTGGCGAGAAAAACGCCGCGAAAAAAACTGAACTGACCATCCGAACCATTAGGATCGAAGGCACGCCCATCACTCGGGTTGGCGCTGGCGCCTTGCGCGGAGGACAATTTCGCGGCGGCCCCCAGGGCGGCCCTGGCTCCGAAGGCGTGGTTGGAGTCGGTGCTCCCACTGGTGATGACCTTTGGCTCCCGCCGCACCTTCCCGGATCATTCGGAGGGAATGTGGGAAACCCCAGCAGCCGAAGCGGCAATTTTCCCTGATGAAAACCGCGCGTTCAACCCGTCCAGCCGAAAGAGGCATTGCACTGGTCATAGTGCTCATGGTCATTGTGGTTCTCACTGCCATTGCCGGGGGATTTGCGTATACGATGAAGATCGAGACCAAACTTGCCCGCAACAGCTCGTTTGAGACGGACATGGAATTTCTTGGTCGCTCGGGAGTTGAGCTGGGGCGTTACGTTTTAGGCCAGCAACTGTCGATTCCTGGAGAGGGGGGGCATACCTCGCTGGACCAGAAGTGGGCAGGGGGATGGGGCGGCACGAATGAGCTTCTGGCAGATATCCAACTCGAAAATGTCCAGATGGGGCAGGGCAAATTCACGGTTAAGATCGTGGACATGGAGCGCAAGTTTAACCTCTCCCAGATCCGGGAAAATAATAGCGCCATCCTTGAAAAGGGCCTGACCATGATAGGCGTGGATCAATCTGATCTTCCGACTATTGTTGATTCGTTTCTTGATTGGACAAATCCCGGTGAAAAGGCCCGCCCTCACGGTGCTAAGAGTCAATTTTATAGGAAACACAGCTCAGGAACCCCCTATTTTTGCAAGAACGGGCCGATTGATGATCTCAGCGAGTTGCTGCTGATTCGGGGGATCACTCCTGACATGTTCTATGGCTCGGGCCGGACAGGCCGGCCGGTGGCATCGTCCCCAAAAGACCGGATTCGCCGCCCTCGTTCCGCATTTCTTGAAGGCAACCCGGAAAATGAGATTAAAGAAGTTGGATTGATCGACTTGTTCACACCCATTTCCGGGAGTGGCATCGCAGTAAACGTCAACACTGCTTCATCTGCGGTATTACAAATGCTGCCCGGGGTTGATCCGGCTTTGGCCGATGCCATTGTGGCCGCCCGCGATGGATCCGATCGAACACCTGGAACTGAGGATGATGTTCCATTTCATAACACCGGCGAGCTCCGTGCCGGCGTGCCGGGTATCGACCCGCAAGTTATGGGTGCCATTCAAGGTCTGCTTTCCGTCCAAAGTTTTGTCTTTGAGATCACCGTCACGGCCGAAATCGGAAATTATCGTCGGGTATTTGTGGCCCTGGTCCACCGCCGCAACCGCTCTGATGTTCCCATCCTGAATTTCCACTGGAATTGAGCCAACCCTGGACACTATTTTTTTGGTCCCGGCATAATGATTAGCGAGCCAAAGTTGTTGAGGTGAGTTCGCGTCTGCGGTCCGCCTGACCACCAGTCCTCATGGTGGAATGAGCCGAAATTGCCCTTCCCCGTCGCTTTTTCATCCAGATCACCCAGCGCAAGGTTCAATCCCATCCGAGTCTCCCCGAGTTGCGGGTTCCAGAATACGCCGGGCTTCACTTCGAGGCATGGATTTGGTCGTATCATCCACTCGATCACATAACCTTTTTTTGGTCCGACCGAACGCTTTGCAACTGCTTTCATCGCGCCGGTTACAATCCAGTTTTGATAAGTCTCCCACGCCTGGATGCTCGACCGCGGCTCGCCTTCCAGCAAACCGCCAACTCCGACTCCACCCAGACGGGATTTCGTTAAATTACACACCATCTGCCAGCTTGATCCATTGCCTGAGCACTCGAATCCGTCTGGCTCTTTGCCGGTCGGTCTGGCGTTGATTAGAATCTCTATCTCATCGCCAAACCAAGGGAATCCTTCCCTGGTGAGGTCATGTGCTTTGGCGTTTTCGTCGGGCAGCCAGCGCGGCGTATCGATTCCATACAGCACGTCATCGAAGACTTGGAATGCGAAGTACAGATTCTGCCCGTCGTGTTTCACCCAACCTTGAAGGGAAAGATCTGTGTCATCAGTCGTCGGCGAAAAGGTGTGAATCCATCCGCGTCCTCCTGAGAAGGATTCGGCATCAGCCCATTCGCCAGGAGAGATCACACCGTCCAGTTCCGGGGTGGTTCCGCGCCACGCCCGCATCACCGGGTGTCCCGTCGCTTCGAAGGTGCTGGGTGCCGCCGCGAGGCGACTGCCGCCGACTGTCCCAATGAGCAGCAACAGCATGGATAATTGCTTCATGCGGTTTATCCTAAGTATTGTTTTGGAAAGTGGAAACCCTCACCCTGCAAAGTTCCCGCAATTAACTGGGAAATGTGGGGCGATATTCTTTCGTCGCGGAGAGCGGCCAAAGTGCTACATTCTTCAGCAGCTGCATGCAGTTTCTTGCTCCATGGTTTTTGCTCGGCGGGCTGGCGGTGGCTGTCCCGTTGGTTCTGCATTTGATCCGGCACCAGCAGCGCGACCGGATTCCTTTTGGCAGCCTGATGTTTCTGAAGGCTTCCCCCCCCCCGGTTCAGCGGAAAAAACGCCTTGAAAACTGGCCGCTTCTGCTTCTGCGCTGCCTTATTTTGCTTCTGTTGGCCTTGGCTTTTGCGCGCCCGTATTTCGCCGATCCTCCCACCTCATCCACATCGGGCGGGATGGGGCGCCGGGTGCTTTTTCTCGTTGATATCAGCGCCAGCATGCGACGCGGCAATCTGTTGGATCAGGCCAAATCTCGAGTTAGGGAAGCCATGCAAAAAATGTCCGCTGCGGATAGTGCCGCGCTTGCAGTGTTCGACGGCAATTTTCGCATCGTCCAATCTTGGACTGGTGATGCCGTGCTTTTGCAGGCCTCTTTGGCGGCTGTTGAGCCCACCTTCGAAGCGACGCATCTTGGTGACGCCATGATTCGGGCGTCTGAATTTGCCACCACAGGGGATGCCACCAACAATCCAGCCGAAACCACCATTCAGGTTTTTAGCGATTTTCAACAAGGCTCCCGGCTCGATGGTTTACAAGGTTATGCGTGGCCGCGACAGGTGCGTTTTCAGTTGCAGTCCATTTCCGACCAGGCAATGGACAACGCGCATTGGACGTTGCAACCGCCCTCGGAAAATAGCACCAATCGCCTGCCCACGCTTCGTCTTGTCAATGAATCTGGAGGTGGCATTACCTCGTTTCAAATCCGATGGGAAAAGGCGGGCCTTTCAGTGGGCCAACAATTTGGGGTCAGTGTTCCCGCCGGGCAGGCGAAGGCAGTTTCCATTCCGCCCGAAACCGGGGCCGATAGCGCCATCTTGTCTGGCGAATCAGTTGTTTTCGATAATACAACCTTCATTGCCCCGATGCGAGCTCGAGTGGCCAACGTGGCGTTCTTTGGAGCTCGAAATGTAACTGATCCATCCGGGCTGTACTATTTTCTCGACCGCGCCCTGGTTCCAACTCCTCGCTTGGAAGTTCGTTTGCGCTCGGGTACCGAACTGGCTCCTAGCGACAAAGTGCAGTGGATGGTCGTTTCTTCAGGTTTGAGTGCCGAGCAGGCCAAAGAAGTCCATCAACGAGTTCGTGAAGGTGTTCATCTATTATGGCTGGCTGCTGAAGCTGTCGACCTCAAAGGGTTGGACGGTGTGCTCGATGCGGCTCCCAATCCTGATCCCGCTGCCAGAACCACCGAGGAGGCATTGGTGGGCCAGGTGGATTATGATCATCCATTCTTCGCTATGTTTCGTGATTCACGTTTCAATGATTTTACCAAGATTCGTTTCTGGAAGCATCTTCGATTGACCTTGCCCGAGTCAGGCGGTCCACGAGTTCTCATGCGCTTCGACGATGGCAGTCCCGCGCTCGTTGAATGGCATGTTGGCAGGGGGCAGGTGAATTTGCTGGCTTCAGATTGGATGCCTGCCCACAGCCAATTGGCACTCTCGTCCAAATTCGTTCCCATGCTTTTTGCCATGGTTGAGACCGCCTTGGATTCTGATCCTGATCAGTCCTTGTTACCCAGCCAGGCGTTTGTGGGAGATGTTTTGTCTGTTCCTAAGGGTTCGGACAGAGTTTCGGGGCCCGCAGGCCAAAGCAAACTCTTGGGCGTGGACCGTCGATTCCAACCCTCGATACCGGGTGTTTATCAATTCAGTGGATTATCGAACGGAATTTTGGGGGAATGCGCCGTGAACATTGATCCTGCCGAAAGCCGACTTGCGCCGCTGGCGACCAATACTTGGTCCAGCCTGAGGATTCCCACCGTGGAGGCTGGAGGAAATATTGCCCAAGCTGAGCAGCATCGCCTGCAGCGCGAGTCTGCGGTGGCGCAGGAACGGAGACAGCACTGGTGGCAGTTATTATTGTTCGTTGTCCTCCTTTTGGGCCTGACTGAATCGTTCTGGGCAGCCTGGGTTGGTTCAAGGACTCAAGAAAAACCCGTGGTTACAATTTGACGAACTCCGATGTATTGGCAAACTCAGTGGAACAATTGCAAGTGACCAACCCATATAATGCCCCTGCGGGCGAGGAACTGGACCGGCTGATACACGAGAAACTCCTTTTGGGAGCACTCAACGGTCCTTGCCCGGCTTATTCGACAAATGAGTCCGCTGCCTTGGTAATTTTATCCAAGCTCAAGAAGATGTTCCACACTCCCTTGGTCACGGGAAAAACCCATGCCCGTCCTGTCCGTTACTTTGCCCGTTGGGATAGTGGACCGAGCACCAGCACGGAAGTTCTCGCTCAAACGCTTCCTCTTGCTATTTGTCGTCTGGCTCTGATCATTGCTGAAAAGCGTCATTAGTTGGTTTTGCTTTTTGGTTTCTCGTCCTGTAGGTATTATCATGTCTCAAGGCCGCCCGCCTAAATGACATGCCCAACCCTGTTCTCAGGTCTCCATGCTCCACCCTAGGACTTATTCTTGGCGACCAATTGGATGCCGAAAGCCCGCTGCTTGGCCACCTCAATCCTGCGAGTGATGTGTTATGGATGGCCGAGGTCAGGGAGGAATCTACCCATGTGTGGTCGCATCTCGCGCGGATCACTCTATTTCTCTCAGCCATGCGCCATTTTAGAGGCCATCTCTGCGGGCTGGGATGGAAGGTTGAGTACCAGCAGGTGGATGACGCGCACGCGGCCTCTACCTTTGCGGAAGCATTGCAGAAGACGGTGGCTACGCTAAAACCACATCGTTTGGCTGTGGTTCGTCCGGGGGATTGGCGGGTTTTGGCAAGTCTTCAAGCCGCAGCCAAAAGGTTAGGTCTGCCTATTTTGGTAATTGAAGACACTCATTTCCTATCCACTCCCGCCGATTTTGCCACTCACGCTCAAGGGCGCAAGCAGTTGCGAATGGAGTTTTTTTACCGCGAAATGCGGCGCAAGCACGACATCCTGATGGAGCCCGATGGCCAGCCCACCGGAGGTTCTTGGAACTTCGACGCCGAAAACCGCGAGAATTTTGGAAAAACAGGACCCGGAACCACCCCTTCGCCTGCAAGGTTTCCGCCCAATGCCGTCACATCTCAAGTAATGGATAGTGTCGCAAAACTATTCAAAAACCACCCCGGCAGCCTGGAGTGTTTTGATTGGCCAGTCACTTCTGAGCAGGCCAAGCATGCATTGGAGGACTTTATCCGGCACCGGTTGCCGGCTTTTGGCAAATACCAGGATGGAATGTGGCAGAATGAACCGTTTTTATATCATTCGCGCCTCTCCGCTGCGATCAACCTTAAACTGCTGCATCCGATGGTGGTCATTCAAGCAGCCGAAAACGCCTATCGCAACAATCAGGCGCCACTCGCTTCGGTCGAAGGTTTTATCCGCCAAATTCTGGGCTGGCGCGAGTACGTGCGTGGAGTTTATTGGACGCAGATGCCGCAGTATGCCGAACGAAACGCCCTCGGCGCGAGCGAGCCGCTGCCTCCCTTTTATTGGTCTGGCCAAACGGAAATGGCCTGCCTCAGGGACGCCATCGGCCAGACCTTAAAATACGGTTACGCACACCACATCCAAAGGCTGATGGTGACGGGGCTTTATGCGCTTATGCTTGGTGTCAGGCCCCAGTCCGTTCACGAATGGTATCTGGCGGTCTATGTGGATGCGGTGGAATGGGTTGAATTGCCCAATACTCTTGGGATGTCACAATATGGCGACGGCGGTGTTATGGGTTCCAAACCTTACGTGGCCACGGGGGCATACATCAACCGGATGAGTAATTATTGCCAAGGCTGCCGCTTCGACCCCACCTCCAGTGAAGGCGAACGGGCCTGCCCGTTTACGGTGTTGTACTGGGATTTTTTATTGAATCATCAGGCAGTGCTCTCGTCCAATCCCCGCATGACCATGCAGCTCCGAAATCTAGCCCGGTTAAGCCCCTCCAAAAGGCAGAACATCCGGGCTTTAGCCGCTAATATTCGTCTTAAGCATCGTGGGGAATTTCTGACTGCCTCAGTATGAACCTACTCAAAAAGCACTTCGTCAGGCAAAAAAATCTTTTGCACCTCGATTGGCCGTGATATTTTGCCACCACACGTGAAGCCCCTTATGAAATCCTACCTTGTTTTCCTCCTTTCGTGCCTGTTTTTGTTGCCCGTTGTACGGGGTGACGACTCCAAGCCTTTGCGCATCTTCATCAGGGCTGGGGAGAAGACACACGGCCCTGGCCAGCATGACGGCCCTACCTTTCTCAAAGACTGGACCAAGCTGTTGACTGAACGCGGTGCCAAAGTGGCTGGCAAGATCGGTTTCCCCACCGGCGCCGAGCTTGAGGCCACCGATGTAATGGTGATGTACGCTGCCGAAGCTGGCACCATTGCCGCCGGAGACCGCACCAATCTTGATGCATTCCTCAAACGGGGCGGCGGTCTTGTGGTTATCCATGACAGCGTTTGCGGCAATGACGCCCAATGGTGGAAGACCGTGATTGGCGGCGCATGGGAACATGGCCACTCCAAGTGGTACGAGGGGGATGTGTCGATGTATTTCACCGATTACAAGCACGAGCTCACTGAAGGAGTTTCAAATTGGGATTTTGACGACGAGATTTATTACGACCTGCACATGATGCCGGAGGCTAAGGTTCTGGCCTCAAGTTATGCGCCGGACAAACGCAACACCAAGGAAGGCCGAATTCTTCCCAGTGTCTACGACGTTGTTCCTCAGATGTGGGTTTACGAAAAAGATGCCTACCGCGCTTTTGTTTCCATTCCCGGACATAACACCAAGTCTTTCGCCCTCCCGCATTTCCGTGGCTTACTACTTCGCGGCATCGCCTGGTCGGGCCATCGCCCGATGGATTCTCTTTGCAGCAAGGAAGAATTGAACAGCTTTAGGTATCCCGAAGGCGGTCCTTCGCGACCCGAGGCAGCTTTAGCTCAGATCAAAACCTGGCCTGACTTTGAAACCTCACTCGTGGCTGCTGAGCCTTTGGTTCAGAAGCCCATCTCTGTTGATTGGGATGCAGACGGTCGTCTTTGGGTGGCGGAAACAGTCGAGTATCCCGCCAAAAAAGATCCCAACGCCCCAGGCCGTGACCGCATTTCCATTTTGGAGGATAGTAATGGTGACGGTGTGATGGACAAAAAAACGGTTTGGTACGAAGGCCTGAGTCTGGTCACCAGTTTTGTGTTTTACAAGGATGGCGTAATTGTTTCCCAAGCCCCCGACGTTCTTTGGATTCGTGACACCAACGGAGATGGAAAGGCTGACAAGGTGGAAAAAGTTTACACCGGCTTCGGCGTTTTTGACACGCATGCGGTCATTAACAATCTGCGTTGGGGTCTCGATGGTTGGATTTACGCCACGGTGGGTTATTCCCGAGGGGATGTCAGCTCAGGGGATGGCAGTAAGCACTTCGGTAAGATTAGTGATGGTGTCATCCGATTTAAGGCGGATGGTTCGGCCATAGAACAGTTTTCCTCCAAAGGCAGCAATACGTGGGGTGTGGATGTTGCCCCTGATGGCGAGGTTTTCTTCTCCCAGGCCAACGGCAATCACATCAACCATGTCGTGGTTCCCGAGAATATTTTGGCCAAGGGCAAGCTGCCCAATACCGTCAGCTACAAGACCATTGAAGACCACAATAAAGCCTTTCCCATCCGCGATTACAAACAGCAGGCTTACGTTCAAATCGATTGGGTCGGCAACTGGACTGCAGCGGCGGGCGCCTGCATTTACAACGGCGGCGCGTGGCCGGCCAAGTATGACTATACGTATACTGTGACCGAGCCGACGCTGAACATTGTTCACTTGGACGTCATCAAACCGGCAGGCCCAACCTATGTCGCGTCCCGCATGGAGGGTTTCCCTGAATCAGAATTCGTTGCCAGCACCGATCTCTGGTTCCGCCCCATCCACACTCGCATCGGTCCCGACGGCGGCTTCTACATCCTCGATTTTTACAATCAAGCCGCTGTGCACAACGACACGCGTGGTCCCAAACACGGACCCAACAACGCCGCCGTTCGACCTGATCGCGATCACTACTTTGGACGCATTTGGAAGGTCCAGCATAAGCAGGCTGTGAAGCTGCAAGTGCCGCGCCTGTCCAAAACCACCACGGAACAGTTGGTAGCCTCTTTGAAGCATCCCAGCGGCGTGGTTCGTTTCAACGCCCAGCGCCTTTTGATCGAAAGAGGTAATACTGATGTCATCCCTCAGGTCAAAGCTGTGGCAACGGCCACTGACAGCGGCGTCTACCCTCGGCTCAATGCCGCTTGGACCGCCGATGCCTTGGGCAAGGAGCACGATGCCGAGATGTTGGCTGCACTCTTTAAATCAGACGCTCCGGCACTTCGGCGCACCGCCATGCAGATTCTGCGCAACACCCCGCTCCCTCCCGAAATGACAGCCGAACAATTGCAGGTCTGGGGCCCGCTGCTTATGGACATGGGGGGAGCCCTCAGCACCGCTGACGACCGTACTCGACTCGAAATTCTTATGGCTTACGCCGCCAGCGATACCAAATGGTTTGAAACCGAGGAAAGCGCGCCTGTGCGCAAATTCCTTCTCGAAGCGTACAGCGGCTTGAAGGACGGCTGGTCCCAATCAGCCATGCTGGCCTATTATAAGAAGGCATCCCAGCAATACATCACCAGTGCGATCGAGTTGGGCAGCCCTGATCTCACCGTGCCAGTTACAGAGCTGACCAAAGGAATCGCCGGTAGTGACAACGCCGCTGACGCAGCTGCCTTGGTGATCAGTGTAGCCAAGCAATCGGGACCAAATGACGCGCTCAAGGCAGTTGTGCTTAGCACTCTCAGCACCTCGCTGAAACCCAGTCTGATTCCCTCATGGTCCGAGGACCTGCAAAAAGCGCTGACTTCGCTGCTTGCTTCCCCAAGCCCCTCACTTCCTGGCTCAGTATTGCCGTTGATAGCTCGTTGGGATACTGAAGGCCGCCTCAAATCCGCCACAGCTTCGCAGGTCAAGCAACTCATCGCTCGTCTGGCGGATACTACTCTGGCCGAGGAACAACGCGTACAAGTGGTGGGCAGCCTGATCGGCGTGCGGCAGTTGAACTCCGGAATTCTCCCCGCTATCGCTGCTGTTGCCACTTCTGACGCCACGCCTACATTAAAGAAGAAGGTGATTGATCTTCTGGGAGCTTCGGGGGACGCCACCGTTGGCCCTCTCCTGGCTAAGGCTTATCCAAATCTCACGGGCGAGGCTCAGGACGCCGCCTTTACGCAGTTGCTCAAACGTGCCGATTGGACAAGCGGATTCCTCGATGCGCTAAGCGCCAAGACGATTCCTTTTGCGTCGTTGAGCCCTGTGGCTTTGGGTCGCCTTCGTTCCCACGCCGACAAGGCGGTGTCCGACAAGGCCATCGCGCTGATTGAGGAGCTTCGCGGACCTCAGCTCAAAGAGAAGAATGCCATCATCGCAAAATTCACCCCTGAGGTTGAAAAACCCGGCAACGCCGTCCATGGCCGGGAATTGTTCACTCAGAATTGTGCAATCTGCCATATCATCAACGGTCAGGGCCGCAACCTCGCTCCCGATCTTACCGGTATGGGGGTTCATGGCGCAGCGGAGTTGCTGATTCACATCCTGGACCCCAACCGAGTTGTTGAACCCAACTTCATGGCCGTCAGTTTTGAGACCAAAGATGGCGAGTCTTACGACGGCATCGTGGGACGCGAGAATCGCGAGACGGTGCTTCTTCGAAACGCCGCGGGCGATACCGAGCTGAAAGTCTCCAACATCCAATCACGCAAAAACACCGGTCGATCATTGATGCCGGAGGGTTTTGAGGCTCTTGGTGCCGAGAACCTGCGCGATCTGCTCAGCTACGTGACTGAGGGCCAGAACCTTTACCGCATTATGGATGTGCAATCGGCATTTACTGCGGATAGTCGCGGCGGTATTTACAGCAGCATCACTCCTGAGGGTGGTTCGATCCGACTCAAATCCTTCGGATTGATCAAGGCTGGGGCAGTGCCATTCGAAGTGGCCAATCCCACCAAGACAGCAAATGGCAAGAACCTGATTGTCCTCAAGGGCGGTGAGAATTTTGCCCGCACCCTCCCCCAATCAGTTGAATTTCCCGGACATGGGGTCAAGGCATCACGTCTCCACTTCCTCGGCGGAGTGGGTGGCTGGGGTTATCCATGCTGCGGTGATGATGATCATAAAAATCTGAACGCGGCCAAAATCACCGTTCACTACGCCGACCAACAGTCAGAGGAGATTGTGCTCAAGAACGGTGTTGAAATTGCGGACTACATTGGCGATTTCGATGTGCCGGGCTCCAAAAAACTTGAAGGAGTGGTTACCTCCGGTCAGATGCGCTGGTTCTCGAAAGACCTCAAGCGGTATGAACCCATCTCCCGCGTCACTATTGAGAGCTACAATAATTTTGTGGTTCCCACATTTGTGGCCATAACAGCGGAAACATCCGCTCCCGGCACAGCGCCCCAGGCCTCGGCGGCACCTGCGCCCAAGTCTGATGCTCGCACGCTGATTGTGGGCGGCGGTTCGAGCCATGACTTCGCTCGCTGGTTCAATGAGGCTGATGTCGCAACGCTGAAGGCAGCCGGAATCGTGGCTGATTATACTTCGGACACCAGCACGGTGAAGGATCGACTTAAGGATATTGATGTCCTTTACCTGTCCAACAACCAACCTTTCGCCGATGCCGAGACCCGCAATGCCATCATGGCCTTTGCTGACAGCGGCAAGGGTCTCATGCTGATCCATCCCGCCCTCTGGTACAACTGGGCCAACTGGAAGGAATACAACACCAAACTCATCGGCGGCGGCTCCCACGGCCATGACAAGTTTGGCGAATTCGAAGTCACCGTTGATGCCACTGACCATCCCATCATGAAGGGGGTGCCCAAGGGTTTCAAAATCACCGATGAACTTTACCATCACGAGAAGGAACCGGATGGAGCCACCATCACTGTGCTCGCCACCGGAAGAAATGCTGCGGGCGAAAGTTGGCCCGTGGTGTGGATCACCAAACATGACAAAGCCCGCATTGTTTGTGTTACGCTCGGCCACGACGGACAAGCCCACAATCATCCCGCCTACCAGAAGCTTCTGGTGAACATCCAGCAGTACGTCGCAGGCAAATCAAAATAGAAGTCCTGACTCCACAAAACGCGGCACTCTTTTAGGAGGCCGCGTTTTTCTGTTTAGGTTTCACGAGAAAAGCATAAAGTGACTAGCATGGCTGCCTGCTATCCTCGAACTGAAGCTTTGGGCGCATCAGGCCACCCTATATGCACGCCAAATTTTGGGAATCGGTATGGCCGATGTGGTTGGGGATCATAATCATTACCGTAGTGCTTATTGGACTATGTCGCCTGTCTCGATGGTTTTATTTTCTGACCATTCCTGTATCACTGATGGCGATCTTGAATGGTTGGGGCCTCATTTATCACAACGTCAGTTTTCGGAATGAAATGATTGAACAACTTGGCTTCAGTTATTTTGCTCAGTTTGCTTGCACCGGCGCTCTCCTTGTTGTGGCTCTTGCTTTTTATGCCTGGTACAATTTCAGATGCCGTCAGAAACGTCTTCACATAGAAGTGCGGACCAATTGATCGACTCTTGACACAAAAGGTAAACAATTCGAGGGTGTTCGCCCGTGATACGTGAAGCCAGCCGAGGGGCCGGCTCGGCTTTTAACAACAACACAAATGGAAACCTTCTATCAACTGTTCGGATATGTTGCGGCGCTCTGCGCTGGTATAATGATCCTGACTGTCTTCTTCAAAATTCTGGGTGCTTTAAGCCATTCTCGTCGTGGTTTAGAAATTGTGAAAATGAAGGGCTTTGTTAGAGAGGGGAAGCTCGTTCACATTCATCTGAGCGGAGGGAAATCATTGCTTGGAGTTCGTTTTGTCGGATTCACGGAGCGCAACTCGATTAAGGCCGGTTTCCCCTTCGAATTGTCCAATATGGTTGTTTTGGAAAACACGAATGGTACGCGAGTTTTTATTCGGGCGGATTCAGTAAAAATGATTGAGGAGGTCGAAGCCGCTGCTCAATGAGTATTGTGGCATCAACGATGCCGTCCAAGATTCAAGGCCAATGGCGCGAAGCCCATTCTGGCGATGGGTATCATTAGGATGATGCTTAGCGAGAGGGGGAGAATCCATTTCTCGTGACCCAATATGAGCAATGTTGGAGTTAAGAAGACAACAGCGAGCGTGGTCCAAGTGAAAATGAGACCAACCGCTGTGGAGCGATCCATTACCTGCTTTTTAATGGCGACTCGAAACGCCCATTGGGCCAAGGCAAATTTCAGAATGATCAAGAACGCAAAGATGATAGGAAGGATTTGGACGATCACCCATTCAAAGGCGGGATGGGTTCTTGTGATAGCCAGAAAGGCGATACAGGCTACGACCAAGATGCAGACGGCCGCGTAAACACGGTAAATCCAGGTGCCGAAGGTCGCGCCCACCCATGCATTATCCACAGCGAAGCTCCAAGTCCAAAAAATCAGGACCGGCAGAATGACAGGGATCAAGGGCTCAATCAGTTGAGGGTAATTGGGGATGGAGTGCAACACGGCTTTGACCGTGGTCAAATCACCAAGCCAGATCACCAATCCGATCAAGAGTAGGGTGATGACCCATGATAGCACGGCGCTCAGGGCAGTGGCTTTCCATTGGGCCACAACAATCGTGCCGTTATTGATGGGGCGAATGGCTTTGAACTGGGACATGGTTCGCTCATGGGAAATACCCTGAAGAGAATGGATGAACAGCGGAACTGCCAGCAAGAACACAATGAGTCCGTGTGTGGTATTCCCGCTGGAGGGGCCGGGATGGAGAATGAGTTCGGTGGCCAAGAGCAGAACGGGAACGCCCGACAGGATGCACACGCAGTAAAATAGTGTTCGGGCCTGGCGTCGCCATTCAAACCACAACTGAGCTTGTGCAGGGGAACTGAACATTTTTGGGTCCTTCAGCAGGGTTTTCGAAGCAAAAGGCATTTGCCATTTCCAGATCCATCGCTGCCAGCTGCCGTGGCGGACCTTGTCGAAGCCCACGAGAGCCATGCTGACCCCTGCCGCCATTAGTGACAGGAGGAAAGCCGTCCTGTGCTCCGCAATCGGGTGCGACCATTGAAAATCAGGGCGGACGAAGAAACAGAGCCCTAACGCTGCAAGGAGCAAAGTAGTTGCGAAGGGAAACGCGTTGAGCGACCAAATAATTGCTTGGGACAAGACCAGCAAAGTCACCCACGACAAGCCGTCACTCAAACGATCGAAAACTTCAATGTGGGGAAGGTGGACCAGACGGGTCCAGCCCAGATAAACCAAAATGAGGCAGGCGCTTCCCACAACCATGAGCCACGACACTAGAAACCTTGTCGAGATGGGAAGGGTGAAAAATCGTGATGGAAATCTGAATGGTGCTTTCGGATTTTGATCGGTGAAGGTGAACATCCAAATGATGCAGAGAATGCTTATGGCCATGCAGGCAAAAGGGGCGCAGGAGAGGCCGATCATCGCGACCAGTCCGAACACGTCGGGCCGCTCCCCGTACATCGGAACCGATTCGAGTATGTTGTCGAGAACGTTGGGACTGTCCAGTTTGAGACCGATCAGCGTGCACAGTCTGGTGTAGAACATTGCAAACCCCAGAATGAGGAACACAATGGTCATGAGCCGTTTTCCATGTCTGCGCCAGATTTCCCAAGTCAATGCCGCTGCTGGTGTGTGCATGGAAGTCCTTTCAAATGTGTTTCGTTCCGGCTCGCGCCACAAAGATCTCATCCAGCGACGGGGTGTCGTCGGCCACCACCCGCCCGCCGGCCCGCGCCACGCCTGCAATTGCCGCCTGACGGCTGCCATTGCAAATGACGGTCCATTCATTTCCCGAACCTGCGATGCTGAGGGCACCGGGGACTTGCGGGGTTATTGACTGCGGGGCGTCAAAACGGAAAATAAGACGGTGATGATTCTCTTTGATGTCGTCGAGGGTTCCACTGAGGACGACCTGACCGGCGAACATCATGGCGACATCGTCGGCCACACGTTCCACCTCATCCAGCAGATGAGACGAGAAAAAAGCAGTTCGTCCCTCGTCGGCAACTGTCCGGAGGATAGCTTCCAAAATATCACGCCGCACGACGGGGTCCAATCCTGAACTTGGCTCGTCCAGCAGCAGCAATTCCGGCCGGTAAGCCAGGGCGATTAACAGACCGGCTTTAGCATTTTCTCCGCGAGAGAGGTTCTTAATTTTTGCCGAGGGATCGAGACCAAATTGGTGGCGCAACTCCTCAGCAAATGCCATGTCCCACTTGGGATAAAACGCCTGGGTGTAGCGAAGCAGCTCGTCCACCCGCATCCAGGCGGGCAGGTCGCGATTTTCAGAGAGATATCCAATCCGTCCGAGCACCTTGACTGGATCAGCCACTGGATCAAAACCAAAAACGCGGACTGATCCCGTCTCGGCTTTCAGTAGTCCCAGGATATGTTTGATCAAAGTTGTTTTGCCCGCGCCATTCCCGCCGACGAGTCCGAAGACGCGTCCGCGCGGCACTTTAAGCGTGATGTTGTTTAGAGCGAGTTTGCTGTCGAACTTCCGGCTCAGCCCGGAAACTTCGATGATGGATGTGATGGATGTCGTATTCATTGCTTATCCGGGGATTGGAGTGATTGCTGGCGATCTTTGATAAGTTTGAGAAGTTCGTCGGGCTCGACTTGCATGTGCCTGGCCTCGGCCAGCAACGCGTCAACCCGCTGCGAAAGAATTTTCAGCCGCTCCTTCCGGGCGAGGGGAGAGCCTGCGTCGGAGATGTATGTGCCCGAGCCATGCCGTTTCACCACCACGCCGGCGCTCTCCAGCTCCAGATAAGCGCGAGCCACCGTGTTGGGATTTACGAGAAGCTGATGAGCCAGCACACGAATGGCAGGGATCTCATCGCCCGGCGCTAGACGCCGCGAAGCAACCAGATATTTCACCTGATTGGCAATCTGCAAATAGATCGGAACCCCGTCACCCGTGTTAATGTGCAACTGCATTGTGTATGCATACAGTAGTACACTTAAGCGGGGCGTCAACTTATTTTTACCGCCACCCCGCAGGAAGGGATGGCGCGTCGTTATCCTGAAACCTCAGGCGGCACGTCCCTTTGGGCCTGAAATATTGGCGTCTGTTAAGAGCGCCCAATTCTGCTTTCGGTGCCGTGTGTTGGGCATTAGTCTGAAGCCTGATGAAAATTCAGATCGCGGCGTTGTGCGATGCGGCGGCGGATTATGGCGGTAAGCTTAATTTGCTGGGCGTGTTTGATACGATTTTTGCGGCACAATTCCCGGCGGTCCATCCGCAGTGTTCGATTGCCATCCGGGCTAATTTTGTCCGCATTGAGGAGGGGCACCACAAAGTGCGAATCAATTTTGCGGATGCGGACGGGCGTTTGATCATGCCCGAGATTGATCTACCCCTCCAAGTTGTCGTGCCACCCGATATGAGCGTGGCGGTGCGCAACTTGATCGTCAATATTCAGCACCTTCGTTTTGATCAGCCCGGCCAGTATTCCATTGATATCGCCTTTGATGGTCGCTTAGAGGTGAGCCTTCCCTTGCACGTCAAATTGCCTCCCAACGGGACAGCCTCAGTCTGATATGATGACTTTGGGTCAAGTAGTGGTGCTCTCGATGGCTGGAGCTGCTGCCGGGATGATCAATGCGGTGGCAGGCGGAGGCACGCTGGTGACATTTCCGGTTTTATTATGGACCGGAGTTTCGGCGGTCACTGCGAATGCTACCAGTACGGCAGCATTGGTGGTCGGCACGGCGGGAAGCATGTTCGGCTTCCGCAGCGAGATAAAGGCGGTTCGCCCCTGGCTGGTGCGCTTTTTGCCGATTAGTTTGGTGGGCGGATTGCTGGGCAGTTATCTCGTGACTCGTTTTCCCGAACGGGTTTTCGAGGCTTTGATACCCTGGCTGATTCTTTTTGCAACAGTCCTTTTTTTCTTACAGGGCCCTGTGAAGAAATGGCTGTTTTCCAAGTCGATTCAATCGCCTGCCTCGACTGATCAACCCGGCCCGGGATGGGGGCCAATGGTATTCCAATTTTTTGTGGCGGTTTACGGTGGTTACTTCGGGGCGGGCATTGGGATTCTCATGCTGGCGTCTCTGGGGTTGATGGGGATGACGCATATTCACCGGATGAACACGATCAAAACGATTCTGGGATCACTGATCAATGTCGTGGCGGCGGTTTATTTTGTGGCCTCAGGACTGGTGGATTGGCCGAGGATGGCGGTAATGAGCGCGGCCTCGTTGGCGGGTTATTTTGCCGGGGCACACTACTCGCAAAGGATTCCCCAGGATAAGGTGCGCACATTGATCACCTTCATCGGCATGTCCCTTTCGGTCTGGATGCTTTACAGGCAGATTGGCAGGTAGGCAAAAGCGGCTGTTCCCTTTCGGAAACAGCCGCTTTATGTAGGAAAAATTCGCTGCTTTTAGCTGCGGGCAGGGAGGGTTTTTTCGACCCGGCTGCGCTCTAAAATGACGTATTTGGGCAGGCCACCTTCGGTGGGGGGGCGCACTTCGCCTTCGATCAGAGGGCGGGCGTACTCCACGAATTTTTCATTGGGCAAAAATCCATCCTCGGTGACCCAATCTCGGGGCAGGAAATGTTCCACGTTGGCAATATCGTTCAGGTCTTGCAGGCCGGTGGTGCTCTTGTAAGGGGAGGAAGAGCTGCGGACGATCTTCACCATGAATCCGCTGCGTCCATCGATGGCGGCGCGGACCGCTGCCTCACCGCACATGGCGGCTTCGTTGGCATCGGTCAAGCTTGCGTAATGAGCGGCGGCACGCTGGGCGTAGCCGAGTTTGACGGTGCGGGTCTTTGTGTTGAGTTTTCCCTGCACGATTTCGGCAAGACGATCAGCGGCTCCGGAGAGAACGGGATGGCCAAATGCGTCCAGACGGTTCTTGTCGGCGCCGATTTCCTCGCCAGCAGTGTTTTTCAGGCCTTCGCCAACGACCACGATGCAGAATTTATTGGCTGCGACGGTTTCCTTGACCTTGGCGAGGAATGCTGCCTCGTTGAAAGCGATTTCCGGCATCAGGATGATGTGCGGTGCATCGGAGGGCTGGCGCTTGGCGAGGACAGAGCCTGCCGCGATCCAACCTGCGGAACGGCCCATCACTTCTATGATGCAGCAGGAGCCGTCGTCGGTGGCCATGCCGCCCACATCAAGGGCGATTTCCATGACCGTGGCCGCGCAATACTTGATCACGGAACCGTAACCGGGGCAGTGATCAGTGTGAGGGAGATCGTTATCGATGGTCTTGGGAACACCAATGGCGCGAAGCTCGTAATTGCGTTTAACGGCCTCGGCGTGGATGTGGTTGGTGGTGTCCTGCGAGTCGTTGCCGCCGGTGTAGAAGAAATAGCGGATATTGTGCGCGGCAAACACTTCGAACAGCCGATCCATGTCTTTGGCGGCCTGTTCGGGTTTCTTTTTGAAATCAACTTTGTAACGGCAGGTGCCGAGGGCAGGGCCGGGGGTGAATTTGAGCCCTTCGACGGCTTTGGCTTTTTCGTCGTTAAGGTCGATCAGCTCCTCGTTGAGAATACCGAGAATACCATTCAACCCGCCGTAGATTTCTTCAATACAGCCGTGCTTGCCGGCTTCCTGAATCACTCCGGCGACGCTCGCGTTAATCACCGACGTCGGGCCTCCCGATTGCGCCACCAAAAGATTTCCAATCAATTCAGCCATAATCAAATACGTTACAATCCACTGCCCGGTCAGCATGGACCGTGCCATTAGCCATCCCCGTTTCCAGAGTGGTTAATCCCGCTCACGATGCCAATGGCATACCCTGATGTCAAAGGTTATCAGCCTATGATCGCCCTTTGAAATCAGATGGTTGCGCTGGTCTGAGGAGTTGTCGAGCGAAACGCCGCGCGTAGCCAAACGGCTTCATTGCGGGAAAAATCTTGCCGAGTCTGCTGAGGGGGTATCATCCTCATTTTATGAAGCACCGACTATCGTTTTTGGTTCTTAGCACGGCATTGCTGATGGGCGGGTGCGCGAGCACGCCGGTTGCTTCGTTGTCAACGTCCACGGTTGTCGAGGCAGCGTGTGGCGAGTGCATATTTGGCATGAAAGGAAGCGATTGCGACTTGGCGGTTCGCTTGGACGGGCGCAGTTATTTCGTGGATGGGGTCAATATGGACTCGCTGGGCGATGCTCATGCTAAGGATGGTATGTGCAAAGCGATCAGGAAGGCGCGAGTCACTGGCCAAGTTAAAGAAGATAGGTTTGTGGCGACGAGCTTCGAGCTGATCCCCATCGGGCCTCGTTAAATAGTGCGGAGGGAACGCGGGGTTGACCGGCGACGATGGTGGCGATAGCGTCCGGCCATGATTCACCGCATCTTTTCTTTCATGGTTGGTTTGTTCCTGACCAGTGGTTTCGTCGTGAATTCGTCCGCTGAAACCAAGCCCTTACGGGCCTTGTTGGTTACGGGCGGTTGTTGTCACAATTATCCTTTCCAGACCCAACAGCTAACTAACGCCGTGGCCAAACTCGCCGTTGTCGAGTGGACTGTGGTGATGGAGGGCGGCACTGGGACCAAGGCTGAAATCTCCCTTTACGATAATCCTGACTGGGCCAAGGGCTTTGACGTGGTGGTGCATAACGAGTGTTTTGCCGATACCACGAATCTGACTTACATCCGCAAGATTTCCAGCGTGCACAAGGCTGGCGTGCCGGCGGTGGTCATCCATTGCGCCATGCACACTTATCGTGGCATCGCCGTTGACGACTGGCGGGAAATGCTCGGCGTGACCAGCCGCCGCCATGATCATCAGGGCAAATACCCCGTTACGCTGGTGGAAACAGCGCATCCCATTCTCAAAGGCGTGGCCAACAATTGGGTGGTGGCTTCGGACGAGCTTTACGTCATCGAGAAACTCTGGCCGGAGGCGAAAGGGCTGGCGACTTCGGTGAGCGAACAGGATGGCAAAACCTATCCTGTGGCATGGGTCAATCAATACGGCAAGGCCCGCGTGTTTGGGACGACCTATGGCCACTCTGATGAGACCTGGGGTGATCCGAATTTCCTTACGCTGGTGTCACGAGGCACCCTGTGGGCAGCCGGCCGGTTGGATCATTGAACCCATCCACTTTAGGCGGGAGTTTTGCATGAATCTGGACGCCACAGTTTGCGGAATACCAAGATTAGGATTAGGCCGTTTACGATGAAGATGGTTAGCAAACCCAAGGCGTAAGGCCAACGGCCGTAGAGGAAATTGCCCACCGTAAAAAGGGCGGACCATACCACGATGCATCCGCTCACCCATCCCAGTAGCGCCAAGGGAAGGTTATCGCCCTTAACGGTGGAACCGCCGGTCGATTCGCCGGCCAACTCACGCACTCGTTTCCAACCCGGGCCGGATGGCTTGACCTTGTTGTAAAAGCTGATGAGCGTTGCGCGATCAGTCTGTGGGCCAAGGTAGGCCGTGAATACCCAGCAAATGGTGGTGACGGCTACGGTGGCAAGAAGCGCGATATTCGAAGTAATTTCCCAGCCGTTTCTCCGTAGCCCAACAATAGTTACGAAAGTGGCCAGCGAACTGATCATGGCCACGATCTCGCACCACGCATTGATGCGCCACCAGAACCAGCGCAATAAATAGAGCAATCCAGTGCCTGCGCCGATCTGCAAGATAAGATCAAACGAATCCTTGGCTGACTCCATGAGATAAACAAACCCTGAAGAGACCACGAACAGCCCGACCGTGGTCAGCCGAGCCACCAAAACGTAATGCTTCTCATCCGCATTGCGGCGAATGAAGCGCTGGTAAAAGTCATGCACCAAATAGGAGGCTCCCCAGTTTAGGTGAGTTAGGATAGTGGAGGAATTCGCCGCCACCAGACCCCCGACCATCAGGCCAACAAATCCGACGGGCAGGAACTTCAGCATGGCAGGGTAGGCAATGTCGTGCCCCAGCAAAGAAGGATCGAGATTGGGGAAAGCCTGTTGAATATCGGAAAGATTTGGGTACACGATCAATGAACAAAGCCCGACCAGAATCCAAGGCCAAGGCCGAAGGACATAGTGGGCCAGATTGAAAAACATAACGGCTTTCAATGCGTCTTTTTCCGATTTGGAGGCCAGCATGCGCTGGGCGATGTAACTGCCGCCGCCGGGTTCCGCTCCGGGATACCAAGTGGCCCAGGAAATCACCGCCAATGGCATAATGAACACCGCCAGAGACAGATCCCAGTTGTTCACAAAATCCGGCAGAATATTGAGGTAATGCAAGCTGGTTTTGCCGTCCGGTGCCACCATCGCAGGAGTGAGTTTTTCCACCATTACCCCAAGGCCCCCCACTTGTTTGACGGCGAACCAGGCGGCGGCAATGACGGCGGTCATTTTTAGAAAAAACTGGATCATATCAATGACCAGCACCCCCCAAAGTCCCGAATGAGCGGCGAAAATGACATTGAGCAAGCCCACCGCCAGCAGCGTCTCCCAACGCGGCAGGCCAAAGAGGATGTTGGCTATTTTGCACGCCGCCAGATTCACCGTGGCCATGATGACACAGTTAAAGAACAGTCCGAGATAGATGGAGCGAAAGCCGCGCACCACGCTGGCCGCCTTGCCAGAGTAGCGAAGTTCATAAAACTCAAGGTCAGTCATCACTTCCGAGCGGCGCCATAAACGGGCATAGAAAAACACGGTGGCAATGCCGGTCAGCACAAATGCCCACCACACCCAGTTGCCCGCCACCCCCTGCCTGCGAACAATGTCGGTCACTAGATTGGGAGTATCGCTTGCAAAGGTGGTCGCCACCATGGACAGCCCGGCCAACCACCACGGAACGGAGCGGCCGGAAGCAAAGAACTCAGCGGTACTTTTTCCCGACCGTCTCGCCACGAACAGCGCTGGTGCGAAGCAAATGGCCACGGAGAGGATGGCTATGAACCAATCAAGAGGAGCTAGATGCATTGCGGATAAGGTTGTGATTTTTTCCGGCAGTGATTGCTGGCCGCATGGTTAAGGCGTGCAAGTTTGTAACGTAAAATGTGTTCGGTTGGAATAGAATCAATCAAGGACCTGCCATGAACAAGATTCATTTACTCTGTTGTCCGAGGCCGGGCTGTGAAGATCGAGTGTTTTGGTGATTTTGCCGAGCGGGGGATTCGCTCTGGATTTAGGTAGGGCGCGCAATCCTTGCGCGCCGTTCTGTCGATGGGGGAGGCGTAGTGGGACACCCCGCCTTACCTTGAAAGGCGTTGTTCATCAGGCCAATGGCGTTTATGGACATTTATCGACACGTTTGCGATGGTGAAAACAGATTTAATAGGAATCACGAGGTCCTGGTTTATGAGCAGCAGTATCAATCTTTCTTTGACCGACGAATTGCGGGCATTTATTGACCTCAATTGTGGCGAGTGCACCTTGTTTTCCACCCCCAGCGAGTTCCTGCGTCACGTTCTTCGGGAGAAAAAAGAACGTTTAGAGGCCGCTGCCATGCGTGATTCGATTTTGGAGGGCTATCAAGATATGATCGGTGGCCGGGTTGTGGAGTTTTAAGGGGGATCTTCGGGCCAGCCTCAAGGAAGCTAGCCGTCGTGAAAAGCAAGGCTGGAAATAGTGGCCTAACTTGGACTTTCCCGCCGGGCTGTGCGCGACATTGAGGAAATTGAACGTTTCTCAGCGGAGCATTGGGGCAAGGGTGCTGCCGATGAATATCTGAATGGAATCGAGGAGGCCTTAAGTCGGTTGAGCGAAGATCCAAATCTGCTCCGTGCCAAGTCCGAATTCCCCCGGCAATTTCGTTTTTATCGGGTGCGGCGACATTTTTTGGTTTGCGCGCAGTTCGAGAGGAATATTTAGGTTTTGGCGGTTAAACACGGCAGCCTTGACTTGCCAAACCGGCTGGCTGAGTTGGAACCCAGCCTGCTGCTGGAAACTGATTTACTCCATAAAACGTTTCAAGCGAAGAACCGTAAGGACTGAGCTTTTACCCATGGATTGGAAAAGGGGTGCCAATGAGAACCACGTCTTTGGCGGCTTTGATGCGCTGCGACTGATTCCGCAGGGAGCAGAATACAGTCGCGCTACTCTGCCAATTAGCTCGCGAAGATTTTGTCCATTCTGGTGGACAGGTCCAAGAGGCCTGCTGGAGAGTCGCCGCCGCCTTGTTCAGCTATGCCCCAGCCGTGGTAGCCGATTTCATCAAGGGCTTTCATGATGGCAGGCCAATTGTTGTCGCCTTCCAGGAACGGGACGTTAAATCCCTTCCACAGGCCTTCGTCATCGCGTTTCTTGCGGCTGTACTCCTTGATGTGGAGTTTCTGGATGCGCTTGCCGAGGATGCTGATCCATTGTTCGGGCCAGCCGTAGTTGATGACATTGCCCACATCAAAGTGCCAGCCGACCCACGGGCTTTCAAATTCGTCGACAAAGCGGGCTGCCTCAAGCGGGCTTAGCAGAAACTGATTCCAAACGTTTTCGATGGCGATTTTGACTTTAAGTTCAGCCGCCAGGGGAATGGCTTGGCGGATGGCTTCCTGCGAGCGTTTGTAGGCATCGGCGTATGAGACGTTGGCGCTGACCACTCCGGAAACGAAGAGCACCGAGGTCGAACCGTATTTGGCGGCGTCGCGGAGTGATTGTTCCAAACCGCGCACCCCTTCCGCGCGCACAGCGGGATCGGCTGCCGTGACGGGCTTGGCCCAGTGGGTTGAGCAGCAGACGCTGGGGAGTTCTATGCCGGTGGCATCGCGGGCGGCGATGACTTCGGCTTGATCCATGTGGCTCATGGGCTCCACGCCCGCAAATCCTGCTTCCTTGACCGCTTTGAATTTATGAAGAACCGAGCCTTTGACGCCAATAGTGGCATACATGATGCCCTTTTTGACGCGCGGGGCGGCTTCGGCGGCCGTCACGGGGAGTCCTGTTGCCACCAGCGCAGCGGTAGCGGCCCCGGCTTGGATAAATTGGCGGCGGTTCATCGCTGTTAGATGAAGGGAGTAACGCCGGGCATGGCAACAGGGGGCACTGTGATGGGGGTATCCCAAGTGAATTCCGAAGGGCCAAGTTTTTCTTGGGAGTTCAAAGCCTGATCGTAGGTGATGATTTGGCCGGTATAGGCCGCCATGCGGCCCATTAGTGCGAGCAGGGTGCTGCTGGCCATCCAATCGCCGTTGTTGATGGGTTTGCCGCCGCGGATGGAGGCAAAAAGTTCGTTGTGCTCGACCTGATACATATCGGGACGCTCACCGGAGAAACGCCACTTGTTTTCACCTTCGATTTCCAGTGCGCCGAAAGCTTTGATTTTGGCGATGCCTTTGGAACCCATGATGTAATCAGAGTTATCCATGGCGGTGTTGGCCTGCTGGCGGGAGAAGTGGAAGCCGCGCTGGCCGTCCGGGTATTCATAGACAACCTCAAAATGGTCGAAAATGTGACCGTATTCCTGGCCGGTGCGGACCTGTCGACCGCCGTGGGCAATGCAGCGGACTGGGTGAACATCCTTCATAGCCCAGGACATTTTGTCGAGGCTGTGGACGGATTGTTCCATGATATGGTCACCCGAAAGCCAGGTAAAATAATACCAGTTCCGCAACTGGTAGTACATGTCGGTCCATTCTGGTTTGCGGGGGTGAACCCAAAGGGGGCCGGTGTTGTAAGTGTTGTACAACGAGGTGATGTTGCCGATCTGTCCGTCATGGATCCGTTCCATGATGGCGCGCTCACCCAGGTTGTAGCGCCAGCAGAAGCCAGAGACGAGGGAGAGGTTTTTCTTCTTCGCTTCGGCGGCGGATTCAAGAACGGAGCGGACGCCCGGCGCATCTACAGCCATGGGCTTTTCGCAGAAAACGTGTTTGCCCGCCGCAATTGCAGCCTTGAGGTGCATGGGGCGGAAGCCGGGTGGAGTGGCAAGGATGACGACATCGACGCCGGAGTTTAGAACTTTTTCATAAGCGTCGAAGCCTACGAAGCATTTTTCCGGAGTGACCTGCACTTTGGCGCCCGCAGCGGTTTGCAGATTTTTCAGTGACGATTGGAGTCGGTCGTCAAAGGCGTCGCCCATGGCGGTCAGCATGACGTTGCTGTCGGCGTTCAGGGCTTGAGCTGCCGCGCCGCTGCCTCGTCCTCCACAACCGATCAAACCCACCTTAAGGGTTTCGCTGTTGGCTGCGAAGACTGGCTTGCTGGAGAGAATGTAGGGTGCCGCCACTGCCGCGCCGAGAAGGGCTCCGGAGGATTGTTTCAAAAAAGAGCGGCGATTCGGCAGTAGGAGGCCGGAATTAGTTTGACCGTGTTTTGGGTTCATGGGTGTCAACAGTTGGGCTCGTCCTGCACTGAATAAGTTTTTGCGGCTGCGGCGTCAAGCTGAGAGGTCGCAATTCCATGGAATGTCGCTGGCCCCATTGAACGGGACGCAGGCGAATATCCCTGGGCGAAAGTCGGAGTGGCATGGTCGTGACGGCAGACATTATTAAATCGACGCCTTTTGCAGGCGGGTTATTCGCTCAGACTTGCCACGAATTAGCAAAAAAATGCACATTGCCCGCATGAACACAAAATTTGGCCCCGAGGGATCTGTTCGATCCGCCGGCGAGACAGACCTGCCTGTGATCGTTCAGTTGATTCACGAGTTGGCGGTTTACGAGAAGCTGGAGAACGAAATCACCTCGGACCCCGAGCGAATGCGGCGTGATTTGTTTGGATCTAAGCCTGTCGCTGAAGTGTTGATTGCGGAGTGGGCAGGGGAGCCGGTTGGGTTCGCGTTGTTTTTTCAGAATTATTCGACATTCCTCGGCAAGCCTGGTCTTTATTTGGAGGATCTTTTTGTGCAGCCCGCATTTCGTGGCAAAGGACTGGGAAAATCACTCATCCTGAAGATTGCCGCGCTGGCAATGGAGCGTGATTGTGGAAGGTTTGAGTGGGCTGTGCTGGATTGGAATCAGCCCTCCATCGAATTTTACAAGGCGCTTGGCGCAAAACCAATGTCGGAATGGACGATCTTCAGGCTGTCGGGGGATGAGCTGAGGAAATACGCAACGGCAGGAGTGCAATGACCTCTGATCCTGAGTTTTTAGCCCTAGGGTTGAGACTTACGAGGGTCAAGCTCTCCTGGCTTCGCAGTCCCGATACTCCACCCGGAGCTACTTGGTTAATCGATAAAAAGACTCAGTGATCAAAATTCGATTGGTTACCACCCATTGCGACCCCACCAACGCTGGAGTTTGGGCGACAGGATTCCATTGATGATCCGATTCGAGGCTTGGGCTTGTTTCCAAATGGTAGCTATGAATCGTGGCAGGCCATGAAACCAAGACCTCTTTGCCCGCAAAGGAAACGCCCAATGGCAGGGAGGGAATGTCGTAACCGATAACATCCATTGAGGTAAGGTCTCCGGGGGAGATGGCCAGAATCTGACCGGTGCTGGCCACGGCATTGTAGGAATCAGCGGTTGCGCCAAGCCAGTCGCCTGGGTCGCCGCCCAATTTTCCCCTAAACGTGTTGATTGCCGTAATTCCGCCGTCGATGGAGAAGTAGGCGCCGGAGTTGGCGAGCGCGAGATCTCTCACGCCGGGTGATAAAAAGCGAAATAAATCTAAAGGGCAGTACCCACCCGGGATGGTTTGGCCTTGTCCGTAGCGGCCCATGAGCTCGGTGATTTCATGCGATGCGATTCCAATAAAGTCGTATTTTCCTGCGACACCTCGGCGGTTCGGATCGAAAGTGTAGGAGGCTGCATCGTTCATGAAGCCGATGTAGCCGTCCGGTCTGGGAAGTCCCGTGGAGATTTGAATGTTTCTGTCGTTCCCGGCCAGCAGCCCTACTGCTTTCGCCTCGGATCGGGATAACACCCAAGTGGTGGACACCCCCACAGGATCAACAATTGGAAGACTCGCAACGGAGGTGCGGTCGCCGATGGACTTTGCGTCTCGGGAAAGGGCATCCCGGACTTGGGCGTACGTGAAGGGGAGTTGAAAGTTGGCCGTCTGAGCCCGATTGCCATCACCGAGGTTTGCCCCATTAATCTTACCCCACCCGACTTGAAGATTGATTGTAATTGGGTCAGAAAAAGCGTCCTCATACAAAGCCGCGACATAGTTAAACGCGGTGAAGAATCCAGCGGGGGCAGTAGAAGTGCTGGCGTCGTAGGTAATGTTGAAGGTGAGTGCGCAAGCAGGAGTCAACTTCAGGATGAGCAGGCCGAAGATAAGGATTTTTGTTTTCAAGGCTAATCGTCGACGGAGTCATATCCGTGGCAATGGCTGACGATGGGAGGCTGCACCTCCACTAATTCAGCCGTTGAAGGGGGTAGGTCAATGGCGTGCGTCGCTCGTTCGGATCTCGCACCCATCGATAGGTTAAAGGCTCGCCTTTAGTTCCTGAGCGTCGTGTTTTCTCCAACCAAGGAGCCTGGCAGGCAAGAAAATAATTGCCTGAATCAGGGCAAACATACCTCCCAGCATTATGCCGAGCAGTCGAAATGGCAGCATCAGCAGCCAGATTATGGGTAGGAGGATCAGAGCCAGCAGCGCCAGAGGCCAGCATAGGACAAATAGGATGCACCAACCGACGAATAAGATCAGAGCTTTCATCCGCTTGCTAACATCTCCTGTTTGTGGTGAAGGTCAAGTGGCTCGTGGCGGACTTTGCTATTTTTCCAACTGTGCCTTGGCGCGGCTGGGGGGTTGGAGGTAGCGGTAGGGGTTGTTGGGGTTGTCGTTGTCGTAGGCGTAGGCTTCCCGGTGATTGAGGAAGTATTTCACGACTTCTATGGGAATAGCGAAACCCAAGCCTTCGCCGAAGGTGATTTTCATGTTCGTGACTCCAATGACCTCGCCGCGAAGGTTAAAAAGGGGGCCGCCGCTGTTGCCTGGGTTGATCTGAGCGGTAGTTTGGAGATAAAGGTCGCCTTGCAGTTCCCGGGTTTTAGTGCTGATGATCCCCTCGGTGACAGTGCGCTCCAGGCCCAAGGGGCTGCCAATGGCGAAGACGCGTTCACCCACGCCGAGAATGTCGGCATCGCCCAAAAACACCCGGGAGAAACGTCCGGCGTCCTTATCCTCCACTTTAAGGAGGGCGAGATCGGCAAATTTATTCATGGCCACAATGCGGATCTGTTTGTAGGTCTTGCGCTCCAGCACGCCTTTTTCTTGCAGGAATACTTCCAACGAAATTTGAGTCTCACCCTCGATTACATGGAAATTGGTGATGAGGTATCCATCCTCCGAAATAAAGAAGCCGGAACCCAGGCCGCCCGGCGTGCGCACTTGGACGACGCTTTGACCGAGCTGGGCAACCATATCTCGCACAGGCTTTTCCTCGCGGGGCGTGGTGGCGGTTTGAAACGCAGGTGTGGCAATTTTCCCGGCTGGCGTACCTGATGCCACAGGATTGGGTGCCGAAACCGGAGGCTTCTCGATTTTGGCAATGGCGGACTTCGGCACGACCAAAACGGTATATCCCACATCTACTGCATAGGAATCCTTCTTCTCTGCCAGAATTCGTCCGGTGATGGCTGCCTGATCTTTAAGATGAAGTGTGTCTGCGCTCAGCGGGGCTGAGGTTAATAAAAATGCGCCGAGCAAACCGGTGCGTGCAATTAAATGCAACATACCGGCATGCTACGGCGTGACGGACCCCAAAACAAGGCCCGGTTGACAGATTCCCGATTAGGCCGATCTGGGGTTGATCAGAATCAGGGCCACTCCGCCTGCGAGCGCCAGAGCGCCAACCGCAGGGGGGATAAAATGACTGTCCGTGGTGGCGATGTGAATTCCAAGGAAATCAATCGGTTTACCGGGTGTTTTGAAGGTAAGGCCCGAATAAGCGAGCACGACAACCCCGAGGGTTATCAGGAGAACGGCTATGATGGATTGTCTATTCATAATTGTGCAGGTTTAAACGCTCTTTCGGCCGGAAATCAGGTACACGAGTATCAGCACGACGGCGACCACCAATAGAATGTGGATGAATCCACCCATGGTGGCACTCGTGACGAGACCGAGCAGCCAAAGAACGAGGAGTACGACAGCAATGGTATACAGCATAAATTTGCTTAATGTTTTATTTGAAGAGTTAATGTGAGGTGGGGCACTTTGTGAG
>JANYDC010000033.1 GCA_025359965.1 Pedosphaera sp.
GGGATGCAACCCCCATCGACACCCAACGTAGCTCGTACCTCGCAACATTGGGCTGGAGGGCGGAATCCCCTTGGGATTCCAGGATGAAGGAGCCACGGTTTCATCTATCGCTTTACATATACCTGCGCCTCCAAAATCTGAGTGTTTTTTGGGGGTTGAAGAATTTTGTCTCGCACCCAAAGCGGCGAGCTGATGGTCTCCAAGGTGCTTGTCAGTTCGCCGTGACTGGAGGAAAATCCATCAAATGTGCAATGGCAATTTTTCTATTTGCTATCGCTGTGGGTAAAAAAAGCATCGCTTTACCAGGGGGTTTATAATCCACAAAGCTGAAGCAGATACAGGGCTGACCGGCTCTCGGCTATTGCCCTTTTACCATCCTTTTACATTGAACCCCACTGCCCTTCGGCTACTCTGTTTTGCACCTGTTATGAACCGAATCCTTTGCCTGTTGGCCATTCTCATTGCTCTTCCGCTTGCCGTGCGGGCCGAGCCGACGCTGGACCTTCGTAACGGCGACCGGGTTGTTTTCCTGGGCGATACCTTCATAGAGCGCGAGGCAACCGATTCCTTTCTGGAAACCCGTCTTACGGCACTAAACGCCCATTTATCCATCAATTTTCGTAATCTTGGTTGGAGCGCGGATACCGTGTTGGGGACTTCGAGGGCAAGTTTTGACCCGATCGAAAAGGGGTTCGAACGCTTGAAGGAGCATCTGTCTGCCATTAAACCGACTGTTGTCTTCCTGAGCCATGGAATGAGCAGCTCGTTCGACGGTGCTGAGGGACTTCCAAAATTCAAAAAAGATGTCGCAACTCTAATTGAGACCATCAAGTCCATCAGCGGGGACAATGTACGGTTGGTTTTCCTCTCCCCCATTTTTCACGAAAACCTGGGGGCTCCGCTGCCCGACGGAAAAGCGCACAACGCCCAGCTTAAACTCTACAGCGATTCCATCGGAGCCATTGCGAAGGCCAACAACTCTCTATTCGTCCCGTTGTTCGACAAACTTCAAGATTACGCGCAGCAGAATCCCAACCGTCCGCTGACAGATAACGGCATTCATTTGACTGCGAAGGGCTACGCAGAAGTCGCCAGAATTATCACCGACTCCTTTTCCAAAGTAAGAGAGCCTGCCTCGCTTTCGGTTCAAGTTGGAGCCCCACTCACGGTGGCGCAGACATCAATAAACCGTCTCCAGCTATCGGCGGGGGGCGCTTCATTCCGGCTGGTGGATGGACCTTTGCTTGAGCCATCCCCTGGAGGAACCCGGGTGGATGAGCAGCCTTGGATCCAGATCAAGGGCCTGAAAAAGGGGAAATATGCGCTTCGAATCGATGGGCAGCCTGTGACGGTTGCTCCGGCTTCCGACTGGGCCAGCGGGCAGCGCGTCAATCGGGGGCCCGGTACGGAACGTGCGGCCGCTTTGAGGCAGGCAATCATCAAAAAGAACCAGTTGTACTTTTATCGGTGGCGTCCCCAGAACGAAACCTATCTCTTCGGTTTCCGAAAGCACGAGCAGGGGCAAAACGGACGTGAAATCCCGATGTTCGATCCGCTGGTGTCGACTCAGGAAAACCTGATCGCCACGCTGAAGATTCCCAAAGATCGTTTGTATGAATTGGTAGAGGCAACCGCGCAGGATGAAAAGGCCGTTGCGCCGGTCACGACCACTTTGTCCGCGAAAGAATTCCATATGGTGCCCAATACACCACAGGCAACTCCTTCTTTTGAATTGGACCCGGAAGTTGAAGTCTCGATTTTTGCCGAAAGCCCTGAGCTGGCCAAACCCATCCAGATGAATTTCGACAACAAAGGACGCCTATGGGTCGCGGGCTCATCGGTCTACCCACAGATCAAGCCGGGTCAGGAAGCAAATGATAAAATTTTGGTTCTTGAGGATACCGATGGCGACGGCAAAGCGGATCGCTCCACCGTCTTCGCCGAAGGACTGCTCATCCCCACTGGAATCGCGCCAGGAGATGGAGGCGTTTACGTCGCCAACAGCACCGAACTGCTGCACTTCAAGGATACGGACGGCGACGGTCGCGCTGATGTTCGACGAGTGGTTCTTTCCGGATTCGGCACAGAGGACACGCATCACATTCTCCATACCCTGCGCTGGGGGAATGATGGCCAGCTTTACATGAACCAATCCATCTACATCCACAGCCATGTGGAGACTCCCCATGGAGTGGTGCGACTCAATAGCGGCGGCATTTGGAACTTCCGGGCTGACACCAGCGAACTGGGCGTCCTCGCCAAAGGATTTGTCAATTCATGGGGTCATCACTTTGACCGCTACGGTCAATCATTCGCCACCGACGGAGCCGGTGGTGAGGGCATCAACTGGATCGTGCCACAGGCCATGTATACCACCTACGCGGGTGCCCGCCGCATTCTCGGCAGTGTCAGCCCAGGGAGCTATCCCAAGTTCGCCAGCCTCGAAATCATCGAGAGCAAACAGTTCCCCGATTCCTGGCAGGGCTCGATGATCACCTGTGATTTCCGTGCCCATCGCGTGGTCCGCTTCCAAGTCAATGAGCTTGATTCAGGCTATGTAACCAAGGAATTGCCGGACCTCATGCGGACCACCAACGTCACCTTTCGGCCGATCGATGTTAAACTTGGGCCTGATGGCGCGCTCTATATTGCCGATTGGTCTAACCCCATCATTCAACATGGCGAAGTCGACTTCCGCGACCCTCGCCGGGACAAGGAGAACGGCCGTATCTGGCGTGTCACCGCCAAGGGGCATAAGGCCCTCCCCCGCCATGATTTCACCAAGATGGCCACCAAGGAACTGCTTAACACCCTTCACTCGCCCAACAACTACGAACGCACCGCCGCCAGCCGCACTATTGTCGAACGCGGCGCGGCCAAAGTCAGCAGCGACCTACACACCTGGACCAAACAACAAACCGTCGACTTGGACCGCCTTGACGCCCTCTGGATTCATCAGGCGCTGGATACAGTTAACATGCCCCTCTTGCAGTCGGTGATGGCCAGCAAGGATGGTCGAACCAGGGCGGCCGGAGCACGGGTTCTCGGAATGTGGCTGGGACGCCTCAAAGGCCCTGAACAATCGCTTGCCGCCAACGCACTTCTTGCCACACAAATCAAGGATTCTCATCCTCGTGCCCGGCTCGAAGCCATCCGTACAGCTTCCAAATTCGGAGGTGCGCAGGCTGCCGAACTCGTCCTCGGAAGCCTGGACCTGTCTCAGGATCGTTTTCTCGAATACGCCACGTGGCTCAGCGTAAATGAACTGGCTGATCCTTGGCTGACCGCAGTCCAAGACGGCACTTGGAAATGGCAGGGTCGCGAAAAACAATTGGCCTATGGTCTTAAATCCATTCCGCCGCAGAAAGCTGCGGAAGTACTCTCCAAGGTGCTGCCAAGTCAGGCCATCCCCGACGATGGATCTGGAGCGTGGCTGGAACTGATTGGCTCATCCGGCGGGCCTTCCGAACTGAATAAAGTGTTCACTCAACTTCTCAAAGGCGGCTTCAATGCAAGCGGCGCACTCAAGGCGTATGCCGCATTGGATCAGGCTGCGCGCGTCCGCCAATCCATGCCTTCCGGAGATTTGACAGCATTAAAAACGCTCTTGTCTGAAGGCAATCAGGAAGCGCAAACGGCCGCTGTCCGACTGGTGGGAGCATGGAAGCTTGCGGCATTCACACCAGATTTGCTTAACCTATCGTCCGATCCAGCCGCGCCACCCAGCGTCAAGCAGGCAGCTCTTCAAAGCGTGCGCGACATCGGAGGCGGGGCCGCAGTGGAATCGCTCAAGAAGCTCGCAATGAACTCCTCAGATGTCGCACTTCGCCAGCAGGCAGTTCTAACGTTGGCGTCCATCGACGCAGGCCAAGCCGGCCCTCCGGCCGCAGCCACCCTTGCCGCCATTGCAAAAGATGAGGAAGCATTGGCCTTTTGGCGCTCACTGCTAACCATCAAAGGAATGAGCGTTGCGCTAACCCAGGCGCTCCCGCGAAACGGACTCCCATTGCCGGTGGCCAAGGCCGGGCTTCGTGCGGCTCGGGAGGGCGGACGCAGTGACGCAGGCCTAATAATGGCACTTGCCAGAAATCTCGACGCCTCCGGTGAAGCCCAACAACTAGGACCCGATGAACTTAAAGCGTTCATACAAAATATCACCACACAGGGAAACCCAGTCCGGGGTGAAATGATCTATCGCCGCGCGGAACTCGGATGTATCACCTGCCATTCCATCGGTGGCATGGGCGGAAAAGTTGGACCGGACATGACCTCCATCGGTGCAAGCGCACCTTTGGATTACCTCATCGAATCCATCCAATTCCCCAACAGGAAAGTCAAGGAAGGCTATAACTCGGTTCAGATCGAGACCAAGGACGGCCAGGAGCTTTCGGGCATCCTAGTGCGAGAAAGTGGTGAGCAAGTCATCCTCAGAGATGCATCAGGACAAGAGGTCACCACCCCCAAGAGCAACATTCAGAAACGGTCCATGGGCGGATCTTTGATGCCCTCCGGGTTAATTGATGGTCTGAGTCAAAGTGATCAGACTGACCTCTATCGATTCCTATCCGAATTGGGCAAACCGGGGGCGTTTGATGCCTCCAAAGGCAGCACCGCCCGCTCTTGGAAACTCTTGGCTTCCACCATCGACCTTGCACAGTTTGGTGACGAATTCATCGTAAAACAGAATATGAACGAGAAAGGTTGGGCGCCTGTGACCAGCCTTCTCGATGGCCGCCTGCTCAAAAGCGAATTCGAGGCATCTCTAAAATCAATCGCCTGGAGAAACCCTGATTCAGTTTATGCCGGCACCCGCCTGCAGATTCCCAAGGATGGGGCGGTAAAACTGGTGTTCGACAACCTTGGGAGTTCCGGCCTCTGGGTTGATGGAAAACCCGCACTGGCCGATGGAATGCCGATACAGCTAAAAGCAGGAACGCACAGCATCATGGTCAAAGTGGACGGACGAAAACTACCGGACCATCTGCGCCTCGTCTGTACTGACGGAACCTTCTTGACGAACTAAGGCACTCAGCCAAAGTCCGTTAAGCAGTATGAACTTGTTAACAAAACTAATCCCTTTCCTCTGCCTTGTGGGGCTGGGGACAGGCTGCAGCTCTTTTCACGGAGAATGGAGAGAGGCAGCCAAAAAGGTTCCAACAAGTGAACAGCCGTGGGAAGGTCGCTGGTTGGGAACTTGGCAAAGCGATGCCAACGGCCACCACGGCGGACTTAAGTGCGTGTTGACTCCGGGCTCGGAACCGGGCCAATACCGGGCAAACTTCCGAGCTTCCTATGCCAAAGTTATTTACTTTGGTTATGTCGCGGCTCTGACCGGCTCGGAGACCAACGGTGTTGTGTTGTTCACGGGCAGTTCAGACCTGGGTTCGCTCGCAGGGGGTGTTTATCACTATGACGGGCATGCCAATGCCACGAATTTTCTATCCACCTACAAATCAGGCGGCGACCACGGAACCTTCACACTGAAACGTGCGCAATAACTTTGGGCATCACCCCTCAACAATTTGCGTCCATGCAGGAGCGGGTTTCGGGCCGGAAAGCCAAACCGGCCGCATCCCGTTCCGCCGACCTTGCCCAATCGCATTCGTCGATCAGCACACACACCGTGATTCTTGGGGTGGATCCATCCCTGCGAGGCACAGGTTATGGCGTGATCCAACTGGGCAAGCCGCATCACAAAGCCCTCGCACACGGCACCGTGCGCTGTCCCTCGACTTGGGAACACACGCGCTGCCTGCTGAAAATCGCTGTGACCCTTCGAGCAGTGATTCAGGAATATAAACCTTCTGCCTGCGCCATAGAGGGGCTTTTCTTCGCGCACAATCTGCAAACCGCACTGATCATGGGCGAGGCACGAGGAGCCTCCATGGTGGCGGCGGCTGAGGGAGGACTCGAGGTTTTCGAAATTGCCGCACGAAAAATGAAACTGGCTATTGTGGGGTACGGGGCCGCTCAAAAAACCGCCGTCGCCATCATGGTTCAACGAATGTTGCGGCTAAAGGAACTCCCCTCCCCCGACGCCGCCGACGCTCTGGCTCTCGCCCTTGCTTTCGCCCAGGAAACTGCGCGCTACTCACTCGCTCCCCCCAAGAAAATCTGACTCTTTGTGATTACTTTCCTACACGGAACAATTGTTGAGGTATTGCCCACTCAAGTGGTGGTGGAAGTCGCTGGCGTGGGCTACGAAGTGCTTATCCCATTGAGTTCCTACGATAAACTTCCCGCCCCCGGCCGCGAAGTCCGGCTGCTGACACACCTGACTGTTCGCGAGGACGCCCACATCCTTTACGGCTTTATGTCCTCCGCCGAGCGAGAGCTTTTCCGGCTGCTGATCAACACAGTCAGCGGCGTCGGACCCAAGAGTGCTTTAAACATCTTAAGCGGGATGAATCCAGTGGCATTTCGTGGCGCAGTCGTGAACGGGGATGTAAAAGCCCTTTCGCAGATCAGCGGCGTGGGAAAGAAAACGGCCGAGCGCATCGTCGTGGAACTGCGCGACAAATTTGGCGCCTCAGCGGGTTGGGAAGCCTCCAGCCTATCTCGAACCCTCTCGGCTGAGGATCAGAAGGTCAACGACGCTGTACTTGGCCTGATGGCGCTCGGCTTCAAACAAGCGGAAGCCCACGACACGGTCAGGACCGTGATTGCAAAACTTGGGGCAGACGCAGGACTGGAGGATATCGTGCGTGCGAGCCTCAAAAAGGGTTAGGATGCTCGAAGCCAAACCTAAAGGCCGCCGAAGCGGCGTGGTGGTGCCCAACACCTTGAAATGGGATGGCCGCCTTGGTGCATTCCTCATTCAGGGCATCATGCGCACATTGATGTCCACCTGGCGGGTGTCAGTCCATGATCCCCACGGTTTTCTGGATCAAACTCCGTGCCAGCCAGTGATCTTTGCCCTGTGGCACAATCGCCTTGGGCATAGCATGTGGATGTTCAAAAACATCTTTGTCTCCCGGCAGCCGGATATCAGAATGGCAGCTCTTATCAGCGCGAGCAATGACGGAGCGATGCTCGCGAAGACGCTCGGTTATTTCAACGTTGACGCCATACGCGGATCCACCAGCCGGCGCGGTCCCCAGGCTCTCATCGAGTTGGCCAGTGCTGCCCGCGCAGGAAAATTCATCGCGATAACCCCTGACGGACCTCGCGGCCCCAAATACAAAGTCCAACCGGGTATCATTTCCCTGGCCCAACTGACTGGATTTCCCATCCTTCCCCTCAATGCCAACTCAGGTTCAAAAATTGATTTGAAAAGTTGGGACAATTTTCAGATTCCCTTTCCGTTCTCAAAAAATTCGGTGACCTTGGGCCCGATAGTTAGAGTCGCGCGCAGGGCCACGGATGAAGAGCGCGAGGACGCCCGGCAAACGTTGGAGAAAAGTCTTTTGCAGTATCTAGTGGATTAGCAACCCCATTGGCGCCTGAGTGGAAGGCCTTCCAACTAAAACCAATCAAGGCAAATACCTTCGGAGCAAACTTTCATCCCCTTCGACGGAGAGAACGTAAAACCTCCCCCCTTGCACCCAAGTCGCGGTGCTCAGCTTTTTTTCCATTTCAACACGAACGGAGCCGACTTGAGCGCTTCCTGTAACATCTATTTGATCCGCCACAAAAAGAAAAAGATCTGGCCGTCCACCCCGGGCAAAACAGATCATGCTTACGGGTTTACCCTGCCAGGTGAGACGGGCGCAACCCCATCCTGTAACTTTTTCCAAATTGACCGGCAGTTGGTAATCAGCAGGCCACTTGGCCGCCGCAAGGTATGAGCGAATTTCACCCAGATCCTTGGACAATAAATCCATCCGGTAGTTGCGCAGGGCGTTGCCCACCATTCTGCTGCGAAAGGCTTTTACTTCGTTGTCAGAATTGGCGCCAAAATAAAACAATCCCAACCCAAGCAGGAGGGCAATGGAAGCCGCCAAAGCAAGAAGCCCGGAAAAATTGGGACGAACCACCTTCCCAACGCTGGGCGCTCCGCTGAGGATGGCTGTTTTTAAACCTTCAGGAACGCGCATTTCCCTCAGTCTGGAACGAATGTCAGCCTGCGCTTGGCAATGCGCTTCAAACCACGCGGCGAGCAAAGGGTCACTCGCCACAAGCCGCAAGGCTTCCTCCTGCTCAGGGCTGGAGTTTTTCTCGCACGGTCGCCAATCGAGCAAATGCTGCTGAGCTGTCCGATGATTCATATCGGTCGCCCCCTTGGGCCTGTCTCGCCCATGTGAGGCTCCTTGAGCAAATTCTGTAATTGGGCAATCCCGCGCGAAACCCTTGATTTCATGGTGCCGACAGGAACTTGCAGAATTTCAGCGGCTTCATGGTAGGCATAGTCTTCCAAATAGAAGAGCGAAAGGGCACCGCGATACGGTTCATCGACTTTGGCCAGTGCGGCGAGCACTTCTGCTGCATTATATCCTTCCGTGACCATCGACGGCACGGTTGGCAACTCATTGTCGGCCTCCTCCAGTTCCTTATGAGGGAAACGAACGCGTCGGCGCTGCGCGTTGAGAAACTCGCGATGCAGGGCGGTAAAGAGCCAGCTTTTCACCTTGGATCGGTCGCGCAACTGGTCACCCTTGCTTGCCCAAAGCCAAAAAACCTGTTGGGTGAGGTCGCCCGCATCCGCCTCCGATCCAGACAGGCTGAGTGCAAAACGAAAGAGTGCGGCGTAGTGCCGCTCAACAATTTGCTCAAACTCGCTCTGCACAGACCTATCATGCTCATACTTTATGCGAGGAGTGAATCAAGATTTGGTTCCAACCTTTTTAATGTTGATGAACGGCTCCATCCACAACTCAGGTATCGGCGGTACATTGAGTTTTTTCAGGAACCATTTTGGTCTCGGTTCCTCATACAAGCAATCGCGGGGTTAGCGGACGCTTTTCCTCCTGAGTTTGGAACGCGCGGCCAAGAAGCAGAACGAAGTTAAAAATTAACGCTTTATGAAGATGAAATGGATTACATTCCTCGCCTCTGTCCTTCTGACGTGGCAGGCATCCCCTGCCCATGGCGAGACATTCACGGTGACGTTCCAAGACGACTCGTTTACCCCGAAGTCCCTCACGATTCATGCTGGTGATACGGTGAACTGGACTAACAAGGGTGGCTTCCACACCGTCACGGGAGACACCGCCGCCGAGCCCCTCTGCGGATCAAGCCAGGGCATCAACAGCTGCACAGAGACTTTTATTAACGCAGGCACATTTCCCTATCGCTGCATCTTCCATGCGAATTTTGGAATGGTGGGAACCATCATCGTTCAGCCAGCGCCGGCGCAATTAAATGTGGCGATCACCTCCCCGTTGAGCGGGTTCTTTTTAAACTCAAATGAACCCTTAAATGTCACGACCACCGTTTCACCTGAGATCAATGCCGCATCACTTTTGGTGGATGGAATTGAGAAAGTTGCCGCTTTGGCTCCGCCTTTCAACTTCGTCATGGCCGGTTTGAAACTGGGCGCGCACACATTATCCGTGATAGGCACCGATGCATCGTCTCATACCTCCACATCCGCTCCGGTTTCCATCATGGTATTCGCTCCCCTGATCCGTCTCGGAACCGAGCACTTCACGACGAAAAACCTTGTTTCAGACCAGTCGGGCGTGGCTGCTTTTACGGACACCAAACTCGTTAATCCCTGGGGAATGGATTTTTCAGCGACCTCGCCATTCTGGTTTGCCGATGCTGGCACCGGTTTTTCGACCCTCTTCAATAGCACAGGATCGATTCCTTCGATCGTGGTACAAATCCCCTCTCCTGCTGGCTCGCTCGAACACGCTTCACCCACTGGCTTAATCTTCAACAAGACCACCAATTTTGCCATCAACGCGACTGCCTCGCGCTTCATATTCTCTACGGAGGATGGTACTATAGCGGCTTGGGGGGGAGGAACGAGCGCCACCACTATGGCAGATAATTCAGCCAGCGGTGCAAGCTACAAGGGCCTGGCAGCGGCTGGCTTTGGCGGGTCCAACTACCTTTACGCCACGGATTTTCACAACGGGAAAGTAGACGTTTTCAACGAGACCTACGGTGCGGTTACTCTTCCGGGGCCAACCGCAGAGACTAGCGCACCTTTCGTTGATTCTTCGATCCCAACTGGTTTTGCCCCGTTTAATATTCAGAACCTCGGTGGAAACTTGTTCGTAACCTATGCCAAGCAGGACGCCGAGAAGCACGATGACGAATCGGGTCCAGGCAATGGATTTATAAGTGTGTTTAGCCCGGATGGACAATTCGTGCGCCGCCTGATCTCCAATGGTCCTTTAAACTCACCTTGGGGAATCACTTTGGCCCCACCCACATTCGCCACCTTCGGGAATGCGCTTCTGGCGGGTAACTTCGGCGACGGAATCATCAATGCCTTCAATCCTGTAACCGGCGCGTTTCTTGGCGCTTTGAAAAACGACGCCGACGGCCCGCTTGTGCTCAATGGACTGTGGGCATTGAAATTTGGGAACGGAGCTTCTGCAGGGCGGACTAACTCGCTCTATTTCACATCCGGTCCAGAGGGGGAGGCGCATGGTTTGTTTGGCAGCATTGTGCCCACGCCAGCCCGCTTCAATGGCACCTTCATAACTGCTAATTCCTTGAAGCTGACTTGGACCGACGGTGTGCCCCCCTTCGAGGTTCAGCGGAAGGATTCCCTTGCTGATGAGACTTGGACTGACGTAGGAAGCACTTCAGAGTCATCATTGACCATCCCCATGGTTGGTGCGACCGGTTTCTTTCAACTCTCCCAGTAAAATTAGCAGGCTGGGCCGCGCGGCCAATGCCTTGCCCTAGCCTCGATACAGAGAGATACCGAAGGCCGCTCTTGATTCCCGTCACCAATCACACGGTGGACAGAGTCAAGCCGCGCGCACTTCAACAGAATATCCCGGTCTTTGCTTGCGGAAGGAGGTCTTGACCAGCAGGTTGTGTGCGGAAAACGGAAATGCACGCAGAATTATTTTTACAGGATCTGGCGGTTGTGATGCTTGTTGCCGGATTGGTGACCATCCTCTTTCATCATTTTAAACAACCTGTGGTCCTCGGTTACATTATTGCAGGAGTGATCATCGGCCCGCACACTCCGCCCTTCCCGCTCGTGCATGATGAGGAAACAATCAAAACACTTTCCGAGCTCGGCGTCATCCTCCTGATGTTCTCCCTGGGGCTGGAATTCAGCCTGCGCAAACTTAAACAAGTCGGCAGCACCGCGTTCGTTGTGGCCTTCCTGGAAATAATTCTGATGTTCTGGGTGGGGTATGAAATTGGGTGCCTGTTTCGCTGGAGTCTGATGGATAGCGTCTTTCTGGGGGCAATGATTTCCATCTCCTCGACTACAATCATCGTCAAGGCACTGGCCGAACTGGGTAAAGCAAAGGAAGGCTTCGCCCAATTGATTTTCGGCATACTGATCATCGAGGACATTCTGGCCATTGCCATGATCGCATTGCTTTCGGGTATCGCGATGACGGGTGGTTTGCAGATGGCGGATGTGGGCGTCACCCTGGGAAAACTCTCAATATTCCTCGTTGTTGCGATGGTGGCCGGCTTGCTTGCTGTGCCTCGTCTGCTGGGCTACGTGGCCAGATTTAAAAGCAACGAGATGCTGCTCGTGACAGTTCTTGGTCTCTGTTTTGGATTCTCCCTCCTCGCACTTAAGCTCGGTTACAGCGTGGCACTGGGCGCATTTATTATAGGAGCTGTCATTGCCGAGTCCCGCGAGATCCATCGAATTGAAAACCTGATCGAGCCGGTTCGGGATATGTTCAGCGCCATCTTCTTCGTGGCGATCGGCCTCTTGATCGATCCTAAAGTGCTCGTGACCTATTGGCTGCCAATCGCAGTGATTTCCATAGCCGTGGTTGTGGGGAAAGTTGTTGCATGCTGCTTCGGAAGTTTTGTGAGTGGAAATGACAGCCGGACCTCACTCCGCGTTGGCATGGGGTTGGCGCAGATCGGAGAATTCTCATTCATTATAGCATCGCTTGGACTGTCGCTAAATGTGACCAGCAAATTTCTTTATCCCATTGCCGTGGCCGTTTCTGTGATCACAACCCTGCTTACACCATATCTGATCAAGAGCGCGGACGGGATGGCCAACCGATTCGACCGTCTTGCTCCGCGTTCCCTCGTTAATGCGCTTACTCTCTACACAAATTGGGTGGGGCAACTGGGCCAGCGGCACCCCAGTATGGCCACAAAATTAATTCGCCGTTGGTCGTCACAAATGGCCTTAAATGCAGCCCTCATCGCCGCTGTGTTCATAGCAGTGGCCTACGTTGGCCAGCATCCGCCGGAATGGGTCGGCAAATTAGGGCTGGGAAAGGAATGGCCCAAATCGCTGCTTTGGCTGGTCTCCGTCATTTTATCACTGCCCATGTTCATTGCGACTTCCAAAAAACTGCAGGCGCTTGGCCTGTTAATCGCGGAAACCAGAGTCACTGAGTCTGCCGCCGGAGATCGCACCACAGCGATTCGAGCGGTCGTGGCGCAAATCATTCCAATAGTGGGAACGGTGATTCTCGGTCTATATGTCATCATGTTGAGTTCCGCGCTTCTTCCAACGTTCAAAGTTTTCTTGGTATTGCTATTCCTCGTCGGGCTCATCAGCCTTCTGCTCCGTCGCTCATTCATCAGGGTCTACGCCAAAGCTCAGTTTGCCTTGCAGGAAACGCTTTCCAAACCGCCCGCTTCACGTTTGGAGCACGCCCCCACCGCTTTGCCCTCCATATTGCGCGAAGCTGATTTGGAATCAGTAACCCTTGCGGCAGGCTCCGTTTTATCTGGAAAACTCATCCGGGAACTTCAGCTGCGCACTCAAACCGGTGCAACCATCGTTATTATTGAACGCATCACCGGAAATATCATCAACCCTGGTCCCGACGAGGAACTTCGCGCCGGCGACCATATCCTGCTCTTGGGAACCCGCATGCAACTGGATACAGCGATGACGGAACTATCAAAATAAGGTCAAGACCAAATCCGCTCGGCTGGAATGCTTGAGTTTAAATCCCATCCATGAATTCGCTTCAACATCAATCTCCCGAACCTTGGTGGCGCGAGTGGCCTCTTGCTCTGGCCCTCCTAACTTTGACTTTTTTGGTGCTGTTAAAAGGTTGGATTGTCGGTGCCTTGGATGAGCCTGCGATGTTCATTGGGCTACTCACCATTATCTGCGGCGTAATTCTGGCGGCGGCGATGGCTATTGTGCGACATGCGGACGTGCTCGCTCACCGATTGGGCGAGCCGGGAGGCACACTTTTGCTCACCCTTACCATCACGGGACTTGAGGTCGCCATGGTGGGATTTGTCATGTCCAGCGGTGCGGATAAGCCCACTCTGGCCCGCGACACCATGTTCGCGGTGGTCATGCTGGTGCTAAACGGTTTTATGGGCCTGGCTCTGTTATTGGGCGGGCTGCGCCACGGCGAGCAGCCTTACAACCTGCAAAGTGCAAATGCTTTTTTGGTGATGATCCTGCCTTTGACTGTTTTGGGATTGGTGCTTCCCAACTACACACGCTCCACACCGGGGCCGACTCTCTCAACTTTTCAGATGGTTTTCCTCTCCCTGATGTCTGTAGCAGTTTATGCCGTCTTCCTCTACGTACAAAACCGCCTTCATCAAGGCTTTTTCATACTGCCAGAGGAAACCGCTGAAACCGTGCCACCCGAGCCCGACCATCACTCTCCTCGACCCACTTGGTACCATGCCCTGTTGCTTGGCTGCTACGGGCTCCCCCTTGTACTGCTGGCCAAACAAATGGCAGCACCGCTTGATGCTGTTGTGGTTAAGCTTGGAGCACCCCACGCCTTGGGCGGATTCGTCATGGCTGTGCTTGTGCTAACACCTGAATCAATTGCCGCCATCCGTGCCGCCCTGGCCAACCGCCTGCAGCGTTCCGTAAACATACTTCTGGGCTCCGTCCTAGCTTCCATTGGTCTCACCATCCCGCTCGTGATCGCGGTGTCACTCGTGACCGGACGAACCCTGGCTCTGGGCTTGGATGCCGCAGACACTGTTATGCTTGTACTCACGCTGGTCACCAGCATTTTAACCTTCACTCTGCCTCGCACCAACGTGTTGCTTGGAAGCGTCCACCTGCTGCTCTTCTTTGCTTACCTCATGCTGATGTTCGACCGCTAAATACCAAGCACGTCTAGCACTCAAAAGCGGAATTTGGGCCAAAGCTCTCACTTTTTTAATGGACGCAGCCTCCTGCATCAGTCTGAAACTTTGTTGTGCTAAAACCTGCTTCAGAAACGCAAACATGGCGCAGGTTGTGCTGAAGAGAAAATATGAACATGAAAATAAAACCCATTATTCTCAATCTGCTTACCTTTATTTTGGCCTCAGGAATCCTTATCGGCTGCGCCTCAAACGGTTACGATAAAGCCGCCAGCACTGCAAATTCGTTGACCAAGTCCGCCGATATGATTGCAAAAAGCAATTCACTAGTGGACCAATCCTTGGCCGCCTTAAACGATCTCGTATCCAATCCCAGCCCCGATCTTCGCAAGCAATACAGGATTTTTAACTCCTCCGTAGACTCCCTAAGTTCTATTTCCAAAGATGTCGGTGCAAAAGCTGAGGAAATGAAGGCAAGGGGTGCAGTTTACTTTGAAAACTGGGACAAAGAAACCGCCACCATTCGCAATGAGGATATCCGTACTCGAAGCGAGGCCCGCAAATCCGAGGTATCCAGCCATTTTGCACGCATTGGCCAGCAATACGAGGAGACTAAAACCGCGTTCCTGCCTTTTATATCAGACCTGCGCGACGTTCAAAAATTTCTTTCCACCGACCTGACCGCCGGTGGCCTGTCAGCGATTAGGGAGGTGACAACAAAAGCTAACGCGGATGCCCTGCCCCTTAGGGAATCCCTCGCTAAATTGTCGGAGCAATTCAAAAGTCTTGGCATATCAATGTCGCCCACCACACCCATCCGGTAAATAAGCAGTGGTTGCTTAACAATTCTTGGCTGCCGCCAATTAAGTGTCGGCTTTCGCCTGCGGAGGCCACTCGATTAGG
Source organism: Pedosphaera sp. (assembly GCA_025359965.1). Taxonomy (GTDB): domain Bacteria; phylum Verrucomicrobiota; class Verrucomicrobiia; order Limisphaerales; family SXQI01; genus SXQI01. The sequence continues at coordinate 15,040 of JANYDC010000033.1, forward strand.
CTTTTTCAATAACTTTTATGGCATCTTTGTCTGGCCAAAGTCGCAGGCCGTGGTTGAATGCTGCATTGAGTCAACATGAAGGAATGCCCTCCCACTACGCAGCAGCCAAGTCCGACTCGCCGGGCATTCACGCTCATTGAACTGCTCGTGGTCATAGCGATTGTGGCAATCCTCGCAGGCCTCCTTCTACCGGCCCTTGCCAGAGCCAAAGCCAAGGCGAAGTCCATGGATTGCCTGAACAACAATCGCCAGTTAATGCAAGGATGGACTCTCTACGCCGGGGATTTTGACGACCGGCTTCCCTACAATCTGGGTGCGGACGCCACCCGCACCAAATCTCCTGAGCGGAAGGACTACAATTGGATCAACAACGTCATGGACTGGGAGTTGAGTCCTGATAACACAAATCAGGCAGCAATTGCAAAATCACCTCTCGCGTCTTATACCGGCAAAGCAACGGCTATCTATCGTTGTCCTGCGGATCATGTCTTAAGTGGAGTCCAACAACGCGCTGGTTGGGCTGCTCGCACCCGCAGCCTTTCGATGAACGCCATGGTGGGCAATCCAGGCACCCTCCTTTACGGTAAAATCAACCAGAACAACCCGGGCTATCTGCAATACCTCAGGCTCTCGGATTTCCGCAGTCCGGCCTCCATTTTTGTATTTCTTGATGAACACCCTGACAGCATCAACGATGCCTATTTTCTGAACCTCCCCGATAGCCTAGAATGGGTGGATCTTCCGGCCTCCTACCACAATGGGGCCGCCGCTTTTGCTTTTGCCGACGGACATGCGGAGATGCATGGATGGCTTGACCCATCCACCCGTCCCGCCTCGCGGCCTGACACAGCCAACCTCCCTTTTCCGGTGCCCCCAACGGGCTTGCAGGATTTCAAGTGGATTAAGGACCGGACCAGCGCCGAGAGATAACAGATGGACAGGTGGCGCAGTGCAATAACAAACCAATCTTCATGCTCAAGGCAGTCCGCCTGCCTTCTTTTACTTTGCCTCCCCAGGATCGCGCACCAGCGAAGAAAAACGTTTCGCAAGACCGGTCAATCGCCTTATAGTCCATCCACAGCATCCTAAGAACGCCCTAGCCTTGCGCTACCCTAACATCATTCTGCGAGATCCTTGAACTCACCAACTCCTGCCGTCAGACACGCCCTTGAAGCTTTTCTTCAGAATTCAGATGCCATTTATTATTCGGCGGCTGCGACCTCCGAATGCAACATGATGGCCTTCAGCTTCATGAGTGATGCGGTGATGGTGGCAACCGGGCATCCCGCCGAGGCTTTTATTTCCAATCCCCGACTATGGGAATCACTCATCCACACGGCAGATCTTCCAGAAGTTAAGGCATCCAATCAGAAGCTGATGGCTGGAAACAGCCAAGTCGTCCGAAACTACAGGCTTCAAAACAGCCTGACTCGGGCGTGGTCGGAAATGGAGGACCGCGCCCAACTGGTTGGATCTGTCGGCGATAGGCCTGCCATGGTATGCGGCGCAATTTTTCGCCGTAACACCAGGAATGCCGCCAGTGCGACACCGAAAAGCAGTCTCAACGACCTTTTGGAATCCGTGGAAGGCATCGTCTGGGAGGTGGACCCCAGCAATCTGCGTTATACCTACGTCAGTCAACAGGCCGAGCGGCTTTTGGGCTATCCCATGAGGCAATGGATGGAGGAACCCACCTTTTGGCAGGACCATTTGCACCCGGATGATGCAGCCTACAACATAGAAAAATGTCTCAGCGAAATACGCGGACTGCGCAATCATGAGCTGGAATACCGGATGATTGCCGCAGACGGACGAATCGTATGGCTGCGCGATTACGTTACCGTGGTTGTGGTTGACGGAGCCCCCCTACTTGTAAGGGGCATCATGGTAGATATCACAGCGGCACGCCAGGCTGCCGAAGCCTTGCGAGCCCTTAATGAGGCATTTGAAACAGCAGGAAAGATTGCAAAGGTGGGCATGTGGGAGTTGGACTTAAGCGGAACTCCCGTTCTATGGTGGTCGTCCATGACCTACGAAATCCACGAAGTGGAGCAGGGACGGAAAATCACTCTGGAAGACGCAATCAAATTTTACATCCCTGAACACCGACACCTGATCCAAGAGGCAGTCGAATCTTCAAAGGAAGGTGACAACCCATGGGATTTAAAGATGCAAATTGAAACCGCCAAGGGCCGCCGAATCTGGGTCAGGGCCATAGGTCATTCAATCTGGCATCAGGGTAAAATCATAAGATTAAGAGGGGTCTTTCAGGATATCGACGCAAGTGAGAGGGCTGAAGATAAACTCCGTGAGAGCGAGCGCTGCTGGCAATTCGCGTTGGAAGGAAATGGCGATGGGGTCTGGGATTGGGATACCACCGCCAACACCGCATTTTTCTCCCGCCAAGTTAAATTGATGCTGGGTTTTACCCAGGAGGAGATGAAGGGATATTTTAATGAACTCACTGACTTGATCCATCCGGATGATTTGTCGACCAGCAGATCAAGGCTTGAGGACCACTTACAAAATAAAACCGCGGTTTATACCAGCGAGCATCGCCTCCGCTGCAAGGACGGCGGGTATAAATGGGTCCTGGACCGGGGCATGGCCTTGAATCGCACCACCGATGGAAACGCATCCCGCATCATTGGGACCATCACCGACATCACCGCACGAAAAGCGCTGGATGAGCGGGTGCGCCAGGCCCAAAAAATGGATGCCATTGGCCAGCTCGCCGGGGGGATTGCACATGATTTCAATAACATTCTGGCTGTCATCCTAATGCATGCCGAACTCGCACTGGCCTCCGTGCAGGTCGCGGATGAGATGATGGAGCCATTCATCGAAATCCAAAAGGCCGCGAAGCGCGCAGCCGACCTCACTCGGCAGTTGCTTCTCTTCAGCCGCCGACAAACCGTCCAACCACGAATCTCAAACCTGAATGAGCTGATCGCCAATCTGGTTAAAATGCTCCAGCGGCTAATCGGTGCGGACATTGAAATCAAAATCAACCTCTGCAAGCCAAGCCTCATAGCTAATCTGGACCCGGGCATGATTGAGCAGGTGGTCATGAACCTCGTTGTAAACGCTCGCGATGCCATTACCCGCAACGGACTGATATCGATCCAAACGGAGGAACTAAATCTCCAGCCCGATCAATCACCCAAAATTTTGGAAGCAAAACCCGGGCGTTATGCCGTGCTTCAAGTTCAGGACAACGGCGCCGGCATAACCGAGGAAAATATTCCGCGTGTGTTCGACCCCTTTTTTACCACTCGCGAGCCCGGAAAAGGAACCGGATTGGGGCTCACCGCCGTGTTTGGAATCATCAAACAGCACCATGGCTTCATCCAAGTTGAAAGCCTTCCGAACCAAGGGACAACAATCAGGGTCCACCTACCCCTGTCGGATGACTCCACCCCTTCTAAAATTGAAAACAAGGAAGCCGACAGAGCCGAACTGGACGGAAAAACTATTCTATTGGTTGAGGATGAGCCTTCGCTGCGCAAAGCCACGCAACGACTTTTGGGCAGACAGGGAATTCGGGTGCTGGAAGCCTCCAACGGTCCCGAAGCCCTGCGAGTTTGGCAGCAGCACTTTGAAGATGTGGATTTGCTCTTGACCGATATTGTCATGCCTCAAGGTTTGACCGGACTGGAGTTATCCAAAATACTCCAAACACAGAAACCCGGCCTAAGAGTCATTTTTTGCAGTGGATACAGCTCCGATATCGCAGGTCGGGTAATTGACCTGCCAAGCAGTCAAAGCTTTCTACAAAAACCATTCTCGCCCGCGCTGCTGTTGGAAACCATAAGGAAAAGCCTGAATCGTTCCTGATCCAAGCCTTGTGAGGGCGCGCAATCATGGGAGGCCATAGATGTTTGCTGACCAAAGACTTGGATAAAACGTCCCGTTCTGCGGCTTGCTTAACCAGATACTCGTTGGCATACCAAGTCTTGGCACAATTTTATCCTTCTGTTCGCGCTTTATGGCTTCGCTCACGGTCACACTCCGCCCAATTCCTGTGCAACCACTCAATCTCCCCAGCATTTCACTACACGGATACGGATTTGTTGACCGATGACAATGAAACTTTTATTTGCAAAAATATATAATACAGGCAAAATTGACTTACGCATGAAAAATGACAGTCTAGCAAATTATCTGAAACTTCGCAGCGACCTCCTCAAGGAGCGCAAGCAACTCGAGAATCGTCTCGAACAAATCAACGAAGCTCTGGGCGGATCGTCCGAAGCAACGTACACACCGGCTGAGCCGTCCAGCGGGGGCTATGCGCCCACCAACCGAACTCGCCGCAACAAAGTCTCCCTCAAAAAACTGGTCATCCAGATGCTGAGCGAGCGAGCGATGACCAAGGAAGAGCTGCTAAAAGCCGTGGTTTCCACCGGCTACAAGTTCAGCACCAAGAATCCCTTGAACTCCATGGGTGTGATCCTTTACGGCAAGGAACCAAAATTCCGGAACGAAGACGGAAAGTTTTCTGTGTAACACACAGAATCCATATTCCTTCATTTATTTGGAACGATAACCCTCGGGTAAGCGATTCCAAATCATCCGGTTAAGTTTTCTTAAATTCAATCTTAAGAACCCCAGCCCTCTTTGTGGCTGGGGTTCATTTTTTTAAAAATGGCAAAGCAATGCGATTGCATTTAGGCGAAATTAGCCGAGACCGATGCTCGGAGGAAGGCGGTGACCTTGACAGCACTCTTCACCCCTGGCGAACTTTCTACTCCACTCGAAACATCCACGGCAAATGGGTGAGCGGCACTAATAGCCTCGGTAACATTATCAGGGGTTAAACCTCCGGCCAAAATCACAGGTCGCCCCAAGCGCCCAGCTTCATTGGCAATCCTCCAGTCAAAACGTGCCCCCGTGCCACCAGGCTGCCCCTCCACAAATGCATCCAGTAGCCAACCCGTGACCTTGGAATAAGCGGCCAGGCGTTCGAGCGTCTCCTGTCCTCTCACACGAAATGCTTTGATGACCGGCATTCGAAATCGGGTGCAAAACTCAGGCGTTTCGTCACCGTGCAACTGAAGACATTGCAACCCGGCAACCCCAACCGTCTTTTCAATCGTCTCCTGGGAGGCATCCACAAACAAACCCACAGCCGTCACGAAAGGCGGCAGCCGTGCTATGATGATCCCGGCTGTTTCAGGGCTGATAAATCGGGGGCTGCGAGGGTGAAAGACAAAACCCAGCGCATCGGCACCAGCGTCCGCCGCATGTAGCGCATCCTCCAAGCTGGTAATGCCGCAAATTTTAATCCGCATACGGCTCATTCGTATCCCTTAAATACCGACTGGGCCAAGAGTCAGTAACAGATCACGAGCGTCAACCGTGTCGCCGGTCTTGATGTGGATGTCAGCAATTATTCCATCCACAGGCGCATAAAGAGTCGTCTGCATTTTCATCGCTTCGAGAATGATGAGCTTGTCACCCTTGGCCACCTTGGTTTTGGCACTGACACTGACCGCCGTGATCAAGCCCGGTATGGGGGCGCCGATCTGCATGATATTATCAGGATCAGCCTTGGTTCGGCTTTTCACCTTCGGCTGCACCGAACGGTCAAAAATCTTCACCTCACGCGACATCCCGTTTAATTCTATGGAGACAATTCTCGATCCATCCACATCCACTGCGCCGACATGGATCAATTTAACGAAGAGTGTTTTGCCCTCCTCAATGTCCACTGAGATTTCCTCCCCCGGCTTCAGTCCATAAAAGAATGGCGCTGTGGGGATGACCGACACCACGCCGTACTCGCGGTCGAACTTCGCGTAGTCAGCAAACACTTCCGGGTACATCAAATGACTGAAGATGTCATCGTCATCGACCTCTCGCTTGAGCTTTACCGCAAGTTCGGTCTTGGTCTTGGCAAACGAATGAGGCGGCATTCCATCCCCTGGCCGGCCTTCAATCGGCTTGCGTTTACCCAATACGACCTCCTGCACTTTAGCGGGCCATCCGCCCACTGGCTGGCCGAGGCCTCCACCCAACATGTCGATGACCGACTCAGGAAAATCCGTGCCCGGCTGCAGATTCACCACATCAGCGGGCTTGATGCCCCGTGTGATCAAAAACATGGTCATATCCCCCACCACCTTGCTCGAGGGCGTGACTTTGACGATATCGCCAAAAAGTTGGTTAACCTCTGCGTAACAACGGGCGATTTCGGGCCAGCGATGCGAAAGCCCCATTCCGGCAGCCTGTTCCTTGAGGTTTGTATACTGTCCGCCTGGCATTTCATGCAGGTACACTTCCGCGCTTCCCGCTCGTGGCGCGGTATCAAAAGGCGCGTAAAGTGACCGCACCTTCTCCCAATAATCAGAGAACTCATTGAGCGCATCCAAATCCAGCAGCGTATCCCGCGGCGTGCCTTGCAGCGCGGCCACAATGGAATTCAAATTGGGCTGGCTGGTGGAACCGGACATTGAGGCAATCGCGAGATCAACAATATCCACGCCCGCCGCCGCCGCCTGCAAAATCGAGGCCGCATTGACTCCGCTGGTGTCGTGCGTGTGAAAATGGATGGGGATGCCAATCTCCTCCTTCAACGCTTTAACCAACTGATGGGCAGCGTAGGGCCGGCACAATCCCGCCATGTCCTTAATCGCCAGAATATGCGCCCCCATTTTTTCCAAATCCTTCGCCAGTTTGACGTAGTATTTGAGCGAATATTTTGTGCGCGCCGGATCCAGAATGTTTCCTGTGTAACAAATGGCCGCTTCACAAATCGCGTGCGTCCCCTGCACTGCCTCCATCGCCACCGTCAGGTTGGGCAGATAATTGAGCGAATCAAAAATACGAAATATATCAATTCCTTGAGCCGCGGCATGCTTGACAAATCCGGCGACCACATTGTCCGGGTAATTCGAGTACCCCACCGCATTTGAGCCGCGGAATAGCATTTGAAAACATACATTCGGTATTCGCTGGCGCAGCAGGGCCAGACGCTCCCACGGATCCTCGTGCAGGAACCTCATGCTGGTGTCAAAAGTCGCGCCCCCCCACAGCTCAAGGCTGAACAATTGCGGGGTTCGGCGGGCTATGGCATCAGCCGCCGCCAGCATGTCAAAAGTCCGGACTCGCGTGGCCAGGAGCGATTGATGCGCGTCGCGCATGGTGGTGTCGGTAACCAACAGCCTCTTCTGCCGCCCGGTCCAATCGGCAAATTTCTTCGGCCCCAGCTCCATCAACAACTGCCGCGTGCCAGGCGCCGGAACTTTGTTCCGATCAAATGAGAGAGGTGCGATAACCTCCGTGGCCCCTTTGGGCTTGTGACCTTTCGCCTGCGGGTTCCCGTTGACGATGACATCGCCCAAAAAGGCCAGCAACTTGGTCGCTCGGTCGCGTCGTGGCTTGAATGTCAGCAATTCAGGCGTGGTGTCGATGAGCGTGGTCGTCGCTTTGCCAGAACGGAAGGTTTCGTTGGCGATGACATTTTCCAGAAACGGAATATTGGTCTTCACCCCGCGAATTCGAAACTCCTTGAGCGCCCGATCCAGCCGCTGCAGAGCCATGAGAAAATCCCGGCCCGAGGCGGTTACCTTGACCAGCAGGGAATCATAGAATGGAGTAATCACGCTGCCCGCCTCCCCCAGCCCTCCATCCAAACGAACTCCAAAACCCGCCGCCGAACGGTAGGTTAAAATTCGTCCGTAATTGGGCGTAAACTTATTCTCCGGATCTTCCGTAGTGATGCGAGCCTGCACGGCAAACCCGGTTCTCGGAATTTCGTTCTGCTGAGGCAGAGCAAGCTCCGGCCCATGCAGCGAATGACCCTGCGCGACCAAAATTTGGGCGCGAACCAGATCAATTCCCGTGATGACCTCAGTAACCGTGTGCTCCACCTGAATGCGCGGGTTCATCTCAATGAAAAACCACTCGTTGGAATCTTGATCCAGCAGAAACTCAACCGTGCCGGCATTGTCGTAGTGGATACCCGCCGCAATTTTCACTGCTGCATCACAAAGCTCTTGACGCACCTTGATGGGAAGATCAACCGAAGGGGCAATTTCCACCACTTTTTGATGCCGGCGTTGGACAGAACAATCGCGCTCGTGCAGGTGGAGAATGTTGCCATGGCGATCTCCTAATATCTGAACCTCAACGTGCTTGGCGCGCCTGATGTATTTTTCAAGAAAGACAGACGAATTTCCAAAAGCCCGGCCCGCCTCCCCTTGCGCTTCATCAAGAAGGTTGGCAAGGTCCGCTGCCTTTTCCACCACACGCATGCCGCGCCCGCCGCCGCCGAATGCCGCTTTAATGATCAGTGGAAAGCCGATGCTTTTGGCGATCCTCAACGCCTCTGCCCGGTCATTGACTGGGTCGGGCGTTCCCGGGAGTGTTGGCACACCAACTTTTTCCGCTAAAGCGCGCGCCGCCACTTTATCCCCCATCAATCTGAGAAGCTCGGGTCTTGGTCCGACGAACGTGATGCCCTGATCTATGCACGCCTGGGCAAAATCAGCGTTTTCCGATAGGAATCCGTAACCCGGGTGGATCATGTCCACTCCTTTGGCCTTGGCCAAAGAAACGATTCCAGGAATATCGAGGTAAGCCGCCACCGGCCCCTTCCCCTCGCCCACCAAATAAGCTTCATCAGCCTTAAAACGGTGGATGGAAAGCCGATCTTCCTGCGCGTAAATCGCAACCGTGCGCAGCCCCAATTCAGTGGCCGCGCGAAACACCCTGATGGATATTTCGCTCCGGTTTGCCACGAGAAGCTTATGAAAAGTGGGGTGGGCCGCCTCAACAGTGGAGGACGGAGTAGTTGCAGGGACGGTTTTTCCTCGTCGAACGCTCATATCTTGGCAGGGTTTTTACACTGACAAATCAGTTTTGACCAGTAGACGCGTGATCAAAAAGAGGTCGGATGCGGCAGACACGAATGTTATCGCCCGAGAAATATTCTTAAAGCTTTTGTGGGAGCTGATCGAAAAACCCTGTCAGCGCTGAAACAAATGGAATTTCTGAAACTCCAAGCAGAAAGAAAACCACAAGACATGGAGGCGTTTGGCAACGCTGAACTTGAACTCGTTCTCCGATGAGAAGCGTCCACCCCAATTGAGTTACGGACTTAGAGAAGGGGTGGTTAAGTTCACCACGATGGAATTGCCATCAGAGTGCCTGGGAGGGGTGGAAATTAGCAGGTCGGCTGCGAACTGCGAAGCCACTGGAACACTGCTCCTTCGCGTCACATATTCACCGGCCTCCAAAGTGACAGTTTGAGTGGAGTACTCATCGATTTTGAAGATTGTTGGCCTTCGAGCTTTCCCAACGGAGGAACTTTGGCAGGCGATCATGGACGGCAAGTAATCCTGATCCAGAAAAACATCCAGTTTGATCACGGGTGAAATCATCCAGGAATGATCCGGAGTCAGCTCCACGGGTTGGTTGAAAATCAGCGTGATGATCATAAAATCAGTGGCAGTACCATTTGGCTCCCAAGGTTCCGCAACAAAGGTGGAAGGTTGGCTTGGATCGAATTGGAAAAATTGCCCGAGAAGCGCGTTAGTTCTGAAGCCTTCCAACGTATTGACGTAAACACCAAAATAATGGGTGGAAACATCGCTGGGGTCGGCTTTCATAAGGACCGAAACGGCTTTGAGCCCAACGCGATGAGCGGGCTTATAGGCAATGCCCGGCAGGCCGCAATCCTGCTGACTTGGATTCTTGTGGACGAACAAATAGGCCTGTTGCCCGTCTTGAGTGGCATGGGCGAACAATTCGCCCCCAAATGCCCACTTGTCCGCAGACTGTGCCGAATAAGCCAGCATCATCGCCAATCCCGCAACCAAACCAAGCCTACTGAAAATGAAGTTCATATGATTACCCGATAGGGCAACCATATTGGGAACTGATCAGCCGGCCATACGGTCTAATACGGTGCTCTGCCCACGGCTGGAGAAACCATCTGAACATCCGTTCAATGGAAAAAAATCAAGAAGGACAAAAAAAAGCTTGGTGCATCAGCACCAGACTATGATTTGCGGCCTCCACATCCATCTTGGTTTCACCTACCAAACAATGGACAGCTAAAGTGAGCCGGATCCTTAAGGCTTCTTCACGAACTGATCCATCCGGGCCGCAACAAAGTCCCAGTTGATGACGTTGTAAAAAGCGGCCACGTAATCGGCGCGTTTGTTCTGGTATTTTAGGTAGTAGGCGTGCTCCCAAACGTCGATTCCAAGAAGGACATTGCGCCCCTTGCTCACTGGGCTGTCCTGATTGGGAGTGGTTTCGATGAGCAATTGTTTTTCTTTGTCCAGACAAAGCCAGGCCCAACCGCTACCAAATACGCCAAGGGAGGCTTTGGTGAACTGCTCTTGGAACCCTTTATACGATCCAAATTTCCCATTAATTGCCATGGCCAGATCCCCCTTGGGCTCGCCAGCGTCCTTTTTGAGGAGTTCCCAGAACAGAGTGTGGTTGTAATGGCCGCCACCATGATTTTGCACGGCAGTCTTCACCGAAGGGGGAACATCAGCCAGATCACGCAGGATGGCTTCAACCGATTGGGAAGCCAACTTCGGCTGGTCGATGACGGCCTTGTTCAGATTGGCCACGTAAGTGGCATGGTGCCGGTCGTGATGAATCTCCATGGTGCGCGCATCAATAAAGGGTTCCAGTGCGTCAGCAGAATAAGGGAGCGGCTCAAGCTTAAACGGCCCGCTCGGGGGGGCTGGTGCAGGTGCTTGGGCTGAGGATGGAGGAAGTTTGGCGGCCGCAAAAACCAGGCTGGCCGTACCCAACGTTTTAATCGCATGACGACGAGTAATCATAAAAGAAATAATCCTTGGCTGGCCCGGAATTGTCCGGGGAGGTTGTGGGCATAAGAATACCCCCAGATGTTCAGTTGGCAACCTTGCCTTTCCATTCGGTTCAGATGCCAAATCGGCAAAATCACTGCCGCGCCGCGAAATACTTAATCAAGGGCCTTCCCATCTTTATCCAGATAACGAATCGTTTTGAACCCGAGTTCGCGCAAACCCGGCTCGATCTTGGCTTTGTCTCCAACCACTACCCAAACCATTTTCTCCGGCTGGATGACCATCCTTGAGGCCTTGGACACATAATCCAAGGTCAACCCCCTGACATTTGAGGCGTAGGTTTGGTAAAAATCGTCAGGCAAGCCGAAATAAACTAATTGAGACACGGACCGTGACAGACTTCTGAGCGTTTCCCAGCGTCCTGCCATCTCCAAGGTCATTTGTCGCTGCGTCCTGTCGAGCTCTGCCTTAACGACAGGCTTGTCATCGACGATTCCCTTCAATTCCTTCATCATTTCCAGAATCGCTTCTTTGGTTTTGTCAGTTTGAACAGGTGCGTAGGCCATAAATAGACGCTGCCCGCGTGCATCCGCCACAAAGCTTCCCGCTCCGTAGGCCCAATGCTTATCCTCCCGCAAATTCATATTCAGCCGGGAGGTAAACTCTCCACCGAGGATGTTGTTCATGCATTGAATGGCAATCTCATCCGGATTATTACTCGGGACAGTGGCGATGCCTGCCCCGATCAGCGACTGCATCGAATCCGGCCTGTCCATGAGATACAGAATGGATTCGGACTTGTTCAGGATTGCCGGAATAGTTCTGGTAGTGATCTGCCCCCGCTCCCATTCGCTAAACACTTTTTGAAGCTTCACTTTCATCTCTTCGATAGTCGTGTCGCCTACGATGATCAAGGTGGAATTATTAGGCTTGAACCATTCCCTGTGAAACCTCAGAGCATCCTCGCGAGTGAGTTTACGGACGGAATCCTCGCTGCCATTTCCGCTCGAGGGCGCACCATAGGGATGATTCGACCCATAGATGATTACAGGCAAAACACGGGAGGCCATGCCAAAGGGCTCAGCCTTTTCCTGTTGAATCGCATCAAGTTGAAGTTGTTGCACTCGCTTGAAATCGGACTCACGGAAGGCGGGATTGACGATGAGGTCAGCGAAAAGCTCCAATGATTTGTCCAAATTTTGCTTCAACGCCGAAAGCCTCGCGCCGCAAAAATCAGCGCCCGCGCGAAAATCAAGTTCGGCACCCAAAAGTTCCTCATCCTTGCTGATCTGCAATGCATTTCGGGTCTTGGTGCCTTCATCCAACATGTCGGCCGTCAACCCAGCCAAGCCTGACTTCCCGGCAGGATCAGCGGAATAACCAGAATCGACCATCAGAGAAAAATGCACCATCGGAACCCCGCTACGGTGAGCCAGCGCTATCTTCAAACCGTTGCTCAATTCGGCCCGCTCGATGGTCGGGAACCTGGTTTCCACAGAGCCTTCAGGTTCAGGCATTGCAGATCGCTTGGTGTTCGCCTCGGTTGCCTTGAAATCGGGGAAAGGATGAACTTCCAGGTTGAAAACCCCATCGCTCAACCACTGGTGGGCCGCTTTCTTTATTTGTTCAGGTTTTGCCTCACGGATCCATTTGAGATTCGTTTTATAGAAATCAGGCGAGCCTCCCATAACTTCGCTTTGAGCGAGCAAATCGCTCTTGCCTCCAAAGCCGCCGATGCGTTCGATGCCTCGAACAAATCCCGACAACGCCACGCTCTGCACTTGCAGTAATTCAGCCTCGGACGGACCTGCTCGAAGCAGAGTAGCCAGCTCTTCATCCACCTCTTTTTCGATCTGAGCCAAATCATGGCCAGCACGAGCTGTGACGTCCAAGTGAAATTGCCCGCCAATCTCCCGGCGATCGACATAAGCTGAGACGTCGGACGCGATCTGCTCTTTATAAACCAGTCGTTGATATAGGCGGGAATTTTTTCCGCCTGCAAGAATGCCTGAAGCCAATTCGAGAAGCACGGTATCCTGGTCGCGATAGCCTGGGATGTTCCAAACCTTATATAGTCGGGCCTGAGGAACCCGGTCCTGCATGATTTGCCTCTGGGAACCAGTTCGCTGAGCTGCCCACTGGCTGAAACGCGCCAGAGGCGGGCCTGATGGAATGTCGCCGAAGTATTTTTCAACCTTGCTCTTGGCTGTTTCAAAATCGATATCCCCTGCCAGCACAAGAACTGCGTTAGCCGGACCGTAGTAGGTGGAAAACCATTGCTTTACGTTATCGAGGGAAGCAGCATTCAAGTCATCCATGGAGCCAATAACACTCCATGAATAGGGGTGCCCTGATGGATAAGTCGCCCTTGGCATAAGCTCCGAAGTCAAACCGTAGGGCTGGTTTTCACCCTGTCGCTTCTCATTTTGGACAACGCCCCGCTGTTCATCCAGCCGTTCCTGAGTAATGGCCCCCTTGAAATGCCCCATTCGGTCCGATTCCAACCAAAGGATCACGTCCAGTGCGTCCTTAGGGACGTTTTCGAAATAATTGGTGCGGTCCTCACTGGTGGTGCCGTTGACGTCTGTGGCTCCGATCTTTTCAATGGCCTTAAAAAAATCGTCGTTGAAGTTCTCGCTTCCATTGAACATCAAATGCTCAAAAAGGTGGGCGAAACCAGTACGTGACTGTCGCTCGTTCTTCGAACCCACATGATACCAAATATTAACGGCAACAATCGGAGCCTTCCGGTCCTGATGCACTATGAGAGTCAACCCATTGGGCAGAACGTACTTCTTGTAAGGGATTTCGATGTCCTGAAACGCGTTGAAATTGGCGGCTTTGGCTGGCCAACAAAAGAGGGTTAATGATGCCAAGAAAATTTGAAGGAATCGCATAACTAAGTTTAATTTTCGTCCTTACTCTTAACAAATGCCGACGCTGACGCAAGCAATCCCAGCCAGTGTCAGATGGATAGAAACATGGCCATATTTCAAGAATCAGACAACCAGAAGCATTCTGGGACGTAGAAAGAAGAAGAGTTTTCCCCTGCACTCTTTGCCCAACATACCTTGAATAGCTCCTTCATACAGCTCCAACTGCGGTTGGTATTGAAGGGCTCTTTCGGCAGCTTGCGATGTACCGATGTCATCTGTTTTCAAATCGAGCAGCATGAAATCATTTTCCCTGATCCAAACTAGATCAGCGATGCCCTGCAGGACCACAAAATCGCCCTGCGGCACTTCGATGATATTTTTGAGCGACGGGGGCAACCCGGATTGCTCGAGACGGCAGGTAAATGGCATCTCGCGGTGAACCTGTTCGGCATGAGTCACAAGCTGCCGGCCAAGCTCGGTGGCAAACAAAGCCCTCAAGCCTTCAACATCAATTAGCGATGCTTCCTGGGGAGTGAGGCTTCCTTCACTAACCATCCTTAGTATTTCCATTTTGATCGAGGCCGGATCACCTGCCCTGCCAAGATTAAGGCTTTGTAGGCAACGATGGTGGGCATTGCCAAAAAGCAGCGCGTCAGCTCCCGAGTCGGCTCCAACCGCGCGCGCAAGATTGATTGGTCTTGCGGGGGCATCGTCGTCCATTGATATATTGGCCTGCTTTCGAAGACCGGTCACAGTGGTCTTGGCAGCTTGCTTCGTCGAAACGTCAAAAGGATATTTCCAGCCAAACCGCGTCTTGAGCTTCTCACTGGTTTCCTGGCTGACCACTTCGTCCCAAGTCGCTTGAGTAGAGGCTGCCTTTAGCTCAACTACCGCCGCAGTCGTCTCATGCACGATACACTTCCACCCGCCCCGCGTTGCCTGAGAAGAAGAAGCAAGTGGTCCAATCCAATCAGCGAGGGATCGGGCTGATTTAATGGCATGTAATGGAAACGGGGTTTCGTTCTTCTCACTCCATTTTTCCAACTGTTTTTCGCTGGGCGATCCAACCACCAAGAGGCGCGATTGGGCACGTGTGAGAGCCACGTACATAATGCGCAATTCCTCAGCCATATTGGCACTGATCTCACGATTACGTGCCATCCAATACCCGAAACTCTGGTACTCCACAGCCGCGTCAGGCGGCATCACTACGGAAGTAAGACCCAATGCACTGTCCAATATGACTTTGGCGCGCGAATCACGATCGTTGAATTTAGAACACACTCCCGCCAGCACCACCACCGGAAATTCCAACCCCTTACTGGCGTGGATCGACATAATCCGGACGCCCGTCTCACCAGACGGATTAGGCAGGTCCACCGCCTTTGACGCGCCTTCGCGCTGCTCCAAAAATCGCAGGAAACCATAAAGACCACCACGCGCGGTCCGGTCAAAGTTGCGGGCAATCTCCAACAAATGCGCCACGGTTTGCTGCCGGTGCTGCCCTCTGTCCTGCTGGCCCAACCACGAAAGATAGTGAGTCTCTCGGAGGATGGATTCCAGCCGCCCGCTGACGGAATCGTGCCGGGAATCATTCCTCCATCGTGCCAATCGATCAAAGAACTGGGACAATTTCTTGCGGAGGGGCTCGCTCCGATCGCTCGCGAGAAACTGTCGAAGCGCCTCGTGGAAAAAGCCCCGCGGCTGTCCCATTCGAATCTCCGCCAGCTCATCGAGACCGAGGCCAACGAAAGGCGAGCGCAGAATCGCGACCAGTGGGATGTCCTGTAGAGGATTGTCCAACAAGGCCAGCACGTTCAGAAGATCCAGCACTTCAATCGAATCCTCAATCAACACTGAAGGCGTTTGTAACGGAATATTCAGTGCCTGAAAGATCTTGGCGAAACCTTGGATCTGCTTTTTGGGCGATCGCAGCAGAATCACCACGTCACCCCATTCAACGGGTCTCCACTGAGATTTTGATTCATCCCAGATCGAGCGTTTCCCGGAATGCATGCTCTGGAGAAGCTGGGCCACTAAGAGTGCCTCGCGCTCCGTTGCCATCAAGTTTTCCAAAGCCGCCGCGCCTTCACTCCCTTCCTCGGCGGTTTCCTCTGAGGGGGCAGCCTGAGTTTCGGCCTCTGCGTCGGCTGACAATTTTCTCAACCAATGAATCTCGACCAGTGGTGCATTTTCGGCTGAGCGCGAGAAGGCTTCCCGGTGCTTCTCCGCACCAAAACGAAGTTCCTGGTTTTGATCGTACTCCATCTCTGCAATCTGTCTGACCATCAGTTGCCGAAACAGGTGGTTGATGAAATTCAGCACCTGGGGATGACTGCGAAAATTTTCCGATAGGTGAACAGTGCGGCCTTCAGAAGACCTGCTGCTACCCCATGCCTTGCTGTAACCCAGGAATAGTTCCGGCTGCGCCTGACGAAAGCGATAAATGCTCTGCTTCACATCGCCCACCAGAAAACGGTTTCCTTCAAAACCAGGCTGACACAGCGAACGAATAATCAGATCTTGGGCCTCGTTGATATCCTGATATTCATCGACATAAATCTCGCGGAATCGGGACCTCCACTCGGCAGCCAGAGGAGTGGGAAGCGCCGATGTGGAAGACCAAAGCAATCGAAGGCTCAACTGCTCAAGATCATGAAAATCCAACAGGCTTTCCTGCTCTTTTTGCTCGGTGTATTGCCTGCCAAATTCGCGAACGATCCGGAGAATAGAGAGCAATGGAGGTTGAGTGAAAAGCCAGTCCTGCGCCATGTTGGCCGGGTCGATCATAGAGCTTAGCTCAACATAGGAGGACAGGCTTTTTTTGATGGGCTCGCGATGCCTCCCTTTCGTCCCCTTGGGCCAATGCGCTTTTTCATCATCAAATTTTCGAATAACCGCAAGAACGTCGGAAAGCCTGTGAGGATGGGCAAGGATTTCCTCAAAACCACGACACAATACTTCCTTCAACGGATTTTCCGAAGTCAGGGAGCTGTGGGCTTCGAGTTGTTCGGATGCCCAAAGTCGGATGGCGATTTCAGACTGCCGCTTCCACGCTGTGGGTTCAGAATGAGCCATGCGCTCCTCCTGCGCTTTGAACCAAAGCGCGGGATCGGGCAGCGTCTGGGAATAGTGATGAATTTCACGAACAAGGTCGCACAAGGGTTCGTCATCACCACCAAAGAAATTCCGGATCAAGGCCTGCGTCTCAAGACTCTCTGCGGTAATCGATGAGTATTGACGCTCAAGAAATCCCTCGAGAACCTCATCCATCATCAATCGTGCATCGGTCTCCTCCATGAGCGCAGATTGGGGATCGAGGCCCAAATCGTAGAAATGCTCACGAATCAGGCGGAAACAAAAACTATGAAGCGTTGAAATATGAGCTGTATCCAACAGTTCAATCTGCTCTTGAAGATGATGGTTTGAGGGATCGGTCGTCACCGCCTTTTCCAATCTCTCGCTCAGACGGCGTCGAACCTCAGCAGCAGCTGCTTTCGTGAAAGTAACCACAAAAAGTTGTGAGACGCTGATGGGATCGTCCGCGCGGCAGATGCCGCCGGCACAGCGTTCCACCAAAGTCCGTGTCTTGCCGGTGCCGGCACCGGCCATGACCAGCAATGTGCCGCGGCAATCAATGGCCTGTTGTTGTGATTCAGTAAAAGACATGATCAGAGCAACTCCCTGTAATTGCGATGAGTCCAAAGATCAATGCGGCAGACGCCAGCATAAAAACAGTTCTTGCACCCCGTTTCCTTTAAAAGCCTATAGGGGCGGATGGCGGCGTCACCGCTGTAAATACTTCGCCCGGCCTCGACCGCATTCGCTTCAAACTGTAAGAGCACATTACGGAATTCAAAATCCCCCAAAGCATTGAACGAATTTTTGGCTGGGTTTCCATCGTTGTTAATGCGGCCTTTAAGATGAACCCCATTGGAGACACCGGGATTGGCATCCAGGATGAGGCGGTCTTCCAAACGAAAAAGCCCCTCCATTCTGTGGTCCTCTCCGGTCCTGGCAATCGGGGTTTCGCGCTCAAACTCGGATCTCTTCACTGGCTTCCTCCGCTCGCCTTTCCCCATCCCAATGTAGAAAACGCCTGCACAGGAAAGGGCTTCTGGTTGAGAGTCCTGCACGGCCTTCATGTAGACCAACATTTGGATTTGAAGCCCGTTGGCGACCAAAATCCTTTTGAATGGCTGCACGTTGGTTTTGTAGTCGATGATCGTAAATGCATTCGGTCCACCTTCCGTTGGAGGGAACAAATCGATCCTGTCAATCTTGCCCACAAACGATAGTTGGTGTGCCTCGTCGATTTTCAGATTCAACTGGGGATAAACACCCCCATCACCAAAACGCGCCTCAACATGCTGCGGATCCAACAAATAGAAGCGCATCCAATCCACCAGCGTGGCCGCAAGCACTTGAAGACGCGTTTTGTGCAATCCCACCAAGAAGCGGTTTCTTGCTGAACTGGTGGCCACACCCATCTCAAACTTTGGCCCCACCCGATCCACCACGGTCCCCATCAATTCGCTTGCTTCTGTCGGGCTTAGATCCCGCCATCTCCGATTTTGCTTTGCGATCTCCAAGTGGAACCCAGCCAGGACTTCGTGCATGAGCGAGCCTTGCTCCCGCACACCTAATTCAAACTTCTCGCGTTCCTTGGCACGCAGACCCTGGCTGGAAAAAAAACGAAAGGGACACCGTCCAAAATCCTCGAAACGCGAGGGTGATGTAACCAGTGATTTGCCGTACAATCGGGCCGCAACATCCGGCCGAAGGGTTTCGCCGGGGTTGGGTTCCAAAACCGGGGGAACATTCGAGCCGAGCCACCTGGCAAACGATTCATCGCCCAAATAACCATCAAACAGCTCCTCCGGAATCAAAGCCGTTTCCGGTTGTAATGCTTGGGGAAGATCGCTCTGACCGACCTCCACCATTGGGAAAATTCGTTGCAAGCGCCGGACAATGCTCGACGGATTGATCGGCGTGCCTGACAGATCGTGCTGCGACCAAACGGCCACAATATGTTTTGAAGACCGGGTAAACGCGATGTAACTGAGAAACTGCTCGTTGGCCAGGCGGTGGGTCTGGGCTGATGGGAGGGAAAGTCCATCGGACTCAAGCCGCAAGCGCTCCGGTTCTGAGAGCAATAATGGGGCTTCCGCAATTCGGGGAAAGACCTGTTCGTTGAGCCCTAAAATAATGGTCAACAGAAGTTCCGGGTTGCGCGTTCGATCCACTGCGCCGACCACCACTTGATCCAAGACGGGCGGGATCAGGCCCACTGACAGAGCGGAAAGTCCCGAGTCCATGATCGGAATCCATTCCGCAGAACTCAGTTCGGTATGACCAAAGGCCGTCCTAATGCCGCCAAGCCAGGCGCGGCACTGATCCAGGACTCCCTGATGTCGCTCCGCCTCGCCACTCCGCGCCTCTTTCCCCCATTTTTTGAGGGTCTCCTCGACGTCAAAGCCCAGCCAAAGCTGCTCAATCGCATCAGCAAACTGCACACCGTTTGACCGAGGAGTCCGAAGCACGACAGCCAGCATTTCCAACGGGGCAAGCACCTTTTCACGCAGTGACACCAACCGCTGAAACAGAGTCACCTCCAAGTGCTCAGGACGAGTCCAATCAGGCTTCCAGAGTGCTGAATCGCCCCACTTCCCTAGACACTCGTTCTCCAGCCAATCCAGCTCAGGCGTGGAGAGCGGGGTCAATCCTGATTTAAGCGTTCTCATCACGTCCTCGTGATGCCACCCGAAAACCACTGTCGCCACCGCGCCCCTAGTCAATTCGGCCAATGGATGGTGCGTCACCGGTTGGCGGCCATCAATGAAACTGGGAATTCCGTATCTCGCAAAAATGCGTCGGACCGGTTCCTGCCATTCCTCCAACTGGCGAACCATCAGACCCACCTCGCGAAAACGTCCCCCTGCCTGGACATATTTCAAAACGGTGCGCGCGGCATGCACCACTTCCTCCTCAGGATTCATGGCTCGCACGAGATCAACGTTTGGTGAATCCCCCGCCCAAACGCTTTGTGACCACCAACACTGTTCCAAGTGAGCCAGCGATGCTGATTTGCAGAAACGGCTGCCAACGCATTCGCGCTTTATCTCCGCCTGAAGCAACTCCGCACCGTTGATCGATTCGCAGGTTTGCCAAACGCGTTCCTTCGTTTGTCGGACCAATTCAAGATGCGGAGCCGAAGCCTCCGTGCAACAAAATGCAAGCGTGGCACCGGCCGAGCGGGTCAAAACCTCACTGAGCAAACGCGTTTCATGCGCGTGCAGCGTGGCGAATCCATCCAGCCAAACGTGCTCAATAGACAAACCCAGATCGGTTGTTTGCAGCAAACGGCTGGCCGCGATGAAGAGTGTATCCGCATCAGCCAGACCCTCTCGTTTCAGCCATCGCTCGTAGAGCCCCAATAAATGGGCGAGGTCATGCAACTTATCGCCCAGTCGGTCGCCCTTTTGCCGAAGAGAGACCCGTTGAATGGATTCCGGCTCAATACGCGAGGCTTGAAACTCACGCAGCATCTCGCTCAGTTCCTGCGCAAACCCACCGCGGCGCGCACTAGCCTTAAAAATTCGTAGTTCATGGCCGTGCCGGGCCAAGAGGGACCGCAACACCATCACTCTGCCCTCCTCAGCCAGCAGGTCCGGAGGTTGAAGTCCCAATTGCTCAAAGATGAATTGAGCAAGGCGCGCAAACGAGAGGATATGTAGACGAGAAAAAGAGCGGGGTGTCGGCTGTTCGAGGACCATGCGCTCCAGCTGAAAGGTGGATTGGCGGGGCGCAACGAAAATGAGCGGAGCGCCCAACGGATTCGCCCCCAAACGGGCGGAAGCCTCCTTCACGCAGCGGAATGTCTTTCCGCTGCCCGCCGGGCCACTCAGGAACGTGATGCGCATGCCGCTTTCATAAGCGACACCGCGCAAACCGACAAAGGTTATTGTTGGGAAGAAGCCGCTTCAATGCGAAGAGGGACGCTGCCTCGTGACTTCGACCGAAACATAACGAGCTTCCGGCATTATAAATTTCTTTATTTTCACGGAGACTTCAAAGGCGTGGAACTCGGTGAGAATCATCTTTGCCATGTCTACGGCGAGCTTCTCAATCAATTTCCATTCGTGTCCGGCGCCGAAGTGCAATAAACGCTGAGTCACCGCAAAATAATCAATCGTCAGCGCCAATTCATCGCTTTCGGCAGCGGCGGCGAAGTCTGACTTAATTTCCACCGTGATTAGCAGTGGCTGTAATTTGGCTCGTTCCTCATCGGGAACTCCAACACGGTAGTTGACCGAAAGATCGCTGATGGTGATGCGGTCCATTAGAATGTAGTCTTGGCCAGAACGTATTGGATAAGCGTTCGGGTCGGTTGATTCAGAGGCATGTTGAGCGCTTCACGGAGCCCCACCCAGCGGCTGACTTGAGCCTCGTGATTAAGGGTGACCTCGCTGGCTCCCTCAACCCGGCACGTATAGTTCAAAAGGAGAAAATGAGCCTCGTGGTAAAACTCTTTCGAGGAAATGCAATCCTGCACCATTTCGAATTCGATTCCGGTTATCCTTAACTGGGTCTCCTCCAATATTTCGCGGCGCAATGCGTCAACCGAGGTCTCCCCATATTTAATTTTGCCGCCGGGAATCCCCCACATATTGGACCATTTGTGAGTCTGAATCATTAGCACGTGGCCTTGATCATTACGGATGAGGGCACCCACAGTGGACATGGGAAAACGTTCTTTGGCGTGAGGCCGGACCTCGTGAAGCCTGTGGAGATCCCACTCATAGGCTTCAAGCTCCCTTCTCAACTCACTGAGATGCTCGACGAGCAAATCCGGCTTGGCCTGTCGCAATTGGGCCAAAGTGTTATAGCCTGTCAGCACTCCGCAAGAAAAAACACCTCCCACACGAGCGGTCTCGATGTCGTGCTCCATGTCGCCGATGAAAAGGGTTTCATCAGCCTTAAGCTTGTTTTCTTCGAGTATGGCCCTGATTTTGAGGCGTTTGTCCAAAATCTCTATGTACGGGCGGTCAATGAATGAAGCCAAACCGGTGGACTTGGATTGAGCCTCGTAGTGATCTCGATGGATCGTGCTGAGAAGGAACGTGCGGATACCCCGATCACGGCAAACTTGTAAGAATTCCCGGGCGTGAGGCAGTGCAAGAACGTCATCCTGAGCGGCCTTAAAGTGCTCATGATACCAGACCTCAAGTTGAGGCATGGGGGTCGAAGGCGTGAAACGATCGTAGAAATTTTTGAATGGAAGAGAGAATTCCTGACGAAAAGTCTCCAATGACATCGCTTCGATGCCGGCAAGTCGAAACACATGATTGGTGGCACGCCAAACGGCGGGCAGATCATCAACCAAGGTACCGGACCAATCGAAGAGAATGTTACGTATCATGGCAGGAAAAGAAAAACGGCGGACAAGACTAGAGTCTCACCCGCCGTTACGAAATCAAGCCTGCTTAAGGGAGGTCGCTTGAACCCATTAGGAAGCGATCCACCTCGCGGGCAACCGCACGACCTTCGCTGAAAGCCCAAACCACCAAGCTTTGGCCGCGTCTGGCATCGCCAGCGGCAAAGACACCTTTGACACTGGTCGTGAACTGGCCGTGCTCGGCCTTGACGTTGGAGCGTGCGTCGCGCTCGACGCCCAACTGCTCCAGCAGCGGTTGCTCGGGCCCGAGGAATCCCATGGCGAGTAGGACAAGCTGGGCAGGAAGAATCCGGTCAGAACCTTCAATTTCCTTTGGCACGAACTGCCCTTTGTCGTTTTTTGTCCACTGAATGGTAACGAGATGCACCCCTGAAAGGTTGCCACTTTCGTCAGTCATGAACTTCTTGGCCGTGGTGAGATAAACCCGGGGATCCTCACCAAACTTGGCGGCAGCCTCCTCTTGACCGTAGTCCATTTTATAGACCTTGGGCCACTCCGGCCACGGATTGTCCTTGGCGCGCGCTTCAGGCGGGCGCGGCAAAATTTCGACTTGCACCAGACTTTTGCAGCCGTGGCGCATGGAAGTTCCCACGCAGTCGGTGCCAGTATCGCCGCCACCAATCACGATGACGTCCTTGCCCTTGGCGGAGATGGCGACGGAATCCAATTGCTTGTCGAGCAGAGCCTTGGTGTTCCCTTGGAGGAACTCCATGGCGAAATGAACACCCTTAAGATTGCGGCCCTCAATAGGCAGATCACGGGGTTTGGTCGCACCGGTGCAAAGCACCACGGCCTCAAATTCACGGAGCAGGTTTTCCGCCGGATAATTGCGGCCAACTTCGGTGTTTGTGAGGAAAACCACGCCCTCTTTGGAAAGCAGATCGACGCGACGGTCGACCACGCTCTTGTCCAACTTCATATTGGGGATGCCATACATCAGCAATCCGCCAATGCGATCGGCGCGCTCGAAGACCGTGACATTATGGCCCGCTTTGTTGAGTTGTGCCGCTGCGGAAAGTCCGGCAGGGCCTGAACCAATGACAGCCACTTTTTTGCCGGTGCGCCGAGTGGGAGGTTCTGGTTTGATCCAACCTTCATCCCAACCCTTATCGGCGATTGAGACTTCAATGTTCTTAATGGTGACAGGAGGATTATTAATGCCCAGGACGCAGGAGCCTTCGCACGGGGCCGGACAAACCCGCCCGGTAAAATCGGGGAAATTATTAGTCTTGTGCAGGCGTTGCAGCGCCTCACGCCACAATCCCCGATACACGAGATCATTCCACTCGGGGATCAGGTTGTTAATGGGGCAGCCGGAGGCCATCCCACTGATCAGATTGCCAGTGTGGCAAAATGGTACTCCGCAATCCATGCAGCGGGCTGACTGATCCCGCAGCTTTGTGTCATCCATGTGCTCATGGAATTCGTTCCAATCCTTGATGCGGGCGATGGAGCTGCGGTCCAACGGCAACTCGCGCAGGTAATCTATGAAGCCTGTGGGTTTACCCATGTCTATTTACGATAAAGAGTTTTGATCAGTTTGTTTACCGGCTTAACCGCCTCCGACACGTGCCGCGTCGCGTGCGTTTTCCTCAAATGCCGCCATCACAGCGTCCTCGCCGCTCAGACCTGAAGCGGTTGCTTTCTTCAAGGCTTCCAACACGCGTTTGTAATCCTTGGGCATGACTTTGACAAATTTTGGCACCATATCGCTCCAGAGATTAATAATATTGGAGGCCAGGGCGCTTCCTGTCAGTTGTGCGTGTTTTTGAATGAGGCGTTTCACGTCCTCAATCTCTTCAGGATCACTGAGGCGCTCCAAAGCCACCATTTGCATGTTGCACTTCGGGGCAAAATCATTTTTCAGATCAAGGATGTACGCTATACCGCCGGACATGCCTGCCGCAAAATTACGCCCGGTCGAACCAAGCACCACCACAGTGCCGCCTGTCATGTACTCGCAACCGTGATCACCCACGGATTCAACCACTGTGCGGACACCAGAGTTGCGCACGCAGAATCGTTCACCAGCCATACCGCGGAAGAAAGCCTCACCGCTGGTCGCGCCATAGAGCGCAACATTGCCGATGATCATGTTTTCCTCAGGAAGGAAGGTTGAGGTCCTGGGCGGATAAATCACGATACGCCCGCCGCTTAGGCCTTTGCCGACATAATCGTTGGCATCGCCTTCCAAAGTCAGAGTAATTCCCCTCGGCACGAAAGCCCCCAGACTCTGACCTGCGGATCCCTTAAAATTGAGCTGGATGGTTCCATCAGGAAGACCAGCTGCTCCGTATTTGCGGGTAACTTCGCTGCCCAGAATCGTGCCGACCACGCGGTTGACATTCCTGATCGGGATATCAGCGACCACTTTTTCCCCACGTTCCAACGCTGGAGCGCAAACTTTGAGCAACGTAGTGTTGTCGAGGGCAGTATCAAGGCCGTGATCCTGCGTCTCGGTCGCAAAACGCCCCACCTCAGGGCCGACTTTGGGCGAGAACAGAATCTTGGAATAATCCAATCCCCGTGCTTTCCAGTGATCCACGGCTTTGCGCGCCTCCAGACAGTCCACACGACCCACCATTTCGTTGATGCCGCGAAAGCCCATCTGAGCCATAAGCTCGCGGACTTCCATGGCGATAAAGCGCATGAAATTTACGGCGTGAGCGGGATCTCCCGTGAAATTCTTCCTCAGTTTGGGATCCTGAGTGGCCACGCCCACGGGACAGGTGTTGAGATGGCAGACCCTCATCATGATGCACCCAAGGGAAACCAGAGGCGCAGTGGCAAAACCAAATTCCTCGGCTCCAAGCAGGGCCGCCACTATGACATCGCGACCGGTCTTCAATTGGCCGTCCGTCTCCACACGGATTCTGCTGCGCAGATTGTTCAGGACCAAAGTCTGGTGAGTTTCGGCCAGCCCAAGTTCCCACGGAATGCCCGCGTGCTTGATGCTGGTCATGGGAGAGGCACCCGTGCCGCCGTCGTATCCGCTGATCAGCACGACATCTGCATGAGCCTTGGCCACACCCGCAGCCACCGTCCCGACCCCAACCTCGGCCACAAGCTTCACGCTGATACGAGCGCGAGTGTTCGAATTTTTCAGGTCATGAATGAGCTCGGCAAGATCTTCAATCGAGTAGATGTCGTGGTGGGGCGGAGGCGAAATCAATCCCACACCCGGGGTGGAAAGCCGCACTTTGGCAATCGATGGAAACACCTTTGCGCCAGGCAGTTGACCACCTTCACCCGGCTTGGCTCCCTGAGCCATTTTGATCTGGATTTCGCGGGCGCTCACCAAGTACTGACTGGTGACTCCGAAGCGACCCGAGGCAACCTGCTTAATCGCACTATTTTTAGAATCGCCGTTCGCCTCCAGGATGTAGCGGGCCGGATCTTCGCCGCCTTCACCCGTGTTGCTCTTTCCGCCGATGCGATTCATGGCAATCGCAACAGCTTCATGGGCCTCGCTGCTGATGGAACCGTAAGACATCGCTCCCGATTTGAAGCGCGAAATGATCGAATCTATGGACTCCACTTCTTCGATTGGAACAGGCGCGCCCAAGGGCTTTAACTCAAGCAATCCGCGCAGGGTACAAAGTTTGCGGGTCTGATCGTTAACCAGCGCGGAATATTCCTTGAAAGCGGTGTAATTGGTATTGCGGACGGCACTTTGCAATTTATGCACCGTCTGCGGACTGAAGAGGTGAACCTCACCATCCCGGCGCCATTGATACTGGCCTCCGACGTCCAATGTGTGGGTCTCCTGCGGGCGAGCAAGAAAAGCATGATGATGGCGCATCAATATCTCTTGGGCGATGACATCCATGCCGATGCCCTCGACACGGGAGGGGGTCCAACTGAAGTACCGGTCAATCACAGACTTTTTGAGCCCAATGGCCTCAAAAATCTGCGCGCCACGGTAGCTCTGGATGGTTGATATCCCCATCTTGGAAATTACCTTAACGACACCTTTGACCGCTGCTTTGACAAAATTCTTGCAGGCTTCCTTGTGCTTGATGTCAGTCAGGAGGCCTTCGCGGATCATGTCGTCCAAAGTCTCGAAAGCGAGATAAGGATTGATCGCTCCCACTCCGTAGCCAATAAGCAGGCTGAAATGATGCACCTCGCGGGGCTCACCCGACTCGAGCACCAAACCAACGCGAGTCCGCGTGCCCTCGCGAATCAGATGATGGTGAAGCCCCGAAACGGCAAGCAATGATGGAATCGGAGCCATGGTGGCATCCACACCACGGTCAGAAAGAATTAGGATGTTGGCACCGTCGTTGATCGCTGTTGAGGCTTCAATGAAGAGCTTCTCGACAGCGGCCTCCAAACCGTTTGCACCATCAGCAGCCTTGAAGAGGATAGGAAGAGTCACCGACTTGAAGCCGGGAATATCAATATGACGGAGCTTCGCCAATTCTTCGTTGGTAAGAACCGGATTCTTGAGCTCGATCAAACGACAACTCTCAGGAACCGGGTCGAGCAGGTTGCGCTCGGAACCAATGGTAGTGACAGCCGAAGTGACAATTTCCTCGCGGATACAGTCAATCGGAGGATTGGTTACCTGAGCAAACAACTGTTTGAAATAGTTGAACAGCGACTGCGGCTGGTCGGACAATACAGCCAATGGAGTGTCTGTGCCCATCGAACCGATGGCTTCCACGCCGGTCTTGGCCATAGGAACCATCAGGATGCGCAGATCCTCGAAAGTATAGCCAAAGGCCAACTGCCGCTTCATGACCGTTTCATGGCTGGGCTCAGGCAGATGCTGGACTTCAGGCACTTTGTCCAGATCAAGAAGGTATTTATTGAGCCATTCGCGATAAGGATGCTCCTTAACGATGGATGCCTTGATCTCTTCATCGGAGACAATGCGGCCCAGCTTGGTATCCACCAAGAACATGCGGCCCGGCTGCAAACGACCTTTGTGGAGAATGCGGTCCGGAGCGATGTCGAGCACGCCCACTTCAGAAGCCATGACTACGAGATCATCCTTCGTCACATAGTAACGAGAAGGACGCAAGCCGTTGCGATCCAGAGTGGCACCAATCATGATCCCATCAGTAAAGGCAACCGAAGCTGGCCCGTCCCACGGTTCCATCAGGCAGCTGTGGTACTCGTAAAACGCTTTGCGCTCCGGACTCATCGACTCGTGGTTGGCCCACGGTTCGGGAATCATCATCATGACCGCGTGCGGCAATTGACGACCGGACAGAACAAGCAGCTCCAAACAGTTATCGAACATGGCAGAGTCACTGCCATCGGTCTCGATCACCGGAATCAGCTTCTTGATGTCGGCTCCGAAAAGCTCGGATTCGAACATCGCCTCACGGGCGCGCATCCAATTGACGTTGCCACGAAGGGTGTTGATCTCGCCGTTGTGGGCGATATAGCGGTAAGGATGCGAGCGCTCCCAACTGGGGAACGTGTTGGTGCTGAAACGGGAATGGACCAAGGCCAAGCCTGATTCAACGAGTGGATCAGCCAAATCGCCGAAAAATTCGTCCACTTGCTCCGGCAGAAGCATGCCCTTATAGATCAGAGTCTTGTAGGAGAGGCTCGGGATGTAGAAGAGCGGCCCACCCTGATAGGCACCCCCACGGCGGATTTGATGTGTCGCCACGGCACGAATGACATATAGCTTCCTCTCGAAAGCCATGTCGTCAGTGATACTCGGGCTGCGACCAATGAAAATTTGGCGGACAACAGGCTCGGCCCCGCGAGCGGTGGCACCGAGGGTCGCATTGCGGGTGGGAACAGTGCGCCAGCCAAGGAAAGTCTGCCCCTCGGCAACAACTATGGACTCAAATGCCTTTTCGCAGGCAGCGCGCTCAGCGGCATCGGGTGGCAAATAAACCATGCCCACGCCGTAATGACCGGCTTCGGGAAGGGTGAAACCAAGTTGTGCGCATTCACGGGCAAGGAACCGGTGGGGCACCTGCATTAAAATACCCGCGCCGTCACCTGTGTTGATCTCGCAACCACACGCTCCGCGATGACGAAGGTTCACCAAGATGGTGAGCGCCTGACGAACGATCTCGTGGGATTTAACGCCTTTGAGGTTGGCAACAAAGCCAACACCACAGGCGTCATGTTCGAAAGCAGGATCGTACAGCCCCTGTTTCTGGGGCGCACCATGCTTTTTATTTTTCTCAGTGCTCGTCACAGCGAAGTCGGTCTTCATTTACTCGTCGGTCAGATGTAAGATCAAAAAAGTTTGATTTCAATACCTTTTTGGGCTCAACGCGCATTTTTGTGACAAATGGAGCGGACTATTGATTTTACTGGGCTCCTAATCAGTCCCGCGCGCCGGGCCGGATGGTCTCACAGGCCATCCACGACTGACAGTGACATACCCTTATTCGCCGCGCAAACATTGACTTGCCCTTTTTCACTGATTAACTTTGACGCCATTGAAAACCATGCTTCCCGTCATTGAAAAACTTCTTGTCCTGCAAGATCGCGATCTGCGGCTTCAGCGCACGAAACAAGAACTGGAAAATATTGCCCCGGAGAGGACGATGCTGGATCAAAAAGGAAAGGCCGGCCAGAGTGGCCTGGAGGCCGCCAAGCTGAAGAGCCGCGAGATCGAGGCTGAACGCAAGCGTTTGGAACTTGAGGTCATCGCCAAAAAACAGCAGATTGACAAGTATTCCATCCAGCAATTCCAGACCAAGAAAAACGAGGAATACCAGGCTCTCGCCCACGAAATCATTGGTTGTAAAAAGGCCATTGAGCAACTGGATGATCAGCAGCTAGCCCAAATGGAAGCAGCCGAAGTGGCCGCCAAGGAACAGCAGTCCGCAGCCAAGACAGCCGCCGAAATCCAAGCCATTGCCGTTGAACAGATGAAGGCACTGGCAGACCGCGAGATCAGGCTAACGAAGCAGACCACGGAATTGGAGCAAGGTTACACCGAACTTGAGGCCGCGATTGAGCCGGATGTGCTATCCCGCTATTTGCGGCTTCGCAAAAACAAAGGCGGCAGCGCCGTGGTGGGGATCGAACACGGTGTTTGCGGGGGGTGCCACATGAAACTGCCCCAACAGGTCATCAATTCGTGCAGAGCCCAGGCGGAACTCGTAACCTGTTCCAATTGCAGTCGAATTGTATATTACACCCGGGAGATGGATTTGGCCGTGATGGATTAGCACGCCCAGCGTGAACAATCGGGGTATCCAACTTGGATCCCCCCTTCCTTCTCCCCCCATTAGGCAGAAACCGTACTGAAATCTGAGTCGTGGCGACTACGTTTCATCCCGAACGGATGGGATCCTTGGAAACGCCGCCAATCAAACAATCACAACTAATTGAAAAAGCCGGAAATCTAGCTATCATTTGAGGATGGCTCGTTTGTGTTTTCTGGTTTGGATCGCGGCCGTTTGCTTGGCACCTTCATGGCGTGCCGAGGCCCACTATAGGAAGCCGGAGTTGGAGGAAATCCCCATTGATCGCCTCCTGACCAATTTACAAGGGCGACTTGAACTCAATCCCAACAGTTGGAACGTTCACTATCAATTGGGACGATTGCATTCTATGGCCTACGCCAGCAATGCGAACGTATTTTTAGTGGAAAAGGAAAACGGCGACTTCTACGACATCCCATTTTCCACCCAGGTTCCGGAGGGGAGATTGGCCTCGACGAATAGGGAAGCAGAAGCCAAATCTCATCTGACCAGTGCGATCACTCACTACGCGAGGTCTTTGGCACTCATCGGTAATCCAACAATGAAGCAGGATTCCTTCTGGAAACAATTGCCAGCCAATCTTGGGCTCGCTTGGTGCCTCGACGAATCCGGACGTAGAGAGGAAGCCATCAGTGCCTACCGCAAGACTCTGAAGCTAGCTTTGATATATGAGGTGGGGAGAGATTATCAAAAAATGGAGTGGATCAAGGAGAATTACGATGCGCCCGGGACGAGAGCCACGCCAGTTCGTACAAACTGGCCCGGCGATATGGTGACTAGGCAATTCAATGAGGAATCCATACGATATCTGCTGAAATTGCTTGATCCAGTAAAGGACGCCTCAGAAATTGCAAGCCTGAACAAGGCTCAAGTCACTTTAGATTCGTTGATGCGCGGATACACTCCCATTATAATTCCGCTCACCCACCAGAATCGGTTGTCGGACTTAGTCTCCACAAACACCGTGGTCCCCTTCGACCTTGACGGAAGCGGGATTCAACGACGCTGGGGATGGATCACCCCCAAAGCGGCCTGGCTCGTAAGTGATCCGCACCGAACGGGACAGATCACCTCGGGGCTTCAATTGTTTGGCAATGTGACTTTTTGGATTTTCTGGCGTGATGGTTATGAGGCACTTGCCTCCCTCGACAACAATAATGACGGGGTGTTGAAAGGCTCGGAGCTGGAGGGGTTGGCGCTTTGGCAGGATGTTAATTCGAATGGCGTGAGCGAGCCGGGGGAAGTCTGGTCGCTAGTTGAATTCGGAATCACCGCACTGCGGTGCCGTTCGCAGATCGAAAGCGCACAAGGTCCATGGCATCCCCAAGGCGTGGAATTCGACGATGGCCGAACAGCGCCGACGTATGATTGGATTTCCCCGGAAACAGCCAGATGATGAACGATGCCTATTTTCAGCTGCCTTATGGAAGCATCGGACGACGAGTGCCGAGAGTAGCTCCTCTTTAATATCTTGCAGGATGCAGTACTGATTCACATTCCAATCTTCACACTCTCCCGCTTTACAAGACGCGTGTCGCAACCTCACATTACTCGGCATGCCGAGGAACTTGTTCAATAAATGGCAGAATGCCGCAGCCGCACTGACTATTGCCGCAGCCATCAGTTGCGCGCAACAACCGAGGACGGTTTTCGCCCCGCTTCCGTCCACGATTCAGGTCGATCCTCTCAGGGAGGAGGGAGGCATCCTGCCCGTCAATCAAATCGTCCAGGCGGCAGGAAAACAGGTCGAACTGCCCGGACTTCGCCCCCAGGTTTTGGCCTTAAGCCCGGACGGAAGGCTTCTGGTAACGTCGGGCAAGACTGCAGAAATCGTGGTCATCAACCCACAAACTGCCGCCATCCGTCAGCGTGTGACCCTGCCGACCGAAGGGTCGGCAGCGCAAACTGAGTCAGTCTCGTCGCATTTGCTCAAACCCGATAAGGACGGCCAGGCCAGCTATACAGGCCTTATTTTCTCCCCCGATGGCAGGCGGCTTTATCTGGCGAATGTGAGCGGGAGCGTCAAAGTTTTTGGCATAACCGAGGGTGGGGAAATTCAGCCTTTGGCTTCCCTTGCCGTGCCGGAGGTGAAGGGCTATCCCCGGGCAAAAGACATACCCGCAGGACTGGCCATCTCCGCCGACGGCCTTCGCTTGTACGTCGTGCTCAATATGGGCAATGAACTCCTTGAGATGGAATTGCCGTCCGGCAAAACCCTGCGCCGTTTTGCAGTGGGAAATATTCCCTATGGAGTGGTGCTATCAGGCGGCAAGGCCTATGTAAGCAATTGGGGTGGCCGCAGACCTGATGAAACTTCACTCACGGGACCGGTGGGCATTGGTGGGAAGGTACGGGTTGATCCCGTGCGACATATCGCCAGCGAAGGCTCAGTGTCGGTGATTGATCTCGCGCGAGGCCAGGTTTTGAAGGAAATCATGTGCGGTCTGCATGCCTCAGGCATTGCGGCCTCACCCGATGGAAGGCACGTCGCGATAGCGAATGCAGGCAGCGATTCAGTCAGCATTATTGATACTTCCAAGGATCGCGTGGTTGAAAACATCTCCATGAGATGGGCGGCCAATGACCCTTTTGGGGCCTCACCGAATGCACTGATTTTTTCTGCTGATGGACGGCGGCTTTACGTCTGCAACGGCACGCAAAACGCCGTGGCAGCAGTCGACTTTCGTGCCGGACATTCCAAGTTGAAAGGACTGGTTGGATCAGGTTGGTTTCCTGGTGCCATCGCTCTGGCACAGGATGGAACAAACGCCTACGTTGCCAACATCAAAGGCTTGGGCTCCTCAAAAAGATACACCCAAGGGGAGACAATCACCTTTAACAGCCACCAATACTTTGGCTCGGTCTCCCTGATGCCTCTGGAAAAAATTGCCACCAGCAAAACGGAACTGAAAAAGTGGACGGATCTCGTTCAATTCAACTATCAACGTGCAGCCGTGCTGGCTTCGCAACTCCCACCTAGGAAGGGAATCGCCCCGAAAGTGGTACCCGAGCGCGCCGGTGAACCCTCGCTGATCAAGCACGCGGTGTATATCATTAAGGAAAACCGCACCTACGACCAAGTGTTGGGCGATATTTCAGAAGGCAACGGCAACAAAGATCTTTGCATCTTCGGCGAGCATTTCACCCCCAATCAGCACAAGTTGGTGAAGGAATTCGTCCTGCTCGACAACGCCTATTGCTCAGGAATTTTGAGTGCGGATGGACATCAGTGGGCCGACACCGGATTTGCCACCGATTATATGGAAAAATCATTCGCAGGATTCCCAAGAAGTTATCCGGACGGCATGGAGGATTCGGATGTGGACGCGATGGCCTATTCGCCCACTGGCTTTATTTGGGATAACGCCATCGCCCATGGCAAAACAGTCCGCAGCTTTGGCGAATTTGCCATTGGTACAAGCGGTTGGACCGACCTCAACACCAAAAGCGACCCGTCCTTCCGTGATTACTACGACGATTTGAAGAATGGGACTGGGCTGACTCGCATTTCCTCCAGACCGGCCATCGCATCGTTGCGAGGCTCCCTCGTGACAAACACCGTGGGCTGGGATATGAGCGTGCCAGATGTGGTGCGGGCCTCAAAATTTATCGAACACTTGAAGCAGTGGGAAAAAGGAGGGGAAATGCCGAGCCTGACGATTATCTGCCTGCCCAACGACCACACTTCAGGCACCAAGGCCGGCCGGCCAACCCCAGGCGCGCTTGTGGCTGATAACGATCTCGCTTTTGGGCAAATTGTAGAGGCACTCAGCAAAAGCAAATTTTGGAAGGATACCTGCGTCTTTGCCATGGAAGACGATCCCCAAGGAGGATGGGACCACGTTTCCGGATATCGAAGCACAGCCTACGTGGCTAGCCCGTACTGCAAACGAGGAGAAGTCATCCACGAGAATTACAACCAACCTTCAATACTTCGGACCATCGAGCTTATGCTTGGCCTGCCGCCCATGAATCAAATGGACGCAGGCGCGCGGCCCATGCGCGAATGTTTCACCGAAACTGCGGACCTTTCCCCCTTCACAGCGGTTCCGAACCTCGTGCCACTTGATCAACTCAACCCTCCCGCCTCGGCTCATCGCGACCCAATTCTTCGCCGGGACGCAGAGGTTTCGGCCAAATTGAACTTTGCCGAAATTGACCGCTGCCCGGAAGGAGTGCTGAACCGAATTCTGTGGCACGCCATGAAGGGCACGCAGACACTCTACCCCTCGTGGGCCATTCACGAGGTGGATGACGATTAAACTCCAATTAAAAAGAGAAGTGCCGCTTGCCCACTGCCCTGCGGGGGGTTAGCGTTTTACTATTCCAGCGGAGGCGGAGAATCGCGCGTCGCGCAAGCGGCGGGAGGAAAGTCCGAACACCACAGGGCGGGACGCCGCGTAACCCGGCTTAGGGTCGGGATATACACGGGAGCCGCGATGGCGACATCGCACGACGGACAGTGCCACAGAAAACAGACCGCCTGCTCCGGCAACGGAGCGGGTAAGGGTGAAAAGGTGGTGTAAGAGACC
>JANYDC010000035.1 GCA_025359965.1 Pedosphaera sp.
GGGATGCAACCCCCATCGACACCCAACGTAGCTCGTACCTCGCAACATTGGGCTGGAGGGCGGAATCCCCTTGGGATTCCAGGATGAAGGAGCCACGGTTTCATCTATCGCTTTACATATACCTGCGCCTCCAAAATCTGAATGTTTTTTGGGGGTTGAAGAATTTTGTCTCACACCCGCATCGTCCGCTGCGGAGCGGGACTCTGTGAGTCGCAGCAACACCGGAACTCAACACGGACCAACCCCCACCTGTGCGCACACGGTATCCGAAACCGCTGCGGGTCACAGACCCGCGCTCCGTATATTCTATGACGCCATCCAGCTTGGCTGATTGACTTTGATGAGGCAGAGGACTATGACGGCGAGGGTGGGGTAGTGAAGGGCGGAATTTCTTTAAAACTTAAAAATAGAAGGAGGCGGTTTATGGCCAAGGTCGCAGTCCAATTTATTTATCTGACAGGGTTGAAGCGTGAGATTTTTCGCAATGGGCGTTTGAACGGGACTTGGGACGGCGGGGGGATGGCTTCGAACGTTTGGACGGAGACGCCGATGGAGGCGATGTTGGCGGAGGACGGGTGTCTGGGATTTCGGGCGACGGTGGAGTTTGAGGAGAGCGAGGTGGGGAAAACGTTTAAGTGGGGGGTAAGAGTGGATACTACGACGGTCGCGAATTTGTGGGCCATACCCACTGAAGTCGGCGAAGCGGCCAGCACGGATCGGGTAAGGAAATTCACGCTGGAACCGGCGGGCAGCAAGCAAGTGGCGCGGTATTATTTTACCTACGCGCGGAGGTTGGGCGCGCGCAAATCATTTGGAAAGGGTCGGCGGGTAAAGCCGAACCTGCGGTTTGCGGTGTGGGCGCCGAACGCCCTGAAGGTGGAGGTGGTTTTTGGTGATGCGGCGCATGGATACATTGACGACGCGGGGCAAGGGATCGATCCGGCGAGGCCGGTCCTGGCCTTGAAGCAGGGGGCGGACGGCATTTGGGAAAGCGCGGTAATCCCCAATTTTGATGCCTACGAGGGGCTGGCGTACATGTACCGGATCAGAAATGCGCAGGGCAAAACGGTGTACCGGACAGATCTTTATTCGCGGGAGCAGGCGGGGCGAGGGGTGGTGAACCCAAAGAAGGCGGCGTGGAATGGCGAAGCGGCCACGTTGGACGGGACGAAGGGTTGCAGCCTGATCAGGACGCTGGATTGGGTGAGCCGCGATTTTGACACGCCAGCGGGGCAGTCGGCGGTGAAGGTTACGGAGGAAGAATTTTGGGCGAGTGAATTTACGCCAGGGCGGCCGGTGCCGACGCGGGTGGAGGATCTGGTGATCTACGAATTACACATCGGCGCGCTGGGTTTTGGGCGGGCGGATGGCGGGAATATTGCGGATGCCATGGCGTTGCTGCCGCACCTGAGCGATCTCGGCGTGAACGCGGTGGAGCTTTTGCCCATGTCGGCCTTTTCAGGGATTGGCTGGGGGTATGGGGATTCGCATCATTTTGCGATTGGAGCCACGACGGGCGGGCGGGACAAGTACAAGCATTTCGTGAGGGAATGCCATCGGCGTGGAATCGCGGTGATTCAGGATGTAGTCTACAACCATTGGGATGGAGAGGCGGAAAGGAACGAGTGGCAGTACGACTCGCAGGCACCCGAGCAAAACATCTATTTTTGGTATGAAGGGAAGGCCACCGATTATGCCGCGCCGGATTATGGCTATGTAAACAATGGATCGAGTGGGTACAGCCCGAGATATTGGGAGGAGATGGTGCGGCACGTTTTTGTAAGCAGTGCAGCGGGGTTTTTGGAGGAGTGCCATGTGGACGGACTGAGGGTGGACCTGACGCAAGCCATGCACCGGGACAATAGTCTGAAGGCCAACGGCTGGGGTGTGGCCAATGCGAATTCGTTTGGGGCAAAAACACTGCGGGAGTGGAGCCGCACGTTGAGAATGATCCGGCCCAACACGATGTTGATGGCGGAGGATCACTCGGGCTGGGAGATGGTGACAAAGTTGCCGGAGGTGGGCGGGTTGGGTTTTGACGCGACGTGGTACGCGGAGTTTTATCACCAATTGGTGGGCGACTCGGACATGGCCGGAGGGAAGGCGCGGCTTGTGAAAATGGCGGGATTGGGTGACGACCGGGGGTTGGACATGAACCAGTTTGCAGCGATCTTATACGGCAGTCGGTACGGCAAGATTGTTTACCACGAATCGCATGACGAGGCTGGAAATGCGGGGGGATCCATGCGCACCCTGCCCTGCGCGGTGAACAATGCGGCGCTGTGGGGGGCGACGCGCGCGTATGGCGAGGCGCGGGTGCGGGTGGCATTCAGCTTGTCGGTTTTTTCAGCGGGCACTCCGATGTTTTTTATGGGCGAGGAGATCGGCGCGCCGAAGCTGTACAAGTATGACTCGTTTATGGCGAACCGCGAGGATATCCACGGTGAACGCACAGGGAATGGGGCAAAGCTTTTTCGGTTTTTCCAGGACGCGATACGGTTCAGCGTGAGACATACGGCGGTGCGATCGCAAAACATCGAAATTATCCACGTCAACGGCGAGGCGCGAGTGATCGCCTTCACGCGCATGACGGGCACGGACGGGGTGTTGATTGTGGCGAGCCTGGCGAATCGGAGTTTCGATACCTACGTCATCCAAACCGATAGCCTGCGATTGCCGGAGGGAAGATGGCGCGAGCAATTCAATAGTGATGCGGCTATTTACGGCGGGAACAATGTTGGAAATGCGGGCGCGGATTTACCGGTGTACGGAGGGCGTATCGAGCTGCGCATTCCAGCCAATGGGGTGCTGATCTTCGCGCGCGCGTGAGTTGATAAAAAAATACGCCACGCGGTTTAAGGCGTGGCGGAGTGAAGGGAAAAGTTTTAAGCAGGTATTAAGCAGTCTGTTTGACCGATCTACGAGCGCGATAGATACCAGTGGCGATCATGCCGAGGGCGGCGAATCCGACCATTGAGGTGGAGGCTTCAGGCACGGCGGTGATGGTGACGGTAACGCCGCTGTAATCCACGGTGATGGGGCTGAAGGTGGTGAAACCGCCCACGCTGGTGGAACCCGTTGTGCCCGAGAACGCGTTAACGCTGATACCCGTGCCGGTGATATCCCACTGAGCAAGGGAGAGACCAAGAGGATCGGTGGTGGGGATCTGGAAGGTGCTGCTGTCCAGAATAGCGAAGGCCAACACGTCAGGAGTGACGCCGGTGGGGTTAGAGCTCAGGGAGATGTTGAATCCGAGAGAGCTGCCAGGGGTGAAACCCTGGAAGATTTCGTTGAACGGGTTGGTGCCGTCGGCCCAGAGGGAGGCGGAGCTGCTGAGGTCCCCGGAGGCCGTTCCGAACAGGGTCGGGACGCCAGTGGATGCGCCGCTGGAGTAGGTGAAGTTATTGATGGTGGCGCTGTTGCCCGATCCGCTGCCGAAGTTCAGCTGGAAATCGAGGTAGAAGGGCCCGTTGATGTTCCCAATCAAGGGCGAGGTATTCACATCGACATGGTATTGGGCAGCTTGAATTGCGGAAGCGTTGAGCAGTGCACAAGCAGAGGCAAGGACACCGACAGTGGTAGTGAGACGTTGTTTATTCATAATCTGTGTTTACTGATGATTTAGAGGTTAATGTTAATTAGGGGTTCGCAGTGCCGGTGACGGCGCGGGTGCTGTAGGAGATGACGCCGGAAGGAGGATTGTTGAAGCTCAGGACAACGGTGGCCGAGGCGCCAGGAGCGAGGTTGCCGGAGGTCACGGTGACGTAACGGCTGCCCAGGGGTGCATTGTTCGCCGTCACACCAGTGCTGTTGGCGAGGATTCCGCCGCTGAGGCTGTCAAGAACAAGACTGACAGGTCCAATGACAGAAACACCCGTATTGTTAACAAGGGTGACCTGCTGGACGATTTTGTTTTGGCGGCGATCAAGTACCTGTGCGCCGCGGGTGATCTGGGTAAGGGCGGTGCCGGCATCGATCTGGAAGCTGAAGAGCGATTTAGCGAGGTTGCCATCCGCTCCGTATTCTTTGGCGCTGTTCTGGGCGGTGGCTTTGATGCCGATGCTGGTGACGGTCAGTGTCTTGCCGTTGGCGGTGACATCAAGCTTGTTGAAGTTGAAGGTGTCAGGACTGTAGAAATCGACCGGTGAGCGGTTTACATCGGCGCTTGCATCTTCGTCACGGGTGACGTTGTGGAGGCCGGGATACCCGGCGAGACCGAGGGGCTCGACACCAGCCAGAGCTTGCGCGGCGGCGATGGAGTTGGCCAGCTGCTCAGCCATGGCGAAGGTCTTGTTCGAAATCAGATCGGGGCCAGTGGCGCCAAGAGGTCCGCAAACGATGGAGAAGCAATAAGGAACCTTGATGTAGCTGGCTTGGCTCTCGGTGTCGGTTGGGGAGTAGGTCAGCTCATTGACGCGGTTCTGGTGGTCATCAGTGGCCAGGAACACCACGTTCTTGATTTGATGATCAGCAATGAATTTGAAGAGGGCGTTGCGCTCGGCACGGTAGCCACCGATCCAGGCTTTGCCGCCATCGGCATTGACTGGGGCGTAGCCGCCGGCGCCGAAGCTGGGCAGGTTGTTGAGGGTCAAAGCACCACCGATGGGGCCGATTTGATCGATAGGATCGGAGACCGCCACGAACTTCCAAAGCACGCCGGAGTTTTGGGCGTCCAGCAAAGTCTGTTTCAACCAGGCAAACTGAGTCGCGCCGAGGATAGTGCGTCCGGCGTTGTTGGCGCGGGGAGCTTTGGTTTCGTCAGCGGCGGGTGAAGCAATTTTGATGCGGATATCGCGGTAGGAGCGATCGTCAGC
This sequence comes from Pedosphaera sp., assembly GCA_025359965.1. Taxonomy (GTDB): domain Bacteria; phylum Verrucomicrobiota; class Verrucomicrobiia; order Limisphaerales; family SXQI01; genus SXQI01. Next base: position 4,815 of record JANYDC010000035.1, read on the forward strand.
ATTAATGAAGATGGAGTTTTTGCCCCATTGCTGGGCTACAAATAACTGCTTGGTTCCATGGGAACGAGGGTCGGAGGGCACGTTAAGAGTGCCGCGATCAGCGACGGGCTGATAATTGATGAACACCTGCTGGAGGGTAAGGAAACCCAGGCTGCGGTTCATATAGTCGGACGCAGAGTTGTTCACGTCGTTGATCGAAAGGCGGGCATCGACACCTGCGCCCGTAGGCATCCCACCCACGGCACCACCGGCGGGAGCACCACCGTTGATGTACTGCTTGTTGCCCAGCTCATGGTTGTCGTAGAGGGAGAAGTTGGCCTGACCCGCGTAGAAAGTCTTCAAACCATCCTGACCGCCGTTGTTCACGGGGAGGAATTGTTCACGATATTTTTTGGAGTAATCGTTAAACAGTTGAGTTTGGTTCGCACCAGTGGAGCTCGGGGTGGGAATCACGCCGGAGAGCGTGACCGAGGGGGAGTTCAACCATGAGGCACCGTTGTTACCAGTGGATGCACTGGCGTTTTCATAGATGACATCGCCAAGATTCACATAGAAATCGAGCGCATAATTCGGGACCACGCTGGCGAGGGCATAGGGCCGGATCAGTCCGTCCAAATCACCACTGAACCCGAAGCTCAAGGGAGCATCAGCAGAAGCGAGGGGTGCGGTCTTGAAAGTGCCGATGTTGCTGACTTCGCCGTTGGGACCAACAAAGCGATAAAAATAGCGTGTTCCAGATTGCAGATTCTGGAGTTGAATTTTGGCGGTGTAATCAGCGGCGGCATCGGTGTTGACGCCCAAGCTCGTGACACCGTTGAGGAAGTTCGAATCAGTGGTGTACTCAGCGTTGAGATGAGCGGAGGCCTTGGCAGCTTCGTTCACAGCGCGGGTCCAGACAACAGCCCCGGAGCTGGTGGGATCGCCTGAAGCGACGCCCAGAAAGGACACAGGGAGTGCGACGGACCCGGCGAACGCCGATGTCGAGGCAAGGACCAGAACGGCGGCACCTGCGGCCAGCCTGGCCAGTCTAGTCGAGGCGCTTTTATTTCTATGGTACATATGATTCTTGGGGCAGATGGGTCGATATTTTAGTGTTGCGGTAGCCACGGACGTCATCACACAGGGAGTTCATCCCTTGCCTTTACCTGATAGAATAACGGCAGCGACCTGTGCGGGAACCAGCGGCTGTCCTATTTCTAAGCACAAATTACGACAATCGAATGGAGATCATGAAACGATTGCGTTACGCGCGGACTAGCGAGGTTCATTTCCATGGCAGCCAAGGAGTTGCAGCGGATAAAACGGCAAAAAAAAGCGCGGCAGATGCAGAAGAACCAAGGAGAAGGGAACTCAAAGGTTATGCCTGGGAGCGGGAAGGGATCAATTTTTGCCAATGACCCAGGGAATTGAGCTAACAGTTGGAGGCATCAGTTCTCCATGAGGCCATCCTGCCTCACCAAAAAGATTAGGTGTCGGTTTACTGCGGCATCAAAGTGAACCTACACCTATTGAGCACCAAAGCTTTAATGCGGAGTCAGATCTCAGAAACGGTAGGACACACCGATGAAGGGGTTGAGATCGTCGGCGGAATCGGTGACTCCGATGTTCACGCCTAGATCCAGCTGGATATCCTTGCTGACGGCGTAGGTCAGGCCCAAATCAAAAGTGCCCACCCATTCAGAGTCGCGCTCGGCACTGACGGCGCTGAAGAATTCCACGTACCCGCCGAGGTTGCCCACGATGTCGTGGCTCACCGTGACGGTATTGACGAAATCGACGTGATTGCCCAAGTCATCGTCATTCCTAAGAAAATCGAATTGAGTCATTAAACCTACGCCGAAACCACCGGGTAAATCCAAGGCAAGGGGAATGATTAAACCGCTCTCGACACTATCGTTGCCGATGTCGTTCTGGCTGGTGGGATATTTGACGTAAGGCATCACGGCCAAGGCAGTGGCGCCTCCATCGTTACCCCAGAGATTGACCTTCAGGCGGCTGGTGATATCGCCAAAGCCCGTCTGGCGGGTTTTGCCCGTGACGTTGCGGGTGGTGATGTGGTTGTAGGTCTCGATGACGGTTTGGAGATCGACGCGATTGCACAAACCCACTTTGAAATTGATGGGGGCTATAGCCCAGGCTTCGACGCGGGTGTCAGCGCCGTTGGCGGTGTCGTGGTCGCGGGTGAAGCTAACCAGATCGCTCTCGATCTGAAAATGGCCGGCGTCCACGGTGTAGGCGCTCTCCGTCTTGTCAGGGCGGTCGGTGCTCATTTCGCGCATGAACTCAACAGGCGTCGGATTGAACAAATGATAGCCGCTTTTGTCATGAGCGGGCTCTTCAGCAAGGAGGACCGACGGCAGGGCCATGACGCCACCAGCCAAGGCGGCCAGGACAACGGAAGATTGTTTCAATTTCATCAACATGGGATAACGGTCTTCGATTGGCCGATCAAGGTCGAGCGCGTATGATGGACAACCTTTCATCCTTTTTCTAAGTTGGTGGCTGTGAAATTGGCCTGCCCTAAATGTCGCACCGAAATGCCGTTGGAGGATGTGAATGTATCCACAGATATCGCGCTCTGCCGACGCTGCAAGGAGACCTATAGTTTCGCTGAACTGAACCGGAATGAGGCCATGGCCATAATCGATGAGTCTCAACCGCCCAAGGGGGCTTGGTATCGCAGCCAGGGAAATGAGTTCGAAGTCGGAGCCACTACGCGCTCTTGGGGTGCGCTGTTTCTGGTGCCATTTGCCTTGGTCTGGGCAGGTGGCTCACTCGGAGGCATTTACGGGTCTCAGATATACGAAGGTAAGTTTAACCTTTTCCTTTCTCTTTTTGGCATTCCGTTTTTGGTGGGATCCTGTTTTCTAGTCCCCACAGCGTTCATGATGGTTCTGGGCAAGGTGGTCGTGAAAGGTGCAGGTAATGAAGGGGTCGTGTTCACAGGGATTGGCCCTTTGGGGCGGAGACGCAAGTTTCGTTGGAACGAAATCAAAGGAGTGCGGCAGGTCCTGAGCAAATGGACCCGGAACGATCAGCGGCAGCAGATTATTGAGATGGATGGAGCCAAACCGATCCATTTCGGCAGCATGCTTTCGGAGGAGCGCCAGAATTTCATGCTGGCAGTGCTTCGGAAACGGATTTGATGGGTCAGGGAGCCGCTGGAGCACGGGTTTGCGACCCTCATCGAATACCGAGGGCGCGCTGGAGGAATTGGTCCGTTTTGAGTTCCCGCTGAGCTGCGATTCATAGAGTCGCGCTCCACTGCAAAAAGGCAAAATGAGGGCTTGCCTTCTGCTTGCGCGATGGGTAGATTCGCCGCTCTTTTGGATGAAGAGAACCCGCTTAGGCGGGGAAGCGCGGCATTTGGAATAGCTGCGGAAATTTTTGATTTTATGTCAGTACGCATTCGTATGAAACGGATGGGCGCGCGCAACACGCCCGCCTACCGCATTGTTGTGGCCGATGGCCGCAGTCCGCGCGACGGTAAGTTCATTGAGGAAATCGGTTCCTATCTGCCGCTCAAAAAGGGTGATAACTTTATCATCAACATGGAGCGCGCCGAGCATTGGATCAAGAACGGTGCCCAGCCGTCGGATACCGTGGCCAGCTTCATGCGCAAAGTGCGCCGGACTGCTGCCGCCGCTGTGGTTGCCGCCTGATTTGGCTCAGCCGCAAGGCCCATGCAAGCCTTTCTGGATTTTGCCGTAAAGGCACTGGTGGACCGGCCGGATGAGGCCACCATTACCGCCGTGGAACGCGCGGGAATCACCGTGTACGAGATGCGACTGCACCCGGATGACGTCGGCAAAGTTATTGGCCGCCAAGGTGCAACCATTCACGGTTTGCGGAATTTACTGCTGGTCGGCAGTGCCAAGCGCGGATTGAGGACCGCACTGGAGATCGTGGAGGATCAACCGGCGCGCGGATTGAGGGAAACTCCTTCCACGCCAGTCAGTTAGAGTTTTAGGTCAGAAGACCGTTTTAGGGTGGAGCGCATGAAAGTGGATGTGTTAACCCTGTTTCCGGGGATGTTTGCCGGGCCGTTGGATGAAAGCATCATCAAACGGGCGCGGGACGAGGGACGGCTGGAGTTGGCTGTTCACAATCTGCGGGATTATACGCATGACCGTCATAAGACGGTGGATGACAAGCCTTTCGGCGGCGGGCCGGGGATGCTGTTGAAGCCTGAGCCGCTGTTTGAAGCGGTGGAAGCCCTGAGGGGGCCTGAGACTCGGGTGGTGATGCTGGGTCCTTCGGGCCGGGTGTTTACCCAGGCGGTGGCCCGGGAGTTGTCAAAGCAGTCGCACTTGCTCTTTTTGTGCGGCAGTTACGAGGGTTTTGATGAGAGAGTGCGCGAGCACTTGGCGGATGAAGAGCTTTCGATCGGCGATTATGTGCTGACGAATGGAAATTTGGCGGCGATGGTGGTCATCGACGCAGTGACACGGTTGTTGCCCGGAGTGCTGGGTGATGACGCCAGTTCAGTGGAAGAGTCCTTTAGCAGCGGTTTGCTGGAGTACCCGCACTACACGAGACCGGCCGAGTTTCGGAGCTGGCGGGTGCCAGAGATACTTTTGTCGGGTCATCACGCACAGATTGAGGCGTGGCGGCGGGAGCAGGCGCGGTTGAGGACGCTGGAAAGACGTCCTGACCTGTTGGCAGGAGCGGCTGAAAAGCCGGGGCTGCCCAAACCGGATTAAGATTATGAACCATATATTGTTGGATAAGATCGAGTCGGAGCAGTATCGCAAAGAACCTGCGGTGTTTGCTGTGGGCGATACCGTTAAAGTTCACACCAAAGTGGTGGAAGGCGACAAGGAACGTATCCAGATTTTCGCCGGCGTGGTGATTGGTCGCCGTGGACATGGCTTGAACTCGACTTTCACGGTCCGCCGCATCAGTTACGGCGAAGGAGTTGAACGCGTGTTCCCTCTTCACTCGCCCCGTGTGGACAAGGTTGAAGTGGACCGCCAAGGCTCAGTCCGCCGCGCCAAGCTGACCTACCTGCGCAAACGTATCGGCAAAGGTGCCACCGCAGTCAAAGAAAAGGACACCCGCAAGGCCGATGCGACCAAAGCAGCAGCCGCCAAGGCAAAGGCCACTAAAGCAGCAGCAGCCGCTCCCGCCGCTTAATAGGGCACTGATTTCACTTCAAACAACCCATCCCGCACAGACTGTGCCGGATGGGTTATTTCGTTTACAAACCGTTTCAATTCAACTCTTTCGGCTCTCTTGCCGATATGAATTTCGGTTGTGGACATGGAACGAATACTAATAGCAGATGATGAGGAGGCGTATCGCATCCTGTTGCGTTCAGTGCTTGAATCCGAAGGGTTTGAAGTCACGGAAGCGGTTGATGGCAAAGCGGCATTGACCCAGTTGGTGGGGGCTGGAGGTCCGTCATTGGCGTTGATTGACTGGGTGATGCCAGGATTGACAGGACCTCAGATTTGCAGCCAAGTAAGGGCTTACAGCATCGCCCGCCCGCTCTATCTCATTCTGCAATCGTCCCGGCAGGACGCGATGGACAAGGTGGAAGGTTTTCAGTCTGGAGCCGATGACTATCTTATCAAACCATTCAACCGCCATGAACTACTGGCTCGGGTGCGGGTGGGATTGAGGATGATCCAAACGCAGGCCAATCTTCACCAGCGCGTAAAGGAGTTGGAAGCAGCACTCGGCCAGGTCCGCACGCTGCGACAATTGCTGCCCATTTGCTCCTATTGCCGCAAAATCCGGAACGACCATAATTACTGGGAGCAACTGGAGGTTTACATGGGGCAAAACACCAGCACTCGCTTTTCGCATGGAATTTGCCCGGAATGCTATAACAAGGTCATCCACACGCAGATGCGTGAAGCCGCTGCGTATTCCGACCGTAAGAAAAGTGGCGAACCGGAATCTCTAGCGTGAGTGTTGAGCTTCGGGCAGGGGGCTGCGCCGTATGCCATCCAATTTTTCGTAGAACGAGCCGAGATCGCCCACCACAATAGCTTTGATCTCGCGCAAGACCCCGAGGTAAGACGGGGCGGCACGACCTCCCGCCACGATGATCACCTCGGCGGCAAGGAATTGCCGCAAGCGCCGCAACTCTTGGACGATGTTGGGGTCGTCCTCAGGGTAAACAATGGAAAGACAAACCACTTTGGCACGGTCTTGCAGGGCTGCCCCCGCAATTTCTTCGGAGGGAAGACTTGGCCCCAGATAAGTCACTCTCCACCCCTGATGAGTGGCAGCGGCCGCAACCAAAACCGCGCCGAGTTCATGGACTTGCCCCGCAGGGGTGCTGACCAGCATGCGCGGGGCGCTTTCTGGAAGGGAGTGGGGCCGAGAAAAATTGCCCAAAAACGTACGAATTACTGCTGTGGCAACGTGCTCGTGGGAGGCTTTTAGAGTACCCACCCTCCACAGATCACCAATTTCTTGGATGAGTGGCACTATTACATGGTGAAGCAGACCCGCCTGACCCAGCACCACGGCAGCCCGGTTTAGCGTGTCCTCCAGGTTCTTGGCCTCCAAGCGTTTGACCGAGGCGATGCAATCCGCCACGAATTGCTCGGGAGGGATTGATGCGGTAAAATCCAGAGGTTTCGGTTTCTCCGGCGAATCGGAGACGGTGAGGGACTTAAGTTTCTCGGTGGAGAGAGGTGCTAGTTGACTAATGGCATGACCCAGCTCAGTCAATCCTTTTAGAAGCCGGAGACGCTCAATTTCCTCCTCTGAATAGAGCCTGCGATTGGTACTGGTGCGGTCGGGCACCACGGCCCGATAACGCTTCTCCCAAATGCGAATTGCATGAGTGGTGAGACCGGAACGTCGGGCGGCGACTTTAATCGCGTAAAGCTGTTTCATTGACAATTATTTACGAGATCACATTAGACAAAAATTCGTCAGTCTTCAACTACCTTTTACGAAAAATACTCGTTAACTGTAGAACAAACCAAAACAAGACCAGTTGTTCGCGCGGATTGAGTTAAACAAATAATTGACATCTCTACAAAACATAGACACATTGTGACAACGCTCGAAGCGCAATGAACAAAAAAATCGTCATCATCGGTGCGGGACCAGGAGGTTTGGCCACAGCTATGTTATTGGCAAGCACAGGGGCCAAAGTGACGGTGGTGGAACGCTTGCAGCATGTGGGGGGAAGAACTTCAACGCACGGAGCGCACGGCTACAAGTTTGATCTGGGACCGACGTTTTTCCTTTATCCAAGGGTATTGAAGGAAATTTTCCAAACGTGTGGGCGGGAGCTCCAACGGGAGGTGGAGATGGTTCGCTTGGATCCACAGTATCGAATCATGTTTGGAGGGGGTGGAACAATTGATGCCACAGCCAATATCCGGTTGATGGAACATCAGATTGCCTCAATTTGCCCGCAGGATGCAGCAGGTTTCTCAAAGTTCCTGCAGGAGAACAGGGCTAAACTGGAGATGTTTGAGCCGTGTTTGGAGAAGCCGTTTGAGGGTTGGAAGGATTTGCTGAATCTTCGCATGCTCAAACTGCTGCCCCATTTGAGGCCGCATCAATCGATGGATGCTTACCTAAAAAGGTTTTTCAGCGATGCAAGGGTAAGACTGGCATTTTCATTCCAATCAAAGTACCTCGGCATGTCGCCATTCCGATGCCCGAGCCTGTTTTCAATTCTATCGTTTTTGGAGTACGAGCATGGAGTCTGGCATCCCATCGGAGGATGCGGTTCCGTATCAACAGGAATGGCGAGAATAGCACGGGAGATGGGGGTTGAAATAATCCTGGACCAGCCGGTGGAAGAAATATTGTTCAAAGGCCGTCGAGCAATCGGGGTCAGAACCAGGCAAGGAGTAATTGATGCGGATGGCATAGTGGTGAATGCCGACTTTGCCAGAGCCATGCAACGATTGGTGCCCAACGGCCTGCGCCGTCGATGGACGGATGGAAAGCTGGCCAAGAAAAAATACAGCTGTTCGACCTTCATGATGTATCTGGGGGTGGAAGGCGAATACGAACATCCGCATCACACCATCCACATAGCGGATGATTACGTGAAGAATCTGGATGAGATCGAGAATAAGCACGTACTGAGCGATGACCCTTCCTTCTACGTGCAAAACCCCTGCGTAACGGATGCAACCATGTCGCCTCGCGGCCACAGCAGTTTGTATTTATTGGCTCCAGTGACTCATCAACACGGAAATGTGGATTGGAACGCGGACAAGAACCGCTACCGCAACCTACTATTAAGGCAGGCGGCAAAAGCCGGTTATGGAGACCTAGAGAAGCGCATCCGCTACGAGCGAATCGTCACGCCAGCGGATTGGGATGTTGATTATGAAATTTATCGCGGCGCGACCTTCAATTTGGCGCACAGCCTCGATCAATTGCTCCACCTGCGTCCACAGAACCGTTTTGAGGATTTGGACGGGGTCTACCTTGTGGGGGGCGGCACACACCCCGGCAGTGGGCTGCCGGTGATTTACGAATCGGCGAGGATTACCAGCCGGCTATTGGCGGAAGATTTGGGTTTAAAGCTTAGGGACATAAATTGGAGCAATGATCCCATCGGAGCAACCAGAAGCACGATGGCCGCTGCGTAGATATTGTGGACCCATTTATTCCATTTGATTTTGTGGAGGAGGAATCCGTGGCTGTGCCGATCCAAAATCGGCGCGACGGGTCGCGGAACGACCTCCGACACGACCTGGCATCGGCTCGCGCGGGACAAACAGTCTGGGCGGCTTTGTCGCCGCGCGGCCGGGTGCCTTATTTTCGCCGACTGCGCCATGAACTGGTGATGAAGTCCAAGGAACTGGCTTATGAAAGCGGCAACCTGAGAGGCAGGCCAACCGCTGAAAGTCTCACCGCTGAAGTGCTTCCCCTGCTTGAAGCATGCCGACATTTGGAACGGAGCATGGAACGATTGCTGGCATCCCGGAGACCTGGCAGAAGAGGACGTCCGCTTTGGCTCACGGGAGTCAGCGTGGAGGTGCGACGCGAGCCGGTAGGAGTTGTATTGGTGGTGGGTCCGTCCAATTATCCACTTTTTCTTCCGGCTGTGCAGGCGCTGCAAGCGTTGGCGGCGGGCAATGCCGTGCTCATTAAAGCCGCACCGGGCACGTCGAGTGCGCTAACTATTTTTTTTCAGTGCCTGTTGAAAGCGGGTTTTGATCACTCTCTGGTCCACATGGTGACCGAGGACGCTGCGACAGTGGAGACTCTTTTGCGCATGGGGGTGAACAAAGTGGTGCTGACTGGATCAGCGGCAACAGGCAGAGCCGTGCTCCACCAATGCGCCGAGACGTTGACGCCTGCCAACATGGAGCTCTCGGGGTCTGACCCGGTGTTTATTCGAGCCGATGCGGATGTTGATCTGGCGGCGCGGGCGCTGGCCTTTGGCCTGAGGCTGAACGGAGGGGCCACCTGCATCGCGCCCAGAAGGGTGTTTGTGCACGAAAACGTGGCGCGCGCGGTAGAGAAAAAACTGGCTGAGCTACTGAGCAGGGAAACGTTGAAGCCATTGCCCCTGTTGGTCCGCGACAAGTGCCTGCCCTTAATCACGGATGCGCTTTCCCAAGAAAGTCGCTTGATCAACGGGGCGATATCAGCAGATGGAAAAGTCATGGCTCCGGTGGTCATTTCCGCGGCGCACCCTGATATCAGACTGCTTCAAGAGGAGGTCTTCGCTCCAATTTTGACCCTTATGGCGGTGTCCGGGGATGATGAGGCAGTCAATTTGGCAAGGAGATCACCCCATGCCTTGGGGGCATCCATTTTCACGGGGGATTCAGTGGCAGCTGGTGAACTGGCGGGGAGGTTGAACGCGGGAGTCGTGACGATCAACGATTTGATTGCGACGACGGCGGACCCCAGAATTTGCTTTGGAGGTCGCGGCGAGAGCGGATTTGGAGTGACCAGAGGTGATGAAGGACTGCTTGAAATGACAGTGATCAAATCCATCTCACATCGCAGTGGAAGATGGCGTCCCCACTACGATCCGCCGCAGGGCAGACAGGCTGAACTATTTGCGGCATGGGCAGAAGCCGTTCATGGGCGGGGATTGGGGCGGCGATTTAGGGCGCTGATACGGTTGTGCAAACTTGGGGCGGCCGCCCCCAGAAATGGCAATGTCGAAGCCTAAAAAATCAAGCTTGAGGATTACTATGACAAATCGTGAAACAGTTGGCGTTATTGGCGCAGGTTTGGGAGGCCTGACAGCAGCCTGCACCTTGGCCGCGCGCGGGCATCGGGTGGTGGTTTTGGAGAAGAATTCCTGGCTTGGCGGCAAGGCGGCCCAATTGGAAGGGAAGGGTTATCGCTTCGACATGGGTCCTACCATCCTGACTCTTCCCTCGGTGCTTAAAAGAGTTTACGAGGAGGCGGGGGAAGTGATGTCGGATCATTTGAACCTCATCAGGCTCGATCCCCAATGGAGATCCTTTTTTGAGGACGGCTCGATACTGGACCTGGTGGCCGACCCCAAGCAGATGTCGGCACGGCTCGAAGCATTCAGTGAAAAGCCGGGGGGAGGAGTCGCCTATCAAAAATTCATCGATTGGTCCGAGAGACTTCACCGCATTTCGGAAAAGTATTTTTTTTGGAAACCGGTCGGAGGGATGCTGGACATGATTGATCTCAAAGGCTCGTTTGAGCCTGGAGTGTTGAAGGATGTGCTGCGCATGCGCATGGGATCGACGGTGGCAAAATCAGTTCGCAGCCATATTTCTGACGCGCGGGTGTCGCAGATGATTGACCATTTTACGCAGTACGTCGGATCCAACCCGTCGGACTCCCCTGCTGTGCTTTGCGGAATTGCCCACATGCAGACGGACGAAGGAGTGTGGTATCCACAAGGGGGCACTCGTGCCGTGCCGGTGGCGCTAACCCAGCTGGCCGAGAGACTCGGCGTGGAGTTCCGGACAGACACCCAAGTGGCGAAAATTCTCCACGACAAAGGCCGCGTGACTGGGTTGCAGACGCAATCCGGCGAACGAATTGCCCTAGGTGCCGTGGTGTCGAACAGCGACACGGTGAGGGGGAACGACGAGCTATTGGATGGCGTGGTACAAAAGCGATTCACCAAACGTCGCTCCTACGAGGCAGCCTGTTCAGGTGTGGTTTTGTATCTGGGTTTGAAGAAGAGGTACGACCACGTTCTCCACCATAACTTTGTGTTCTCACGTGATCCGCATGAGGAGTTTGAGGCTATTTACAAGCGCGGGGAGCCAGCACCTGACCCGACCTGCTATGTGTGCGCGCCATCGGCCACGGAACCAGGAGTGGCACCGGAAGGGGGAGAGGCTTTGTATGTCCTGGTTCACGCGCCGTACCTGCGGCCGGGCCACGATTGGAATAAAATGTTCCCTGCGTATCGACGGACAATCATCGAGAAGCTCAAACGAACGAGCGGCATGGAGGATATTGAGGAGCGAATCGAGTTTGAGGGACGTTTGACACCAACAGATATTGACCAAAGGTACCATGTGCTCAAGGGCGCGATCTACGGTCTGGCCAGTCATGGCCGATTCTTTGGCGCGTTCAAGCCGAGCAACCGCAGTCCTGACTTGCGCGGATTGTACTTCGCGGGCGGTTCGGCACATCCCGGACCAGGGATGCCCATGGTGATGATGTCCGGCTGGATTGCAGCGGATGCTTTGGATCAGGACGCCGGAAAGGAATCAAACAACAAGAGCTCGATGTTGGAGAGTGGCAAAGTCATCTCTCTTCCCAAAGTGGTTAGGGCGACTCTGCCCGAGAAAGCTGCCGCACTCCAAGCGGGACCGGTTGTTAATTGATGAAGCCCCAACATTCAGCACTTAGTTCTGGAGCAGAGGATGCGGCTGGTCTGCCAAAGCGCTCGGAAAGGTGGACGCGCGGGTTTGGGTGGTATGGCGGACTCATGCTGGCAAAAACCTTTCATAAGGTGCGAATCAGCGGCCGTGAAAGGACTTTGCAGACAGGGCCGGTTCTGGCGTATGCCAACCATGCATCGTGGTGGGATCCCATCGTGGCGATTACTGCTGGACGACTGCTATTTCCAGACCGCCCCACTTATGCGCCGATTGAAGCGAGCATGCTCCGTAAATATCCGATGTTTGGTCGAATGGGCTTTTTTGGCGTGGAAAGGGGCACGCGGAAAGGGGCGGCTGAATTCCTCCGCACCGGCTTGCGCGTCATGCAGGAAAATGAAGCATTGATGTTCGTCACACCCCAGGGACGTTTTGCAGATGTTAGGGAAAGGCCAGTGCGTTTCGAGGCGGGGCTGGGCCACCTGGCGGCGCGTTTGAGGAGGGGTGTGATTATTCCAATGGCCATGGAGTACGCGTTCTGGGAGGAGAAGCGGCCGGAGGTCCTCCTCCGCGTGGGTCGCCCTTTGCGCATTGCGGACTTTGCCTCGCAACAATTATGTCCCAAAGATTGGACCGAAATCCTGGAATCCGGCCTTGAGGAAGCCCAGGACGAACTACGAGCCTTGAGCACGCAACGGGCAGCCGAGCACTTTGAAGTGCTGGTCTCCGGGAAGGACCAGATCCACCCGGTTTACGATCTTTGGCGGAAGCTCAGGGCGTGGGTTTTGGGAGGTGAATTTGTGGCGGCCCATGGCAGCAAATGATTTCACAAGGTGTCATAGGGACGTGTTTTGGATTGGCAGCGCTGCCGCTGGCGATGCACACCGTCAACTGGTGTTCGTATCGAAAGCCGAAGCAAGCAGGCAGAAACGGGCAGGGATTAGTTTCAATCCTAATTCCGGCCCGCAATGAGGAAGCAAATATTAAAGAGGCGCTGGATGCGGCGGGGCGCAGCCGAGGGGTAAAATTCGAAATCTTGGTAGTGGATGATCAGTCTGAGGACCGCACTGGAAACATCGTGCAGGAGTTCGCCCGTAATGATCCGCGAGTCAAACTTTTGCGAGGTGAGGGTTTGCCCTTGGGGTGGTGCGGAAAACAGCACGCCTGCTGGAGACTGGCCCAAGCGGCGGAGGGAGACCACCTGTTGTTCGTAGATGCGGATGTCCGCCTAACCCACGACTGCGCGGCACAACTAAGAGATCATTTGACGCGTACGAAGATGTCGCTGGTGAGCGGTGTGCCCCAGCAGGTCACGCGGACTTTTTGGGAATGCCTTCTCGTCCCGATGATCCATTATGTACTGCTGGGATTTCTACCCATGTTTCGCATGCGGCGGACGAGCAAGCCAGGGTACGCGGCAGGGTGCGGACAACTGTTTATGGCCAAAGCTGCGGACTACAGGGAGGTGGGCGGGCATGCGGCCATACGGCGTTCCCTGCACGATGGGATTTCCCTGCCACGAGCTTTCCGGCGGGCCGGCTTCAAAACGGATTTGGTTGATGCGACAGACCTGGCGAGTTGCCGAATGTTTGAGAGTGCCGGACAAGTCTGGCGAGGTCTTTCACGCAACGCCATAGAAGGCCTGGCCGCACCCAGGCTGATCGTGCCAGCCACGTTGGTGTTGGTGGGAGGCCAAATTCTACCCTGGCTATTGCTTCCATTCTTATCCCAAGCAACGCCCCATCAAGCTGTCTTGATCGTCTGCGCGGTACTGATGAGCCTGACCCCGAGGTGCGTGAACGCCAAGCTCTATCACCAGTCGTGGCTGGGGGCCATGCTCCATCCGCTGGGAGTGCTGACCCTTGTGTGTTTGCAGTGGGGTGCGTTGTTCCGCTACCTTTCCAGCAAACCGGCCTTGTGGCGTGGCCGTTCTTATACCACCGCTGATTCCGTGCCCCTATTGCAAGCAGACCAATCCAAAACACCATGACCAGTCGTTTATCAGCCATTATGGCCACCGTTGTGTTGGCCTGTCTCTTGACGGCGCGTGTTGCGGTGAGTGGACCAACCTCAACCAACCCGCCCGTGGGCTTTGCATTGCTCGACCAGTTTGGTGAGGCGAAGAACTGCCAGTACCCCAAAACGAACATCACGGTCCTGATCGTGGCAGATCGCCAGGGCTGCGAGTCGATCGACGGCTGGATTGAACCCATCAAGAAGCAGTACGGTGGCAGGATTGATCTGATTGGGCTGGCGGATTTGCCCGATGTGCCACGCTTTATTAGGGGAATGGTGGTGGGAAAGTTTAAAAAGAAAATGACCCATTCAGTGGGTCTTGATTGGAACGGGGAAATTTCACGCGCGCTTGGGGCGATCAAGGAAGTGCCCAACGTGTATGTGATGGATACCAAAGGCCTGCAACTTCTGCATGTTTCAGGATCGGTCACTGAGCAAAGCCTCTCCAACGTGGTGCAAACGATTGCCGCCGCCCTGCCCTCCCGCTGAAGCACCATGACAATCTTTGAAAAGAAGACCCATCTGGCGTGCTCATCTGCGAAGCTTTATAGCTGGCACGAAAAACCAGAAGCCTTCGAACGTCTCAGCCCGCCTTGGGCACGGATGAAAATACTTAAACCCCTGCCCGCCCTTCGCTCAGGCGAATTTACTTCGTTTACGGTGAGCGCGGGGATTTTGTCAGTGGCCTGGGTGGCGGGCATTGAAGAGGTTGAACCGGGGCGGCGTTTTGTGGATGTGCAATTGCGCGGACCTTTCGCCACATGGCGGCACGAACATCTTTTCGTGGAGGAGACTGAAAAGACATGCGTGATGCACGACCGCATCACCTACGCGCTTCCCATGGGCTTCGTGGGACGACTCTTCGCCAACAAAGCAAAAAGGGACATCGAACGTCTCTTCGAGTTCCGGCATCACTTGCTCATGTCCCTTTTCGGCGAGCCGTGAGTTAAACCAGTCACACCAAAAGCCCTGTGAAGGAAAAGCATACGGCCGGGTCGAAGTCGTGGACGGTGTTTGCAACCAAGTCGTATCTTACGGTTTGCGAGCCGATGTCGTGGCATTATCTCGGCCCTTCAGGACTGAGGAATTTTGAAGGGGGGACCGTTTCCCAGCCCGATGGGCTGGGCTGAGGGAGAACGGCCCTTTGGGCCTCAGGAACTTGCGGTTCATAACGGCCTTTTGGGCATGCAGAAATGACGGCGGCACATATATGGGCGGACGGATTGCGAATACTGCCCGCCGGGCTTGAACAATTGGACAGGTCCAAAGGGCCGCTCTCCCTCCGCCTGGGCCACCGGCTTGGGGTACGGGGTTCCCAAAACACCATGCCGACTGAAGGGCCTCGATAATCTTCAGGGTAGTATTCAAGGACTTGGGCGAGGCAGAGGTTTTTAACACACCATTCCGGAGGTAGGGATTCACCTTATTTTGCTCTTCGGCTAATGAGCTTAAATTCCTGTCTGAGTACTAAAAACTTATGAATGTTGAAAATGAACCCTTCGAGAAAGGCAAAATTCTCACACGCGATTTGCGCGGAGACAGGGAATACCCGCGCAGCCCGCGTGAGACGCTAGGCGGCTACGTGCTGGCGGCCCGAGCGGTGGACAAATGCCGCGCTGTACTCGCAGGCTGGGAAGGGGGATATCACTCCAATTGTCCGCTAGATCAAATCTGGCTGAAATTCGCAGAAGTGGATTACGACGCTTTCAGGGCATTCGTGGCCACAGGCGCGGATGATGAAGAAATCGCTGGATGGATTGCAGTGAATTCCAAGGAAAGACCGCGCGAAGAAATTGTCGCGTGGAATAACAAGCAGCGAGATATGAATTTGAGCGATCTTCCACTGGATACTCAGGTGTTCATGGAGGATTACATCGCGAACAATATCCCCCGGAGCCGCGTTGTGTACCGTTGGCTCGATGTGTATGACCTAGAAGAAAAACGGCTTTGATTCGGCGGAATCTGATCGACGTGAAACATACGCCATCGCGGCCAATTAGAATTGCTCATAACCATTGACTGACCATTAGTTTGTTGGCAATTTTTGGAATGCTTTTGATCTCTTGAGACGCTGAGCGTGTGTTAACACAAGCAACATTCTTGATTTAGCACTACTCCAAAGGAGCTCTAAATGAATGTTCGAGATGATTTGGTTCGGTTTAACAAACCGAGATGTGACGGAAACGCTAACGCAAAACAGTCAGAAAATCATATGAAGGGCACTTCCAAAAACGGCATGTTTTAAAAGCAGGCTATCCTAAAGGCACATTTGGAACCCACATAGGTTGTTGGCCCGCCCGTTTGAATGGAGCGGTTGCAGGTTGAGTGGTGCATCCAGAACCTCTCGTTGCCAACAG
>JANYDC010000048.1 GCA_025359965.1 Pedosphaera sp.
TCATGCGAAAGCTGCTGGTCCATATGAATTCCAAGCTCAAAGTTCTGGCAGCAAAAACTCCGCCAGTCGCGGAAACGAAAACCGTCACAAAACCAAAATCGCCAAAAAAATCCCTTGCGAATTAACACCGATGCTGGGCTAGATGAGGCAATCCCGTTGGGATTGAGGACGGAGATGAGGCGGTTCAGGTTGTCGTATTGTTAGACGAATATTGAAACCAAGGCTTTTCCTGAATTGTACTTCAGTGGGGTGGAGTGCTTTGCGGTCTGGGCTGGATGAGGCAATCCCGTTGGGATTGGGGTCGGAGATGAGGCGGTTCAGGTAGTTGGATTGTTTGGTGATGGTCAGGTGCATGATGCCGGATTGCTTTAATGACATATACCGCATTAGTGAATGGTTGGCGAGGTTTGTATCGCGATTCGCGTTAGGACCGTCGAAAGGGGCGGGGATTTTTAACGGATTGCACAAATGTTTTGTTGACCGCGCAGCGGTCTACGAATTTCACGGATTGTGGAGTGAAGGGTGTTTTAGGTCAGGCGAAGTAGATGGGTGTGGGCGGAGCTGGGAAGGAGGGGAGGCCGGCGGCGGCTGGGAGGGTTTGGCCGTTGGGGTTGTATTGGTAGCCGGGGTAGGGATAAGGAAGGGGTTCGTTCCGCAGGTGGCACTCCAAGTTTGCTAAAGCTTGATATTCCTTGCTGGAGGTTGGGTTCAGGGGCTCTGTTGTCCAGTCCGAAGAGGCGAGGTTTTGTGGTTCTTCACTTTGGTCTGGGTCCTGGACTTTCGGTGCCACTGGGATGGGTGGGGCTTCGGTGGCTGTTGTTTGATATTCCTTGATATTTTGTGCTGCCGGGGCGAGGGCGATTGGGTCGAAATCCTCCATTTCTTGATATTCTTTGATATTTTGTGATGGCGAGTTGTTTTCTGCGGGGACGCCGGGAGTCGGCATAGAAGTCGGGCTGTCCGACGGAGCGGACTGGGGCACCCGGCCTACAGGGGGTTTGTCGGCTTTTTGTTTGGCGAGGTTGAGGCGTTCGCGTTTTAGGTCCATGTCCTGGATTTTGTGGAAGATGCGGAAGAGGCGTTCGAGGTCTTTGAGGCTGGGTTTGGGTTCGTGGGCGAGGTCGGCGAGATGGCGTTGGAGGCCTTCGGCGACGACGATCATGAACGGGATGGGGTCGTCGATGGCCATTTCGGCCATGTCCCGGTAGGTGTCCAAAAGCATGTTGCGGCGGACGATGCGGTCGGGGTGGATGAAGCGGCGGTAGTAGTTGCGCAGGGAGGTGTAGTGGATTTTGAGGTCCAAACCCTCGGGGCGCGGGAGGGCGATTTGTTCGACGGTGGCCTCGTAGGAGAGATTTTTGAGCCATTCGTGAATGCGTCGCTGATCCTCATCGGGAAGATTGGCGAGGATGTTGTTGCTGTTGGGTTTACGTTCGTCGAGGTCGATGATATTGGTGTACATATTCCCGTGATCATAAAGCAGTCGATAGGACGTAGAGTGTCCGACCCTCGAAATATTTTCGGATTTTTTTTGACCAAGGAAAGAGGGGCACGCGAAGGAGACTGAAAGAATTTTATTCAGCCTGAATCTGCGATTTAATTGATATCAGACGCTGACGATGTTAAAAGTGAATGGTGAAACTTCTCCGGACAATGCTTGTTTTGTTGATGGCCCTGCTCTGGGTGCCCATCACTGCGCATTGTCAGCTTGAGTCGGTGGCAGGCCTTGAGTTTCTCCGCTGCGATTCGGACTCGGATCATACATCCGACAACAAGGAAGCCTGTGGTGACGGCTGTTGTCAGGTCGAATCAGGCCATTATCAAGTTTCGCGCAACCAGAATATTGCTCCTGCGGTCGCCCTGCTGCTGGCCACACTGGATATCCTTGCTGATTTCCAGCTACCCAAGCTGGCAGCACCTTCGCAGGGACTTCAACCGGCTTCCCCGCCGGAATTGTCCGTAACATGGCAATTCATCGCCCGCGCCGCTCTTCCCGTCCGCGCCCCTTCCGTCGCTTCATAATTGGTCCTCACTTCCGCTGAGGACTTCTCATCACAAGAGGCGCACTCTCGCGCCCTCGATCCCCCTATCCCGTTCGTGTCCCACCGTTTTGATCTTATGAAGCAATCCAATCTATGGCCTCTGCCGTTCCTAGTTATGGTCCTGGCCTTGAGCCAACTCAATGTCTCCTCCGAGGACGCCACTCCCGCCCCAACAATGACCCTCGATGCCTTGGTGGCAGAGTCTCTCAAGAAAAATCCCGAACTGGCCTTCTATGAGGCTGAGATCGCCGCGGCCAAAGCTGGCCGTAAATCAGCCGGTTTGTTTGCCAACCCCGAACTCACAGGTGGCGTTGGCCAAAAGACCGTTCACAGCAGCGGGCTGAGCGCTGAAGGCGTGGCGTGGTCTGTTTCCGTCCTTCAACCTTTCGAATGGCTCGGTCGCCTGGGTCTCCGCAAAGCCATCGCCAACCGCGATCTTGAACTGGCCCAACTCGGCTACGAGCGATTCAAACTCGCACTCACGGGACGCGTCCGAACGCTGGCGTATGGTCTGTTTGCGGCCCAGGAAAAATCGGTCGCTGCGCACGAAGTTGCTGCACGCTTCAAAGACCTCCGAGAAGTCCTCGTGCAACGCGACCCGGCGGGCCTCACCCCTCTCCTAGAAACGCGCGTCATAGAAGCCACCGAATTGAATTCCCAACGCAAAGCCAGCGAAGCCACTCTTGCC
>JANYDC010000075.1 GCA_025359965.1 Pedosphaera sp.
GTTGATTTGTCCTTGAAAAATTGGCGGAATACGCGATTTTAGGCATGAAATAGGCCCGAGTCCTACCTTTGGAGCCATTCTCTAAGTTGCTGGCGCACAGCACGATAGCCCCGGGTAGGTAGTTGAATTCAGGCCGTTTGGGGGGTAAAGTGAGAGGGTGGCGGGCAGCTCCGGAACTGCTTTTTCACCACTCGCACCGGCTCTCCCACTGCCCATTAATCGAATTCCTCTCGTTCTCGCACACTCATGCGACGACGTTATGAAGAATCGATTTTGGATCTTTCGGCGCGGTTCCACCTACTACATCGAGGACGCGGTCACTGGGGCCAAGGAGAGTCTCCGCACCAAGGACAAGAAGGAGGCCGAGCGTTTGCGCCTCGCCAGAAACGAGGCCGTGGCCCAGCCCAATCTGAACCTGGCCCTGGGCCGGGCGTACCTAGCCGCCCATGATCCGTTGGTCCCGAAACGCACCTGGAGGCTGGTCATGGACGCCTTCATTGCCCGCAGCAAAAAACCTTCCACGCGTTTGCGGCGCGAACGGGCTCTGGCTGCTCCTGTTTTCAAAGCCATGCGCGAGCGACGGATTCTGGAAACAACCTCCGACGACTTGCATGTCGTGCTTCATGCCTCGGGTGCCCATGCCAACGCCACTCTCAGATGTCTGCACAATCTCGCCCTGGGGCTGGGTTGGTTGCAGTGGTCCATCATTCCTGCCAAGCTCTGGCCGACCTGTGCGCCCAAGTTCAAGCGGGCCATTACTCAAGCCGAACACCAGGCCATCATTGCTGCCGAAGGAAACCGGGAACGAAAGCTCTTCTATCAGGTTCTGTGGGAGATCGGTGCCGCGCAGTCGGACGCGGCCCAACTCATGGCCGAATACGTGGACTGGCCAAACAAGACTATTTCGTATCAGCGCCAGAAGAATGGCTCCTGGTCCCATCTGTCCATAGGAACGACTCTCGCATCTATTTTGGAACAACTTCCCAAAAGCGGACCGCTATTTCCCTCCATCTACGCAACCTCAGCGAATGACCGTGCTGCTGAATTCTATCGGCGCTGCAAGCTTCTAAATATTAAAGGGGTGAGTTTGCACAGCTACCGTTACTCCCTGGCTGAAAGAGCCAAGGCCGTTGGCATGCCGGAAAGATTTGCAATGGAGATGCTTGGTCACAACAGCAAGGCGGTTCACCGGGCTTACGCAAAAGGCGCTCGTGTGAGTCTTCCCAGTTTGGAAGAATACGAGAAAGGTCAGGCTCAACCTTCTTAAGTGCTAAACAGGTTACTCGCCCACTATTTTGGCGGGCTCGCCGAGGACTCCCATGACTGGTGGAGGGCGGGGGACTTACGCTTTTTCCATGTCAAAATCGCAATGGCCCACGCTTTTTTCTTCAGCCACGGATGAATGGCCCACACCGTTGTGGCTGTTCGAGGCGCTCTCGGCGGAGTTCGCTTTTTCTTTGGATCCTTGTGCCACGGCGGCCAACGCGAAGTGCCGCCGGTTTTTCTGCAAGGCCGAGGACGGGCTGCGTCAGGATTGGGGGCGTGAAACGGTTTTCATGAATCCGCCCTACGGCCGGGCTATTGGAGGATGGGTCCAGAAGGCGTTCGAGTCCTCCCAACAGGGGGCGCTGGTGGTTTGTCTGCTGCCTGCCCGCACTGATACCCGTTGGTGGCATGATTATGTCATGCGTGGTGAGGTTCGGTTGCTCAGGGGGAGGATCACCTTCGAGGGTGGGGTGCACCCGGCTCCTTTCCCCTCCGCCATTGCCATATTTCGGCCTCCCCAGTTCAAGTTGCTGGCCGCATGACCATGCTGGGAGTCCACGCGACATCCCTTTTGAACAGAACTGTTCCCAGCTTTGTTCATGGCGGGGTCTTGGCATCGAAGGGTAGGTTGAAGCACTCAAGGAGGGCTTTCGTCCGATCAAAAATCAGGCGCTCAGTCATCTCCGCCCTATCACACCTCTGATTCATAGGCACGAAGTGCCCTTGAAGCGAGCGGAGTATGTCGAGTGGTTCGTAGGCAAGCTTCACCTAGACTTGGCCGTCCGCTTGCATGGTGGTCGTCGATGGCAGGCAGCAAAGGACCATGGCGGTCATCACGTCGACATCGAGGTTGCAAAAATAGAGCCAGTAAGGCCAGGCCTTGTGGAAGGCGGTGTAGAACTGCCCAATCTCCGGAATCATTTGGATCTCGCGCGGGTCCTGATTCCAGCCCTCAATGCTGAACATGAAGGAATTCATCATGTCGCGCAGCCGCCGACCCGTTGGGAGTTCGTCCGGAGCGTACAGGCTGAGGAAATGGCTGAAATCACCACGCTCCACTTTGGCGCGGCTGAACTTATAAAAAACAAGGTCTTGTCCCATGTTGGACTTCATTCTTCCCCAAGCGGAAGGCAATCACCTTCGGTTCTTTCCTGCCGTGCATTCCGGAGTCCTCACGGTTTCGTGGTTGCGTTGCGTTACCGAAGGTTTTTTAAAACTTGGAGAAAGGATGTCGGAAAGGAGGACAAACCCTCTGTTTGCGGATAATCATGAACCACCTGATCTGTGCCATTGAGTGACGGACTCCTTTCCGATTTTTGATATTCTCGATTCATTTGCCTTTTACAATTTCAGGCACCCACGAATTTTCCTGCAATTGGCCGCAGCATGGAGAGTGCAGGAGGCGGCACTCTTCGTCATCGGATGCAAACCCCACCGCGTGGCGTTTCCTGAGACCGAAAAAACCGCTACAGTCTGCAAAGTAGGCAATCATATTGCCGCGAGTCGAACATTCATTGGCGAGCCCTCTCACCTTGATGCCTACTCTGCTAAGAGCAAGTCGGAGTCTTTCAGAAAGAGGGTCGGACGGCAACGAATGTGGCACTCCTGATTGAAGCAGATTGAAGATCGGTTGTGCTGGAGAGCCATCAGGGAGGAGGTCACGTTCGAAGTCTAGACCGGTAATTTTGCACTGGCTCGCTTCATCAGCCAGCACTCGGCGTCCGGTCCACGTGCAGAGCCTGGTCATGTCGGGATGACCGAAGCGCGCTGTCTTATCCGAAGTCTGGGCTTTATCTTTCCGCAACCAACGATTGCTAACCGCGCACTCGACCATTAGCCGCTTCAATACGGTCTCGCCGGTGACTGAGCAGGTAGCGGTCTCCGATGGAGCAACGAGAAATCCGGAACAGGCGCAGGAAACGAGCTCCCTCGCAAAAGCTCGTTTACCTGTTTCTGGGCAAATGTGAAGTAATCGGATAAGTCCCGCTTTCCCGGACAGCTCACTCGTTCCGATAAGACCCAGAGCGACTCGCTTACCCGTGATGGAACAGACTCCCGTCTCGTCAGGAAGGAGTTTGGTATTGCTTTCTTCGCAGGAGATAATTTCTTCAGGCAGTCCGATCCTGCCGGACACGCTGCTTGTCACGGCCAAGTCCCGGTCCACAGATCGTCCTGAAAGATCAGACTTCACCACTTCGTCTAGGAGGAATCGCTTACCAGACGACGCGTAAACACAGAATTCATCCGGAAACCCGAGGCGACCGGAGGACTTTTGTGATGCGATCAACAGGTCACGCCGGGCGAAGCGATTGCTCAGATTTGAACAAGCAGCCTCGGCTGGAAGTAACCGGGCCCCCGAGAGTGAGCAGACTACCAACTCGCTGCAATGGGCTCGTTTCCCTGTGAGCTGCGAGGCTTCCATCTGGTCTTTCCGACAACGCTTACCTGAGGCTTGGCTAGGTTCCAGTTCATCGACTAACGCCAGGACCTGGGTGATTTCACAGGTGGCTGACTCGGACGGTAATGCCAGTCTGCCCGAGATGCTTGACTTAACCAGCCTGCGCAGGTCAACGTGCCGTCCGGTAATCACACAAACTCCGACCTCATCTGGAAGAACCCGAAGGCCTGATTCATCGCAAGTGACCATTTCGTCCTCCGTTGCGTGGCGGCCAGTAATGGGGGAGACGATCAGGATGTCGCGATCAACGAGCTTGCCGCTAGCTTCAGATCGCGCAACCTCATCGCCTAACAACATTCGTCCCGTAACCTCGCAGATTTCAAATTCGGTAGCGACGCCCTTACGGCCCGGGGGTTTCTCAGATGAACGAAGGAGATCAGGACGCACCTGCATCCCACTCAAGTCGGACTTTTCCGACTCTTCTGGCAGAAGCCAATCTTTTGACACATCACACCTAACGAACTCACTCACGTGACCTCGCAGCTTGGAAATCGCTGATTCAGTCACCTCATCCAAGCGTACAAACTTACCAGAGACATCACTTTCTATTCCTTCAGTGGATAGAATGTGCTTGCCCGTGAAAGCGCACACTCTTAACTCTTCCGGGAGAGCCAACTTATTGGAAATATGGGAACACTGAAGCAGGCGCTTATCAACGGTCCGTCCACTGACATCCGACTTCCCTGCTTCATCGGGAAGCAGCGTGAGACCAGAAATCTCGCATGCCTGCACTTCATCCAGACGAGCAGGCCGGGATGAAACTCCAGAATAGACAGCCTCATCCTTGTCGATCCAAGCGGCAGACACGGCGGACTTCTCCGCCTCATCGGTAAGAAGCCGTTTCGAGGTGACTGCACATCTGACCATTTCAGAGTGGAGCCCGTAACGATTTGGATTCTTCTCGGACGATACGAGCAGTTCCTTGCACACGAACCGGCCGCTAAGGTCAGAGATTGCGCCTTCTTCCGATAGAATCAGAACGTGGGTCTCCTCGCATACACGGAGCTCTGACCGGTGCCCTCGAATTCCAGACTTCGGCGAGGCTATAACACAGTCGCTTCGGACCATACGGCCTGAGATGTCACTGCGTTCGAGTTCTTCTGGCAGTGCCTTGACCCCGGTGACCTCACAATTCACCAACTCGTTCTCCAGTGCCTGTCTTCCGCTAACTTCCGATTTTTTAAGCAGGTCCACGCCAACCTTCTTTCCGCTAACGTCTGATTGACCCAGCTCTTTGTTTAATAATCGGCGATCGGAGACTTCGCAGGTGCCGAAGAATTTGGACAAGGCTGAGGATCCACTCAGAACCGAGGTCTCAAGGAGATGTAAAAGAACCTTTTGGTTACTAACCGCGCAATCGCCAAGCCATGTGAGCGGTACGCTTTTCTTGGTGAACTCGCAGCGACACCTTTCCGGTTCAGACAGTACTCTTCTGGCTAGGGGGACTATGTGAAGCGATGACTTGAGGGCACTTCCAAAAACGGTATGTTTTAAAAACGGGCTATCCTGAACACACCTTGGAAACCCGGAGTGGCTCTCACCCGATTATCGGGTTGTCCGGTTTGAGCCCGCGCTTTGCCGTTCCGGGCTTCGCGTTTCATGTCGT
>JANYDC010000094.1 GCA_025359965.1 Pedosphaera sp.
CACCCCATCAATCATGGGAACCCCCAGTTCGGTGGTCGTGCCGTAAACAGATCCCTGCTGCGTCAAACCAGTAGGCCCGTCAAAATACGCCAGTGGCTTGCCGATGGTCGCCGACAAATCACCGCGGTCGAAATCCCATTGCCCAGTCACATCGCTGGCTGGGATGTTCTTTGGAATTCCAGATGCGGAGGCCCCGCCCAGCGCAAACATTTCAGCGTCGCTAAGTTTGCCGGAGCGTACTTGGATGGAGTTGACGTACATGTCGCGGCGTTCGTCCTGATCGCCGTCGCCGAACAGGATTGCTGTCGGCTGCATGGCCCGGCGCGGGTTGTCCAACCCTTGGTTGGCCGTCCAATCGTCCTGCTTGATGCCGTCCACGAACTTCGTCACCACCGGAGGCGTCGCTGCTTCGTCATAGGCCGCGATCACGCGGTGCCACTCACCAGGGGTGAAAGCGCCCGTGCCGTTGTAGCCATTGCCGCCCTGGCCGAAGTTGTTGCCCTGCCAGAACAAGTCGCCGTCATCCGTGTTCGCCAGTGAGCTGAGTTGCAGCAGGGAGGCTGCGCCAGGCCCGGTTGTCCCCACAAGGATGTCGAAGATCAGGGTGTATTGATTGACCAGACTGCCGCCGCCGTTCGGTTTGATGCCGTGGTCCATGATCAGACCAAGCTCGCGCTTGATCACTCCGTCCACTGTGCCCGGAACCTTGATGATCTTCGCGTCCACGCCGTCAATCATGGGAACCCCCAACTCGGTGGTCGTGCCGTAAACCGATCCCTGCTGGGTCAGCCCAGTAGGCCCGTCAAAATAAGCCAGTGGCTTGCCGATGGTCGCCGACAAATCACCGCGATCGAAATCCCATTGGCCGGTCACAGTACTCGACGCGACACCCCCCGCCTCAATTTCAAAACTCCATGAGTTGGTGCGGGAAACTGCCGCGCTGTCCCTGTATTCCAAGCGGATCAGATTTGCCTTGTCGGTGCGAGCCGCGTTCGGATCGTAGCGAAGGGAAATCTTGCCTCCCGCCTTGCTCAACAACTGCGGAATCACCTTGGTACCATTCAAAAAGAGCTTCACATCGGCAGTAGCAACCGTGGCAGCGCCATCGATGATCAACGCCGTGACAGGAAGGGTTGCCGCATTCCCAGCAGACCCATCCGCTGGGCTGACCTCTCCGACGTACGGCCCTTTTGCAGCGGCAACCGAAGTATCAATATAGGACTTTATGGCCCCATCATCGGCGGCATTTACCAAGAGGCGTGCGCCCGTGGTATTGTCCACACTATAGAAATTGAGGTTGGCGCCATGACCAGTCTGCCAATAAACGATGCGGAATGGATAAATTCCAGCCACAGGCGCATCAACAGACCAAGTATTTTCGTTTTTTTGATTGGCCGTGAAAGCCGCTGTCAAAACCGACCTCTCGTATTTGGCCACGGGAGCGGCAAAAGCATCGCGAGGATTGGTTCCGACAAACACTTGATAATTATCGTCATCGTTGACATCCGTGCGATCCGCGCCCACAGCCACGCCAAAGGTCGTCACACCAGCGGGCAGATCAAGATATCCCACCGCCTCAGCCGCGAAGTTGAGCGTGTGGGGCAAATTCTCCGGGTTGGCAGGCACGCCTGGGATACCAGGAAACAATAAACCGCCTGAGGTGAACACGATGTCACCCACATCATTCAAGATGTCAAAACCTAATCCATCCTTTTCAAAATCGATCGTGTCGACTGTGTACCCGCCGTCAGAATTAGTGCCGGCAACGGCTTCATTAACAACAGCAACCCCATTCGCATCAAGCAGCGTTCCATTGAGCTGCTTGATCGCTCGGCTGGAATTATTTCCAAGCACAGGAGATTCCGGTCCTTGTACCGTGCGGACAAGAAACCCGCGGGTGGTGGAACTACCAACCGGCAGGGCTGCCGAGGAAGGTAGAGCGTTAGTAGCGGCGGAGGCATTGATGCTGAGCACCAGAATCCCCGCCAGAATAGGCGTAATTTGAGAGGGCTTCATAATGTCTGTCGACTTATCGAAGCCCTACTGATTGCGCCGCACCAAACAATTGTCCAGTGGTATTTGCTCTTTTTTCAGAAATTTTCGAACTTTCCTCCACTTATGAAACTGGCATACCAATTTCATCCTCCCGCCCCAGAAAAATCCCGGATTTAAACCTGTCACCCGCGCCCCCTCCTCAGTCCAATCCCCTCCCAGAATCCTGAAGGGAATCCCTCATGTGGCCCAGCATCGGTTGGAACGCGCCGAGCGGTCCTACCCTGGGTGGCATCCCCATATATTCCTTCAACCCTTGAAAGCGGTTGAATTCGCTCCCATCGGCAACGCCTATTTCATGACTATTCTCCATCCCGCTGCGGGACAATCATTCAATAAGTATTGAACGAAGCACAATCGTCACGACAAACACAATCGCTGGACACCCAGGCCAACGGCAGAATTCGATGACACACCTCATAAATTTCCAGCCCTGTGGAACATTTGCGACAGCCAGTATTTCGGTAAGTGCGATGAGACTAATATACACAATGCAGGCCGAAATCCAGCATCATGAGCGTAAGCACGAACCCTGCGCCAGCAACCGTCCATCGCTTTAAATCATTGGTTTTCATGGTCTCACCTGATGCGTTGAAGATTTAGCATATTGCTCCGCAAACCACTTCGCTCTTAGGCGACAAATCCATTACTCCCCTCGCAACCGATAGACCCGGGACGGATGATCCATCCACCCCGCATCACTAAAAAACGCACCACCATCGACCAGCGTATTTGTGCCCACTGGCACCCACACTGGGTTCGTCAAATCGTCACAGCCTTCCACAACCACGACAAACCCGCTGGTGCCGGTGATGCTGAAGCCAAACTTCCCCGCAGTGATGCCGAACTTACCATCGGCTGTCGAAGCCTGAGTGTCCCAAAGGACCGTGGGCCGCTGTGAGAATGTCGAAGTCCACCCAGCCGTCCCAGGCAGGTAATAGACAGTCGCAATGTTGGCGCCATCAAATATCCGGGGATTTTCTCCGGCCGGGCTATCACCGAGGAAATACACCCACTTCAGACTGGTACATGATTTGAATGCATCGTCTCCTAGGGTCACAACACCTTCGGGAATAGTGACACTCTTGAGCTTTCCGCAGAATTGGAACGCCGCTCTCCCAATATTCGTGACGCCGCTCGGGATGAAAATGCGCTCAAGATTGGAGCAACTGGCAAACGCAGCCAATCCTATCGCGGTGACCGCTTCGGGGATAGTTACATCCGTTAAGCTTTCGCAAAGTGCGAAACAGGAACTCGGGATGTTTGTTATTTTTGAAGGGAGACTGAGATTCGTTGCTGCAGAACAGTTATAGAAAGCTGCATCACCCAGCGTGGTGACGCTTTCCGGTATATTGAGTCGAGACAGCCCCATGCAGCCGGAAAATGCTGAGCCCCCAATCGAAGTTACATTTCTGCCAAAGGTGAGGTCGGACAGGCTTGAGCAGAAAAAGAACGCACCAGTCCCGACCTTGATTACACCGTCACCTACAACTGCTCTCCTTAAGCCGGAACATTGAGAAAATGCCCAATCATCCACCGTCTCCACGCTCCCAGGAATCGTGATCGTCGTTAGGCCGGTACAACCATAAAATGCTGAGCGACCCAAAAGTTTCATCCCTTCAGGAATTGCCACATTGGTCAGAAAAGTGCCGCCGACAAATGCCCACTCGCCGATTGCGGTGACGCTGCCCGGAATCGCGTAGCCGGTCCGCGTGCTGCCAACCGGATATTGGACGAGTACCGACTTGCTTTTGTCGAATAAAACGCCGTCGAGACTGCTAAACGAATCACTCAGCTCATCCGCCGCAATGGCCGCCAAGCTCAAACATTCTCGAAAAGCCGAGCCTCCGATACTCTTAAGGCTCGCAGGAATGTTGACGCTGGACAGGCTGGCACATCCCACAAACCCAAAATCACCGATGGAAAGAAGCCCTTCCCCCAACCCAAGGCTCTTCATCCCTCCACAGAACTCAAACGCAGACTTCTCTATGCTGATCACGCTGTCAGGGATTACGATGTTGGTCAGTTTGGAACAGTTCGAAAATGCCAATGCACCGATGTTCGTTAGACTGCTCCCTGAACCTAATCCTAATCCCACCAGCTCTTTGCATGACTGGAATGCTCTCGTGCCGATCCTCACTACACTATCGGGAATGACAACAGCGCTGAGCGCGGAACAGTTAGAAAAAACTTCATTCGGAATGCTTGTGAGGCCTTGGGGTATTGTGACACTTTTCAACTTACAGCGGGAAAACGCCGACTCGGCAATATCCATGACGCTGCCAGGAATGGCATAGCCCGCTCCTGATTTCCCCGTTGGGAATTGGATCAGTGTCGTCAGGCTCTTATTAAACAGAACCCCGTCCAAACTGCCAAACGAAGCATTCATCTCGTCCACGTTGATTGTCGTTAACTTGCTGCAATAATTGAACACAAGGTTCCCCATGAACACCACGTTGCTCGAAATGTCTACATTCGTGAGCCCCCCGCAGATCTGAAAAGCAAAATCGCCCAGGCTTATAACTCCGCTTCCTATTTTAACACTCTTGATGCCGCTGCGGGAAAACGCGGAATTACCAATCGTAACCACGCTGTCAGGAATATTGACGGCAACCAAACTCGAGCAGGAAAGGAACGCAGAACCGCCAATGTTAGTGACTGAGTTGGGAACAGTGACATCCTTCAACCACAACGAGGAACTGAACGCCCCTTCTCCAACCCTGGTGACACTGCCGGGAATGGCGTAAGCCGTATCACCTTTCCCGATGGGATACTGGATGATCAAGGACTGGTCCTTGTTGAACAAAACCCCGTCCTTGCTGCTGTATGACGGATTCGCCCCATCCACCGTAATCGCGCTCAGATATCTGGAGCCCGTGAATGCCGAACCGGCAATCGCCGTGACACTGGCAGGAATCGTAATTGCCGTGGTGGTCAGGGGGCTGAAAGCTGAGCCGCCTATCGCTATGACCGGCTGCCCGTTGATCATGTCCGGTATGGTCACAACCTGAGAAGGGCCCGAATATCGTGTGATCATGATTCCGCCGGCAATATTTGTGAAGGCAAACTGAGCTTCCACTCGGGCGCTAATGATCAATAACAGCAACAGAGCCAGCAGCCTTGCGATCACGTCGCCATTTGAATGCGGAACACTGGTTTCGGGTGCGATAACTCCATCCGTTTTGGCGTTGGTATTCATGACTTTTCTTTATTCTTCCAACATCAAGCTTGTGGGCACTGGGAAAGCTCGCCAAGCACAATCGAAAGCCCCATGGAAACGGTCGCACCTCAGCTTTTTGACGGTTGAAAACCAAGCCCGAAGGGCTGCACCGAAATTAGCCGGTGGCGTCAGCCACCGGATGGCAGGCCCAAACCAAAACCCGCCCCGGCGGGGCGGGGCGATGGAAGGCCGGTCAGCAAAACACACCGCAATCACCGCCTTTCACCCCAACCGCCACGCTCTCACATTCTCCCAACAGGGACGGCAGCACAGTCCCTTCCGCGCATTCCTCCCTTTCCTTGGTTAAATCCCGTTCCCGCGTAAACTCTTCCTTCAGTGATTTCTGTTCTATCCGTGGTTAAATCCTATCCTCTTCGCGCCATTCGCGGCTTCGCGTGACAATCGTTCCCCTGCGCTGCTCAATCCGACTGAATACATTCGTGTTGCATTCATCAAAAACCCATGCCATCTTCTCCTCAACACGAGACAGCCGCTCTCCGGCACATGACTCTCGGCCAGTTCCGCTCTGTTGCGGGTTTGGCCAAGCCTCATCTTCCTCTGGCCGGCTGCCCATAACGTCCTCTACAATTATGAGCATGACCCTGCCCTTCAACGGCAACGCCAGCCTCCCCGAGCCGGGAGATAACGCCGCAATTGCCAACCGAAACCTCCTCCCTACCTGGCACATCGTTCACCACGTTCTCAACGACATCGTAATCACCCGATTCATTCCCGAAGGCCACCGCTTCGCCGTCCGCCCCATCAAAAAGGATGAATTCATTCTCTCCTGGGGCCTCCCCTTTGGTCGCGCCCTCACCGATATCGGGCAGGGCGATTACCTCGCCAACGCCAAAATGCTGGATACCCTCCGCCAGCGCGAAATTGGTTTCCCCGTCCCCCACAATCCCAACTTCGAGGACTACACAGCCCCCTTCACCCTCGACGAAAAAACCTTCACTCAAGGCCCGCCCGTCCCCCTCTGCGATCACCCCGCCACCTTCATGGGCTTTGACCGCGGCCTCGGTCGCAATGGCGGCACCCGCAATTACCTCGTCGTCATGGGCACCAGCGCCCTCACCGCCGGCCACGCCCAAGCCCTGGCCGACCGCTTCTGCAACCGCGCCGTCCAACCCTACTTCGATGGCGTCGTCGCCCTCGCCCATACCGAAGGTGCCGGACCCGGCCGCGCCCTCAACCACAACGTCAGCGTCCGCACCCTAGCCGGATTCCTCGCCAACCCCAACGTCGGAGCCTTCCTCGCTCTCGACCACGGCAGCGAAGCCCTCAACAACGCTGCCGTCCAAGCCGCCCTGAACGAACGCCTCGGCCCCGCCGCCCGCCGCGTCCCGAACCTCTGGCTAAGCCTCAACCGCCCCGGAGCGCGGGTCTCCGACCCTCAGCCCACCTCCGCCCCCCCAGGAGCGCGGGTCTATGACCCCCAGCCCAACCCCGAACCGATTCTCGACGAGGCCATCGATTGGATCCGCGCCACCATCCCGGAACTCCTAGCAGCCCGCCGCGTCCCACTCTCCCTAAGCCACCTCGAAATCGCCCTCCAATGTGGCGGCTCCGACGCATTCAACGGCATCTCCGCCAACCCTCTCATCGGCACCATCGCCCTTGAAACCGTCCGCAACGGCGGCATCGCCAACCTGTGCGAAACCGACGAACTCATCGGGGCCGAACCCGACATCCTCTCCAACGTCAAAGACCTCCCCACCGCCCGCGCATTCCTACGCCACCGCGATCAATTCCAACAACGCGCCGCCTGGCACGGCCACAGCGCCGAAGGCAACCCCAGCGGCGGCAACCTCTTTCGCGGCCTTTACAACATTGCCATCAAATCCATAGGGGCGGCCCGCAAACGCCATCCCGCCCTCCGCCTCGATCACGTCATCGACTACGCCGAACCCATGCCCAAACCCGGCTTCTACTTCATGAACAGCCCTGGCAACGACCTCGAAAGCATCGCCGGTCAAGTCGCCTCGGGCTGCAACCTCATCCTCTTCGCCACCGGCAATGGTTCCATCACCAACTTCCCCTTCGTCCCCACCCTCAAGGTCATGACCACCACCGCGCGCTTCAACCTTCTCCGCGCCGAGATGGACATTAACGCCGGTCGCTACCTCGATGGCGAGCCCATGGAAACCCTCGCCCACGAAGCCTTTCAACTCACCCTCGAAACCGCCTCCGGCCTCCGCAGTGCGGGTGAAAAAGCGGGCCACGCCCAGGCTCAACTCTGGCGCGAATGGCGGCAGGACGGCACCCGCCCCATCGGGAAACCCTTCGTTTCCTCAGGCTCAGCCATCCCACTGCCCGCCCCAACCTCACCCGCCAGCTCCCAGTGGGAATCCACCCAGGCACCCACTTGGTGGATCAACAATCGCCCCGCCTCCCGCCGCATTAGACTCCTTCTCCCCACCAGCCTTTGCTCAGGCCAGATCGCCGCCCTCATTGCCTCGAAATTACGCGCCGAAGATCCATCCATCCCCTACATCGCGCTTCCCCACACCGAAGGGTGCGGCGTTTCCAGCGGAGAATGCGAGCGGCTCCTCCTCAGCACCATGACCGGCTACCTGTGCCATCCGGCCGTCGAATCCGCCCTCCTCATCGAACACGGCTGCGAAAAAACCCACAACGACGCCTTCAAAACCTTCTTCGCCGAACAAAAAATCGACCCCGCCCGTTTCGGCTACGCCAGCATCCAAGCCGATGGCGGTCTGGAAAAAGTCACCGCCCGCGTCCAAAACTGGTTCCACGACCGCTCACTCAAAACCATCAAGCGAGTCGACCGTCCCCTCAACCAACTCCGCCTGGGCCTCCTCTCCTCCACCCCGCCCTCAAACAAGGAACAAACCGCCCTCGCCCAATCGCTCCTAGCCTTCGCCCGCTGCGGATCCTTGGTTCTGTGCGAAAACGACCCCCTGCTCGCGCAAATGGGCGTGACAAGCCCTCCCAACTTGGACTACGGCCAACCCGCCACACGGCCGGGCCTCTCCATCATGCACGCTCCCACCCCCAACATGATCGAACGCCTGACCGGGCTCGGAGCCACCGGCGTCGACGCCATCGTCATCATCGACGAAGCCCTGCCCTGGCCCAGCCACCCCTTCATCCCCACCCGACAAATCAGCTGGGCCAACACCGCTCAAATCAACACCACTTTCGCCAGCCTCATCGCCGAAGCCCCTCCCCCCACCCCCACCGCCTTCCAAATCACCCGGGGCCGCACCGGCATCTCGCTTTGAGCGGAATTATGACTTTGACGAATTAACTATGTGGACTTATTTTGTCCACATGAAGACCGTCACAGTCAGAGATTTGCGAAACCACTTTTCAAAACTTGAGGTATGGCTTCAAGAAGGGGAGCAAATTCAGATCGAAAAGCGCGGCCAACCCATCGCGATGCTCACCGCCTTGCGGGCCAATCAGCCTGCCCATCCTCCCAAACCGGATTTCGCCGCCCGGCGTAGGGCCATTTGGGGTGAGCGGGTGTTCACCAATGTTGAAGTGGAGGCAATGCGGGCTTTTGAATTGGAAGGTGAGGAAGGATGAGACGTTTTCCTGACACTTCCTTTTGTTGTGCCCTCTACCGCAGCCAATTAAACTCCGGCGACGCTGATCAGTACATGGCGCAGGTCTCCGGACCGCTTCATACCTCCAGTCTGGTATTGTTGGAATTTCGTCAATCCATACGGCTCCAAATCCGACTGCATGGTCTGGATAAAACAAAGGGCTTTTCACAAAGGGAAGGTGAGAAAATGCTTCAGGACATACAGGCCGATTTGGCGTCGGGACTCATTGAAACTGTGCGGGTGGATTGGCCCGATGTTCATCAGTGGGCCGAGAATCTAAGCAACAAGCACACCATCACTTCAGGCCACCGCCTGACCGACATTCTCCATGTGGCCACGGCGATGCATTTGGCAGTGCCCGAATTTCTGACTTTTGACACAAACCAAAAATTACTCGCCCAAGCTGAAGGCTTAACAGTGCCCTTTTGACCGTAAAATTCCCCAAAACCGCTGCTTACTTTCGTATCTGATGAAACAAATCGCCTATTCTGTTGTACCCATGTTGTCGGTGCGCAACGGCGCACGCGCGGTCGAGTTTTATCAGGTGGCTTTTGGAGCCAAGGAAGTCTTCCGCATGGAGGACCCCGCCGGTTCTGTGGTTTCCCGATTGTCCGTGGAAGGAGCAGAGTTTTGGGTCGCGGACGAATCGCCAGAACACGCCAACTTCAGCCCCGAATCGCTGGGCGGCGGCACAGCTCGCATGATTTTGACCGTGCCCGATCCAGACGCCATGTTCGCGCAGGCCGTGGAAGCCGGAGCAAAAGTCGTCGTGGCCGTCGAGGAAGCCTATGGATGGCGTTTGGGCCGAGTGGTGGATCCTTTTGGCCATCATTGGGAAATTGGTCACCCCTTGGGGGAATAACCTCGACCAGCCGCAATCCGCAAAAGTCCGTTTTATGAATGCCCCTGAACTTGAATACGTCGGTTTTTGGCTGCGGTTTCTGGCGTTTCTGATCGATTCAGCACTAGTAAGCCTGCTGCTTATTCCCCTACTGGGCTTTGTCTTCGGTGGAATATGGGGCGGGCCTGCGGTGGCTGATGGCCCCCTTTACTACCTCGTCAATTATGGGGCTCCAGCCATTGCGATTGTCATTTTTTGGATCGGCAGACAGGCCACGCCGGGAAAAATGGCCATTTCAGCACGCGTGGTGGACGCGCGAACTGGCGGAAAACCTACTGCCGGTCAATTAATGATCCGCTACCTTGGATATTACGTGTGTATTTTCACCCTAGGTATTGGCTTCTTCATGATAGGGATCGATCGACGCAAACAGGGACTCCACGACAAAATGGCCGGAACCGTGGTGGTACGCCCAAAACGCGGAGGCAAGCAACAGGTCTCGTTTTAAGGCACTTGATTTCTTGAATGCCCGCGACGCTTTCTCAGTCGAACCGTATCAGAAAAACTCCTGCACACAGTTTGCCAGTTATCAAATGGTTTTTGGTGACGAACGGAGTTGACCCCAACTGTTAACGCGGTAGTCTCCTGACCACAGCCCAACGAAGTCGATTTTATGCAAACGAACGCCCAGACCCACGGCGGAAAGAGCCGTCGAGACTTTATCAAATCCACCGCCACTGCCGCAGCGGCCGTCGCGGCGGTCAACATGTTCAAGACTCCGGTCTATGGACAAAACCAGGCCCCCTCGCCCGGACGTGTAATCGGTGCGAATGACCGCATCGTCGTTGGCTTCATCGGCGTCGGCGGCCAGGGCATGGCCCACGTGCGCTCCCAAAAGAATGACGCCCAGGCCAACAACGTGGCTTTGGTGGCCACCTGCGACGTGTGGAACAAGCGCATCGAGAGTTCCAAGGCCTACATCGGCGGCGATTGCCAGGGCTACGATGACTATCGCAAGTTGCTGGAGCGAAAAGACATTGATGCCGTGACCATCGGCACCGTTGACCACTGGC
Organism: Pedosphaera sp.; assembly: GCA_025359965.1. Classification (GTDB taxonomy): domain Bacteria; phylum Verrucomicrobiota; class Verrucomicrobiia; order Limisphaerales; family SXQI01; genus SXQI01. The sequence goes on from JANYDC010000094.1 coordinate 10,762, forward strand.
ACACTCGTTGCACCATCGACGCCATGGAATCCGGCAAGCACGTCTACGTTGAAAAACCGATGACCCGCTACCTCGGCGAGGCTTTCGAGATTTACGACAGCGTCAAGAAGACCAATAAGATTTTGCAGGTGGGTTCGCAGGGCTGCTCCGATGCCAAGTGGCACAAAGCCGCCGAGATGATCAAAGCCGGCAAGATCGGCCAACTGATCATGGCGCAGGGCTCCTACCCCCGCAACAATCCCAAGGGCGAGTGGAACTACAACATCGATCCCGATGCCAAGGCCGAAAACCTTAATTGGGAACGCTGGCTGGGCCCCGTCAAAAACAAGATTCCGTTCAACGCCGACCACTATTTCCGCTGGCGCAAATATCAGCCTTATTGCGGCGGTCTGCTGGGCGATTTGTTCCCCCACCGTTTGCACCCCTACATGCTGGCCTCGGGCAACCCCGAATTCCCCACCCGTGTCGTGAGCGTCGCCACCAAGGCCGTCCACAGCGATAGAAACACTCCCGGCACGCCGGAGCGAGATGTGCCCGAGCACGTCGAATTGCTGGCGGAATTCCCCAGCGGCCTGACTCTGGTCATGGTTTCCAGCTCCGTCTGCGAAAGCGGTTTGATCGAGCAAATCAACGGCCATAAAGGCACGCTGTACATGTCCGGCAACCGCGTTCAACTCAAACCCGAGCGCGCCTACGCTGAGGAGGTCGAACCCGAAACCATCGACGGAATCAAACCCGGCGAGGACGTTGCGGTTCACGAGAAGAATTGGTTCGACAGCATCCGCGAGAACAAACAGCCCAACTGCGGCATTGATCTCGCCGTCAAGGTGCAGACCGTCATCTCCCTCGGTGAAATGTCTGAACGCCTGAGCGTGGCCTGCCGTTTCGACGCCGCCACCCGCAAAATCACCACCGGCGACGGCATCGTGATGCCCGTGACCGAGCTGAAGCCGATCACTTACGGCACGTTGAAACTCTCCTAAGAGCTTTTTTCACGAATCAAGGCCCGGGCCGCAAGGCTCGGGCCTTTTCTTTGAATCCGTCGCGGATCACATTCTGCCAGTCCTCCTTGACTTGATCGGAGGCCAATCCCGCCCCGGCAATAAATCGCTCTTCGGTCAATGGCCCACTAGGTTGGGGTTGAATTCAAAAAACCGATAACGGCCGCCTCGAAGCCGAGGTTACAAAGCTAGTTCTAAGCAAAACCTTAAAAAGGCGGGGAAGGCAACCACTTTTCTGTTGAAGAAATCCCCCAATAGCTGGCCAGTGTCCGCTTCAAAATTGCACTCGGAGCGTAATCCAATTGATCGGAAACCAACAAAATTAAAGAAATGCATTGACAACCGGCCTCTTGAATTGATTAGTGTCAAGTTGCACATCACCAAGGACGTTTGTGTTTTTGAAAAAACAAATTCAAATAAGTTTATGACAAAATTCTCTCTTCTATCATTCGCCGCAACCATTACATTCACGGTCGCCACCACCTGCTTGGCTGGTAACGCCCCGCAGCCTCCAGCCAAAGTTCAAACTGCTCTTAGCATCAAGAATACATCTGACATTGCAGCTGAAGACTTCCACATTGAGCTGACATCGGATGCCCCCATAAACCTGCTTCCGGGGGCAACTTTCGGAAACACCCAAGAAACCAAGAAGATTCCGGGGCCGAACGTCACCGTAACTCCAGATGGCAATCAAAAACTCACAATTGATATCGACCCATTACCTTGGAAGAGATTCAAAGGGTCTCCCTTAGAGCTTAAACTTGAGTTCAACCAGACTAAAAATGAAATCTCGGGAAAGTTTCACTTTACAGCTAAGGATGCCTTAGGCAAAAGCTTCCCCTTGGGTGACGATTTAGAGCACAAATGGAACGTGCAGAACGATCCTGAGCTAACCATGTTCAACGATACATCGAGCGCAATGGGTATACGCGGATTACAGTTTCTTTACGACGTTCCAGAAATCCCACTGGAGAACCTTTTGCCGGGCGGAAATCTGGGGTTTGGACCCATCCTTCCTGACTTCATAATTCCACCAAATAGTTCCTTACTTTTCCACATTCCAAATTTAAGCCCAGGCAACTTCGTGTATTGGCAAGACAGTGTGTTCGACGAGACTTTTACAACTGAAAGCTATAGCCAGGCTAGCGGCCACCAGCAGCCAATCCCGGAGATCTCCTCAGAGTTGGGACTTGCCGCACTCATTTTAGGATTTGGCATGCTTAGAATCAGGAAAAAACGGCAAAGCGAGTGCCACTGTTGACCTCAAGTCATTGACCCAAGTTCCTCAGAGAGAAATGTTCGGTCGCTGTGGATTTAGGCCTGCTCTCTCAGGTTTAACATACGAAACGCATCCCTTTGGATCACTGCCCAACGAGCCGCCTCTCTCAGTCAGCCGATTTTGCCAACAGGAATTTAGAAAACGTTCAGTGTTGCGTGGGGGTCATTCAGTGCCAACGAGATTCCATGGGTCCAAAGTCTGCTCGGTTTGCGATCCGGTCGTCATGGCCGTCACAGATCTGACACTCCTTAACTGTGGCACACTGAAACTCTCCTAAGCGCTTTTTTCACGAATCAAGGCCCGGGCCCGCAAGGCTCGGGCCTTTTCCATGAAACACCTCACCTCAATCCGCCTTGCCCGGAACGCGATGGCCACGCGCTTTGAGCTGGTTTTGCATGGGGACGATCCCGTCCGGCTCCGTGCCATTGGGGAGGAAGCGCTGGATGAGATTGATCGCATTGAACAGCTCCTTTCCATTTACCGGCCAACCAGCGAACTTTCCGAAATCAACCGCCTAGCTGCCCACACAGCCGTCCGTGTTTGCCCAGATGTCTTCGAGGTTTTGAGACGTTCCCTTGAACTCTCCGCGCTCACCGAAGGAGCCTTCGACATCACCATAGCTCCGTTGGTCAAAGCCTGGGGCTTTATGCAGGGTGCGGGCCAGAAACCGACCGAAGAATGGATCGCAGCGGCCAGATCACTGGTGGGATGGCAGAATGTGATCCTCACCGAGGATTCACGGTGCGTTCAATTTTCCAAACCCGGTATGATGCTGGATTTGGGTTCGGTGGGAAAAGGTTATGCCTTGGAGAAAGTGGTATTACTCCTGCGCGAGTACGGTGTTGAACACGCTCTGATCCACGGAGGAACCAGCACCGTTGCGGCCATCGGCCCGGATGTCTCTGGAATGCCTTGGAAAATCGCGCTGCCTCCAGAAATTGGTGGCCACGCCGAACTATGCGATGATGCATTGTCGGTCTCGGCCGTTTGGGGCAAATCCTTTACCGACGGGGATCACCTGCTCGGTCATGTCCTCGACCCCGCTACAGGGTGGCCAGTCGCCCTGGCCAGAGTCGCGGCTGTACAAACAGTTAATGCCCTCGAAAGCGATGCCTTCTCCACCGCCTTGCTGGTTCGTGGAAAACAGACGGAAACGATCCTAGAAAGGGAACGTCCTTTGATACAGTGTCACTTGGCCTAGGGTTAGGAGGTAGATTTCGAGTCGAGAGGATTGTCAAACTTCACCGTTTCCCTTAGCGTGAATATCATGAAACCGTCGGCAGAAAGAGCAGATGGGGCTTGGCGCAAGTCGCGAATTGCCGCGCGCCTGCTCATGCTTAGAGAATCCCGGCCGCTTCGTCCGCGCGAGCAGACACTGGCGCGCCGTTTAAGCCAGGACTCTGAAGTAACCAACCGACTTATCCAGCAGGCACTCTACTTTCTGGGCTTCGCTTCGCGCAAATATGCCCTCGATCAAAAACTGGTGGACAGGAGAGATTGACTGGGCAACTCCGGCGGGGATGAGTTCAACGCGGTAGTTGAAAGGTTAAAGTTCATCCTTTATGCTTCGAGCATGATTACGGCGAAACAGATGCGCGAATCGCTAGACACAAAACCATTCAAGCCGTTCCGCATCCGCATGTCCGATGGAACTCATCGTGATATCACCCATCACGACATGGCATGGGTCACCAAAAATACGGTTGAAGTTGGCCTCAATCTGGACGTCGATGGCTTCGCCGAATATGTCGTCAGGTGTGCCATTCTCCACATCACTTCAGTGGAAGACCTTCCCGAAGGTTTAAGATCAGCGCGGGAGCCGACCACCAAAAGCAAAGGGCCAAGTATTGCCTGCAAGGCAGCCTGATTCTGCAAAAAAAGATTAATGCTTTTTGTGCTTCACGACTTTGTGGGCCTTGTGGCTCTTCTTGGCGTGATTGGCTTTTTTGGAGGAGGCAGCTTCAACGAGAGGGGCACCCAGCAAGAGGGCGGCTACGATGGAAAGTTTAAGTAATTTGGCGAGCATTCAGTAATTAACCGGCAAATGTGCCCAACTGTCAACTGGTGCTGATTCTACGGAATGGGACGGGGATTTTTTACCGCTGATTTCGCGGATGGGCATGGATGGGGATTGGAACTGAAGTGTTTTGCGATACTCGGGGATTTTCCTTCGCGAGCTGAGCTTGCTCCTGTTAAAAACTGTGAGCCCATGACTGAACAGATCGAGAATTGCGAGTGGTTGGAAGGGACGGATGGGACGCGCGTCGCTATCGACCGGACCTGTTCCTTTGGCCGCTCCGCCTCGAATCATCTCGTGCTGGCAGATGAGAGTATGTGCCGGCGGCACGCCATTATCCATGCGCAGGGCGAGAATGAATTCTGGCTGGTGGATCTTGGCAGCAGCAATGGCACTTATTTGGCAGGGCGCAGGGTGAATCAGCCGATGCATTTGCGTGATCGCGAGCAGATCCAGATCACCCGGGTCGGGGGACCGGGCCTCCAAAGAAATGTGCTGATCACAAATGCGGCGTCAAAGCCTCTTGGATCGTTTTAACCGGCAGGAACAATTCAAGTTCGTTGGAGGGCATTGGAACAAAACCAAATTGCTCATAGTAACACTTGGCGTCCCGGTCTTTCGCGTCCACGAAAAGGCCGATTCCACCCGCCATGTTGAAAATCTCGACAAATTTCCCCATGGCCGCCACCAGCAATGTTTTCCCGATGCCTTGGCGTTGGCACGACTTTGCCACAGCCAAACGTCCCAACCGAACACCGGACACATCACGCGATAATTTCTTCGCCTCCCCCGGCGTGAGCGATTCCGATTTGATCTGGCAGATGTTGAGCGAGAAAAAGCCGAGGATGGGTATCGGCGCGGTTGCGTCTTCGTCCACCAAAACAAATGTGCGCGAAATTCCTCGTTCCGCGTGTTGCCGGGCGGTTTGTTTGAGGAAAAGATTCAGAAGCTCACTACCGCAATCGAATCTCTCCCGGTCGTGAGACTTCGCCAGCAGTTCAATCCTATGCACGCACGGTGCCTTTGAAGGTTTTTACCGCATCCTTGAGACGTCTGTTGGGCTTGGGCGAGCGGTCCAGCAAAGTAAGCACCTTACGCGCGTCCTGCTGCGAAAGCCTGATGACCGATTCCCGCTCAATCACGCGCTGCGCTTCCACATAGGCGGTTTGCACCACGAACTGATTCACCGTCGCGCCCAAAAGTTCGGCCGCCTGTTCCAAAGTGTCTCGCACGCTGTCAGACACGCGAGCCGTAATCCTCTTCCGAGCCTCTTCTGTGACAGGTTCCATGCCGCTATGGTGCCACTTTGGCACCGGATTGTCAACGGCGCCTCTCCGGAGCCAAGGTCAGTAAGTACGAGGGGTGCGAGGCAGCGATATAGATCGTTGCCTGGAGATGGAATGATTCCCAACGGGAATCAATCTATTAGCCTAGGGTTGGGCCGCACAGGCCTACCCTAGGAATGGTATTGCTATTTTTATCTACCTTGAAAAGGTTGAATCATTCTTCGGGCGAAGGTGTTCAATCCCTACAGGATTGGTTGAATTCCGGGTGCCTGACCTAGGGTAGGCCCGATGCGGCCCAACCCTAGGCTGATGGATTGATTCCCGTTGGGAATCCCAGAAAACCCACCGTTAAACCAATCAGACCCTCGCCATTTTTCCGCGATATCATTGCTCGGTAAGAACCGGTAGAGGTACTTAACCATGTGTTCAGGGGGTGCGGAGGTTCCGATCCATACTCCACTGATCATTGCAGGGAAATAGTAAATCGAACCCTGTGACCTTGGCTAATTTCCTAAGTTGGTGTCACGGTTTGTTCGGAATTGAGAAATCGGATGGAGTCGCCTCGTCGAGGAGCGAGGCAGCTTCGCGGCGTATCATCTCTGCCTCGCCTCCAAGATTCCAGTCGGGTCCCGAATAAGCAATCCCCGGGCCCATATAAGCCCGCGAGTGGATGGCCAATCCGCTTTCGTAATCCGCTAGGGCCGCTTTTACGTGCCCCAACTGTTTTTGGATGGCGGCACGGAGAAACAATGAGAACGAGCGCATAGGTTTATCGGCTTCAACGACTCGTCCGGTGATATGAGCATAATAGATTTCACAATGTCACCGCATACTTCTGGCGTGGCGCCGCTCGAGAGTCTTGCGAGGCCGGTAACCGCCAACGATCGAAAGGTCGGAATATCCCCTAAAAGGAGAGCGAGCTGCATTTCAGACAGGGGGATGGGAAGCGAAAGGTGCTTGGTTTTAGTGGGGCTGGGCGATAGCGTGTTCCGCCATGGAAACATCCCCTGCATCGGACGCGCCACCGGCAAAACCCAATCGATTGATGTCGCTTGATGCGCTTCGCGGTTTTGACATGTTTTGGATTATTGGCGCGGGGGGGATTATCCAGGCGCTGAACAGCATGGGCAACATCCCGGGTTTGAAATGGATCGCCCAGCAGCTGAGTCATAAGGATTGGGAGGGGTTCGCCTTCGAGGATCTGATTTTCCCGATGTTCGTGTTCATCGTGGGGGTCTCGCTGGTGTTTTCGCTGTCCAAATCCATCGAGAAGGAGGGGCGGGCGGTGGCGATGAGGCGGGTGATCACGCGAGGGTTGTTATTGGTAGTGGTGGGGATTTTTTATTATGGCGGGTTTTCCAATGAGTGGCCGGGAATCCGAGTTCTGGGGGTGTTGCAAAGGATAGGGCTGGCTTATCTGTTCGCCGGGTTGATTTTCTGTATGGTGCCGGCACGTTGGATCGCGGGGGTAGCGGCTGGAATACTACTTGGGTATTGGGGGCTGATGGCGCGCGTGCCGATTCGGGATATTGCGATGACCGGCCCGGCGATGGAGCGGCTGGCGGCCACGACAGGCACCAGCAATGCCATGAGTTTGTATTTGCAGGCCACGAATTATGTCACGGGGACGTATGAAAAAGGGCGGAATCTGGCTAATCACGTGGATTTTCTTTATCTGCCAGGACGCCTGAACGATACTTACTGGGATCCGGAAGGGTTGTTTAGCACGATTCCCGCTGTGGCCTCCTGCCTGCTTGGCGTTTGCGCGGGGTTGCTGTTGCGCAACCGCAACCGCAACCGCAACCGCAGTGATATGAGCAAGGTGCAATGGCTGGCGGGCGCAGGGGTGGCGCTGGTCATTATTGGATTCCTTTGGGGCACACAATTTCCGGTGGTGAAGAAAATCTGGTCGTCGTCGTTTGTCTGTGTGGCGGGAGGGTATAGCTGTCTGTTGCTGGGGGCGTTTTACCTGATCGTGGATGTGTGGAAATTCCAAGCCTGGTGCCAGCCGTTTGTCTGGGTGGGAATGAACCCCATCACGGTGTACGTGATGAGCAACCTGATGGGCTTCGGAAAAATCGCCAACCGTCTGGCAGGAGGAGATGTGAAAAACTTTCTCAACGGCCATGGGGTGGCCGGTCTGGGTGATTTGGCAGTGGCAGTACTGAGTCTGACCCTTGCCGTGCTCTTTTGCCGATTCCTTTATCGGCGACAGGTTTTTATCAGGCTTTAGGTGGTGGACTGACGAAGTGGCTCAACTTCATAGAGGCGAAAGCTTGCGAGAAGACAAGAGTAATGGTATGCATGATGGTATGTCGATTATGGTGCATAGGACCACATTTGCCTTGGATGAATCCACTGCCGGTCGCTTGAAGAAACTGGCCTTACTTTGGCAGGTTTCGCAGGCGGAGGTGGTCCGACGCGCTGTGGCAAAGGCGGAGGCGGACTCAGTGGTTGATAAGCCCGATCCAGTGGCCATGCTTCGGAAGCTTCACAGCGACGGACGCGGACTCAAAACCAAGACAGCCAATGAGTATTTGGCCGAGGTCCGCGCAGATCGCAAACGGGGGCGGAACGGATGATCTGTTTGGACACAAATTATCTCATTCTTGGCCTTAGCGAAGGAAGCAAGGAGGCCGAAGACCTCATCGAATGGTCAAGCGCTGGCGAACGGCTTGTCACCCCAATGGCGGCGTGGTTTGAGTTTCTATGTGGACCTGTGTCCTCAGATCAAATTTCGACGATGCGGGCCTTCCTGCATGAAATTTTGATTTTTGACGAGCCTCAGGCCAGGGAGGCCGCTCGCCTGTTCAACGCGGTAAAGCGGAAACGCAGTTTGAGAATTGATGCCATGATCGCCGGGGCTGCCTCCATTAACGGAGCGCGGCTAGCAACCAATAATCGGGTTGATTTTGAATCCTTTGTTTCAGCGGGTCTTGAATTGGTTTGAAATTTTTGTTTGGTATTTGAGCTGCTTTGGGCTAGGCGTTTCTCGCGACGGGTTTGCGGCAATAGGGCTGCGGACGGCAAGGATGTCGGCGCTCCCAAGTTAAAGCCGTGCTCCGCCAAATCCTCGCTGTTAAAAGATTGGAAGGCGGGTAGAATTGGCGGTCATGGCGCGTGAGTACATTCTTGAGCGGGTCCGGCCCGAGCTCAATATCCAGATCGATTACGCCCGCGAGTTGAACGAGCAGCAGCATGCGGCGGTCACGGCGGAAGCGGGTCCGGCGCTGGTCATTGCCGGGGCGGGCTCGGGCAAGACGCGCACACTCACTTACCGGGTGGCTTTTCTGCTGGAAAACGGCGTGCCTGCGGATCGCATTCTTCTACTCACTTTCACCAACAAAGCAGCCAAGGAGATGATGCGTCGCGTCTCTGATCTGATCGGACAGGATCTGCGCGAGCTGTGGGGCGGGACTTTCCATTCCATCGGCAATCGGGTTCTGCGCCGCCATGCTGACCGCATCGGATTCAAATCAGACTTCACGATTCTGGACCGAGAGGATTCGGTGGACCTCGTTCAGGCGGCTTTCGATGAAACCAAGTGGGCCACTGACGAAGTGCGGCTGCCGAAGGCGGATGTGATCGGGGAGATGTTCTCAATGGCGGTCAACATGGGGTTGACCTACGCAGAATTGATCGAGCGCGAGTTCCCGCAGTTTGAGGGTTTTGCACCGGCGTTGGAGGATTTGCACCGGCGATATATCGCGCGGAAGAAGGACTCTAACGTGATGGATTTCGATGATCTGCTTGTACTCTGGCTGGGGATGATGAAGGAGCATGAGGATTTGAGGGATCTTTACCAAAGGCGCTTTCAGTTTGTTTTGGTGGATGAGTATCAGGACACCAATTCCATCCAGGCCGAGCTGATCGATTTGCTGGCGGCCAAGCATCGCAACCTGATGGTGGTGGGCGATGATGCGCAGAGCATTTATTCGTGGCGGGGGGCCAATTTTCTGAACATTCTCAAGTTCGGCGAGCGTTACGAGGGGGCGAAGGTTTACAAGATTGAGACCAATTATCGAAGCACGCCGGAAATTCTGAGTGTGGCTAATGCCGCCATTTCGGCCAATACGCAGCAATACAGCAAGCGGTTGGTTTCAGCGCTGTCCCCGGGTATGAAACCGGTGAAAGCCGTTTTTCAGGAGGCGGGCGATCAGGCGGCATTTGTGGCGCAACGCGCTTTGCAGCTTCGCGACGAGGATATTCCCCTTAATGAGATGGCGGTGCTTTACCGATCCCATTTTCATGCCATGGAATTGCAACTGGAACTGACCCGCCGCAACATCCCGTTCACAATCACCAGCGGCATCCGATTTTTTGAGCAGGCACACATCAAGGACGTGGCGTCGTTTCTGAAGCTTCGGGCCAATCCGAGTGACGAGGTATCGTTCAAACGAATTGTGAAACTGCTGCCTGGGGTGGGCGGAAAAGGGGCGTCGAAACTTTGGGATGCCTTCAACGCCGCGCAAAAGTCCCGCGATCTTGATTCGGCCAATCCGTTGGCCACTGCGCTGCAACAGTGCGCCAAACTCGTTTCCAAAAAGACGGCAGTACCCTGGGCGCAAATGGTGGCGACCTTCGCGCAGATGGAGAGCCCTGCCCTATCGAACCAACCAGCCGAACTGCTGCGATTGGTGCTCGAGGCGATGTATGAGGACTATTTGGAGGAAACCTTTGCCAACGCCAGGCAGCGGCGCGAAGAAATTGAATCCGTTGCCAATTTTGCCCAGCAATACAACAGTCTCGATGAATTCTTGACGCAACTGGCGCTTACTTCCAGCGCGGAAAGCGACGGGGCGAAACCCACCCGCGATGATGAGGCCATCAAGCTGTCCTCCATCCATCAGGCCAAGGGGTTGGAGTTCACGGCAGTGTTCGTCATCATGCTGTGTGAGGGGATGTTTCCCACCCATCGAAGCCTGGATGACAATGATGCTTTGGAAGAGGAGCGCCGCCTATTCTATGTGGCCATCACCAGGGCCAAAAAGGAATTATATCTGACCTATCCCCTGCTGCGCCTGATTCGTGGTGGCGGAGCCGATGCCCTGCAGCAGCCATCGCGCTTTCTTGGGGAAATCCCCGATGATTTGATCGAGGAATGGAACATCAAGCCTTCATCAGCTTATTTTGGTTGAGCATTGGATGCCCTACGCGCATCTCGACGCCCCACCAGCGCGAACAATCCAAGGTTGCTCTAAAAAGTGACACAAGGGCTCTGAACGAAATAATTGACTGAAATTTCAGCTACAGGCCGCTTCCGTGCAAAATCTGCCCCCCTTGGCTTACGGCCAAAAGGGACGCATCTTATTTTAAGGGTTCGTGAAATCGGCCACGAATCCACCGACGCATGGGCTCTTCGATGTGGGTGAAGACGAGAAGTGACACACCTGCGACGGCAGCCAGATAGGCCAAGAACGGGAGCAGGCCAGGGCCTGGTAGAACCAACAAGATGTATAGGCTAACTGGAATGTGCAAGAGATACGCCGCATACGAAGCCTCTCCCGCTTTGACCGCCCATGCGTGCTCCAAACCTTTGCATCCCCTTGATGCCAGACAGAGGATCAGCCATCCAAAAACAGGGGCGAGCGCCATGGTCATCAGCGCGTAATTGACACTGCGGGCGAACAAGCCCACGCCCACCAGGATGAACAATGAAGGCCAAATCCAGGAGACTTGTCGAATGCCGCGTTTGTAAACAAGAGCAAACCCGATCCCGACAATAAACTCCGGCAGCCGCATTAACGGGTTGAAACGGACGAAGTCGATGACGAGGCCGGAAGGGCTTTCAACTGCATTGAATCCGCGCAGTGATGGAAAGAGCAAGACGGTGGCGGCAATACTCAACAGGGCCGCAGTGTAGGCCAGTCCGATAATCAGCTTGGGACGGCCGATGCGAAAAAAGCTGGGAAGGATAACCGGGAAAACGCCATAGAAAAACGCCTCGGCGCTCAGCGACCACGCAGCAGCATTCCAAAAAGTAGCAAACTTGGGATGCCACGATTGAACCAACCCTGCAACGAGACCAAACTTTACCACACCCCATCTCGCCAGCCCAGGGTAGAACAGGGGGATTAAGACCAGCAACGAGAGCAGGTAAACGGGATAGATGCGGGCGAAGCGGTTCCACCAAAATTGACGCGGCGCAAGCTGGGGAGAGTAAGTATGAGTAAGGATAAAACCGGAGAGCACAAAAAAAAGGCTCACCCCCAGATAACCGCAACGCACAAGGTTGGAAACGGGGGTAGGACAGGCGTCAACGGCGTCGTGCAACCAACCGCCATGCTGCGCCATATGAAAAACAATCACCCACAGACAGGCCAGCGAACGCAGGCCGGTCAGAGCCGTTAGATTATTTTTCGTTACCATGGCAAATCTGTAGGGACGGGGAAGGCAAAAATCAACACATCAAAGCAACGAGGCAGGACTGAAAAGATGGGTTAACAAAAAACCCCCGGCACCCTTACAGGTGCGCGGAGGTGTGTTAGGAGGCTGCGCTGGCGATGTTGTTTTTTGCGGAGTCGGCTCCGCTGGGGGATTCGTGGCGGTCCTTCGCGAGGGCGCTTCTTCCCCCTGACAATTCGGTCAGCTCAACCGGACCAGTCAGGCAAATGCTGGACTACTTTTTCTTAGCGGGTGCTTTCACAGGCGCTTTTGCAGCGACCGCTTTCTTAGCGGGGGCTTTTGCAGCAGGCGCTTTTGCAGCAGGCGCTTTTGCAGCAGGCGCTTTTGCAGCGACCGCTTTCTTAGCGGGAGCCTTGACTTCCTTCTTTTTCACAGCCATGGAGTTATTCACCTCCGATCAAAAATGCGGGTTGTTTGGGTCGGAGCGACTGTGACATTCCGATGGCGAGATGGCTAGAGGAAAGAATGAATAAAAGAAAGTTTTCTGTTTTTCGTCTTCTTACCGGATTTGTTTTGAGCACTTCGCGCGGGTCTTCTACGGTTCTTCCCAATGTCGAGCGAAGCCCAACTCACCCCAATGATGGCGCAGTACCAGCGGATTAAGCGCGAGCTTCCGCAGGGCACGCTGCTGCTTTTCCGGCTGGGTGATTTTTACGAAATGTTTTTTGAGGACGCGCAGCTGGGCTCGCAGATTCTGAACATCTCACTCACCAAGCGCGGAGTCGTGCCGATGTGCGGAATCCCCTTTCATTCCGCGCCCGGTTACATCTCCAAAGTGCTGAAGGCAGGGCACAAAATCGCTATTTGTGATCAAGTGGAGGAGGCGCGCCCCGGTGTGTTGGTGAAGCGCGAAGTCACTCAAATCATCAGCCCCGGCACGCATTTTGATGAGCGTCTTCTGACTGCGGAAAAGAACAATTACATCGTGGCTGTGTACCCCCACGGCAAGGTGCTTGGTCTGGCGGTGATGGATCTGACCACGGGCGATTTCAAGGTGACGGAGGTTCCGCATCTCGCGGCGCTGATCGGTGAAATGGAACGACTGAGGCCCGCAGAGCTGATTTATCCGGAGGAATCGGCGCACCTTGCTGAACAGCTTCGTCCGCATGTCGCATCTCCGCAGCCTCATGACGGATGGGTGTTTGGCATTGAGACGGCCATGTTCGCGCTGCGAGATCATTTCAAAGTGTCGTCGCTCGATGGCTACGGACTGCGCGATAAAAATGCGGCCATCGGCGCGGCTGGCGGTCTGTTGCACTATGTCGGGCAGCACCTGCGGCGTCAGGTTTCGCACCTGACCCGCCTGACGTTTTATGAATCGGCCGATTATCTGGTGCTGGACTCGATCACGCTGCGCACGCTGGAGGTTTTGGAACCGCAGCATGAGGGCGCACCACGACAATCCTCCCTGTTTGCCGCAGTGAACCGCACTTCCACGCCGATGGGCGCGCGTCGATTGAGGGAATGGATCACCCAGCCGCTGGCCTCCGTAGAGGCGATTCATCAGAGGCAGACGGCCATTCAACGCTGGCTTGATTCTTCGCATTTGCTGGAACCCTTCCGTGTGGCTTTGGCTCAGGTGCGCGACTTGGAACGCACGCTAAGCCGTCTCACGGTGGGGACCGGGAACGCGAGGGATATGGTGGCGTTGCGTTTTGCATTGGAACAGATTTCACCGATCAAGGCGTTGCTGATTCAACTCAAAGCCAGCGCGCGCACACGGCATGGAATGATCCAGGAGGATTTTGTGCCAGCGCTCGAAACCCCTGCCCCGATTGAGGCGGACTTGATTGATCATCTTCGGGGCGAGCTGGCCGAGCTGCCCGAATTAGTCACGGAATTGCAGCGATCCATTGTGGACGAACCTCCGCTGGCCTTGAAGGAAGGTGGCATGATCCGCGAAGGTTTTGATGTCAACCTTGATGAAATTTTGCGGGCCAATCGAGAGGGTAAGGATTGGATCGCCCAACTTCAGCAACGCGAGATTGAGCGGACCGGCATTGCCTCATTGAAAGTGCGTTTCAACTCGGTGTTTGGCTATTACATCGAGATTACGCGCACGCATTTGGACCGGGTTCCAGCCGAGTATATCCGCAAGCAAACGGTGGCCAACGGCGAGCGATTCATCACTCCGGAATTGAAAGAGATGGAGGGCAAAATCCTTGGAGCCGAGGAGCGCTCGGTGAAGCTGGAGTATGAGCTTTTCCTTAAAATCCGGGAGCGAGTGCTGGTTCATATTAGAGAGATTCAGAGCACAGCCGGTGCGCTGGCCCAGCTCGATGTGCTGGCGGGGTTCGCTGATCTGGCCCGCATGCAGCGTTATGTTCGACCCATGGTCATGGACGAGGGCATGTTGCGCATTGATGAGGGGCGGCATCCTGTTTTGGAGCAATCGGTGGCCGATGAGAGGTTTGTGGCCAACGATACTCAGCTGGATGTGGTCGCGGAGCAAATCGCCCTGATCACCGGTCCGAATATGGCGGGCAAAAGCACCTACATCCGGCAAGTCGCCCTACTGGTATTGCTGGCGCATACCGGCAGTTTTGTGCCCGCGCAGGCGGCACGCATCGATTTAGTGGACCGCATTTTCACGCGCATCGGCGCGAGCGATGATCTGTGGCGCGGCCAATCCACCTTCATGGTGGAAATGAGCGAGACAGCCAATATTTTGAACAACGCCACCCGGAAAAGCCTGGTGGTATTGGATGAAATCGGACGAGGCACCAGCACCTTCGATGGATTGAGTCTGGCATGGTCCATCGTTGAGTTTTTGCACAATCAGGTGGGGGCCAAAACGCTCTTTGCCACGCATTACCACGAATTGACGGAGCTCTCCGCAAGACTGCCGCGCATCCGCAATTACAACGTGGCTGTGCGCGAGTGGAATGATCAGATCATTTTTCTGCGCAAGATCGTGGCGGGCGGAACGGACAAGAGTTACGGCATTCAAGTGGCGCGATTGGCGGGTGTCCCAGTCTCAGTGATCGACCGGGCCAAGGATATTCTGGCCAACCTCGAAGAGGCTGAACTCACACCAGAAGGGCGCGTCAAACCGAGCGCGCGCCAACGGGCCGAGCGTTCCAAATTGCAGGCGCTGCCGCCTACGCCGCAGATGGATTTGTTTCTGTGAGGGCGGCGTTAATATTGGGAATGCTAGACGTGGTGGAATAGGGATGGGGCAGCAGTTGGCTTAAGAGGTGCGCCTCAAAATTTGCTAAATCTTGATATTCCTTGCTGGAGGGCTTGGAAGTTGATGGAGGTGTGCCCGGTTCTGGTTTACCAGGGGCTATTTCAGGCTGATCCGTTGGGGCTTCGGTGGCTGTTGTTTGATATTCCTTGATATTTTGTGATGCCGGAGCGAGGGCGGATTCCAAGCGGTCGAGCATTTGAGAGAGAGTGGATATCGAAGGGGGTTCGGAGGGGGCGGGCGGCGGCACAGAAGTCGGGCTGTCCGACGGAGCGGACTGGGGGACCCGGCCTACAGGGGAAACACCGGCTTTTTCTTTGGCGAGGTTGAGTCGTTCGCGTTTTAGGTCCATGTCCTGGATTTTATGGAAGATGCGGAAAAGGCGTTCGAGGTCTTTGAGGCTGGGTTTGGGTTCGTGGGCCAAGTCGGCCAAGTGGCGTTGGAGGCCTTCGGCGACGACGATCATGAAGGGGATGGGATCGTCGATGGCCATTTCGGCCATGTCACGGTAGGTGTCCAGGAGCATGTTGCGGCGGACGATGCGGTCGGGGTGGATGAAGCGGCGGTAGTAGTTGCGCAGGGAGGTGTAGTGGATTTTGAGGTCCAAACCCTCGGGGCGAGGGAGGGCGATTTGTTCGACGGCGGCCTCGTAGGAGAGATTTTTGAGCCATTCGTGAATGCGGCGCTGATCCTCGTCGGGAAGATTGGCGAGGATGTTGTTGCTGTTGGGTTTACGTTCGTCTAGGTCGATGATATTTGTGTACATATTCCCGTGATCTTAAAACACCCCATAGGACACAGAGTGTCCGACCCTCAAAATATTTTGGGATTATTTTTGACCACGGAAAAGGGGATTTTGCACGCGGAGACGCGGAGGGGGAAATGGAAGTTTCGGAGAGAGGAGGGCTTGCCCAGTTTGGGAGGTGATCGTTCTTTACCTATTGTTGCTGGCAAATGGTATCATTCATTGGTATCCGCGTAACGATTATTGGACCACAAGAACAAATCACCACATCATGATGCGTTGATTTATGACTTGATTTTAGCCGCAATCAGCCGATATCTTGATGATTATGAGCCAGTTGCCTCAATCCGATCGTAATTTGAGAATCGCAGCCCTCCATAGGCTGATCGAAGAACGTATTTTGATTATCGATGGTGCCATGGGCACGATGATCCAGCAATACTCCCTCAGCGAGGCGGATTATCGCGGCGTAGAATTCAAGGACTGGCCCAGCGATGTCAAAGGCAACAACGATTTGCTGAGTATCACCCGCCCGCAGGTCATTGAGGAAATCCATTACAAGTACCTGATCGCCGGTGCGGACATCATCGAAACCAACACCTTCAGTTGCAACAGCGTTTCGATGGCTGATTATGGGATGGAAGCGCATGTTCGCGCGCTGACCCTGGCGGGAGCGGGTTGTGCCCGTCGTTCTGCGGACCGAGTGATGAAAGAACAGCCCGGCCGAATCTGCTGGGTGGCCGGAGCGGTTGGACCGACCACGAAAGCGGCCACGCTTTCGCCGGATGTTAACGACCCGGGTTTTCGGTCCGTCACTTATGATGATCTTGTCAAATCATACTACGAGGAAATCGAGGCACTGGTGGACGGCGGAGTGGACATCATCCTGGTTGAGACCGTTTTTGACTCCCTGAATTCAAAAGCAGCTCTGTTTGCCACGGAGACGTATTTTGAAAAAAGCGGTATCAAGCTTCCGATCATGCTTTCGTTCACGATCACGGATGCCAGCGGTCGCACCCTTTCCGGCCAAACGGTGGAAGCATATCTTAACTCAGTCTCACATGTGCCGTTATTGAGCATCGGCATCAATTGCGCCCTTGGAGCCAGCGAGATGCGCCCGTATATCGAGGAACTTTCGCGGCTGGCACCGATCTACGTCAGCACCTACCCCAACGCCGGGCTGCCCGACCCCCTCTCCCCGACTGGCTTTCCTGAAACTCCAGAAACCATGGCCCCCAAACTCCGGGATTGGGCGGAACAGGGCTGGCTCAACGTGGTTGGTGGCTGCTGCGGCACCACACCTCCGCATATCAAGGCCATTGCCGAAACCGTGCGCGGCTTTGCACCCCGCAAGAAATCAGTGATCGAACCTTTCCTGCGCCTGAGCGGAATGGTTGCCTTGACGGTGCGGCCTGAAACCAATTTCGTAAACGTCGGCGAGCGCACAAACGTGACCGGCTCGCCGAAGTTTTCCAAACTGATTCTCGCCGGCAACTATGAGGAGGCGGTCAGCGTGGCCCGGCAGCAGGTTGAAAACGGTGCGCAGATCATCGATATCAACATGGACGAGGGCATGCTTGATTCCGAGAAGGCCATGACACGCTTTCTCAATCTGATCGCGGCTGAGCCCGACATCGCCAATGTACCGATCATGGTGGACAGCTCCAAGTGGTCGGTTTTGGAGGCGGGCCTAAAGTGCATTCAGGGCAAGGGCATCGTAAATTCCATCAGTCTTAAGGAAGGCGAAGCAAAGTTTAAGAGCCAGGCACACTTGGTACGCAAGTATGGTGCAGCTGTGGTGGTGATGGCTTTCGACGAAAAGGGACAGGCCGATACGGCGGCCCGCAAAGCTGAAATCTGCGCGCGCTCCTATAAAATTCTTGTCGAGGAAGTCGGCTTTCCTCCACAGGACATCATATTTGACCCGAACATCCTGACGGTCGCGACCGGCATGGATGAGCACAACAATTACGCGGTTGATTTCATCGAAGCAACGCGATGGATCAAAGCAAACCTGCCCCATGCCAAAGTCAGCGGCGGGGTCAGCAATATTTCATTCTCTTTCCGCGGCAACAATCCGGTGCGCGAAGCCATGCACTCGGCATTCCTCTATCACGCGATCAAAGCCGGCCTGGACATGGGCATCGTGAATGCGGGCATGCTCGAAGTTTACGAGGAGATTCCCAAGGATCTATTAGAACTGGTTGAGGACGTGCTTCTGAATCGCCGCCCCGATGCCACGGAGCGCCTCATCAAATTCGCCGAATCGGTGAAAGCCAAGGACGCCACCGAAGTTGTGGAGGAGGCTTGGAGGCAAGGGACTGTAGAGGAACGACTCAGCCATGCGCTCGTCAAAGGGATTACTGACTTTGTCGAGGCTGACACGGAAGAGGCCCGCCAAAAATATGGTAGACCGCTGAAGGTGATTGAAGGCCCGCTCATGAGCGGCATGAACGTGGTCGGCGACCTATTTGGCGCCGGCAAGATGTTCCTTCCACAAGTCGTGAAAAGCGCGCGGGTGATGAAAAAATCCGTCGCCTATCTTCAACCGTTCATGGAGGAGGAAAAACGTCTGGCCCAGGATTCACGGCCTCAGGGAAAAATCCTGATGGCCACTGTGAAGGGTGACGTCCATGACATTGGCAAAAACATCGTGGGCGTGGTGCTGGCGTGTAACAATTACGAAGTTATCGACATGGGCGTCATGGTGGCCTGCGATAAAATTCTCGCCGCCGCCAAGGAGCAGAAAGTGGACATGATCGGACTGAGCGGCTTGATCACTCCCTCCTTGGAGGAGATGGCGCATGTGGCCAAAGAGATGAAGCGCGAAGGCTTTACCATTCCGCTGCTGATCGGAGGAGCCACCACCAGCAAAGCTCATACATCCATCAAAATTGCGCACTACTACGACCACGAAGTGGTCCACGTGCTCGACGCCTCACGTGCTGTCGGTGTGGTGGGCCAGATGATGAATGAGGAAACCCGCCCCGCCTTTGCCGCAAAAAATCGCCAGGATCAAACCATGCTTGCGGCCGCCCATGCAGCCAGCCGGAGCCAGCGCAAACTCCTCAGCATCCAGGAAGCCCGAGCCCGTCGAACCCCTATAACTTGGAGAGCCGAGGATATTCCTCAACCGGCCCATATTGGCGCGCGAACTCTCAAGAATTTTCCGTTGGATAAAATTGCGGAGTTCATTGATTGGTCCCCTTTCTTTCACACTTGGGAATTGCGCGGCCGCTATCCGGCCATTTTTGAGGACGCCGAGGTCGGGACGAAAGCCAAAGAACTTTTCGATGATGCACAAAAGCTCCTCAAAAAAATCATCGACCAGCGACTCTTCCAAGCTCATGCGGTTTACGGATTTTTTCCGGCCAACTCCGTGGGGGATGACATCGAGTTATATACCGATGAAACGCGGACCAAGGTGCTGACCACCATGCACAGCCTGCGTCAACAGATGGAAAAACAGAGCGGTGAATACAATCACGCACTTGCTGATTTTATTGCTCCAAAGTCCACCGGTCTGGCCGATCATCTCGGCCTTTTTGCCGTCACTGCCGGGGACGGCGTGGATGAACTGGCCAAAAAATTTGAGCGCGAGCATGACGACTACAATTCCATCATGGCCAAAGCGCTGGCAGACCGTCTCGCTGAGGCATTCGCCGAGTGCCTCCACAAACGTGTGCGTGAGGAGTGGGGTTATGGTGCCGCTGAAAATCTATCCAATGAGGAAATAATCAAGGAACGATATCGAGGCATCCGCCCTGCCCCCGGCTATCCCGCCTGCCCGGACC
>JANYDC010000104.1 GCA_025359965.1 Pedosphaera sp.
TATCCGCGATTGGGTCATGCTCGCTCCCATCGCACTCCCTGAGCAAGAGGGGGGTGCGGTTTCTGTCCTCAAGGAACAGATCAAGGGCGAGGCAGCACTTCAGCCGAAGGACGGCGACAAAATCAAAATCAACGGGAAGGAATTGACCTGGCGGAACATTACTGCCTCAACAAATTACTTCGACTTCAACGCGATACTCAAGACTGGCAACGACCACGCGGCCGGTTTCATGGTCACTTACATCGAATGCGACAAGGCGTTGGCGGACCTTACAATCGCGGTTGCCAGCAACGATCAGGGACGCATCTATTTTAATGGAGTGGATATTTATGCCTTCTCCGAGGCACGCCCCCTCCTGCTGGATGCTGACAAGGGGAGGGTCAGCCTGAAAGCGGGTGTCAATGTCATCGTTTTTAAAGTGATCAACGAGCAGAACAGTTGGCAGGGAGCCATGCGCTTTTTGGATAAGCTCGGCGCCCCGGTGAAGGATCTCAAAATAAGGTTGGCGCCCTAAATCCTTGTGAACTGCGGAACCAGCCCACCCAGCCAAGTGGAATATTCCACCTCAAATTGCCATTTACGGGCCAACCTCCTCCTCTCGGTGCGGCTTTCCATCTCTACAACGGCCCTTAGGTGAATGGTTCCGTCGGAGTTCGGAGCAAAACGGGAACGGCGGCATACTACGAAAGAAGCCTAGTTGGTCGCCTAGCATTCAATTACAGTGTCAAAATAGCCCCTTTCCGGAGTTCCTTCCCCTACTCTGCCACTGCTTGCCACCACACAGTTAAGCACAATTTTGAGCAGACTTCGAGTCTTCGGTTTTGGAGAACATCGCAGAAACTATTTGGCTGATACTCCCGAACTGATTCAAACCTTTCATTAGGTTTTTTCAGCCTGACATGTGGATGCTCGGTGGTCTGGTTCGTAGCCGGGCCGGGAAGCATGGAGGCTATGAATTTCATCGAAATCCTGAGAAAATCAACCTGGGCCAAATAATCCGCATTGTGGACGGTCCACTGGCTCTGATTTCTTGCGTGAACCTAACGGCGTAGGCGCCTTGCGATGATTGCCCTAATGAAAGGGCATGCCTAATTAGGATTGTGATGAAACATGTGCGCGATTCCACTGCTAACATTCGGGAAAACTCCACTATTGAAATGCTCTTCGAGAAAAAGGCTGCGCTCAATCAACAGTCGCTCCCAATTAATTTCAATATTTAGTCAGGGCGTTCCCTTCGCCATGCAAAACTCAAGGCACGCGCGAGAGCACAAAATGCGTGGCTCTGGAAGGCATCCTGAAAATTTGTTGCATTCCAAAATCAGAGCCTCAGGTTGACAGACGCCTTTACCTGATTATGATGGGCGTAACGAGAGGCGTCATCGCCATCGAAAAATCAAATCCGTTAAGGTGCTGACCGGTTCACTGGAGGCTCCCATGAAGTTGAATAATCATTCATGCCGAGTTTCTACCAGTTGCGACAGGGTCAGTCTTTTCTAAGCCCTCTTAAGTGCCGCACCTTTTTTGCGCGGCAAATTCCTTTCGCACCCGTCTGCAAACCCGGCTCTGAATTCGACTTTCCATTCTAGTCAAATCTGATCATGAGCAAAGAACCCAATATCGAGCCCCTAAGCCTGAGCGCCCCAGCGGCACGCAATCTGGCCACCGCCACCGTTACAGTTCCGCAATATACCGAAATTACGCCCCGTTGGTTGCACAAATTACTGCCGTGGGTGGATGTTGATGGCGGTGTGTATCGGGTCAACCGCGTTGCCAAAGCCGCAAAAGGCGAACCTGCCAATGAGTTTGGCGAGGTGAAGGTGGATCTGCTCAGTGTCGAGGGCGGCGAACCGGAGTTGCCAACCACCTTTGTCGATTATGACACCGATCCGCGCGAGTATCATCTGAGCACCATTCAAACGGTGCTCCACACGCACACTCGCGTGACTGATCTTTACAGCAACAAAATAGACCAGCTTCGGGAACAGATCCGACTGACCGTTGAGGCAGTGAAGGAAAAAGAGGAGTGGGAACTGATCAACAATCCTCACTTCGGGCTGCTGCGGGAGGTTTCGGCGGGACAAACCGTTAAAACACGCAAGGGCGCACCTACCCCCGATGATCTTGATGAGTTGCTGGGTCTGGTGTGGAAAAAACCGGCTTTCTTCATTGCGCATCCCAAAGCAATTGTGGCCTTTGGCCGCGAGGCCACGCGACGCGGGGTTCCGCCTCCCACTGTTCATTTGTTTGGCACGCCATTCATCACATGGCGCGGAGTGCCCCTGATTCCCACCAACAAACTGGAGGTCAGCTCCAAGAATACGACCAGCATTTTGTTGGTGCGCGTTGGCGAACCAGAACAGGGTGTTGTGGGACTGCAAAAAACGGGCGTGACCGGAGAGGTCGAACCGGGGTTGTCGGTGCGGTACATGGGCACCAATGTGAACTCGGTGGCCTCGCATCTGGTTACCCGTTATTTCTCCGCCGCCGTGCTAACGGTGGATTCCATTGCGCGCCTGGATGATGTGGTGGTGAATCATTATTATGATTACAGCTCCAAATAGTGATGCCGGATTCGACGCTGGACCAGCGGCTGAGAATTCCGATCACACCGGCCTTGTGGCGCAGTTGGTCGCGGAGGCCTTTTCCGGGCTCACCCGGGGCGGAGGCAAGACAAGGCCCTCCCCTGATTCAGTCGGGGAAGCGTTGAAAGAGTCAGCTTTGCCCAACTTAAGATCCGGCGAGACAGTATCCTCTTTGCCTCCTGTTCATCCAAGTTCGCAACCGGCCGCGCCAAAACTGGTGGACAATGAAAAAACACCCTCGGGCACCGAGGGTGGCGACTCCTATGCCTTTGGGGAACCCCGTTGCAATGGAGGGTATCGCCCGGAGAACAACCGGCCCAAGACACGGACTGAGAATGCAAATTCGGTGCTGGGTTTTTCCCAAGCCGAACCTTTGGAGACGCCGGATTATTATTTTCTGCGTGCTGGTGAGCTCACAGGGAAATCTCCATCCGCATGCCAATCCTATCCCAAAAATTCGGCTCCCATTCCAAAGTTCGATATCGACGGCGTGCGCCGGGATTTTCCCGCGCTGCATCAGACCGTAAACGGTCATCCCCTGATTTGGCTGGATAACGCGGCCACCACCCACAAGCCACAATCGGTAATCGACGCGACTTCCCAGTTTTACGGGCGGGACAATTCCAACATCCACCGGGCCGCGCACACATTGGCCGCACGATCCACTGAGTTGTTCGAGGCGGGCCGCGAAAAAGTGCGCCACTTTTTGGGCGCGGCTGATGCCAAGGAAATCGTTTTCCTTCGCGGAACCACCGAAGGCATCAATCTGGTCGCCCAAAGCTATGGACGGAAGAACATAGGCACCGACGACGAAATCATCATCACCGAACTCGAGCATCACGCCAATATTGTGCCCTGGCAGTTGCTGGCGGAACAGGTCGGCGCAAAAATCCGTGTCATTCCCATCAATGACCGGGGGGAATTGATTTTGGATGAGTATGCTCGGCTGCTGGGTCCACGAACCAAGATTGTTTCCGTGGCTCATGTCTCGAATTCGCTGGGAACCATTAATCCCGTCGAGCAGATCATCGCGATGGCCCACGCACAGGGCGTTCCTGTTCTTGTGGACGGCGCCCAATCCACGCCGCATCTGCCTGTGAACGTCACAGCCTTGGACGCCGACTTCTATGTGTTCTCTGGTCACAAGGTTTTCGCCCCAACAGGCATCGGCGCTCTTTACGGGAAGGCCGCCCTGCTAGAAGCCATGCCGCCGTGGCAGGGCGGCGGACACATGATCAAGGACGTGAGTTTTGAGAAGACAGTCTATCAGAACGCTCCGGAGAAGTTCGAGGCTGGCACGCCCGACATCGCTGGTGTGGTGGGTTTGGGAGCAGCCATCGATTATATATTCAAAGTGGGCATCCCAGCCATGGCCGCGTACGAGCATTCACTTCTTGAATACGCCGCGCAAGGCTTGGCAACCATACCCGGCCTCAGGCCCATTGGCACAGCGGCCGCCAAGGCTAGCGTATTGTCTTTTGTCATTCAAGGTGTGCCGAATGACCGCATTGCCCGGCACTTGGATAAAAGGGGTATTGCCGTCCGGGCCGGGCATCACTGCGCCATGCCCGCCATCCGTCATTTTGGACTCGAAACCAGTGTGCGACCATCACTTGCCTTCTATAATACCAGGGAAGAGGTGGATGCATTGGTGAGAGGTTTGCGTTCTTTGAAAAAGGAGTAACCTTGTGCAAACCATCTCTCCTCTTGAGCTGCAGGCGCTGATTACGGCTCAACCTGAAATTCCACTGCTTGATGTGCGGACGCCGGTGGAGTTTGCCGAGGTCCATGTGCCCCAAGCCGTGAACACGCCTCTGGGTTCCATCAATTCAAAAGAACTCCTTACGTCAGGAAGAGTTCACAAGGATCGGCCCGTTTATTTTATCTGCCTCAGCGGCAGGCGGTCCAAGGCGGCCGCGGAAAAATTCGAGGAGGATGGCTTTGTTCAAACAGTGGTGATTGAGGGAGGCACGCCCGCATGGCTCTTTGCCAACCTCCCCGTGGTGCGCTCCCCGACCAAGGTCATCAGTCTTGAGCGCCAGGTGCGTATCGTGGCCGGCGCGCTCGTCTTTATCGGCGTGATCCTGGGTTGGCTGGCACACCCAGGATTTTTTGGATTGGCCGGATTCGTCGGAGCAGGTCTGGTTTTTGCCGGAGTCACTGATTTTTGCGGGATGGGACTGTTGCTGGCCAGGATGCCATGGAATACCCGCCCATCCGCCTTCGAGAAGCACTCGCATTGACGGTTTAAACAACACTTTCTTCCCTTATGCACAAGGCCTTGGCTTTACACGTCCCCGAGCTGCTTGCCTCTTATGAACGCATCGGCGGGCTGAACAACCGCGACTCGCACAACATGCCGTCGAAACGGTCGGTCGGCCAGATTTGCGAGGATCTGTTGCAGCTGCTTTTCCCGGGATTCCACGATGAGGA
>JANYDC010000027.1 GCA_025359965.1 Pedosphaera sp.
CCATCGGTAGCAACGTGAAGATCGTGGGGGCGGGAATGCATCAAACCACGCTTCAACTAGTTGGCGTCGAGCAGAAATATGATTCAAATTTGATGCCCAAAACAACATCCACCCCCATCATTGCCCAAGCTTTTTCGACCCTTGTTGACGACGTGGAGATCTCGGATCTGACACTGGACTGCAACGGCCACCGGCAGGGGGTGTTCCAGTATGGGCGGATTGTTCAACCCACGGTGATGGTTCATGGGATTTTCCTTTCCGGCAGCAACCTCAGTTTCCGCCGGGTGCGCGTGATCAATTGGGGCACCTTTTCTCCCCGGAATGGTTTGGAGTGTTTTCCCATGGCCGCTGGCGCATCGCCCTACAATAGCTCTCACCCCGTTTTTCAGAACGGATTGATTGAGGATTGCATTGTCGAACAACCCTGCCGCAATCAAGGCCGCGAGAGCACATGCATTGTACTGGGGGGCGGATTGGAGGATTCCGACAGCCGAAAACGGGTCTATTTCAAAAACGCGCGGGTGCGGAACAATTACGTCAACGGGGAACTGGTTAACCCCACGTATCCGGTCCTCACCGCCAAATCCGGCATCTTCAATTACTCTTATCGCGGCGCGGGCAATCTGTGGACCAACCTTGCCCTGCCTAATACTGCCGTCATCACCAATGATTTTGAATCAGTGGGGCGTTTGGCCAGCACCACTCTGCGACAGTCCGGCGGCACCGTGACCAACCGGCATACCTACACCTACAACGTGGCCGGCCAACGCACCGTCATGGCCCGGACCGATGCCAGCACCGTAACCTACTCCTATGACAACATCGGCGAGGTAAGCAAAGCCCTTGGCAGCGGCGGGGTTTCCACGGAGAATCTGGGGTACGGATATGACGCGGCCTTTAACCTCTCCAAAAAAACCAACGGTTCGGTGTCCACCTTCTCGGTGGACAGCAGAAACCAACTGACCAGCGATGGCACCTATCCCTACGCCTACGACGCCAACGGCAACCTGACCAACAAAAACACCGGCTACTGGGTTTACAACTACGACGCAGAGAACCGTCTCGTCACCGTCCAAAACGCGGTCTATTACAAAACCACCTTTCAATACGACGGCAAAAGCCGGTTGAGAAAAAGAGTGGAATGGACCGGCTGGAACGGCAGTTATTTCGCTTCCAGCAACGCAGTCAACTACCTGTACGACGGAATGCGCGTCATTCAAGAGAGGGATGACAGCAACACTCCGCTCGTTTCCTACACCCGTGGACTGGACCTGAGCGGGAGTATCGAAGGCGCAGGAGGCATCGGCGGATTATTGGCCCGCAGCCACTCCTACTCCGCCGGAAACTGGAACACCCACAGCTTCTACCACGCCGACGGCGGTGGCAACGTCACCATGCTGCTGAACAGCAGCCAGTCCATGGTGGCCATGTACAAGTACGACCCCTACGGCAACACCCTGACCAGCAGCGGCACACTAGCCAGCGCCAACACCTACCGCTTCAGCAGCAAGGAAATCCACGCCAACAGCGGCATGTACTACTACGGCTACCGCTTCTATGACCCGTCTTCACAACGGTGGCTGAATCGGGATCCAATTGAGGAAAAGGGAGGGATCAACTTGTATGATTTTTGTGCCAATAATCCATGCAATAAGGTGGATTATCTTGGCCAATGCGGCTCGGACTGCGAGTTTGCTTGTGCGAAATACAAGCCGGGAAGCCCTGGTGGCTTCGATAAAGACACCGAAGGTGCAATAGTCTGTTGCGATGGTAAACCTATTACCTGTGTCTACAAAACTTCTCCAAACTCAAAAGCAAACGACATTTTGAAAAAATGTATTTCAAAGCATGAAAACTCTCACATAGATCAAAGTGAGCCATGTCCGCCCGATGGCATTGCAAAAGGAGGTAAAGCGAAAAATAAGAATAAAATGGCATCCGATGAGTGCAACGCTTGGAGAATTTCATTAGATTGTTACACCAAGTCTATTGGGGATTGTGGTGGCGATAAGGCCTGCGAAGACGCCGTATGGGCTGCGATCTATGACGCATTAAACACTTTGGAGAACATGAAATGCCCAAAATGAAAACTCAGATTGCGAGTGTCGGCATGTTCTTTTTGTCGGCTGCCGTACTAGTCGCCCAGAATCAATTCCCATTGGGCCCCACCTCTGCCACTAATTTAATTTTTGTCTGGCAAGATCGGAGCCCAACCTTCGGCGTGCGTCGGGCATTGGAGGTGTCTTTGGAAGGTCAGGCGACGATTTTCGTTTCCAACCTTGTCTTCAAGACGACAAAAATTCCTGCCGCGACTTTCACGAGCCTGACAAACCAGTTAACAGGATTACTGTTGAGAGCAAATGGGTATACCAACAGTTCTTTAGGGATGAACATGTTCGATGTCGGTTGCGACCAAGTCAGAGCTGCGGTCAATGGACTTAGCTTGGAACTCGAGTCTGTACACCCGCACCTTACAGATACCCCCGGCGAAATGTGGATGGAAGGCGGTGAGAAAGTGCGGAAAAAAGGGGAGTCCAAAGCAAAAGCACTTGAACAATCCTCTAGAGAATACCAGCAATTTCGCAAGCTCTGGAATGATCTGGAGGTGATCATGAACAAGCATGGAGTCCCGGCACCAGGGAGAAAATGGGAAGCCCCGCTCGACGAGGAAAACCCTTGAGTCACAAAAACAAGAACCCTTAATGGTTTGGCCTTGCTTGTGCGGCGGTTTGGGCCTAACTACAAAACATGAACCGCCGCGAATTTCTTCAGCTCAGCGCTGCCAGCGCCGCCGCTTCCGCTTTGGGCAAATCGGCCTTTGCTGATGTCATCAATGGAAAACCCAAACGCGTCGGCCTCATCGGCCCAGGCTGGTATGGCAAAGCCGATCTCTTTCGGTTGATCCAAGTCGCCCCGGTCGAAGTCGTGTCCCTCTGCGATGTAGACAAGAAGATGCTGAACGATGCGGCGGACATGGTAGCCCAACGGCAGGTTTCCAAGAAGCGTCCCCGCACTTATGCCGACTACCGGCAGATGCTGAAGGAGAAGGATCTGGATATCGTGCTCATTGCCACCCCTGATCATTGGCATGCCCTGTCCATGATCGAAGCGGTCGAGGCAGGCGCGGATATTTATGTGCAAAAGCCCATCAGCGTCGACGTGCGCGAGGGTCAGGCCATGCTGGCGGCGGCACGCAGAACCAAGCGCGTAGTGCAGGTCGGCACCCAGCGCCGCAGCACTCCCCACCTCATCGAGGCCCGTGATCGTTTTCTAAAGACGGGCGCGCTGGGCAACATCGGCATGGTGGAGATTTACTGCTACTACCACATGCGCAATGGCAGCAACCCGCCCGACACCGCGCCGCCCGAGAATCTTGATTACGAGATGTGGACCGGCCCCGCGCCCATGCGCCCCTACAATTCCATCGTCCACCCACGCGGTTGGCGTGCTTTCATGGAGTACGGCAACGGCATCGTCGGCGATATGTGCGTCCACATGCTCGATATGGTGCGGTGGTCCATGGAACTCGGTTGGCCTGATCGCGTAACTTCCACGGGCGGGATCCTTTCGGACAAGACGGCCAAGGCCAATATTTCAGACACCCAGGGGGCCGTCTTCCAGTTTGGCAACCTGCCCGTCATCTGGCAGCACCGCAGCTACGGCCACGCCGCCGATCCCAAATATCCATGGGGCGCGACCATCTACGGCGACAAGGGCACCCTCAAAATGAGCGTCCAAGGCTATGATTTCATCCCCATGAGGGGCGACGCCATCCATAAGGATGTCGTTTACGAGTTCGACAAATATCCCGAGGATAAAACCGAAAAGGATCTCGAAACCCACGTTGCCCCAGCCATTCGCGGCCACATGAATGATCTGCTGGCCAACATCGCCACGCGCGGCCGGCCGGTGGCGGATATCGAGCAGGGCTACATCTCTTCGACCTCCTGCATCCTGGCCAATCTCTCCATGAAACTGGGCGGACGCTCCTTGAAATGGGATTCCGTGAAACAGGAAGTGGCAAATGATCCTGAAGCCAACGCCCAGCTGGCACGTCCCTATCGCGCCCCTTGGAAACATCCTTATGCGGCTTAAACCTATCCGCCTTCTCGCAGGCTTCGCCCTACTGCTCTCGGCCTTCACCGCCACAGCCCAAACCGCTGTTCCGTTGTTTAACGGAACCAATCTGACCGGATGGAAAGCCGTTTCATTTGGAGGCGAGGGAGAAGTCAGCATCGAAAAAGGCGAACTCCGACTGCCAGCCGGAGCCGCCATGACCGGCGTGGCCTATACCAACAAAGTCCCCTCAGACCGATACGAACTGGTCGTGGAAGCCAAGAAAATCGACGGCAACGATTTCTTTGCCACCATCACGTTCCCGGTGGGCACCAATTTCTGCTCTCTGGTCACCGGAGGATGGGGAGGAGCCGTCGTGGGACTTTCAAGCGTGGATGGCCAGGATGCCTCTGAAAACGAAACCACCAAGTACATCAAGTTCGAGCGGGAACAGTGGTACACCTTTAAGATTCAAGTCACACCTGAGAATATCTCGGCCTGGGTGGATACCAACCAGGTGATTAAACTTCCTTTGGCCAACCGCAAGATCAGTCTGCGGCGCGGTTCCATCGACCTTTGCAAACCCCTGGGCCTGGCCAGTTACCAGACCACTTCATCCATCCGTAAAATAGAACTTCGGCCCCTGCCCGAAAAGCAGTGAGCCGAAGTGGCGTTAAAACGTGTGCTGAAGTGATTAGTTTCGGCCCTGGAATTTCCTGAGCAGGTTCAGAATTTCCACATAGATCCAGACCAGGGTAACGACCAGTGAAAAGGCCGCGTACCATTCCATGTACAGCGGGGCTCCACGGTCGATCCCGTCTTCAATCACAGCGAAATCGAGGATCAGGTTCATTGCGGCAATACCAACAACCAACAGGCTGAAACCAATGCTGAGAGTGCTGCTGCCCTGCATGACAGGAGCAATGCCGAACATGCTTAGCACCAAGGAAACCAGATAAAACACCAAAATACCCGCCGTGGCCGCCACGACGCCCTTCACAAATCGGGGAGTGGCCCGCAGCCAGCCCATGCGATAAACGGCCAGCATAACCAGCAAGACGCTCAGGGTAAGTCCAACCGCGTTAAGGACCAGCCCGGGATATTTGGTTTCAAACAAAGCCGAAAGTCCTCCCAGAAACAAGCCCTTGCACAAGGCATAGCAAGGGGCGGTGAACGCGGCCCACTCGGATTTAAACACGGTGACCAGACAAAGCACCAATGCGCCGATCATGCCCCCGAAGACCCAGGGAACGTAATTCTCGCCATGAGTCACCTGATACCAGGTGTACGTTGCCGAGCAAAACACCAAAAACAGCAGGGCCGCTGTTTTCATGATCGTGCCGTTGAGAGACATGCGAGTGCCGACCAAAGAGTCCGACGCATTCGCAAAACCGCGTTTTAAAACAGGATTTGAGCTTTCCATATACCTAATAAAGTTGTGGTCAATGTGGAACATTCCACGCAGGACGCAACCAAAATCGGCGATGCGCTCACCTTTCCCCTTGCGCGAATAACCACACTCTTCATCCTTTGGCCATGCGTATCACCTTCCTCGGAGCCGTCCGAACCACCACTGGCTCGCAGTATCTGCTCGAGGTCAACGGCAAAAAACTTTTGCTGGAGTGCGGCCTCTACCAAGGGCACCGGGATGAGGCGCGCGACCGCAACTGTTGCTTCAAATTCAACCCCGCCGAGATCGATGCGGTCATCCTGTCCCACGCCCACATTGACCATTGCGGAAACCTGCCGAACTTGTGCAAGCAGGGTTTCAAGGGAAGCATCTACTGCACTTTCGCCACGCGGGATCTGGCCAGCATTATGTTGGAGGACAGTGCGCGGATCCAAACATCCGACGCGGCCTACGTTTCCAAGAAACGAGCCAAGCAGGGTCTGCCCCCCGTCCAGGCGCTCTATAGCGTGACGGAAGCTGAAGTGGCGCTCCGCCAATTTGTGGCCTTGGGATACGACCGCCCGATTTCCGTTGAGGATGGCGTCAAGCTGACCTTCAAGGAGGCAGGCCATATCCTCGGCTCAGCCCAAATCGTTTTGGACATCAATGAAAACGGACGCAAATACCGGTATCTGTTCACCGGCGACGTGGGACGGGGTGGTGACTTGATTCTGCGCGATCCGGTGGGCGTTGAGAATGTGGACTATCTTCAGATTGAAAGCACCTATGGCAACCGACTGCACGAGGCGAAGTCCTCGGTGGAAGCCAGCATCGTACCCTTGGTGAAGGACACCATCCGCCAGGGAGGCAAAGTGATCATCCCCGCCTTCGCCGTGGGCCGCACTCAGGAGATTGTCTATGCCCTGAACCGCATCATCAAAGAGGAACAGCTTCCGCGAGTGCCAATCTTCGTGGACAGCCCGCTGGCGGTCAACGCCACCGAAGTCCACCGGTTGCATCCAGAGTGCTTTAATGCCGAAGTCTACCAATTTTTGCGCGAGGTCCGGAATCCCTTTGAGATGGAGGACCTCACCTACATCAGGACAGTGCAAGAATCGAAAAATATTAATGAAATCATTGGCCCGGCCATTGTCATCAGCGCCTCCGGCATGGCCGAAGCGGGACGCATCCTGCACCACTTGAAAAACGGGATTGGCAACCCTGTGAACTTGATTCTTTTCGTGGGTTATTGCGCTGAGAACACGCTGGGCGCACAAATACTTTCAGGCAAAAGCCCCGTCAACATTTTGGGCGAACCCCATGCGGTCAGAGCACGCGTGGCAAAAATGGACGCTCTGTCAGGCCACGCGGATCGCCACGAATTGGAGGCCCACGTTCGCCGGATGACCGGCAACATTAAGAAGGCTTTTGTGGTCCACGGCGAGGAGGAGCAATCACTGGCTTTCGCCACATTGCTCGGCACGCTTTTGCCAGGGGCTGAAGTGCTGGTGCCAACTCTGGGGCAGTCAGTGGAGATTTAAAGCACGATGTCCTCGGCGCGAACCTCCAGGCATTCATCCTGATCCTCCCAAATGGCGGCAGGATAAAACTCGAGCAAGCGCAACGCATGCTGACGCCCGCAGACCACCAGCAAACGCTCCGCTTCGGACGCAGCGGTCTCAACTGCTTCCTCATAGTCGTAGCAATCAGACTTCTGATTTTCATCCCAGTGAGCCACCTCATGAATGGGATGGTATTCATCAGCCCACGCTTTGAAAGGCCGCTGGAGTTCAGGGGGTAAATCCTCAAATGGAACGGCCGTGCCACTGCAATGCTCACAGATTAGGCCGGTGTTGGGGACATCCCGGGTCAGCAAAGGCAAGAGCGGAGCCCTGCAGCAGGGAGACTCCGTGTAGTTCCCCGGCATCGAAACCAGCCTTTTCAACCAGACTTGGCGTTCATGACCGAGGCCCGCCGCCAAACGATACGCACCCACCAGCGGGTGGGAAAGTCGCCATGCACGCCCCTGCATCTGGGTGAGTGTTTGAGACATCCAACGGGCGAGGCTCAAATCATCAAAATCCCGCAAAGGAAGGGTGTACTCCTTCCAAAGACGTTCAAGCGGATCATCAGGATTTTTCGACATGGTCGGGCAAACTATCCATTGCGGGCTTGTGCTCCAAGGATTAAGTGGGCCTAAGAAGCAAGGCATGAACGCCATGCACACTCAAATAACGCATCGAAGGCTACTGTTAACGTGCTTGGGAAGCCCCTGCACTCAACTTTTCGCCTCGAACCAACCTACCTGTGTTGACGCCTTTACCTGGGCGTCTAGCGAGGAGTTTGGTTAACCGGAGAAGATCCTCCTCATCAACGTCCACAAAAGAATCGAGTGACCGAATAGCGGCGACAACCTCTTCGTGCGTGGGTGAATCCAAGAAATCATCCGCCACCATCCTTAACGGGCGGGCGGGACTGTTCAAAATGGCCGGATAACGCCGCCATTTGAAAAAGCTATTGATGATAATGGCCAGGAACACCATAAGCAGGGCATTGGCGAGCACCGGAAAGAACACAAATTTAAAACCCAAACTGCGTATCGCGTCTCCACCCATCACCGCTGTGAACGCCGTGGCACCACCGGGCGGATGGATGCACTTGAACTGATGCATCGCTCCTATGGCTAAACCCACCGCACATGCAGCCGCGATGATCGGCTGAGAAATGAGGTGAACGCAGGCAACCCCAATGACAGCGGAAAATCCATGGCCGGCAATGACCGGCCATGGCTGCGACAGCTGGCCGTGAGGCGCGGCGAAGAGCAAAACTGCGCTGGCCCCCATTGATGTGATCACTGCCATGGCTCCGGCTTCGGGCAATGCCCATCGCGAAAAAATGATAAGAGCCAGTATTGAAAGCCCCCCTCCGAGGGAGGCGACCACTTTCTCGGAGACGCTGACTTCGATCAGTTCAATTCCAAGCCATTTATGCAGGGTGAGTTTGGGCATTCGGGGTGGGTTGAGTCCAAAAACAATGATCTTCCTGGTGATTGTCCCAGAGGCTTCAGGTCCTCGCTTCGGCACGTTTTGCATCGAGGAGCGACAACGACTGCTTGTCGCCATTGCCAAGACGCTCCAGCAACTGCTTTAGCTCCGGTCCAATTTTATCCAACTGTGCTTTATGGGCCGATGATAGATTGTCCAGAATTTGCTCTCCGCGCGTGGTCAGCAGAACATGAACTTGCCGACGGTCATCCGATGATTGTTCGCGCGTAAGGAGGCTCAGGTCCACCATTCGATCCACCAACTCAACCGTGCTGTTGGGACGAAGCTGCAGCCGTTCCGCCAATTCACCAACTGTAACCGCATCGCGTCCGGGAAATCCCTTGATCGCCAGCAGTGCCTGATGTTGTTGAGGCGTCAGCCCAGCCTCCTGCGCGGCATTCTCGCTGAAACGAAGAAACTGTCGCAAGGCGTAGCGAAAAGCGGCGAGACTCTCGTATTGGGCTTTGGAAAGTTTTTTTTGGGTAACCATTCAAATGGAAGACACACTCAACCAGTTTGCAAACAGCACTACCGAGTTGACTTGTATCGTTCTACGACATATTGTTCAGCCGTACTTGTGGAAGTCAAGCGTCCAAATCTGCTTCCACTCACTCAATATCGTCATTCATGATCTGGAAAATATTCCTGCTAAAATCGTTAATCGCCGCCCTTTCGGGTTGGGCGATTTTGAATTTGCTCTGATATGAAAAGCTTCGCCTACCTGCGCGACAGGCTCTTCCTCTTTGGGTGCGCGGTGTATGCCATTAATCGCTGGCTCGTGAAACCGCACTTTTCCGATGGATTTTTTCACTCCTACTTTAACGACCTTTGGCTGATCCCCTGCGCATTGCCGATTGTCCTCTGGTTGCATCGCGAACTGGGCTTGCGAATGGACGATGATTTTCCGCGAGTCGCCGAAATAGTGTCTCATCTTATTTTCTGGTCTGTATTATTCGAGTGGATCGGACCCAAATGGGTTTCACATACCACGTCCGACCCACTCGATGTGCTGGCTTATGGCGCAGGCGCGATGGCAGCGGGGCTCTGGTGGCGTCGCGAGCAGTGGGCGAACCGGTTTTCCCGACCATGAGCTTCGACAGACTCGCCCGCCATTATCGATGGATGGAGTGGCTTCTGGCCGGTGAAAAACTGCAACGGTGCCGGACAGCGTTCCTGACCGTGATCCCGTCCCCCGGCAACATCCTTCTATTGGGTGAGGGAAATGGAAGATTCCTCACAGTGTGCCGCGAACGGTTCCCCAACGCTCAAATCACCTGTGTGGACGCAAGTTCGAGGATGTTAGACCAGGCTCGGAGACGCACGAAGTTGGCAGGACTAAACCACGATGCAATCACGTTTGCTCATGCTGATATCCTGTCGTGGAAACCTTCAGCGGCGGACTCCTATGATCTGGTCGTCACGAATTTTTTTCTCGACTGCTTTCCAGCCAGCCAACTCGAAACAATCATTTCCAAAGTAGGCTGTCTGGCATCGAACAAGGCAAGTTGGCTCGTGGCCGATTTTCAAGTGGCTTCAAAAGGACCGGAGTGAGCGCGAAGCAAGGTGATTCTTTGGATGATGTACACGTTTTTCTGTAGAGCAACCCAGCTTCCTGCTCGTCAACTGACTCAGCCGGATCAGTTCCTGCAAGCAGCCGGTTTTAACCTGGTCCAAAAAGTTCAGTCTGAGTGGGGATTATTGGGCAGCAATTGGTGGAAGCGGACCTACGAGCAAATCCAATCACGTTGACCATTTCCACAGCCTCGAATCAGGTTTTGGATGGAATCCTGACTCTAAAACAGGAGCCGGAACCCAGGGTGCTGGATGCCTGAATGGCGCCTCCGTGAGCCTCAACAATTGCCTTGCTTATGGCAAGCCCAAGCCCGGTGCCTCCAGTCGCGCCAGTGCGCGATGCGTCCGCACGATAGAAGCGCTCAAAAATACGAGCCAAATCCGCCTCGGCGATTCCCGGGCCGTTATCTGTAACAGTAATGACGGCGAATGACGGCTCAGTGAAAGACGCCACGCGGACCTCACCGCCACTTCTATTATGAACAATGGCATTGGTGAGCAGATTGGCCATGACCTGCGCCAAACGGTCAGTATCCGCCATGCACGGAGCAGCTTTAAGATCAACGATAAGACTCACGCCCCGTTCGTCAGCAAAGGGGCGTATGAGATCAGCTGATTCCCGCGTCAAATCGGCAAGATCGCAAGGCTGCTGCCTAAAGGACTCCTGGCCCGCATCAAACCGGGCCAACTGCAACAATGATTCAATCAGCCGGCGCATCCGCTGTGCGGCGCGCTGACATGTCTCCGCCGTCGCCTTGTAATCGGCCGCCGTGCGCTCGCGCGCGAGTGTGGTCTGGGTCTGGGATAAGATCACAGTGACTGGAGTGCGAAGCTCATGAGAGGCATCAGAGGTGAAGCGGGCCTGCTGGGTAAACGCGGCGTCAAGACGAGCGAACGTGGAATTGAGCACCGCCGCCAACTGTCCAAACTCGCTGTCAGTTTCAGTGGCGCTGATCCGGTGGGAAAGGTCTCCGCCGGCGATTTTGGCAGCTGCCTCGGTAATTTCATGGATCGGGCGAATTGCGCGCGTGGCAAGCCACCAACCCCCGGCCAAACCCAGCGTCAAAACCACACCACCAAACAGCAACATCCAGAGCGCAAGCTGGCGCAAACGGCCGATCTCCGGGGCAACTGAACGCCCCACCAGAACACATTCTCCTGGCGGGGTGAACTCATAAAGCTCACGCGAATCGCCCTGCATTCGAAATTGGGATCGGGGCATGCCTCGAAGAAATGGCGGGGGTTGAAACACCACTGCAGGCCCATTTTCGGATCGCTTTGACACTACGCCGCCAGGCTCCCAAACGATGAAATAAAACCCATCTTCATTGGCTTCAAAGAGATCGGAAACGTTTTCCCGGGGCCGCCTGCCTCCAGGCGGAGGAAAACCCCCTTCATCCGGAGGGGGATCCATGCGCAAACCAGGTCGCCCCTCAGGCCTTCCTCCACGAGGAGGGGGACGAAGCGATTCCGACAGCAGCCTCAAACGATGTTGCAGCCCCTGGTCAACTCGTCTCATTTCATCGCCTTGCTGAAGCCGGTGGGCCGTGAAGCCAAACCCCGCCAGCACCAGCACCAGAATAAGTCCGTGCCAGATCTGCAACCGCCAACGTATGGAATGAAAGATCATGCTCAGGTCTCTATGGAATAACCGTGGCCGCGCCGGGTGATGATGAATTCATGGCCCAGCTTTTTGCGAATGTTGGAGACGTGAACATCCAACAGATTGGAAAGACTGCTGTCATCCTCATCAAACAAATGCTCGTAAAGAGCCGTGCGCGTGACCACCTCACCCCGATGCAAGGCCAGAAACGCCACCAACCCATATTCCCGCGCGGTGAGTTCAACTACTGCGCCTGCACGCGTGACAAGCCGGGCGGCCGTGTCGATGCTGACATCGCCGATATCGAGCGTGTTGCAGGTTTGTCCGGCACTACGGCGAATCAGGGCCCGCAGACGGGCCAGCAATTCATCGAGATCAAATGGTTTGACGACATAATCATCCGCGCCTGTATCAAGACCGCGCACGCGATCCATGGTCCGATCCCGGGCCGTCAACATGAGCACGGGCGTCTTCTTTGTTTTGCGCAGCCGGGCGAGAAGTTGCCAGCCGTCTAGTTTGGGAAGCATGACGTCGAGGACAATGGCGTCATATTCCCAGCTCTCGGCCTTGTGCAGCCCCTCGTCCCCATCAGCGGCAGTGTCGACCGCGTAGCTCTCCTCGCGCAGGGCCTGTGCCAGGCTGCGGAGCAAATCGGGTTCATCTTCGACAACCAAAATTCTCATGGCATGTGGATCAGAAGTGTAAGGCAAACGCTGGGGATTGCACCAGAACCGACATCATGATCCAGCAAACCTTAAGGGAAGATGAAGAGATTATTTGCAGCCCGAGAAAATAATCAAAAACATTTTCGAACCTTCACCTTCCCTTAAGGTGGCCCAGCGTAAGGTGACGGCGTGATCGAAATTAAACACATCAGAAAAGACTCTGGAAAAACTTGATCACATTGTTTGCGCCTCAACCGGTTTATTGAATGCATCGTGTCGATGCAGCGGCAGGCGCAAGGACAACGCAGCAATCAGAACCCATGATGAAAATGAAACTCGTCCTCCTTACACTGGCACTCGGGATTTCCGCGAGCCTTCTCACCGCCCAAGACGCCCCAGCGCGCCCTGATGGACAACGCCCGCCTCCCCCTCGCGAAGGCGGACCCGGTCGCCAGGACCGTGAACATCGAGGGCCTGGCGGACCTGAAGAGGATCGTCGCGGCCCGGGTGGCCATGATGGCCCCGGAGGCCCGGAAGGTGATCGCCGAGGACCGCGTCCCCCGATGCCTCTCCTCGTCGCACTGGACTTGAATCACGACGGAGTCATTGACGCTGAGGAGATCGCCAAAGCCAGCGAGTCCTTGAAGAAATTGGACAAAAACGGCGACGGCAAACTAACCCCGGATGAAATACATCCGCCCCGTCCCGGCGGACGAGGAGGACCCGGCGGCCCCGGACCTGATGGTCGCCCTGAAGGTCCTGGTCCACGGCATGACGATCGACCACGCCATGAAGGTGGCCCCCGAGGGGACGATGCACCGCGCGGGGAAGGACGCCCACCCCGCCCTGCTCCAGAAAACTAAGCATCCCGAGTCGAAAGGCGCGTCAGCCATGACGCTGCCTTCCGGGAAGCTAATGATGCGCCGAACCACTCGCGCCCACGGGTGGTTTCGGGGCATTTTTGCCCCCCCCGGAGCACGCCAAACAAACAGCATTTGGCACCCAGCCTGCTGCAACAATGAGGTTGCCAAAATAGCGAAAAAGCGAAGAATTAAACTGTACCGAGATTGCAAACCAATGATTGAACGCCTGAATGATCCGCTTCGTCCGAGGGCGGGATGGACTACGACTCCGAACTTACGACTCTGGATGCAGTTGACCTTGTTAGGCGTGCTTTTGCTGGTTGGGCTTGGAGGAAGTGCTCTTGGACATCCAATCATTTCTGAATTTCTCGCCAGCAATACCCGAGGATTGCTTGATGAAGACCGGCAAACCAGCGATTGGATTGAATTGTATAATCCCACCTTCGCATCGATCGACCTAGGCAACTATGCACTGACTGATACCGCCGGCGATTTGCTTAAATGGAAATTCCCATCAACAAACCTGGCGTCAGGTCAGTTTATGGTGGTCTTTGCCTCAGGCAAGAACCGCCGGATAACGGGGCAGCCTCTCCATACTAGCTTCAGTTTGGCTGCCACGGGGGAGTATCTTGCGCTGACCACAATTGACGAAACGACCATCGTTTCTGAGTTTGGGCCGGTTTACCCCGCGCAATCACCGGATATATCCTATGGATGGATTGGCAGCACCAACGAGCTGGCCACATTTTTTAATCCCCCCACACCTGGCCAACCCAATCCAATGGTCCCCTTTGAGACTGCGGCGAACGTAGGGTTCTCCCTGCCAAGTGGGGGGTACGCCACCAATACCACAGTGATTCTTTCCAGCTCAGAAACCAATGGGTTCATTCGATTCACGATCAATGGTACAGAACCCAAGGCCACCTCGCCGGTATATGTCAACCCCTTGCAAATCTTCAAAACCACCGTGGTCAGGGCCCGCGTTTTTGCGCCCGACAAGGCTCCAGGCCCACTCCGCTCGGAAACCTACCACTTGATTGAACCCGGGCTGGCGTCGTTCTCATCGAACCTGCCCCTGCTCATCCTCAGCACTTTCGGCGCTGGAGTTAGCGAATCAACCAAA
Source organism: Pedosphaera sp. (assembly GCA_025359965.1). Lineage (GTDB taxonomy): Bacteria > Verrucomicrobiota > Verrucomicrobiia > Limisphaerales > SXQI01 > SXQI01. The sequence continues at coordinate 14,317 of JANYDC010000027.1, forward strand.
ACAATCACATCTTTCACATTGGCCGAACCGCGCAAAGATACGGGTCGAACAACCCTTACAAGCCCGGCAACAGCGGAAGGACGTGGAGTGATCAAAGTGCGTGGCAGTAGTTCATTGCAGTTCCCAAAACACAGCCTCGCCTTTGAGATTCAGGATGAGTTCGGCGCCGACCGTAAAATGTCACTTCTCGGCCTTCCAGAGGAATCCGATTGGGTTCTCTATGCTCCTTACACAGAAAAGACCCTCATTCGTGACGTTCTGTCGTACGAGCTTTTCGGAAAGATGGGCCACTACAGTGTGCGAACCCGTTATGTGGAGGTGTTTCTGGACACGAGCGGGAACAAGGTGGCAACCAGCGATTACGCGGGAGTTTATATTTTGGTCGAGAAGATCAAGCGAGGCAAGGACCGGGTGGACATCCAACAATTATTACCAAGTCACTCGACGCCACCCGAGGTTACGGGTGGATACATCTTCAAGAAGGACCGATTAGACCCGGGCGACAGCGGATTTTTCACGCCGCAACAACAACTGGCGTTTGTTGAACCCAAGGAGCAGGAGATCACCAAGCCTCAAAGATCATACCTGAGCCAGTTTTTTGGCAACTTTGAAACGGCTTTGTATGGCGCCAATTTCGCGAACCCCACCAATGGATGGTTAGCATACATAGACGCCTCGTCGTTCATCGACAACCACTTGCTCGTGGAGGGCACCAAAAACATCGATGGATACCGACTTAGCTCGTACATGTTTAAGGACCGTGACCAAAAACTGAAAATGGGGCCTGCGTGGGATTTCAACTTGGTCATGGGAAATGCCAATTACCTCAATGGGTGGTTGACCAATGGCTGGTATTACGACGATGTGGGGGACGCGGAGTACCCATGGTATCGACGGCTCTTTCAGGATCCCAACTTCAAACAAATGTGGATTGATCGATGGGCGGAGTTGCGGGACGGCCCATGGTCGACCACTTCGCTGCTTCGCTCGGTTGATGAAAAGGCCGCCTACCTCAACGAGGCTCAAGCCAGAAACTATCGCACCTGGCCCATTCTCGGCACCTACGTCTGGCCCAATTGGTACATCGGAAACACCTATGCCGAGGAGGTTGACTGGATGAAACAATGGATTGTGGGGAGAATGGCGTGGATGGACGGACAAAACGCGCGACGACCGAAACTGAGCAGAGCCACTGGTCCTGTGGCCAGTGGTGATTCCGTGCTGCTCTCCGGACCGAGCACCCCTATTTACTTCACCACCGATGGCTCTGATCCGAGGCTGCCTGGGGGAGCCATATCGCTGAAAGCAAAGATTTATTCCGTAAAATTGACTATTACAAACAATGTGAGGATCGTGGCGCGGGCCAAAACATTAAGTGGATGGAGCGCGCCCCTCGCTGCCTCATACATTGTTAATCCGTCCCCCCTGATCATCACTGAGATCATGTATCACCCCGCGGTGGCGGACACCGGTTTCATCGAGCTAATGAACACTGGCAAGGTCCCTCTGCCGTTGGTGGGTTTCAAAATTTCGGGGGGTATTGATTTTGATTTCAACACCAGCGCGATCACCCAAATCCTTCCTGGCGCACGAGTGGTCGTTGTGGCGAACCTTGCAGCTTTCAATGGCTTTTATGGCAACACCAACAACGTTGCCGGTGTTTACAAGGGCAGCCTTTCCAATTCAAAAGCCCAACTGATCCTAACAGGTCCGATGGGTGAACCAATCCTTGATTTCAGCTATGAAGACAATTGGTGCCCCGCCACCGACGGCAAAGGGTTTTCCCTCGTGATCCGCGATGAGCAAGGCGACCCGGCCTTGTGGAATCTAAGTAGGGGATGGCGTGCCAGTGGGCTTCCAAACGGCACGCCAGCGGGCACTGATCCTGGCTCCTCTATACCAGAGATCTGGATTAACGAAATTCTCACTCGCAGTACGCCCCCATTCTCGGACACGATCGAGATCTACAATCCGGGCAACTCCACGGCTGATATCAGCAACTGGATTCTCTCCGACGAAACCGCCACCACCAACGGGTACGTTTTTCCAGCAGACAGCAAAATAGCCCCGAATGAGTATCTCATCGTGACTGGTGACCAACTTTCTTCGACCACTGCGACCCGAACCGGGTTCTCCCTCCGTGCCGCAGGCGAAACCGTCTATCTCTGGTCCGCCGACACCAACCATATTCTCACCGGTTACGCGAACCGTTTTAACTGCCAGGATGCTTTTGAGAATGTTTCCTTTGGTCGGCAAACCAGGTCAGATGGAAAACTGGAACACCCGCCTCAAAAACGCCCGACGTTTGGGCGCGAAAACTTCGTTCCAAAAGTGGGACCCCTTGTCATCACCGAAATTTTCGCCTCACCCAACGTCCCGGGTCATTCCTTCATCGAACTCAAGAACGTCAGCCTAGTGCCCCTGACTCTTGCTCAACCGGGTGATCCCGCGAAGACATGGGAAATCGCAGGGATAGACTTCCAGTTTCCAACCGCCGCCTTGATACCAGCGGATGGTTTTGCCCTGATCGTAAAAACCAACCCCGCCGGTTTCAGGACGCGCTTTCAAGTTCCTGCCGAAGTCCCCATCTTCGGCCCGTTTCTTGGCGAATTGAACGCCTTTGGAGAGGAGCTATCTATCCTCCAGCCTCAAGTCCATACAAACTCTCTGGGCGTCACGCAAATATTGAAACCCAAATCGGATGAGGTTGCATTTCTTGACAGCAGCGCATGGCCGGGACTTCTTGCCAATGGCGATGTAAATATTGAAAGAGTGTTTTTGACTGGCTACGGCAAAGACCCAGCCAACTGGCGTGAACCACCGGGAGGCATTTCTCCTGGCAGATACAATGTCAATGCCGCCAAACTCCCCCCGGCTCTGGTGATCAATTCACCGAACCCAGTTTACGATGGAGTGCGAAGCCTCCTTGCTGGATGGGCCTCGCGCGACACCGCTTTGGACGGTGGACCTGTCACGGTTGAATGGAGCCTGACTTCAGGTCCGGCACCGCTCGAATTTGAAAGCCGCCAAAGTGAATCGACTGTCGCGCGGTTCCGGATCCCAGGAATCTACGACGTCAGATTCTCCGCCTCAGATGGCTTCACCAACACATCGATTAGCAAAACCATTTCCGTTCTGCCTAATTCGGAGTACCAGCAATGGGCGACATCCATTTTTAACCCAAGCCAGCTGGCTGATCCCGTCATCAGCGGCATGACGGCCGATCCCGATTCCGATGGGGCCACCAACGCCGACGAATGGCTCGCCGGAACCGACCCCCTTGATGGCAAGAATTTCCTTGGGCTCAATTTAGTCTCCGCCTCAGCTAATGGGATTGCTCTTCAATTCCAGGGTCAAACAGGACTCTGGTATGCGGTGCAAAAGCGCGGATTGGTAAAAGATTCAGAATGGGAAACACTTGCGACTGTGGCAGGCTCCGCATCCGTACAAATTACGGTTCCCGTTCAAGATGCGAGTAGTTATTTTCGAGTCTCCACACTCCCGGCCCAATAGCAGCCCCCCCCTGCGAAAGCGTGGCTCCATTGGATAGTGGGTTTAACTTCAATTGCGAAAGTATCCGTTTTGGAGACACTCGTATTGGCTCCCACATCACAAATTGTCCTGAAATTAAGTTCTCCTAAGCCACAGTTGCACTCCCGCCCCTGATTGTGGCATACCTAGCCCACATGAGTTCGGAAATCGTATGACAGCCATAATTCTTGCCGGCGGCAAAGGCACGCGGTTGAAGCCGTTCACCATGACCATCCCCAAGCCACTACTGCCCCTGGGTGATGTTCCGGTGTTGGAAATCGTTATAGCACAACTTGCAAAAGCCGGGTTCCAGCGCGTCGTATTGTCCTTGGGACACATGGCCCCGCTCTTCACTGCTTTGCTGGGGGATGGTTCAAGATGGGGTTTGCGTATAGATACCGTCATTGAGGACCAACCTCTCGGCACCGCTGGATCCCTTCGCCTTGTTCAGGATTTATCGGAGCATTTTCTGGTGATGAACGGTGACCTTCTCACCACGCTCGATTACCGGGGGCTCATGGAACACCACGTCGCCAAGAAATCCTGGGCCACCATAGCGGTCAACCGCCGCAAGGTTCATATCGATTACGGCGTCATCGTTTCCGATAAATCGGGCAACCTCAGCAAGTATCGTGAGAAACCCACCATCAAATATGATGTGAGCATGGGGATATATGTATTTTCAAAAAAAGCCCTTCGATTCATTCCGGCAGAAGGCCGTTTTGATGTGCCCCAACTCATGTTGGGAATCAAAGATGCGGGCAAGCCTGTGCAGTGCTACAAAACCGAATGTTATTGGCAGGATATTGGGCGTTTTGATGATTACCAAGCCGCAAGCGACGATTTCGTAAAAGATCCCAATCGTTTCCTGTCCGGAACTCATGCGTAAAATCCTGATCACAGGTGCATCCGGTTTTCTGGGGCGGCATGTATTGGACCGAATCCGCCTTCGCGAGCGCGCCTCCGTCATCGGAGTGGGGAGATCCATCCCCAGTTTTGCCTCCGATTTTGACCGGTTTGATACGTTGGATTTCCAGCAGCCTGGCGCGGCTTCAGCCCTGATTGAGTCCATAAAACCTGATTGGATTTTTCACCTGGCTGGCAGCGTGAAAGGAAGCAATCTCGACCTTTATCAGGGAAATCTGATGACCTCCGTTGATCTCCTCGACGCAGCGGAAAGCCATTGTCCAAAAGCAAAAATCCTGCTCACAGGTTCGGCGGCAGAGTATGGATTCTCAGCACTGAATGACGGCGTGCCCATCAGCGAAGAAACGCCGTGCCATCCCGCGGGTTCTTATGCGACTAGCAAGCACGCCATGACGAGGCATGCACTCGACCTCCATGCTCGTCGCGGCATGCATCTCAATATTGTGCGCCCGTTCAATCTGATTGGCGCTGGCATTCCATCGTCCCTTCTGCTGGGCGCAATTCTGGAGCGCGCCAACAAGGCCATCGCCGAAGGTCTTCCCGGGATCGTAGTGGGCAATCTCGCGCCGGAGCGTGATTTTCTCTCGGTTACGGACGCTGCAGAGGCTTGCGTTCGCGTGATGGAACGCAATATTGATGGCGAAATAATCAACTTATGCTCAGGCATACCCACTTCAATCCAATGGATGGTCGAGTCGGCGCTGAAGTGTTTTCCTCGAAACCTTGCTTACGAAGTTGACCCGTCTCTTGTCAGGGTCAGTGATCCCAAAAGAGTGGTTGGAAACAATGAAAAGGCACGACGACTGCTCGATTTCCAACCAGAGACTCACCTCAACGATGCACTTCGGTCTGCGTGCGAGTTCGCACTCGCCAATCAAAGGAAAACTTGAAAACAGCCATTCTTATGAATCTGGCCAGCCCATGGGCCAGAAAAACCGCCCTGGCTTTGGCTGACTTAGGGCAGGAAGTGCACGTGATCGATTTTTCCACAGCCCGACAGGGACGTGGAACAATCAAGAAGGAGGACGAGTTTCAAGTTGAGGCGGTTCAGGCATTTAGGAACAAGATGGCGGGGGTTCACCTGCTCGAAACGCGGTTCTCCTCCAGCCTTCGTTATTTTACTGCGCTTCCAGCATTCAAAAAAATCCTTGAGAAGGTCCGCCCTGATGTCCTTCTCACATTATATGCTGGAGGTTTTGCCAATCTTGCCTTGTTAAGCGGTTTCAGGCCATACGTCGTCTACGTGGTAGGCAGTGATGTGTTACTTTCAAAAGGCATTTCGCGTCAGCTAGGCAGCTCGGCCCTGACCCATGCATCACTGGTGTTGGCTAATGGCGGGTTCCTAGCCCAAAAAACCCGCGAAATGAGTTCGGCGGCCAAAGTGAAATGCCTGCTTCTGGGCGTTGACACCGAAAGCTTTACCCCGCCTGCCCGTCCACCCGGACCTAAAGTGGTCTTCTTTAACAATCGCGGTTTCTCCCCGATCTACAATAACGAATACATCATCGAGGCACTGTCACTGCTTAAGCCGCCACTGCCCGAGTTCCACTTCCATTTCGCCTCGCTCGGCCCCGGCTTGGAATCCACCAAACAACTGGCGGCACGAATCCTTTCACCTGCGATGCTTGCGAACATCACTTTTTGGGGTGGCGTGAATCAGGCTAAGATGTTGGAACTCCTGCGCCAATCACACTATTTTGTGAGCGTAAGTCGATCGGACGGCACTGCCACTTCCCTTCTGGAAGCCATGTCGTGTGGGCTCTACCCCATACTCTCAGATATCCCCCAGAATCGTGAATGGGTGGATTCCGCCGATAGCAACGGGATACTGGCCCCTCTTGATCAACCCAAAGACTTCGCGGACGTTCTCACGCATGCTCTATTGCACCCCGAGGAGGCGGCACAAAAGTCTCCCATTAATCGACGCCTAATTCAATCTCGCGCGGACTCGCACAAATCGATGCAATCGCTGGGAAGCATGCTTTCATCAGCAGTTTAGAGAAAGGGGGTTGGGCATTTTCGATCCATTTCAGGTATTTTGAAAATAATTGAAACCACGCGGCGCATTCAGGTGTCTTAACGATAGCCAAACATGACCACAGCCAAAAAGAAGAGTCGGGGAAAGTTAATCTGGATCATTCTCGTCATCCTTGTTGTTGCGGGCGCAGGCACCGCGTATGGCTTGAGGAAGAGGGAAAAGCCCATTACCGTTCAGACCGAAAAAGTGGGCCGACGCAACATCACGGAAGTGGTGGTTGCCAATGGAAAAATTCAGCCGGTTCTCCAAGTGACGATTAATCCGGAGGTGAGCGGTGAAATCATCGAACTTCCGGTTAAAGAGGGCCAGACCGTCAAAAAAGGCGATCTTTTGGTGAAACTCAAACCTGATAACTATCAGGCCAGCCGCAACTCGGCCGATGCCAACTACAAATCGAGTCTGGCCAACGTGAATCTTGCTCAGGCCAACCTCGACAAAGCTGTGCTTGAATTCAAGCGGTACGAGCGTCTGTACGGCGACAAATTGGTCTCAGATTCGGACTATTTGTCAGCCAAAACCAGCTGGGACGTTCAAAAAGCGACCTACGAAACCTCCACACACGGAGCCGCGCAGGCGAAGGCCGCGCTGGCGAAGGCAGAGGATGAACTAGCCAAAACCATCATTTACTCGCCGATGGATGGAACCATCACCAAATTGCGGTCTCAAATGGGTGAGCGAGTGGTCGGCACGGCCATGATGGCAGGCACGGAAGTTATGAATATCGCCAATCTGGAGGTAATCGAAGCTCGTGTGGACATCGGCGAGGTTGATATTCCCCTGATCGCCACCGGTCAAGTGGTACGGATCGAGATTGAGGCCTATCGCAACAAAAAATTTGGCGGCATCGTTACCGATATTGCCAACGCTTCCAAAAACAATCCCACCGGTAATTCTGCGGCTGCAAATAGCACTTCAAGCGGTGGCACTGCTGAGGCGACAAAGTTTGAAGTCCGCATCAGGGTGAAGGATCAGGGGATTTTCCGCCCCGGCATGTCAGTCACGGCTGAAATCGAGTCCCGCTCCCGCACTAACGTGCTGGCCGTCCCCCTACAAAGCGTCACCACTCGAATGGCCAAAAAGCCGGACGCAGGAAAAATGGATGAGCAGCCGAAGTCGGATGAAAACAAACCCAAAGCATTTACCAAGGTTGACAATAAACCGGCCGAGGTGGTTTTTAAGATGGACGGTGACAAAGTGAAACTCACCCCGGTCAAAACAGGCATCAGCGACGATGGTTATGTGGAACTAACCGAGGGTCTGAATGAAGGGGAAGTCATCGTTTCAGGAGGATACAAAGCGGTGAGTCGAGAGCTGGAGGATGGTAAAGCCGTGAAGATTGAGGCCAAGGAAGACAAAAAGCCTTCAACGCCGGGAACCTGAGTCCATCATGCCCCTGCTTGAACTAAAAAACATTGCCCGCCGCTATGTCATGGGCACCGAAACCATCCATGCCCTGCGGGATGTGTCGCTATGCATCGAGCGCGGCGAATACGTGGCTTTGATGGGCCCATCAGGTTCAGGAAAATCCACGATGATGAATCTCCTCGGCTGTCTGGATACCCCCACGGCCGGCGATTTCCTTTTGAACGGCAACCATGTCAGGGAAATGGATGACAATGAGCTGGCGGAATTGAGAAATCGTGAAATAGGTTTCGTGTTCCAAAGTTTTCATCTTCTTCCGCGTTCTGACGCCCTGCACAATGTGGAGCTTCCTCTCATTTATGCGGGTGCCGACTCCACGCAACGGCGTGAGCAGGCCCTCAAGGTTTTGGCCCAGGTCGGACTGGCAGAGCGGGTCCATCACAAACCAAACGAAATGTCAGGCGGGCAACGACAAAGGGTCGCCATTGCCCGGGCCCTGGTCAACAATCCCTCCATTCTTCTTGCTGATGAGCCCACCGGGAATCTTGACTCCCGTACTGGGGAAGAAATCATGGCTCTGTTCGAAGCACTTTGGAAACAGGGTAATACGATTATTCTCGTGACGCATGAGGAGGACGTGGCCCGCCATGCCAAGCGCATCGTCCGCCTTCGCGATGGACTGGTTGCGAGCGATGAACCCAACCTCAACCCCATCATTCCTGCCCAAGCATGAGATTCTGGCAGGAAATCCGGGAAGGCCTAATCATCTCGTTTGCCTCTATTCGCGCCAATAAACTCCGCAGCGCCCTGACCACGCTTGGCATCATCATCGGCATTGTCACCGTAACGCTCGTGGGCACCGCGATCAATGGCTTGAACAATGCCTTTAACAAGAGTATTTCCGCGCTCGGCAGCGACACTTTATATGTGCGCCGGGGAAGTTGGTTTATCGATTCTGATGCCGAATGGCAAAAAATGAGAAAACGTCCTCCTGTGACGCTGGATCAGGTCGAAAAAGTCAGCCGCCAAATGACGCTGGCCCGGGCTGTCGCCCCTTTTGCGATCACCCGCCAATCAGTATCCTACAAGAATAAGAACTCCTCCAGCATCGTGGTGATCGGGACCACGGAGGATTTCGTCAATATCGCCGGGAATAGCGTCGCCTCGGGGCGTTTTTTTACTTCTCTTGAGGCGGCGGGCGGGCGTCCGGTTTGTTCCATCGGCAACGAGGTTGCGACCAATTTGTTCAAAGGAGAGGATCCAGTGGGCAAACGAATCCGGGTGGGCAACCAGACACTTGAAATCTTGGGAGTAATGACCAAGCAGGGAAGCTTTCTTGGCCAGTTCAGTCTGGACAACCAGATCATTATTCCGGTGCGCCAGTACATAAGCATGTTCCGGCGTGAGGAGGATTTTGAAATCCAAATCAGGGCCGTCTCAACAGAGCAGGTGGAAGAGGCCAAAGAGGAGCTCCGCGGCATCATGCGACGCATCCGCCACGTTCCTCCTGGAGTTGAGGACAACTTCGCCATCAACCAGCAGGAGATGTTTATCAAGACTTTCAACCGAGTGGGCGGGACCATCGCCAGCGCAGGGCTTTTCATCACCGGGCTATCCCTGTTTGTCGGGGGCATCGGGATCATGAATATCATGTTTGTCTCGGTTGCAGAACGCACCAAGGAAATTGGAATTCGCAAGGCCATTGGGGCGAAAAAGAGGACCATTCTGCTTCAGTTCCTCGCTGAGGCTGCCGGAATTTGCCTTTTTGGAGGAGTGCTCGGATTGATGATTGCCTTCCCCTTAACGCTTGTGATGAACCAATTCCTGCCTGCCACCATGAACCTGACCATTGTGGGAATCGCCCTATTGGTTTCTGCAATAACCGGTGTCGTTTCAGGATTTCTTCCCGCGTGGAGGGCTGCCCGAATGAACCCGGTTGATGCCCTTAGGAGCGAATAGATCATGCGCACCGCAGAACTAAGGGAAGGTCTAAGGATGGCACTCAATGCAGTCGCTTCGCACAAGCTGCGTTCAATGCTGACGATGTTGGGGGTGCTGGTGGGCGTTTTTTCAATTATCGTGGTCATGACTGCGGTGCGAGTGCTTCAGTCCAAAATTGAATCAGAGATGAGCGGTCTCGGTGCCAATACTTTTGCGGTTCAAAAATGGCCGGGATTTTATTTCGGCGGCCCCGACGGGTTTGAAAAATTCTGGCGGCGCAAAAACTTGACCCTTGCCGATGCGGAGAAGTTGCGGGAGCGCGCAACCATGGCCCTAAACGTCGGGGTGGAGGATGAATTTTGGCAGGGCGAGGTCGGCTCGCGCTATCTCAAATCCACCCCAAACGTGACGCTGCGCGGGGCCAGCCCGGGGGCATTCCCGGCAAAAAACTGGATTGTTACAGAGGGGCGGCCGCTCATGGAGCAGGACATGAACAGTGCCCGTGACGTCGCTGTCCTTGGATATAATCTCGCAACAAACCTTTTTCCATTCGGCTCCGCTCTCGGCGAAAAGGTGAAGCTGGACGGGATCAATTACACAGTGGTGGGCGTCCTCGAATCGAAGGGTGCGTCCATGGGTGGTGACCAGGAAAAATTCGCCATCGCACCCATCACCGCAGTTCAAAACCGCTACGGCCGCATCTGGCGCAGCCTTACCATTCTGGTGCAGGCTCCCGATTCACTCTCGTATGAGGACACCATGGAGCAGGTTCGAGGTGTGATGCGCACCCTCCGTAAAGTGCCCGCAGGAAGGGATGACGACTTTGAGCTTTTTTCCAACGATTCATTGATCAGCCAGTTTCAGTCTTTCACCCTTAGCGTCAGGCTTGGAGTCGCTCTGATTAGCTCGATCGCCCTTGTTGCAGCCGGCATCGGCATTATGAACATTATGCTGGTTTCAGTCACTGAGCGAACCCGCGAGATCGGCATCCGACGCGCCATCGGAGCCAAAAAACGAAACATCATGACCCAGTTTATTATGGAGGCGGTGGTGCTTTGTGAATTGGGCGGGATCGCCGGAGTTATCCTTGGAATCTTGGGAGGCAACTTCGCAGCCTATTATTTGGAGCTTCCGCCGGTAATCCCTGTGGATTGGACCATTTTCGGTTTGGCGATTTGTTCGGTGGTCGGCATCGTCTTTGGAACTTACCCAGCCTACAAAGCCGCCAATCTGGATCCCATCGAATCCCTCCGCTACGAGTAAACGCACTTTCTGTTGGTCTTTGGCCGTTGCGGCGGGCAGAAAGAGGGGATGACACAACCGGCCCAAAATCCAGTCCCAGAAAAGAAGCGAATGTCCGCTTTGAAAATCGCGCTTTTCTTCGTTGTAGTGGTGGGAATCTGCTTTCCGGGCCCGCTTAGCTCAATTACCAGTTTTGTCTACCGCGATTTTGGTGTGATGGGGTGGCCCACGGCAGAGTTTGCGCGGGACGCTTTTTGGAAAGCAGAATTTCCTCTCTGGAATCCCTACAGCAACTGTGGTGTCCCCTTTCTCGCGCAATGGGGCACGATGGTGTTGTACCCCCCGTCACTCCTCTATTACGTGATTCCCCTGCCTTGGGGGCTGAATCTTTTTGAACTGGTCCATTTGGTCTGGGCCGGCCTGGGCGGCTGGATGTTTTTCAGATCCCGGGCGCTGAGCGATGACGCTACGTTGGTGGGTTCGACGGCCTTCGTTTTCTGTGGCATCGGTCTGGCCACTTTGACATGGCCCAACTACGTGGCGGCATACAGTTGGGTGCCTTGGCTGGCCATGATGTTGCCTGCGGCGGCGGGGGGACATAAACCCATTCGCACCATTCTAGCCGCATCCATGCAGATGATGACGGGAGCCCCAGAACTAATCATTTTGACATGGCTCTTCGTATGGGGATTAAGCCTGTCAACCTGCGAACCCTCTGCATGGGTTCGAAAAACAGTGCGTTTCACTGGGCTGGGACTTGTGGTGCTGGGCGTGTGTGCCGTGCAGCTGTTGCCATTCATTGAACTGCTCAATCTCTCTCAACGCGTTGGTCAACCAGCCGCAGCCATTCGCTGGCAACTTCCTCTGAATGGTTTGGGCAATTTGGTTGCGCCACTGTTGCATACCTTCAAAACGGCGGCCAATACCTATTTCACGGACGGACAATTCTTTCTGTCTTCCGTGTATGTTGGCCTGATCACGCTGCTGCTAGCCACATCCGCCAACCTTGGGAAAAGACGTGATCTCGCCGCAGCGTGGGGTGCTATCATCCTATTCGTTTGGCTGGCCCTTGGACCTGATGGATACCTTTATCAATGCCTCGTTCAGATTGTTCCGGGCATGGGCATAGCCCGATTCCCAGTGAAATTTCTGTTGATGGTTCCCCTGCCCTTGGCACTGCTTGCCGCTGAGGGCTACGATGCACTTCGGGACTTGCCCGACCACGCGCGACGCATGCGGATCATGGTCAGAAATTTGATGATCTCCGGCGTGCTGGTCGGTGTGACGCTGCTAGGAATGGCCAAACCGATGCCATATGAACAGCCTTCTGTGTTCCTTACCAACTCGGTCATTCGTCTCGTCCTCCTTGGATCGGCGGCAGCCACATTGTTAATCGTTGGTCCACGCCAAAAAAAGTGTGCCTGGATCGTGGCCGGTTTGATGGTGTTGGACGCACGTTTTCACCTCCCCAGACAAAACCCGGAAACAGCTACTTCTGCATTTCACGGACATATTGAACCCCCCAAGACGGCTGAAATACGACAGCCAGAACGCATTTTTATAACCCCTGAAGCAGAGGAGAGGTTCCTGAAAAGCAACCTGGCTGATTTAGGCAATATCCTGATTGGCCAACGTTTGGGCCAATGGTCCCATTTAAATCTCGTTGAACGGACAGCCAAGGTCAACGGATCAGCTACCCTCCAACTTCAGTGGCAGAAAGAAGTTCAGAGTGAGATGTATCTCAGCAATCGCACTGACAACACCGCCCTTCTGGATTTTCTCGCCGTGACCCATCAGACCTCTCCCACCAACGTCGTTGAATGGTTGGCTCGACCTCATCCTCGTCCGCTGATCACCGGCGATGCGAAATTGCGCTTAGCGACGCATTCCCAGATCAAAACCCAGATTTTTGCCACAACGTTCGATCCTTCCGAGACTGTCTGGCTGGAATCGGGACTGCTAAGCGGCGCCGAGCCCTACACCAACCCGGTCACCATCAGCGGGGTTGAGTTCGAAGCTAACCGTATACGTATCAACATCGCTAACAGCGGTGCCGGAGTGGTTGTGATAGCACAATCCTACCACCCGGGCTGGGAGGTTTCGGTGGACGGAAAGACCGCGCCGCTGCTACGAGCAAATTTTGCGTTTCAAGCGGTGCCGGTGCCAGCTTATGCCAGCGTGATCACCCTGGAGTTCGGCGGTAGCTCATGGCGGTGGGGGGTGGGGATCAGTGCTTTGACCCTAGGCTGCGCTTTGCTTAAAGGATGGCGTGCCTGGATCATCAAAAAAGCGCACACCGATTAAGGCGTGCGCTTTGCGAAGAGTTTTCCGTTCGCTCAGAACGGGGCCAGAGTGTGTCCCTCCTGATTGCAGGAAGGCACCGACCCAATGGTGCCGAGGTCATAAACCCCGTTCCCTGGGCAGCTCGGCTTCTTTTTCATGTAAAGAGCGGGACCAAACAACTCGGCGTCGACTGGCACATCACCATCCTTCTTGCCGGTTTCAACACCCCAGATCTGCTTGGCGGATTCGATCTGCGAGAGATTCTCGATGCAGATGTTTTTCCGCGCAGTAACACGGGTCTTGAAGAAATTGGGGAGGGCGATTGCCAGAATCGTTCCGATGATCGCGATCACAATCATGATCTCAATCAGTGTGAATCCGCAGGCTTTACCGGAGTGGACGTTTGATGTTTTCATCCTATACTCCTTTTTGCGGGAAAAGGCCCGGCCCTTTCAGGCCAAGCCTTTTGCGTCAGAATTCCGAGGAATACTGATCAGATCGAGTGTAGGAGCGCCGCAGGAGCCGCGCAAGTGGGAAGGTTGTCGACCACATTTGGGGTGTAGGCGAAACCAGCGGGGCAGGTAGGCTGGCCACCTTTGACATAAGCATAGATCTCAGCGTCAACAGCAGCGGCGCCAGGTGCCAGCTTTTTCTCCAAAGCCCATTGTTCCTTCGCGCCATCGATCTGGCGGAGGTTATTGATGCAGGCGTTGCGCTGTGCAGTACCACGAGCCTTCACGAAGTTGGGGATCGCGATCGCAGCCAAGAGGCCGATGATGGCGACAACGATCATGATTTCCACGAGGGTGAAGCCTGCTTTACGATTGGTCTTAATTTGCATAACGGTTCTGTTCTTTCTGTCGTTTGCTCAGCGTGAACGAGACACAGGGCGGTTATATTTAGTATTTCGAGTCGTTCACAAATGGCCCCGTGTCGACTGTGCAAATGACACTGTAGCAGACGGTATGCCAGATCATTTGATTCTCAAGTTCATTTTTTTGAGCCGGCATGGTTGATTTTGTCTCCATCTGCTGCTTCATACTGAGACACTCCAAAGCTGATTTAGTTTCCCGACAAAGTGTGGCCCTCGATAGTACAGGTGGCCGAAGTGCCTATGGCACCGAAGTCGTAAATGCCGCCAGCGGGGCAGTCGGGGCTTCGTTTCATGTAGAGCTGAGGTCCAATCAAATCGCTTGTTGAAGCAATATCCCCCGTGGTTTTGCTTTTTTCCATTCCCCAAATCTGTTTGGAAGCTTCTATCTCAGAAAGGTTTGTGATACAAATCTTCTTACGCGCTTCGTAGCGGGTCTTGTTGTAAGCAGGCACCGCAAGGGAGAGGATTACACCTAGGATTGCGATGACAATCATCAACTCCAACAAGGTGAAAGCTCTGGGATTTTTGACTGTACGGTTTTTCACTTATTCTCTGAGAAGCAAGAAAGAGGCCTGCGATCCAGGGTGGTATAAGGAGGATTAACCCATCGAGCTACCCCTCAACACAAAGTATTATCCTTCAATGTTTTAAGCCAAGCACCAAGATCACCAAATCAATTACAAAAAGCACAACGATGGTGATTTCCAAAATCAACATCATCCGGTTGTTCTGGTCGCCTGCCAGCAACTGATAAAGGTCGTTGAGGGTTCTAAGTTTCTCGTCGACATTTTTGCGCCATTCGGCCAAATGAAAACGTCCGGCCATGATGGAATAAATCCGCGCTAAGTGCCAGTCACCGAAGAACTTGGTGATGTTTGACATCTCGTCATTCATTCGAGCTAAATCAATGCGTAAATCGCGCAGGTCGGCGAGAACTTCCGTCTTACGCCGAAGCGCGCGGTTTCGTAAATCACGATAAGCACTCTGGAGTGCGTCATCGAGCAGTCGATCATAGGCTTCCAACTCGGCGAGCTGTAGATTCGCAAGTTCCATCACGTAAAGAACCTCTTCAAAATCACTTGGCGCATCGATGAGTAAAGCCGCGTCCCAGTCCATCACAACAATGTCATCCCCGTAATACGACAGCCAGTGCTGGGTCGATTCCTCCGCTTCCTGATCGGATAGTTCGGAACTATCATCCTCTTGAGTGAGGAGGCCAGCCACTTCCCGCCGGTGGTTCTTGAGCCAAGCCTCGGCATTAAGATTTTCTCCAGTGCTGCCCTGCAACGGGCCATTAAGGCAGAACACTGTAAATGCTTCTTCATCAATTATTTGAGCAATCGGCCTAACCAGATGGAGAACCAATTCATCACGAATATTTAGGGCCATCTGCCGCACTTCATCCTGCAAAGATCCATGGGCAAAATGAAAATCATGGTAGCCGACCAATTCAGAAATGGATTCCGTCTCAAATGGCAAGCGAACGGTAATGGTGATGGCACCCACCGTGAGCAATTTCACCGTTGTTTCAACTCTCACTAATCCCGCAGGACCCATTCGTTCCGTAGGAGGCAACTTCACCATTCGCGGCCGGTAAAAAAACAGGTGGCGAGGACTCCGTTTGCTTTGGTCCAGAGCGTATTCGGCCATCGGTTGGCCCAGCAAAGTGCTGATGGCAGCTGTATCCTTGAGTTCGTAGGCCAGATCAAAGGCGAACATATAAGCCACATAACCACGATAGCGGCTGGGGTCAGAATTGTTCGCACTCATGCTGCAAATATACCAGTGTCCCATAGTTCTGCCCAGAAATTCGACAATGCTAGATTTTGCCGGGTAAAAATTGCCGGAGTTCTACTGCCACATTTTGGACCAAGAATGGTTGAAACAAAGACAATCCAATGCTCCGAATCCGCTCGACGCCAAGCTCCCACATGAAAAGATTCTCAGGCATGACAATTGCAGACCTGCGACAAGAATACACTCTGGCCGGACTTCGACGATTGGACCTGAACCCGGACCCTTTCAAGCAGTTTCCAAAGTGGTTTGATGAATCGGCAAGCGCAGGAGTGACAGAACCGAATGCCATGACCCTCTCAACTGTGGATGCGAGTGGTCAACCGAGCGGCCGCACGGTCCTCTTAAAAGTATTCGACGCCCGAGGTTTTGGATTCTTCTCCAACTATGAGAGCCGCAAAGGCAATGATATGGCAGCAAATCCGCGCGTTTGCCTGACTTTCTTGTGGCAGCAACTGGAACGTCAGGTGATCGTGCGAGGGGAAGTCAGTAAGCTTGGAAGGGAAGAGAGCACGAAATATTTTCACAGCCGCCCCTTGGGGAGCCAACTGGGTGCCTGGGTCTCACAACAATCCAGCATTGTTCCCAGCCGTGAATTTTTGGAAGGCAAGCTCACCGAAGTCACCGAGCGATATCAGGGGGAGACGATTCCCTTACCCGAACATTGGGGCGGATACATGGTGACTCCCAGTGAATTTGAATTTTGGCAGGGCCGGAGAAACCGACTGCATGACCGCTTTCTTTATAGCAGACAATTCGATGGCATCTGGAAATTGGAGCGACTGGCCCCTTAACAGCAAAGGAGGAGGCCGGATTCCCGGCCTCCCATGAATTCGATATCAACTCTTCTTAAGTTTGCCCGATTGCAGCATGGTGGAGAGAAGCGCATCAGCAAGGCCTCCGGTTCCACTTTGCCCCGTGACGGCGACATCAGGCACGATGCGCACGTTCTTGTCTCCGACAATCTGCATCAATTGCATAATAGTGTAGCTTTCGGAGCCAAGGGACTCCACACCCGCACGATAGGCTTCGGCCTTGGCGTTGCCGGTGGCTCGGATGGCCTCAGCCTCGCCATGGGCGCGCAGGCGGATTGATTCCGCTTCGCCATCCGCTTTTTTGACCGCAGCCCGAGCGTGCAGTTCGGCAATGCTCACCCCCTGCTCCGCTCCCACCACTTGTTGCTGGATGTCGGCGAGCGAGGTCTGGCGGACCAATTGTTGGCGTTGAATCTGGGCCGCTTCCTGCACCTCGAAAGTCTTGCGTTGCTCCTCGGCAATCTTTCGATCCGTCTGCGTGAGCATGAGTTCCTGTGGCGGAGTGATGTCGCCTATGAGGGTGTCGATGGCCTGAACATCGTAGGCTCCAAGAGCGGTACGGATATGGCGAGCCGCCTCACTCTGCCGCTGACTGCGCGCGCTCAAGAAATCCAGCACTGAGAAATCCTGGGCTGAATTGCGGAAGTAATTTCCTACGATTGGCTGAAGCACGTGATCCACCATGTTCTGCATGGAACCCACCCGCGAGATGACCTTAGGGGCGTCAAGCGCGCCGACGTGAATGATTTGGGCCACATCCAGATTGAATCCAAAGCCGTCCTTGGACCGCACTGTGATGCTGGAAAGTTTGGCATCAAAATGATGGGCTTCAGTGCGGTTCGCCCAGTTGAGAACAATGTTGGTGGTGGGCACCAACTCGATTTTCATAACGCGGGGATTAATCGGGTGCTTGCCGGGATACAATGGAGTCACCCACACTCCCTTGTGCCCGGCCGCGACCAGATCACCATGCTTGAAGTCCGCGCCGCTGACGTCGATGTGGGCACGACCCACAAAGGAAATCACCACGCCCACGTAACCAATGGGAATCTCCAGCATGTGGACCTGCTCCACGTTGACAAACCACGGGTTCAGATTCCAGGAACCACTCAGCATGGGCTGCTCCTGCAAACCGCGATGGCCGCCATTATCGAGGAATGCCTGAGGATTCTGGAAGTTATCATGGGCTGGCACATTGGGTCCGGCGATTTCGCCTTCGGAGATGGGCTGTCCATCCAGCGTTGTTACCACTCCCACCATGTCGGGTGAAACATGATAAACACGCAAATATTCTGAGTTCATTCCCAGCTCACCCGCATTGTAAGAGGTGATGATCTGGAACAACTCCGTGTTGATGCGGTAGGTGCCGGCGGTGATAATGGCTAGTTGACGGCCACGCTCGCCGCCGCCTGTCAGGAAGCGGCGCGCATCCTGAAAGTGATCGCAATCCACAGCCCGGGCCAGGATTCGCCCTGGAGGAATGGGAGAGCCGTCAGCCGCCATGACCAGAGCGATCTCGCCCTGACAAACGCGGACGACTGGAACTTTATCCACGCGGTACTGCCATTTCCATAACCCGAAATGAAGCCCGGGAGGCAGTGTGTCGGCCTGGATGCCTGATTCATTGGCCAAGGCAATCAATCGGCCCGGTTCCAGTGAACGCGAACCGAATTTTTTAATGACAATCCCCACCTCCTGTTCCCGTATGTAAACCGCCCCGAGCCAAAAGGCCCAGAGGATGAACAAAACAATGCCCATCGTCCAAATCATCCAAGGATGAATGAGCCCAAGAATTCCCGTTGTCATATACACTATCTCCGAAGTCGGTCCATGCGGGCGCGTCAGAGCGCGACCGCACAGGCCAGGTTTGAACTTGGGGAGACCGCGAGAACCCACCACAAGATGGGGCCGGAGGATCGCCCTTCCAGTTGCCGACGAGGTTAGCTGACGGGCTGAGTCCTAGAAGTGACCCGGAACCATGTTGCCATGATTCCCACGCCCCATCCCCGCGTCGTCCGGCGAATGCCGAAAAACCCGGGGAACTTGGTTCCCCCGTGTGTCAGCCCAGGAAGGGGCCGCCACTTAGGCTGCTGAGCAAGCAATACCACCTCCCCTCAGAATGTCAAAAGCAATTGGATTTCTGCAATTCGCAAATTTACCCAGCGATATTGGGCTTAACGGGGAATCAAATGAACATGAGGAGCCTTGATGACCGCTGTAACATTGTCGCCGGATTTAAGATTCATTTCCTCGCAGGACTGATTTGTCACAAGCGCAGAAAGGTTAAAACCGCAGTTCAATTCCACTCGGACGAGAGGGCCTTCACGGGCTAGGGATTCGATAATGGCGGGCAGATGATTTCGAGCACTGTTTGGGCTGTCGCAATCTCTGGCAACCACCACATCTTCAGCGCGGATACAGACGTGGACGGCACTCGAATTTGCAGGTAAAGCCTGTGGCACAGCAGAGAGCAGGGATGAGCCAACAGCCACAGTCAGAAGGTCGTTTTCGTTTTTCACCACGCGGCCAGGAAGAATTGTTTCCACGGTAAAGAGGCTCGCCACTTGAAGGTTGGCCGGTCGGCTGAAAACCTCACGCACCGGACCAGTTTGAGCGACTTTGCCATCGATTAAAACAATCATTTCATCCGCCAGAGCAAGAGTCTCAAACCGGTCGTGGGTCACATATAGCATTGCAACGCCAAACTCATCGCGGATGCGGGCCAGATAGGGAATGATTCTGGCCTTTAATTTTCGATCTAGGCTTGCCAAAGGTTCATCAAGCAAAAGCAGAACGGGCGAGGCAAGAAGGGCGCGGGCAAGAGCCACGCGCTGCTTCTCGCCGCCGGAAAGCTCGGTCACTCCGCGTTGGGTAAGCGACTTAATTTCCAAAACTTCGACGATGCGATCAAAAGTGAATAATGGGGCTTTATCGCCACCAGATTTTTGTCCGTAGCAAAGATTTTGACGCACGGTCAAATGCGGAAACAAGGCCATATCTTGTGGCACGTAGCCAACACCGCGATGGCGTGTGGGCACGAACAGTCCTTGGGAAACATCAGTCAATACACGGCCATTAAGCTCGATGAAAGCGCTTTTGGGCGAGCGCAACCCAGCCACAAGCTCCAGCAGGGAGGTTTTACCTGCGCCGGAAGGGCCAAAGATGGCGGTCACCCGTCCCTGAATCTCGGCATTCACCTCAAGATTGAAGGCCGCAAGAGGCAGTAGAATATTCTTAAGGATCAGGCTCATTGTTAGCGCGTTTTGCGGCGCAGCAGGCATTCACTCCACCACACGGCCATGAAAGCCAGCGCAACAGAGACACCAAGCAGCCGAAAAGCATCGGCGTCCTGTCCGATTTGGACTGATTGATAAATGGCCAAGGAAAGTGTGGAAGTCTGGCCCGGAATATTACCAGCCAACATGATGGTAGCGCCGAATTCTCCCAAGGCCCTCGCAAAGGCCAAAAGCATCCCTCCCAATATACCGCGTGATGCGAGCGGCAAGGAAATAGTGAAAAACACACGCCAGTCCCCCGCTCCAAGGGTGCGTGCAATTTGTTCAAGGCGCGGGTCCACTCCCTCAAAAGCCAATCTGGACGAGCGAACCAGCAAGGGAAAAGACATCACTCCCAGAGCAATCAAAACACCACGCCAGGTAAAAACAAAATCAAAGCCAAAGTGATCATGAAAAAATCCACCCACCGCACCTCGCCGTCCCAAAATCTTCAGCAAAATAAGTCCGGTAGCCACAGGAGGCATCACCAGAGGCAGGGAAACAATCGTTTCCAGCAGTGATTTGCCCGGCCATTTGAAACGGGCCAACAGCCAAGCGACACCCAGCCCAAAAGGCAGAATGATGATGGTGCTTAGAGCCGACACCCAGGCGGTGAACCAAATGATTTGCCACTCTTCGGCGCTCATGTGGTGGCACGCTACGCCTTACTTGGGAATGATAAAACCAAATTTCTCAAAGACTTTCGCAGCATCCACGGAATCAATGAAGTGAAGGAATTTTTTTGCCGCTTCAGGTTGCGCGGCATCTTTCACCATGGCCAGCGGATAGCTGATATTTGGGGTGTCGGAAAGCGGGATTTCGTAGGCGATTTTGACTTTTTTTGAGATGGCCGCATCCGTCTTATACACAATACCTGCCTCCGCATTCCCTGATTCCACCACAGCCAGAGCAGCGCGGACATTTTCAGTGGGGACGACCTTGGCCTCGATGGTGGACCAAAGATTTTGTTTTAGGAGATATTCTCTGGCATAAATACCTGCCGGTACCGTTTTAGGTTCGGCCAGGGCAAGATGCTTTACCTTTTCTGTCGTCAGATCCCTGACATTGTCAATTGCCGCACCTCCGTCGGCAGCGACAACAATGACCAGTGAGTTTGACAAACGGCTTTTGCGGGTAGTTTTCAGGATAAGCCCCTTCTTTTCCAAACCATCCATTTTAGCCTCATCAGCTGAGAAGAAAATGTCGGCGGGCGCCCCTTCTTCGATTTGGCGAGCAAGTGTGCTGGATGAGCCAAAATTGAAAATGATTTTGTCTCCAGACTGTTTCTCGTGAATCCCAGCAATCTCCTTAAGCGATTCAGTAAGACTAGCGGCAGCAAAAACGATGACGTTCGCAGCGTGCAGGCTGACGGTGGCAATGAGTGCCAGAGCGACGCACGAAGCATATAATGAACGAAGCCTCATCGCGCCTGAGTTAAAGAGTGAGTTCGATTTGAATGCACGACACGACCTGCGGCAGGAAGACCGGTTCGAAGCCCAACAAAACGCCTAAGAGTTGGAATCGAAAGAATCCGAAACCGGGGTGTGGGCGAAATCGGGTTGCAAGGTTGTGTCTTCATTTCCTTGAGCGAAGGTAAACGGCAAATTAGCCAAGGTACAGGGATAGTAATTTCAGGCCTTTGGCGACGAGAGAAATTTTGACTGCGCTGAAGTGATACGCCGACGCAGTTTTGGTTTGGAAAAATGCCAGGTCTTAATCTCAGCTTAAGGAGGAGCGTGGTAATTTGTCGGCAGTCAGCGAAATCAATGATATGAAAACCAACGAATCGTCAATAGCAACGGATGTGGGTCCCAAGTGCTTCTACATTCCGATGGGGCGCCGCCGCTTTCTGCACAGCATCGCAACCACCTCGTCCGGTTTTGCGTTGTCTGGGTATTTGGCCGAGGCGCTCACAGTCACACCCCAAGTCACACAGGGGCCTTATTATCCTCTGGCCAAAAACATTCCACTAGACAAGGACAACGACCTTGTACAACTCAATGACAGCCTCACGGCAGCGACTGGAATTGTCACATATGTAAGCGGCAGGGTGTTGAATAGTAGTGGCGATCCAATCCGTGGCGCACTGGTCGAACTGTGGCATGCGGACGCCGGAGGAAATTATACCTATGCCACCAATGCGGCGAGAAATCCCGCCGCAGACCCGAATTTCGCCGGTTTTGGCCAGTTCCTGACCGGATCAAGCGGCGGATACCGTTTTCGCACAGTCAAAGCAGGTCTATATCGCGGACGCACGCGGCACCTCCATTTTGGTGTCACAATCCCAGGACAGTTGAAGCGCTACACGACGCAGTTGTTCTGGAACGAGGTGGCTAAGGACGCCAACGGAACTGTATGGGACACAACCAATGCCAATGATATGGTGCTCACCGGGATCACCAATTCAGCCCAGCGAGCCTCAGTCGTTAAGGATTTTACGGCTGTGGCCGGGACCACCACTGGAGAACAGGAGGCAAGTTGGGATATTGTGATGGGCCTGACTCCTATTGAGCCCAATTATCCAGGGAGCGGAGGCTTGGTCGTGGCAGGGAGGGCCGTGTCGGGTCCGAACGGGAATCCACGTTACAAGATCACCCTGCCCGTCTACAGCGGCTACAGCTACGAGGTTTATTCAAACCCGACCTTCGCTAGTCTGGCCTGGTCGGCCCGACCTTTTTCGCTTAGCCAGACCGGCAGTATTGATCGAAACATTTATACTGCAACGGCGGAGGGAAGTCTGGACATCTACCTTGATGCGGCAGCGGTGAAAGGATTTTACTACGTGTCATTCCGAGAGCCGAACGCAAATGTTGGCACCCCGTGACGAATGCTCGGTGCCTGCCGAAAGCAAAAGCCAGCACCACAAGATCATCAGAGCAACGAAATGTAATGACTGAACCCTTCGGTTACTTTCGACCTTCCGCAACGCCTCTTGCCATCCGTCTGGGCACAAGGTTGAGAATCAGCCGGCAAACAGGGCTGGGAAGGAATTTACCGATGATTTCTACAGGATCGCGGCGCATTTTGCTCAACTGACGTTGGGCAGCCTGCAGACTCGACGCCGAAGGTTGCGGCTTAAGTTTGCGGGCTTGGAAAAGACCCTCGACGCTGATGTCATGTAGTTTGCAATCCCAGTTATCAAGCACGGAAACATAAGGAATCAGCCATTTGCCCTTGCGAAGCTTTGCGTCATGAGAAAAAAGCTGGCCTCCGACTGGAATGCGGTCGGCCAACAGCAAAAACTCATCTATTTGTTCCATTGGATTATTTCCGCCATCAAGAAATACGACATCCAAATTGAATTCCTGCCCCTGCTTCTTAAGCCAATCCGGAATGACCTTCTGCGAAAAACCGAACAGAGGCGTAAATCGCCCCCAAGCATCGGGTGCCAACCGCTTGATGTTGGCCACCATTTGTTCATACACGGCAGGATCAGCCTCGATCCCCCACAGATGGCCCTCCTGATTTTTGTGCAGTGCGAGCAGAAACTGGGCAGTGCTGCCGCCTCCCATCCACGTTCCCACCTCCAGTACGGCACGAGGCTTAGTTTTTTCGCCCAGTACGGCTTGCGTGAGTGTATCGCGCTCCGTCTGATTCAGTTGTCCCTCAATTTCCTCGGCTGGCATCAAACAAAAATCTATGGATTTTATCGAGGATGGCAACCTTACTCTGGAGTTCGGTCAGGGTTGCGAGGTGCGAGCTACGTTGGGTGCCGATGGGGGTGGCATCCACAACCACAAAGCAGTTGCGGCTGTCCGACCAGAGCCAATGTGACCTAATGGTTGCCCCATCGGGCAACCATTGGGTTGGTGGATAAAATCCCTTGGGGATTTTAAGCTACTGATAAGGCGAGGAAATCGAAGGAAGAATTTCGTCTCGCACCCTTGCGAAAACGGCGCAAAAAAGCGGCACCCGCCGGGGTGCCGCTTTCTGAATAAGAAACTGATTATGCTTTGGCAGCGCGACGACGGAAGCCAGTCGCAACCAGACCTGCGAGAACACCCGCTGCGGCCAATGTGCCGACTTCAGGCACGGGTTGACAATCCACGAATCGCGTGTCTTGATCAAGAATGAGATTCACACCGCTGGGTCCACTAAAATCCTCAAAAAAACGGACTTCGAAGGAATGAATTCCCGCTGTCAAAAAGGCGGCGCCAGGCACGGTATTGGGGCCATGGCCTCCTCCATTATCGATGATCTGTACGTTGTCGATGAAAAGACTTGAGCCGTCGTCAGAATCCAATTGAAAGAGGTGAACATCAGTGCTACCCACTTCGATACAGCCAGTTAAAACAGCACCAAAGGATTGCAGACCGAAAGGATGCCAAGCGTAGCTGGTTGGGTTGACAAAATCGGCATCAGGGTTGGTGAAACTCCCCGCCAAATCGCTGAATGGAGTACCGTCGTATGTTCCGAAGCTTCTGTAGACATCCACCTTGACAGGACCAGCCGCCTGAACGTTGACCATGCCCACGACCGCCAGAGCAGCAGCTCCAAGCCATTTACCGATGAGACTTTTCTTCATAGTTTTGTGGTTATTTTTTCCGACATTAAACCCACTTAAGAGCAGGAGAGAACTTTCAACGCCACGCATGGCATTGAACTGACCTATTCACAGTGGGCGCACTTTTCATTACCAGAACACCCTGCCAAGCGCAATCATTTTGTGTTATTTTAATACTATATAAGGCCTTAATAGAACCATCACAAAAGCGGCAATTATTACCGCCTGCAAGTTATGTCTTCCAAATGCTTTTGCTGCAATTGATTGCGACAAATTCAAATTCCCACACGAGATTCGCCCTTCGTTTTATGCGCCGGCAAAGCCAGCGAAACAAACTTCTCACAGTGTTTACGCCCACCGCTTATTGCACTGAAAAATCATGCACTCATTTTAATCAACGCGAAATTGCCGAAGAGGAAGAAATTCCGAAGGACTATTCAGCAGCCGTTGTAGCTGAGTTCCCTCCAAAAAAACCAGCATTATGACGGCCACTGAAGTCGGACACCAAAATGATGCCCAAGTAGAAGGGGAATAGGAGTGTTTCAAAGTGACGTGTGACATTGATTTCACTCCGCTTGGGGCGCTTGGGCATCAAGACGCGTGAACATCATCATCAGCTCAGCCCGGCTTTTAGTGAGTTTCTTAAAAGGCGGGCCAACGGAAATTTGCTGACTTACCGTTGCCCATTCAATGCCACCGCCTTACTGTGGGGCAGTTCAAAGAATCAACTATGACCGAGACATCATCGACTTTAGCTTCTGTCGCCCCGGGCGGCACACTGGTTCCATCCGGTGATGTGGAGGCGATCAAGGAATTGCGGGGCCTTTACGAAAGCCTGCGCCAGGAAATCGGGAAGGTGATCATCGGGCAACACGAGGTGGTTGAACGCTTGCTGATCTGTATCCTGGCCCGGGGGCACGCGTTGCTGATGGGTGTTCCGGGGCTGGCAAAAACCACCATTATCAATGCGCTCTCACAGGCGATGTCGCTCGAGTTTAATCGCATTCAGTTCACGCCTGACTTGATGCCCTCCGACATCACCGGAACGGATATCTTGCAGGAGACAGATCAACCGGGCCGCCGGGCCTTTGTGTTTGTCAAGGGACCTATTTTCGCCAATATCGTGCTGGCAGATGAAATCAATCGCACCCCCCCAAAAACGCAAGCGGCCTTGCTCGAAGCCATGCAGGAACACCGGGTCACGGTGGCGGGCCGTCTTTTCAGCCTGCCTTCGCCGTTCTTCGTGCTGGCCACGCAAAACCCCATTGAACAGGAAGGCACCTACGCCCTTCCGGAAGCGCAGTTGGACCGGTTCATGTTTTTCATCCACGTGGATTACCCAACGCGGGACGAGGAACGCCGGTTGGCGCGTGAAACCACCGGAGGCGAGCGGCCGAACCTTAACCACATCCTTTCCGGGGCTGACGTTCTTCGCTTTCAGGAAATCGTGTCACGCGTGCCTGTGCCTGATCACGTATACGATGCCGCTGTTGATCTAGTCCGAAAAACGCGCCCTGCGTCTCCTGAGGCACCAGCAGCGATTCGGAAAATGGTGACATGGGGGGCGGGGCCACGCGCCATTCAGTATTTGATACGTGGCGCCAAGGCTCACGCGGTCTTGCGTGGAAGCTATCTGGTGCGCATGGAAGACCTGGAAGCAGTGGCCCATCCCGTGTTAACCCATCGCATCCTCACCAATTTTCAAGCCCAGGCTGAGGGTGTGACGAGCAGGGCGATTATTGATCAGCTGCTGACTGAAATGCGCGGAGCAAGCGTGCGTGAGTGAGTCGCTGGCCAGCAAGTATCTCGATTCGGCGGTGCTGAGCCGGCTCATGGCCCAGCCGTTGCTAACCACAATGGCCATGCAAGGGACCGTCTCCGGACTTCACCGAAGCCCGCACAAGGGGTCGAGCGTGGAATTCGCTGAGTACCGGAATTATGCGCCGGGAGATGATTTGCGCCGCCTTGACTGGAGGGTGTTTGCACGAACGGACCGGTTTTTTCTCAAGGAATTTGAGGCCGAAACAAATCTGCGCTGCCATCTTGTCCTTGATGGAAGTGGGTCCATGGCCTTCTCGTATAAAACCAACCCCGCTAAATTTGATTACGCCCGGCGACTGGTCGCCACTTTCGCTTATCTTTTGGTCCATCAAGGCGACGCGGCTGGATTGACCATCTGTAGCCGGACCCCACCCCCGGAGATCCCCCCCAAGCGCACGCCAAGCCACGTCCAGCTCATCCTGGAATCCATTGATACCGCCACGGCCGAAGGGGAAACACTTGTTGTTAAAGAGTTGCACGCGATGGCCGAGCGTATTCGCCCGCGTGCGATGGTGGTGGTGATCTCCGATTTTTTCTGCGACCTGGAGGAACTTGTGGGAGCGGTGCAGCATCTGCGCTTCAAGAAGCATGACGTGGTGATGCTTCAATTGCTGGACCGCCAGGAAGTGGAGTTTAAGTTTGACCACCCGGTGCGCTTTCAGGATTTGGAAAGCAGCACAAGCATCGTGGCCGAGCCACAATTGATCCGTGAGGAATATTTAAGGCAACTTTCGCTCTTCCAGGATTCACTGCGACAAAAGGCATCGGAAATGAGGGTGGACCTGCGGACCTTCATGACCGATGAACCCATCGAGAAAGCGGCCTCGGGGCTGCTGTTGGCTCGAGCCCAACTGGCCACTGCTGGATAGAATCGCGTGACGTTTCTTCAACCTATAGTTTTCTGGGGGCTGCCCCTTTTGTTGCTGCCGGTGATCATTCATTTGATCAACCGGCTGCGTCACAAGCCGCAGGTCTGGGCCGCCATGCGCTTCCTTCAGGCGGCCACAAGGAGCGCGGTAAGCCACGCCAAATTAAAACAGTTTCTAATTCTGGCCATGCGTGTTTTGGCGGTGTTGCTGCTGACCCTGTTTCTTGCCCGCCCTCTTTCAGGCGACTGGCTCGGCTGGATGTGGCATCCCGCGCCCGATGCCATCGTGCTGATGCTTGACCGGTCCGCGAGCATGGAAGCGCGCGCGGCCGACGGGACCAAAAGCCTAAGGGAGGAAGCACTCAATATTTTTGCACAAAACGCCAAAGCCTTCGACGGCCGGGCACGTTTTGTCCTGCTCGACAGCGCGACCCAACGCGTTGAGGAACTGGCATCCATCAACTCTCTCATGAGCCTGAGTTCTGTTCGAGCCACCGATACCGCTGCGGATTGGCCTTCCATGTTCGGAAGTCTCCTGAAATGGAGTCTCGATGCCAAACCTGGCTCGCTGGAAGTGTGGGTTGCAACCGATTTACAAAAATCTAACTGGCGGCCCTCGGATCCCGTGTGGAGAAGCCTCGAAGCCCAATTTGCGGGCGCAGGCTTGCAGGTGCGCTTCCGGTTATTGGAATTGATCCACACCGGCAGAGGTGAACAGTCCCTCCGTGTCGATGAGGTGACAGGACCATCTAACCGATCCCGGGACGCGGTCCATTTTTCAGCATTGGTACAAGGTGATTTGGCCCAGGGAAAAACAGCCATCTCCTCTTCGCTGAGTGTCAACCTAAACGGCTCAAGCACCGATCAGTCTGTTTCACTGAGGGAAGGTTCCACACGCGTGCGACGTTCTTTGAATTTGGGCGCAAACACCAACGGAGGTTGGATCAGCCTAAGCCTGCCTCCCGATGGCAGCCCCCAGGATAATACAGCCTACGGTGTTTATGGACCGGCCCAACCTTCGCGCGCTCTTGTTGTGGCAGAGGATAAACGGGTGGGGAGATTGTTGGAGCTGGCGTTACGAACAGCGGGGTCCGCCCAGCGCGTCGAACCGACCGCGACCTTGCCGGTTCTGCAAAATTTTCAAGTGATCGTCTGGCAGGGAGCCATTCCCTCTCAAACCGTGGGGGATGCCTTGCGTCAGCATGTGACAGCCGGAGGAACCCTCTTATTCTTGCCATCGACCGCGCAAGTGACGAATTCTCCCGCAGCAGGTGAACTGTTGGCTGGTCTTGTCTGGACATCCATTGATGCGATTACCAACACAGCAGCCCTTCGGGTGGAACGTTGGAATGAGGAGGAAGGGCCGTTCGCCAGAACGGAAGAGGGTTACAGCCTGCCGCTGCGGCAAACTGAATTTGGAAAACGTTGGATCATATCAGGAGCAACCAACACACTAGCTGCCTTCGCCGATGGAGCACCACTGCTAGCGAGACAGAGTGTTGGAGATGGGAAAATTTATGTCATAACCACCCTGCCCCTTCCAGGCTGGTCCACACTGGGTGAGGGCCGAGTGTTGGTGCCCATGCTGGCCCGCCTCGCCGAGACGGCACTCAGCCGCAATGCCAATGCCCGCATGAGCGAAGCGGGCAAACTCTCCAGCCGCGAACTAGAGGGAAACTGGCGGGTCATGGCGGGACCCACAGGGGGGGATCCACGCATCAATGCAGGAGTGTATCGCGATGGTGACCGATGGCTGGCGCTTAACCGGCCCGCAAGTGAGGACGACTCGGAACGGGTCACCGCTGATGAAATGCAATCAGCATTGAAGGGTTTGAGTTGGAATTTTTGGCAGGAAAAACAAAAAACTGACAGTCCATTTCGCGGGGAAATCTGGCGGATTTTCCTGATGTGCATGTTGCTGGCCCTGCTATTTGAAGGCTGGCTCATTCTTCCGCGCAAGGAAGTCGTGATCAGCGGCCTGGGCAGTCCAACGGCCCGAACAGGAGGAGTTGCACCTTGAGTCACTGGGCGATTTCCACAGGGGTTTGGGAGGTGCTAGCCTGCCTCTTGGTTGCCGCTGTCGCAGCAAGGCTAAGTTTGCTCAATTGGCGGCGCTCAGGAAAACGGCGTGCCATCGCGGGATTGGAGACACTGCGCCTGATGTTGGTTGCCCTGCTATTGCTCACGCTCCTGCGACCGGAATCAGTACGCTCAGTCAAGAAGGACCGGCAGCCTGAAGTGGCAGTTTTGCTGGATGACTCCGGCAGTATGGAAACCAGAGACGTCACGTCCGGGCCGAAGGAAGTGATTAGCCGTCAGGAATGGATTCGTGAAAAAACCAACGCCCCGGCATGGGATAGAATTCGTAAGACGGCGTCCGTGGCGTTCGAGAATTTCTCCACTCCAACCACCGCCACCAATTCAATCTCGCCCGGGACGGATCTTGCCACGCCCTTGGAAGAGGCACTGCAACCGCAGCGAAATCTAAAAGCGGTAGTCGTGCTGACTGACGGAGATTGGAACAACGGAAATTCCCCGCTTGGGGCGGCAACGCGCCTGCGGCAGGAAGGGGTTCCTATTTTTCCAGTAGTGGTGGGCCGAGATCGTCCGTTACCGGATGTTGCGCTGGAAATAGGCAATCCTCCCTCCTACGGACTGGTGGGAGAGCAAGTGACTCTGCCATTCAAAATCCGCAACACCCTGGGGCACTCACTGCAGACTTCGATTATTCTCAGCCAGAGTGGACGCGAATTGACGAGGCGTCCCATAACCGTGGCGCCAAACGCGGAAGTTACAGAATCTCTGCTCTGGCTGCCGGAAATTGTTGGCACTTCCACACTCTCGCTCTCTGTGCCAGTGGATGAGCAGGAGGTTCTTACCAACAACAATACGGGAACTCTCACCATCAACATCCGGCAGGAAAGTCTCAAAGTTCTTCTTGTCGATTCCTATCCGCGCTGGGAGTACCGATACCTGCGCAATGCGCTGGCACGTGATCCAGGCGTGGAGATGTCCTCCATACTGTTCCATCCCGAATTGGGTCCGGGCGGCGGCCGCAATTACCTGACAGCGTTTCCTGACACCAAAGAGGCCATCGGTAAATACGATGTGATTTTTCTGGGAGACGTAGGGATTGGTCGTGGAGAACTCACGAAGGAACAGGCGACACTGATCAAGGGTTTGGTCGAACAACAAGCCGCAGGACTGGTATTTATCCCGGGACGCCGAGGACGCCAGATCAGTTTTGATCAGAGCGACTTGGGGGAACTCATGCCCGTGATTCTGGATTCATCAAGGCCTGAAGGAATCCCTCTGCAAAACGAGGCCACACTCACCCTGTCCTCCATGGGCATGCGGCATCTCTTGACACGTTTCGATATTGACCAGACGCGCAACGAAAACTTGTGGCAACAGTTGCCCGGGTTCTTCTGGTCGGCTGCGGTGACGCGCAGTCGTCCAGGCTCGGATGTGCTGGCAGTGCATTCAGGCCTAAGAGGTGAGAGTGGGCGTATGCCCCTGTTGGTCACGAAGTCCGCTGGCGCGGGCAAAGTTCTATTCCTCGGTACGGATAGCGCCTGGCGCTGGAGGCGGGGTGTGGAAGACAAATATCATTACCGGTTTTGGAGCCAAGTGGTCCGATGGATGTCGCATCAACGTCATCTGGCCGGTGAGGAAGGAATTCGCCTTGCCTATACTCCTGAAACGCCGCGGCCCGGCGATGTCATTCATTTTCAGGCTTCGGTGCTTACTCAGGCAGGCCTTCCTGTGGAGGAGGGCCCCATTGATATCCGCATCCAAAACCCTGCCGGACAGACAGAAACTGCCACCATGGAATCCTCCCCGGGCGGCTGGGGAGTCTTCGGCTATTCTCAAGCATTCGCCAATGCCGGCCAGTACCGCATTACTGTGGAATCCGCCAAACATGCCCGGAAATTGGAGGCCAAAATTGAGGTGAAAGAGCCAGAAAGGGAACGACGCGGCCAACCGGTCAACCGCCAAATATTGGATGAAATCGCTTCACTTACCGGCGGCAAAGTTTATACGACCGACACGTTTGATCAATTAACGGCGCATCTTGCGTTGCTTCCTGAACCGGAGCCCGCCCAAATACGACTGCAACTTTGGAGCCACCCTCTTTGGGGCGGCCTGATTCTTTTTCTTCTCACCGCCTACTGGCTTGGCCGAAAATGGGCTGGGCTGGTGTAGCCAGAATAAGGAACCAAAGTGAACGAGGGCAAGTGGCGCTGACTTCTTAGCGGCGGAACATGCCGGAGCGCCATTCATTGAGTACTCGGTCGTCAACGAGGTGAAAGCCGAGTTTGGCGTATGCCTCCTGTACTCTTTCAAATTGAGTTGAGAGAATTCCTGCAAGAACCAGATGTCCAGCCGGCTTCAC
The DNA here is from genome assembly GCA_025359965.1 of Pedosphaera sp. Lineage (GTDB taxonomy): Bacteria > Verrucomicrobiota > Verrucomicrobiia > Limisphaerales > SXQI01 > SXQI01. The sequence goes on from JANYDC010000027.1 coordinate 45,988, forward strand.
GCGCCGGGAAATTTTCTCCCGCTCTTGCACCAAAAGATCGGCCATGAGGTTGGCGCAGACCACATCGTAAGCAGTGCCTTTGGACGAGGCCTTGGTGATGTCCTGACGGGTGAAGCTCAGTTTTTCATCCACACGATTGCGCTTGGCGTTGGCCTTGGCGATCCGCACAGCGACAGGATCAAAATCAAATCCACGGACCAACGGATATCCAAGCTTGGCGGCTGCGATGGCCAAAATGCCGGTGCCGGTGCCCATATCCAAAATAGACTTGGAAGAAGCTCGAAGCGCCACCAATTGCTCGAGGCAGAAATGAGTGGTGGGATGCTGGCCTGTGCCGAAGCTAAGACCCGGATCGAGAACAACGACTGCCTGATTCTTGTAGGCCTTGCGTTTGCTCCAACTGGGCTTGATCAGGAGGGCACGACCGATCTCGATATTCTTGAAAAACTTCTTCCATGATTCGGCCCAATCCTCCTTGGGCACACGCTGAATGACAATGCGTGCTTCACCAAGATTAAGTCGAAGAGCACGAAGGGAATCCAAACCGGCCAGAAGCGCCGGTTCAAGCTTGCGGACCTCAGGCACCCGCTTTTTGAGAAAGACAGTCACGGTTGCAACCTTGGTATCCTCATCGACATAAGCCGATGCCGTGAGGCCGCTCGCACGTTCAAGCATCATGGACACGGCGTCCTCGGCTTCAGCAGTGGTGACGATGCTTAGTTTTGCGAGGGGTGCGGGTGAAGCCATAGTTTTAGTGGGCAAGAATTCCGGGAAGGTCACGCCATGGTGTGAAATTATGGAGCTCAATCTCAGACCGGCGGGCACGATGAACCACTTTGGTCAGGCTGGCATAGTCCACTTCAAATATGCTCATCTGGCGGAATGGCAGTTCGCACAAGATGGAAAGAATCATGCGAATGACTCCACCATGACAATAAACTGCCACAGTCCGGCCACCGGCCTCATCCAAAATTTGACGCAGAGCTGATTCGACTCTCTCTCGAAAAATCACAGTCGTTTCAGCGTCTGGAATGGCACCAGTTTCGAGAAGTTCAAGCCAATCGAAGGCGCTCTTATTGAAGCGCTCCTGAACCTCGTCCCAGCTCATGCCGGTCCACGCACCGAAATCCACCTCACGCAGGCCGGGCAAAATAACCTGCTCTAGCTTGGTTTGACGAAGCAGAGGGGCCACCGTTTGTTGCACCCGTTGCATCGGGCTAGAGTAGAGAAGATCGGGGGGATTTGCCGTCAAATAATCCGCCGTGGCTTGAACCTGGCGCAAACCACGATCAGAAAGATTCATATCAATTCGTCCACCGAAGGTCCGGTGGTAGCGGTCCTCCACTTCTCCGTGGCGGATCAGATACAGACGGGTGGCGATTTCCATATTAGCCCAAGATTACGACAAAGCCTGCTTTTGGAACTCAAGCAACCTCGAGATTCCGGCACGTCCGAGCTGGAGCATGGCCTGCAACTCGACATCGCTGAAAGTGGATTCCTCCCCCGTTCCCTGAAGCTCGATGAACTGGCCTGTCGCAGTCATCACCAGATTCATATCCACGGCGGCAGCCACGTCCTCCACATAGCACAAGTCAAGGCATGGCGTCCCCTGAACGACACCGATACTCACCGCAGCCACTGAATTGACCACAGGGCTTGCGGCGAGCAAGCCTAGTTTTTGGAGTTTGCGGAAGGCGAGCTCCAAGGCAACGAAGCTTCCCGTAATTGCAGCAGTGCGAGTGCCTCCGTCCGCTTGCAGCACATCGCAGTCGATGCAAATCGTGCGCGCGCCAACTTTTTCGAGGTCCACAGCGCTGCGAAGGGATCGACCGATCAGTCGTTGGATCTCTTGGGAACGCCCATCAATTTTGCCTTTGGAAATATCGCGGGTCTTGCGGGTATGGGTGGAGTACGGGAGCATGCTGTACTCGGCGGTGATCCATCCGCCGGTTTTTCCCTGCTCCTTCATCCAGCGCGGGACTGTTTCCTCGATGGTCACACCGCAGATGACGCGAGTGTTGCCCCACTCAATCAACGTCGAGCCCGTGGCGTTGGGCGCGAAATCGTTGACGAACTTCACCGGACGAAGCTGATCAAAGCGACGGTTGTCATGGCGGGAAAAAGCGATGGATTCAGACATATTGAAAATTAGTATTAGTCGAAGGCGGATTCGAGTGGATTAAGCGGTTCCGGCGGGAGCACGGACACAGGCTGCAAAACCTGCTGCAAGTAAACCAGTGCGTCGGCAGCCGTTTGGACCGATTTGGGAAGAGTCGCACCTGAAGCGTTGGGATGTCCCCCACCCTGCAGTTTTCCAGCGACCTCCAGGGCCTCCCCATTACGACTGCGCAGGCTGACAACATGCGTGTTGGCGCTTTTGCGATAAAGGGTTGCCAGCACTTTATAAGGAGTGGTTTCGGCATCGAGCATTTGATGAATGATGAGGTTCGTGTTGCCAATCACGGTATTGACCAAGCCAACAGTGGGGCTGATCTCACGAACATGCTGACGACTCCAGTCGAAACCAAGAGGATCCTCAATCCGGCGCTTAATCGACATCACTTCCAGCAGCGGATGATTCAAAATGTTTTCGAGTTTTCCCCCTAGCAGTGTGTGTATATTCCAAAAGCCGTAGCTTTTGATAAGCCCGGCATAGTCCACCGCCAAGAGAAACTCAGGGTCCTTGTTCAGAAACATGTCAGCCACGTTGTTGAGTTGAACCAGGCGATCCAACTCGGGGCTGGCAAGGCCAGCATCCCGACATGCGTCGTAGCAGATGGATCCAGCAGACCGGTTGGCGTCGTGGATCAAAGTGGCTTTCTTAGGCGAAGACTCAGCCAGATGATGGTCAAAAATGACCCAACTGGGACGATCCAACCGGCTTTCAAAGGAAAAATCACTAACCCAGGCGCACTTTTCGTTCATGGGCCGCTGACGCCAGTTATGGTTATGGTAGGCCTCAATGCGCGGGGTTTGTTGAAAAAGATGAGTGGCCAGACGCTGGAGGAGCAGACCGGAGACAAAACCATCGAGATCACTTTCGTGTGTCAGGATGACCGAGGGTTGAGGAAAACGCTCCATTTTGAAAAGAATAGCTAAAATCGAAACCGCACTCCAGCGGCGAATTGACGAAAAAGGACGTCCCAAAAGGGACGTCCATTCGTCAAAATATTTTGAGACCTGATCAGCCGCGACGGCGACGCTTGACGTTCAACTGGGTCAACGAGTGCAGCAGCGAGGCGCTTACCATGGCTACTTCCTCGTCGGTCAGTTTTTCTTGGAGCCGGGCTTCGGCACGTTTCTTGGCTTCTTCGGCCCTGGCTTCGTCGATGTCGTCAGCCTTGATGGCCATGTCAGTAAGAATAGAGACATGGTCACCGGCAATTTCGGCAAAACCCTCGCCGATGGCCAGAAAATAGTCCTGACCATTCTTGCGCACCGAGATTTCGCCAGCTACCACCTGGGTCATCAACGGGACGTGCATGGGATAAATCCCCATCTCGCCATCAATACCGGGCAAGGTAACCATGTCAACGTTCTCCGAGTAAGTTTTGGCCTCGGGAGTGACAATCTCTAATCGCAAAGTGTTGGACATCGCTTCAATCTCGGCTTGAGGCTATTAGGCCTCGTGGATTTCCTCGATTTTGCCCTTCATGTAGAAGTTACTTTCAGGCACATCGTCATGCTTACCTTCCAAGATTTCTTTGAAAGCCTTGACCGTATCGGCCACAGCCACCTGTTTACCGGCGCGACCTGTAAACACTTGGGCAACGGTGAAAGGCTGGCTAAGGAATTTTTGGATTTTGCGGGCGCGGAAGACGGTGGTCTTATCTTCAGGGGACAACTCGTCCATGCCCAGAATCGCGATAATATCCTGCAAATCCTTATAGCGCTGCAAAACCTTTTGCACGCCGCGAGCCACATTGTAGTGCTCTTCACCGACAAACTCGGGTGCCAAGGCGCGCGAGTTGGAGGCGAGAGGATCCACGGCCGGGAAAATTCCCAATTCTGCGATCGAACGCTCCAACACGATGGTTGCGTCCAAGTGGGCGAAGGTTGTGGCAGGCGCGGGGTCGGTCAAGTCATCCGCCGGGACGTAAACCGCTTGGAAGGAGGTGATGGAACCTTTCTTCGTCGAAGTAATGCGTTCCTGCAAGTTGCCCATCTCGGCAGCCAAAGTCGGTTGATAGCCCACGGCGCTCGGCGTACGGCCAAGGAGCGCGGACACTTCAGAACCAGCTTGGGAGAAACGGAAGATGTTGTCCACGAACAAGAGCACGTCCTGATTCTGTTCATCACGGAAGTACTCCGTGACAGCCAGCGCAGATAGCGCCACGCGGAGACGTGCTCCGGGAGGCTCGTTCATCTGACCATAAACAAGACCAATCTTGGAACCCTCTTTAATGATAGGGAGACCGTTCTCGCCGATCCTAGCGTGGCCCTTTTCGTCCTCTTCAACCTTGATGACCTTGGCTTCGATCATTTCGTTGTAGAGATCGTTACCTTCACGGGTGCGCTCACCGACCCCGGCAAACATGGACACACCACCGTGCAGTTTGGCGATGTTGTTGATCAACTCCATGATGACAACCGTCTTACCGACCCCGGCGCCGCCGAAGGCACCGACTTTGCCACCCTTAAGGAAGGGGCAGATCAGATCGATCACTTTGATACCGGTGGTCAAGATCTGGGGGCTGGTGGATTGATCGACCAGCGGAGGCGCTGTGCGATGAATCGGGTAATACTTATCGGCTTTGACTGGGCCCTGTTCATCAATTGCGTCGCCCGTGACGTTGAACACGCGGCCCATCACACCCATGCCCACGGGCATGGAAATGGGCTTGCCCATGTCCCGTACTTCAGCGCCCCGCTTGAGGCCTTCCGTGGTGGACATAGCCACCGCGCGCACCCAATTGTCACCAAGGTGCTGTTGCACTTCCAGTGTCAGGGTGGTTTTGCCATAACCCGGCTGGTTGTATTCGATGGTAAGGGCGTTGTAGATGGCCGGCAATTCGCCGGGGAACTCAACGTCCACCACCGGACCAATAATTTGAACGATTTTTCCTATGTTCATGCGTCCGCTAAAATTAATTCAATATTCCAACCGCGTTAAAAAGATGATCAACCCATCGCCATCTGGGCGGTGGTGATTTCGAGGAGTTCCTTGGTGATGTTGGCCTGGCGCAGCTTGTTGTACTCCAAGGTCAAATCCTTGATGATCTGCTTGGCGTTGTCCGTGGCGTTTTTCATGGCCACCATTCGAGCACTCTGTTCCGAAGCCTTGGCTTCGCGCAAAAGATGAAAAACTTTATAGTTCAAGTAATGCGGAAGCAGGCTGCTCAGCACTTCTGAAGCTCCAGGTTCAAACAAATATTCTGTCGCTTCAGCCGTCAAAAGCTCAGGAGCGGCTTCACCCTTAAAGTCAGATTCCACCTTTTCAATGGCTCCAATCGGCAGGAGTGTTCTGATTTCAGGTTTTTGTACCAGAGTGGAGACGAAATTAGTGAACAGTACGTCCACTCGATCCACTTTTCCTTCCAAAAAGATCTGTTGAGCCATCTTGGAAATGGCGCGTGCTTCGGCAAAAGACGGGGTGTCCTTATAGGAGAATTCAGCAGCCAACTCACGCTTCGAGCGCGCCACCCACTGGCTGCTCTTGCGTCCAGCGCAGATATAAACGGTCGTGTCCTTATCAAATTTGCCCGCTTCGCGCAGAAGGTTGGTGTTCAAGGCACCGCAAAGACCCTTGTCGGTGCTGATGACAATCAAGCCGCGCTTTACGACACTGCGCTTCTCAATCAAAGGGTGAGTAAAATCACCCGCGCCGGCGGTGGTGGCAGCCAGCACTTTGTTCATCAGATCGGCGTAGGGCCGGCCTGCGAGGGCCGCCATCTGCGCCTTGCGCATTTTAGCCGAGGCAACCATCTCCATCGCCTTGGTGATCTGCGCTGTATTCTTGACCGACTTAATTCGCCGGCGTATGTCGCGTGTGCTGGGCATTTGACAAATTCTTATTGTGCTCGGAATGCTCGCTCCGGAAAGGTTCCGGAACTTGCCTACCGCCTACTTGTACGACTGTTTCAACTCGGTGATAGCTGCTTTCAATTCGGCAGCCAAAGCGTCGCTGAAAGCTTTTTCGACGCGGATTTTTTCCAACAAAGCAGGCTTGCGAGTGGTCAGCATGTCGGTCAGCTTCAACTGGAAATCCTTGACCTTGTCAACCGCCACGTCATCCAACTGGTTGTTTTGCATGGCCCATAGGAGGGAGGATTGAATCTCAACTGGAATGGGGTTGTATTGAATCTGCTTAAACAACTCGACGATGCGCTTGCCGCGTTCAAGCGTGGCTTGGGTTTTGGCATCCAAGTCGGAACCAAACTGTGCGAACGCAGCCAATTCACGGTACTGGGCCAAATCCAACTTAATACGACCGGCCACCTGTTTCATGGCTTTGATTTGGGCGGCTGAACCGACTCGGCTCACCGACAAACCGACGGAAATAGCAGGACGAATACCTTGGTAGAACAAGTCGGTTTCCAGATAAATCTGGCCGTCCGTGATGGAAATCACATTGGTGGGGATGTATGCGGAAACGTCACCAGCCTGGGTTTCAATGATAGGCAGGGCAGTCAGGGAGCCGTTACCATATTTCGGACTGACACGGGCGCTACGTTCGAGCAAGCGACTGTGGAGATAGAATACATCGCCAGGATAAGCTTCTCGGCCGGAGGGGCGTTTCAACACCAGCGAAACCTGTCGGTAGGCCACGGCCTGCTTGGAAAGATCGTCGAAAATGATCAATGCATCCATGCCGTTGTCCATGAACCATTCACCCATGGAAGCTCCGGCAAAAGGAGCCAGATACTGGTTGGCGGCGGAATCAGAGGCAGTAGCAGCCACTACGATGGTGTCTTCCATGGCCCCGGCTTTTTCCAACTCGGCGATGACGCGGGCCACATTGGACTGCTTCTGACCCACGGCGACGTAGATGTTGTAAACAGGGCGGAAATTCTTATCACCTGAAGCGCGGCCCACTTTGTTCATGCGGGCCTGATTGATCATCGTGTCGACGCCAATCGTGGTTTTGCCCGTCGAACGGTCGCCAATGATCAGCTCGCGCTGACCACGACCGATGGGAATCATGGCGTCGATGGACATGATGCCAGTCTGGAGAGGCTGGTTGACCGACTGGCGTTTGATAATGCCGGGCGCGATTTTCTCAATGGGGTAGGAAACATCACTGACGATGGGGCCTTTGCCGTCAATGGGTCGGCCAAGAGTGTCGACCACGCGGCCGAGAAGACCTTTGCCAACGGGAACGGACAACACTTTGCCAGTGGTGCGGACTTCCGCGCCTTCTTTCACGGAGGTGTATTCACCCAAGATGATGGCGCCGACCTCATTCTCTTCAAGGTTGAGGGCGAGGCCCACCACTCCGTTGCCGAAATCGAGCATTTCGTTCAACATTGCATCGGTCAAACCTTCGACCTTGGCCACGCCGTCGGAAATTTCGCGGACAACGCCGACATTCTGGCGGGCCACAGTCGTTTTCACCCCTGCAATCTGGGCCTCGATATCTTGAAGTAATGTGCTCATGGAATCCGAAAATAAATCCAGTACTTAAAAAACTATGCTATCAATTAAAAAGTCTCTTGCAATGCGTTGAGTCGCGCCAACACTGATCCGTCGTAAACATCGCTGCCGACCTTGATGCGCAAACCACCCAAAAGAGCGGGATTGCTACCGAAGGTCATGGTCAACCCAGGACCATAGGTCTTGGTCAGGCTGGCCTGAAGCTTTGCTTTCATTTCCGCATCAAGCTCAACAGGGCTTTCGACATGAGCTGAGCGGCGGACAACCTCCAACTTCACCAATCTTTCAAGATGCGAGAGGATACCGGCGTAACCGCGGGGCTTCTGCGCGATTACCAGACGAAAGGCTTCCCGGACCCGGTTTTCATCCATCACTCCGTTGACCAAGGAGGCGCGGAACAAACCTTTGGCTTCGCGACGGGCTAGTTTGGAGCTCTTCATGTCAGGTTACTCAGGCGGCCAGTTGGCGATTGGTCTCATCAGCCAATCGTTTTTGATCTTCGATGGTTAGAACCTTACCAGTCGCTTGAATAGTGGTACGAACCACCAGTTGGCCAATCTCGCGCTTCAACTCTGCGAGCATCAAGGCATGATCGGCAGCAGCTGCCTCGCGGGCCTTGGAAATGATCTGTTCGGCGGCAGCAATGGCTTTCTGGGTCTCAACCTCTTGGACTTTTGCGGCGGCCGCGCGCGCCTCTTCAATTAGCTTCATGGCTTGCGCGTTTGCTTGGCTCATGGTTTCGCGACGGGAAGCTTCCGCTTTGGCCAGTTCCTGCTTAATCTTCTCGGCATTCTCAAGGCCCTGTGCAATGAGTTTACGGCGCTCGGCCAAAACAGCCAGCACAGGTTTGTAGGCAAGCATGCGCAGTAAAAAGGCGACCAGCAAAAAGCTAATCACCTGCGAGAGAAGCAGGGAGCCGTTCACACCGAACTGCTCACCAGTGTTCTGCGCGGTTTTGGCCAGGCTTGCCACAAGACCGTCGTCAGCAGCTGCAAGAAGGGCAAAGGAGGTCATAATAAAATAATCAAAAAACGAGAATGCCGGGCGGGACCGCTTTGAAACGGTCCCGCCCAAAGCTTTCTTACTTCACTAGGAAGATCGCGAAAAACACGATACCTTCAGCGAAGGCAGTGCTCAGAATCGCCTGCACGAGGATTTTCGTGGCAGCACCGGGATTGCGGCCCACTGCTTCAGAGGCGCGCATACCGATCATTCCGACACCAATCGCAGCACCGGCTGCTGCTGCGGCGACGTGAACATTTCCGGTAAGTTCGGCCAACATTGGAATTAACATATTCAGTCCTTCGATTTTTGCTGTGATCAACACCCCCCGCAGTCAAAGCCACGGTCAGAATGCCGAAATTATAGAATCTAGTGCTTGTGCTCCCCGGCGTGGCCGTGAGCGGGTTCGTGAGCGTGCTCCTCATCATGGGAGCAAATGAGCAGAGTGAAGACGGCGGTCAGCAGCATGAACACCAAGGCCTGAACCATACCGACCAGCAACTCCATGAAATAGAAAGGAATGGGAATCAACCAACCAAAGCCAGGAACGAGCGTGGCCATTGTTTCCAACATGTTCTCACCAGCGAATATATTTCCATACAAACGGAAGCTCAAGGAAACAGGGCGGAAGGCAATCGAAACCACTTCCAACACACCGACAGCGAGGAACACGACAATCATGCCCCATTTCATGATGCCGGTAGTATCCCCTTTAGGCCCAAAAATATGCATAACGAAACCGCCAGGGCCGTTTGCTTGCAGCGCCCAGACAATCCAGCAGGCGAAGAAAACCAACGACATTGCCAACGTCATGTTCAGATCAGCATTAGCACCACGCAGAAGCGATGTTGTGAAATGATGGAAATGGCCGTTCTCATCAGGATGCCCCCAACCTATTGAGCCCACCCCTGGTATCAAACCAGCCCAGTTTGTGGCCAAAACCAGAATGAAAAGCGTGGCAAAAAACCAAAATGTTTTGCGAGCCAGATCTGCCCCCATAATTCCACCCAGAAAATCGTCAAGCCCTTCGACAAGCCATTCCCAGAAATTCTGCGCGCCTTGAGGCACCATGCGAACGTTGCGCATGGCCAATTGTGCACCAATGATCAGGAGAATTGCCACCGCCCATGTGATGACCATGGAATTAGTGAGGACAAGCGGTCCAAACTTGGCCACAGGAGCTGCGTAGAGCGGAATACCTTCCTTTTCGGCATGCTCCGCATGGCCAGCAGGTGCAGCCACAGCATGACCTTCAGCCGCAAAGGCCAATGGCGCGAAGGCGATTCCCAAAACTCCAACCAAAAATAGCAAAAATGTCCGCATGAAACTGTGACGCTTGTTTGGCCGTTCAGAGAAAACAATTCCCCTCGGCTAAACATGTGTGTTCCGAAATTCGATAGCAAAATGACAGATCGTGAAATTTTTCACAAGCAGTTTTTGCAGGATTTTTTACACCGAGATGAATAAGCACTGGAAATGGATGGTTCGCAGACATTTAAGTAAGATGAATGATGCGCGTTGCAGCTAAGGCACTTGGTCGTCTCCCCGCCGGAAAGTTTCCATCAGCGAAACCCTTTTCACCTTGCAAGCGAAATGCTTCGATCGAATGAGAAAACCTACGACACATGATGTGTTTACGGACCATCAACCACTGGCACGGTTTGTTACCAATGTGAGTAATGTCGTGCCACACATGGTAAATGTATGACCACATTGAGGCAGCGGGAAATGCAAATTTTGGCGTATGCTTGTGCTTTTTGAACCAGAGAACTCTTGATGCGAGCAGCGGCGAATGGATCAGGGAATTATCTTGGGGCCGCTGATGAAAATCTCATGATCCCACCGGCAGCCGCAACGTAAAAATTGTGCCCTTGGCTGGGCGGGATTTGACTTCAATGCGGCCGTGATGTGCCTCCATAATTCTCGCCACGATAGCCAAACCCAAACCAGTCCCCTTGCGTTTTGTTGTCTTCAGCAAAGACGAAAACACTCTCTTACACTGCTCTTCTGTCATGCCGTCGCCGTTATCACGGAATTCGATCATGACCATGGCTCCTGCCTCGCCCGCATTCTGAACCTTGGTGGTAATGGTCAGCTTTCCGCCCTTTGGCATCGCTTCAACCGCATTTAGGGTGAGATTGAGGAAAACCTGTTCCAACTGAGCGGAATCAGCGGAAACCATAGGCAGGTTTTCGCCGAGCTTGTGAATCCAGGCAATATTTTGGTTACGGAGCTTGTGCCGGACCAAAAGCGCGAGATCGTTGAGGAGGCGGTTAATATCCACCGGTCCAATTTGAGGTTCGCTGGTTCGGGCAAAATCGAGAATTTGTTCCACGATGCGGTTCAGCTGATCCATCTTCTCGCTCATCACCTTGACGTCGCGCACACGGGGATCACTCGGTTCGAAACGCAAGTCCAGAGAGTGGAACAGCATCTTGATCACGGTCAGCGGGTTGCGAATCTCATGGGCCACCTCGGCCGCCAACAAACCGATGGCACTTAGTTTTTCGTTCTGACGGATATGCTCTTCCATATCGACCAGACGTTCGTAAAGACGGGCTTTCTCGATGGCGATGCCGCTAAGCTCGGCCAAAGCTGATAGAATACGTATTTCTTCGTTGGAAAAATTGGTGAGTGAGGCCGTGTAAACATTCAGCGCGCCTATGGGCTCTCCGAGATACATCAAAGGAACGCTGAGTAGAGAAACCAGCCCTTCGCGCCTGGCCACCCCCACGTTTTGGTAGCGGGTGGAAGTCTGCACGTTTTCGACTTGAAGGGCCTTTTTCCGTCGGACCACGATGCCCAGGAAACTTTCGGCAATACTGAGTCTTGGCTTGTTGATGTAGGCATCCCCTGCCCCATAACTTGCGCGTAAGTCCAGCCATTCGTGTGTTTCGTCCAGCAAAAGCAACGAACACATTTTCCCGCTCATCAACTCACACGCCTCGTACGTAATCACCTTGAGCGCCTCATCCAGGTTCAAAGTGGAGTTAATGGTCTGCCCCACGCTGAAAAGGGACTCGAACAAACGAGCTTTGAGACGGTTTTGCTCATAAAGCCACGTGTTCTTGATGACGCGCGAGGCCTGCCGCGCCACATCATGCAAGAGTGCCTCGTCCTGCGGGGAGAACGCATCAGGCTGGCTGGAATCCACATTCAAGACCCCGCGAATCTCACCATCAACCTCAATGGGCACGGCCATCTCTGAAACCACGCTGGCCTTGGCCGGGATATATCGCGCATCCGCCCGGACGTCTCCCACACGCGCTCCTTTGCCGTGCAAGGCCACCCAACCTGTGATGCCCTCCCCTACTTTGAGCCGCAGAGCTTCACCAGAAAGGGGCAGACCGTGCGAAGCCTGGATCTCCAAAAATTGCGTGGTGGGATTCACCAAAATAACCGATCCACTGGTGGCCCGCGTAACACGAACTGTTTCGCGCATGATCAACTCAAGCACACGCTGGGGTTCCAGCGTGGAGTGGATGACATCATTGACCTGAGCCAGTACCTGCAGGCGGTCGAATCGTGCCTGTAAGGCACGATAAGCGGCGGCGGAGACTTTCTCTTCTTTCAGCGGGTTCTTTGCGTTAGCCATAAGCCTGTGCCTCCAAACAAAAGATTCGGCAGCCAACCCGCCGCAAGGGCCGGAATATGTCCTCCGGTTCCCAAAGCCAAGGCGAAACGCAGCACTATAAAATAAGCAAAACAGATGAAGATACTGCTGGCCACACCGACAAACACATTGCGCCTGCCCGAAGCCGCACCGAAAGGCAGAGCGATTAAAACCACCACCAGCGGCATCCACGGCTGAGCCAGCCGGGCATGCCATTGCGTGCTCAGCATGGCTCGGTCGCGCTGGTTGAGATCGAGATGTGTGCTAAGATAAACCAACTCCTGCAAGGTCAGATGAGGCTTGCGTGCGGCGTCGATGCTGCTGAGGCGGTTGAATTTCATGACCACACGGAAATCCTCAGGCGTCTCTGCCAGTTCTGGCATAAAGACATAATTGGTCCGCCCGGTCTGCAAGCCCGATTCGAAATCGGTTTGGTTTTTGTAGCGAAAGGTTTGCACGTCAGAAAAACCCCACGCGCCGTTGGTTGGGGAGGCCCTTTTTGCAAACAGGCGGTTCATGGTCCCGTTCGTGCCAGGCCATTCCACCTGAACCGCACGCATCTCCGAGGTAATTGTGTCAAACGCACCAATGGCCCAAATGCGGCCATCCCGCGCATTGCGGAAATGCACTGTCGGATGAACCCGGCTTGCCGCGGATTCCGCGCTTTCGTTCTTGTTTAAGATACTCAGGCTGCGTGCCGTCGCCACGGGCACTACATATTCACCCAGCAAAAAGACCGTGATGCTGAAGGTCAGCCCAAGCGCGAGGTAGGGCAGACAAATGCGCCACAGACTAAGACCAGCCGACCTCATGGCGGTCAATTCATGGTGTCGCGCGTGGTTGGTCAGGGCGTACAAAAGCGCCAGCATTAGGGCCACGGGCATGACAAAAACGAGCATCTCCGGTGCTCGCATTGCGTAATAAAAACCGATATCGCCAAAGGAAAGATGCCTCTCCTGCAAGGACGCAAAATTGTTAAACGCCTCGAAAGTGACCCAAAACAGCAGGAACCCGCTCAGAGTATAACTGAGCGGGACAAGAACTTCGCGGAAGACGTACCGATCCAGCAAACGCACTAGGTGAGCGTAGGTTTGCCAAGGTCACAAGGCAAGAAGCAGGTGGATTAGTTGAGGGTCTGCTCCGAACGCTGACTGATCAAAAGATTGCGCTGCACTTACAAAATCCATTCACCGAAGCCGAAGGGATACACCCACAAGAAGCGGAAAACAGTTAAGTGAGGTGCCGGTCTTACGCGGTCAATTCCAAATACTCCATGTTGGAAAACAACCATGTCGTTCATGCCAAAGCACTTATCCGACCCAATAATCTTGGGATTTCACCACAATCCATTTCTTCGGTCTGAGAGAAAAGTCCCACTTGTGCTGTGAGACGCACACTTTGCATTTAGGCGAGGTGCCGTGTAATTTCGGCGCACACCAAAAAATGGCGGCGGTTTGCGATTGGCAAAACGACTGGGGATTCATTATCCTCCCGCCCCCGATGGGATTATGCGCCAACTTGGCACCATAGCTTGGAATGCGTTCATGGAACTGGTCCGACAGCCGGTCTTCCTGCTGTTGATGACTTGTGCCGCTGCATTCAACATGCTGCTCGCGAGTATGTTCTACTTCAGTTTTGGGGATGACCCGAAGTTGGTGAAGGACAGCGTTCTTGCGGTCATGCTCCTAACAGGGCTTTTCGGCGCGGTGATTAGCGCCTCGGCCTCAGTCGCCAATGAAATCAGGTCGGGGACTGCTTTGGCGGTTCTTTCAAAGCCGGTGGGAAGGTTTCGTTTCCTGGTGGGAAAATTTCTCGGACTAGCCGGTGCGCTGTCCGTGATGACATTCGTCAATTTTCTGTGCGCGCTATTGGCAAGTCGCATGGCCTTCGATGCGTACGGCGAGCCGGACAAACCGGCGCTGGTTATTTTTTTCACCATGTTGCTTTTGGCATACGCCTTGGCCGGGATGAGTAATTTCTTTCTGCGCAGGGTATTTGTGCCTGATGCAGTATTCGGGGTGGTGATCGGCGCTACTGTCGCCTTCCTGATCATCTGTTTCGTCAGTAAGGACTGGACCCTTCAAGAGTTTGCCAAGGGCGTGGACTGGCGTCTCGTCCCGGCCTCGATCCTCATTCTGTTCGCCCTTTGGATCATTTCAGGACTGGCTCTGGCGTGCTCGACACGGGTCGACGTCATACCCACACTCAGCATCTGCTCCGCGTTGTTCCTGATAGGCTTGATGTCGGATTATATGTTTGGACGAGCGGCGGATCACGGTTCAATCATCGCCCGCGTCTGTTATGCGATTTCGCCGAACTGGCAGCAACTTTGGCTGGCGGATGCCTTGGAAAACGGACGTTCCATCCCGTGGAACTACGTCTGGAACGCTTTTGTTTACGTCGCGTGTTATTTGGGGGCCGTACTGGCGGTTGCCCTGGTCCTGTTTGAGGACCGCGAGCTTAACTGATTGGGAGCATGGAAAAAAATTCACCAACGATTGGTATCGTCAACGTCTTCGTCCTTCTGGCCGCTGGGATCGCGTCCCTTGCCCTTGCGCTTTACGACGGCACTTTTGCAGGACAGATCGTCGCAGTCTTCTTCGCCGCAGGCTTTCTGACCGCCGTGGTCGGCCTTATCCAAATGCGTTTGGAGGAAAAGGAGCGTCTTGAAAGGCTGGACTTCGACGAAATGAATAAGACTTCGAAATCATCCAGCCTCTTTACAGGCGCGGAAGAAGAAGTGCTCCAAGCCAAACAGTCCCGGCTCACCTTCGAGAAATATTTCATCCCAGGTTTTGCGATCCTTTTGATTATCAGCTTGGGAGCAGCCTCCTATTTGTTGATGCAGTGGCTCCGAGATGCCGCCATTACTCCGCCGCGCGATCCGATGGTTGCCCTCTCGCTTTTTGCGACTGTGGCAATAATTCTGTTCGTCCTCGGCAAATACGCGGCAAACCTTTCCAAGCTTCAAGGGCTGCGGCTGCTGCGGCCAGCCGCCAGCTATCTCGTACTTGGCTTTTACCTGTGCACAGCAGTTGCGATTTCCATCGGTTGGGCTTGGAGCGGCGGTGCCAAGGCGGATATGTGGCTGGCCAAAGCCCTGACAGCTCTGCTTGCTGTGATCTCGGCTGAATTGGTGGTCAACCTCATACTTGAAATTTATCGTCCTCGCCATCGCAAACAGGCTGCCCGTCTGGTGTATGAGAGCCGTCTGGTGGGCCTTCTTGGCCAGCCTGAAGGACTTTTTACCACGGCTTCCCAAGCCTTGGATTACCAGTTTGGCTTCAAAGTCTCCGAGACTGGGTTCTATCTGTTCATGCAAAGGAATCTTGCACGAATTGTCCTTTTGCAAATGGCGGTCCTGCTAATCTCGACCAGCATTGTATTCATATCCCCAGGCGAGCAGGGTTTGATTGAGCGTTTTGGCCGGGCCACCTCGGACAACAACATTTTGGATCCTGGTCCACACTTAAAACTTCCTTGGCCGATTGACCAGGTCTACCGATTCCGCACTCAGGAAATTCAAAGTTTCAACGTCGGGTTTCAGACCGATGAAAAAGAGGAACACAACAAGGGCCCGATTCTGTGGACCGTGAAGCACTATAAGGAGGAGTTTAATTTGCTGGTGGCCAGCCGCGAACAAACCCAATCCTCCACCAATCTCTCGGAACGCTCCGCCCCTGCCGACCTGCTAACGGTCAGCATCCCGGTGCAATTCCTGATACAGGATTTGCGCGCCTGGGCATATCAGCACACCGATGCTGCAAGGTTATTGGAAAAGGCTGCCACCCGCGAAGTGATCCTGTATTTGGTGGGCGTGGATATTTTCGACATCATGAGTCATGGCCGCACCAAGGCTGCGGAAGATCTTCGTGGCCTCATCCAAAAGCGGGCCGACGATCTTCATCTGGGGGTCAAGATTCTGTTCGTTGGTTTGCAGGATATCCACCCGCCCGTCAAAGTTGCGGCTTCGTTCGAGGCGGTGGTCGGTTCAAAACAGGATAACGAGGCAAAGTTGCGCATTTCTGAGGGATACGCCAGTCGCACAGTTGCACTGGCCAAGGCAGAAGCCGACAAAAAAGAGCGCGAGGCTGAATCCTACTCGATACGAAAAATCGCTGGCTCAGCCGCCCAGGCCAAACAGTTTGAGAGCCAACTGCTCGCTTATCAGGCCGCCCCCGAGGTTTATGCACAGCGGGCCTACTTGCAATCCTTCGCCCGCGGCAGCACTAACAGCCGCAAATATATTATTACTGCAACCAACTCCCAGGAAACGGTTATCCTGAATCTCGAGGACAAGATTCGCCAGGACATCCTTGATATCCCCCTCCCTTCGAAACGCTGATTTTTCACAGAACATGAAACGCAACGCCCTGACCCTAACCGTTGGCCTCGTGGTCCTTCTCATCTTTCTGGCTCTGCTCTGCACTTTCCAAGTGCGACAGACCGAGGTGGTCGTGGTGACGACTTTTGACAAGCCCAATGATCCCATCACGGAACCCGGACTCTATGCCAAATGGCCCAGGCCCATTCAACGAGTCTACCGTTTCGACAAACGAATCCAGAATTTCGAGGATAATTTCGAGGAAACACTCACCATCGACAACTACAACCTGCTCACCATGGTCTACGTGGGTTGGTCAATCAGTGATCCGAAGCTGTTCTTCAACAGCTTTCCCTCAGGAGAGGCTGAGGCTGCCGAGCCTTCGCTGAAGGGCTTGATCCGTTCCGCCAAGAATGCGGTCATGGGTCAGTATAAATTCTCCGATTTTATTTCCACTGACCCGAAGCAGCTTAAGTTTGTCGAGGTAGAGGGCAAAATGCTCGGACAGGTTAAGGATGCAGCCCAGTCCAAGTACGGCATTAATGTACAGTTCCTCGGCATCAAGAAACTCGGCCTGCCAGAAAGCGTCACCACCAAAGTCTTTGACCGCATGGCGGCTGAACGGCAGCGCGAAGTGGAGCGCCTGAAAGCCACCGGCGAAGCCGAGGCCATGAAAGTCCGCAGCGCGGCTGATCGTGATCGCAACGAGATCCTGGCCAAAGCCGAAGCCACCGCCAGCGCCATTCGTGGTCAAGCTGATGCCGAAGCTGCAAAATCCTTCGAAATCTTCAAAAGCAGCCCGGATCTCGCCATCTTCTTGCTCAAACTCACCGCTCTTGAACAATCATTGAAAGAGCGGTCCACCCTAATTCTCGACGAGCGGACCCCGCCCTTCGATCTCTTGAATCAATCGTTCAAGAGCTCAACCCCGAAGAATTGAGCGCATGAGCGAACCTCACGACCACGATCACGATCACGGCCATAGCCATGATCACATTCCGCTCAAACCGGCACCTTCACCGATTGCGGAGCCAATTGCTGCCACCGCGCCCCAAGACGAATCTGCCTCACAAGCCTTGTCGGACGCATTGAGCAGCAGCTTTGCCATCGTCAAGGTCGTAATGGTTATTCTGGTGGTCGTATTCTTTGCGCGCGGCATCTTTACGGTTCCTTCCCAGCAAAAAGCCATCATCCTACGTTTTGGCAAACCTATCGGAGTGGGAGCGGAACAATTGCTCGGGCCGGGATTGCACTGGTCTTTCCCCTACCCCATTGATGAAGTGAAATGGCTTCCAGTTGGCGAGATTCAACGAGTAACCTCCACAGCCGGTTGGTACGCCACCACTCCAGAACTGGAAGCCAGCAACTCTGAATCTCCAGCAGGGCCATCCTTGAATCCTGGCTACGATGGCTACACCCTGACGGCTGACGGTAATATCATCCACGTTCGCGCCACACTGAGCTATCGAATCTCCGACCCGCTTACCCACGAATTCAACTTTGTCAAAGGCTCGAACGTCGTTCAACAAGTCCTCGATGGAGCACTGTTCCATACTTCCAGCCTCTTCACTGTGGATCAATTGCTGACCACCGACAAAGTGGCGTTCCAAGAAAAACTTCTGGCAAATATGCGTAATAATGTTGAGCAGAAGAAGCTCGGCATTGTGATTGAACAAGCTGAAATACGCATCATTCCCCCGCGCCAAGTTAAGCCCGCCTTCGACTTGGCTTTCGGCGCAGATATCGAGCGACGTAAAGCCCTTGAGGACGCGCGCTCATATGCAGGCCGCATACTGAGCACCGCCTCCGGCGAGGCCAATAGCATCACCAACGCCGCGCGGACTGATTTCACCCGACTGGTCCAGGCAGTAGCGGCCGAGGCCCGCTATTTTCAGGATCAACTGCCCTACTACAAAGCCGATCCCGGGCTATTTGCCGCCAGATTGCAAACAGAAATGCTGGGAAGGGCCATGACCAATGTCCAAGACAAGTGGATTTCGCCGCAGTCCAAAGATGGAAAACAGAGGGAATTGCGTATACAGTTAAGCCGTGAACCGAAAGTGCCAACGGTGCCGGGTCAGGATTCCAATGTGAGCAAGTAAGACGAACTGAACAATCCATTATCTTCGTATGCAAGTTACTTCCCTTCTCAGTTCGCACGAACACAAACATGATCACGATCATGACCATCATCATCACGACCATGATCATGATCACGATGACTGCCCGTCCTGCGGGCACGACCACGAGCACACCCCTATCCGCCGCAACCAGATCATTGCCGGCCTGATCTTCATTATTAACGCCTTCGTGGTGGATTGGGCTCTCGACCACGCCTCGATGGTCTCGCATTTTAGCGCCATGATCGGGGCCACCATCCTCGGCTACCCCATCATTTGGACTTCAATCAAAGACATCCGCAAAGGAACGCTTACGATCAACGAGCTGGTCGGCATCGCGGTGCTCGCAACCTTTGCCTCCGGTGATTACAAAACAGCCGGGTTGGTCGCCTTCTTTATGTTGCTTGGTGAAACTATTGAAACCAGCACCGCGGCCGGGGCCCGCGCATCCATCGAATCACTGATCAAGCTAACTCCCACCAAAGCCCGGCGTATTATAGGCGAAACAGAAGAAGAAGTTGCCGCACGCGAACTGTCTATCGGAGATGTCATTCGTGTCCGTCCCGGCGACAACGTCGCAGCTGATGGCGTAATTCTCTCGGGACAGGGATCCATCAACCAGGCCAACATCACCGGTGAATCCCTCCCTGTTGACAAAAAAATCGGGGATGAGGTTTTCGCGGGCACCATCAATCTTACAGGTGTTTTGGAAATTCGGGTGAATCGGGCTGGAACAGACACCACCTTGGGACGCGTACGGGAACTCATTCTCGCAGCGGAGAAAACCAAACTCCCCATCATGCGCATCGTGGACCAATACATGGTCTACTACACACCCCTTGTTCTCGTTATGGGTGCCCTGGTTTGGGCTTTTTCCCGCGATCTCGACCGAGTTATCGCCGTGTTGGTGGTGGCCTGCCCCTGCGCGTTCATTCTGGCAACACCGACCGCGATGGTGGCGGCCCTCTCCGCAGCAGCCCGTCTGGGCATACTCATCAAGAATGTGGGCGATATTGAAGCGGCAGCACGCATCAATGCTTTCGTCTTCGACAAAACAGGCACTCTTACCACAGGAAAACTCGCTGTAAGCCGATTGGCTCCAATGGAGGGCACAACCCCAGCCGAGCTCCTTCTGATCGCCGCTTCTGCTGAAAAATATTCCAACCATCCTACCGCCAAAGCACTGGCTGAACTTGCGTCCGAAGCCGGAGTCGCGCTCCCCGAACCACAAGACTTTGCCGAAACGGCCGGACGTGGGATTAAAGCTCGAGTCAACGGCGCAAGTATTCTGGTCGGTCGGGCAGCATGGCTAAAAGACAATGGAGTGGCTGCGGATGTGAATCAGAACGTTGACCTCAACGAAACCGAGGGGTTCAGCCTTATTTACATCGCTCGTGAAGGTCAATATCTCGGCTGGATAGGCTTGCGCGACCAAACCCGGAGCGAGGCCAAAGAGGCCTTGCAGGAACTTGCGTCCATCGGAGTTCGCCGAATTGCCATGGTATCGGGCGACCGCCAACCCGTCGCCGCCCGGGTGGCTCGCGAAATTGGTTGCGAAGAAGTCGTCGCTGAATGCCTTCCCCAGAACAAGGTCGAATTCGTGCGCGCTATGAAAGCCCGTGGGTATCGAACCGCGGTCGTGGGGGATGGCGTCAACGATGCTCCCGCCCTCGCCGCTGGCGACATCGGAATTGCCATGGGTGCGGCCGGCAGTGAAGTGGCCATCCACAGCGCGACCATCGCCCTGATGAACAACGATTTGCGCCGTTTGCCTTTCTTAATTCGCCTTTCGCGAAGCACTCGCACGGTCATCAACCAGAATTTTCTTTTCGGCGTGTTTTTCATCATCGGCGGCCTTGCCTTGGCTGCTTTTGGCTATGTGAATCCTATCGTTGCCGCGATCATGCACAATCTGGGGTCGCTTATCGTGGTTTTCAATAGTGCCCGTCTTGTGCGTCACGGTGAGGAACTGGAACCCTTCCTGCCAGGAGCTGAAAATTCGAAGGACGCTCACCCGCCGGCCAAGATGGTTGCCCAACCAGCCTAGACCATTTTTGCAATCTCCATGAGCGCATCAACCCCCACCCACGAGAACGTCATAGTTGTCCGAGGTCTCACCAAGGTCTTCAAAGATTTCTGGGGGCGTCCCAAGGCACGCGCGGTTGACAGTGTAGATTTCGAAGTGCGGCGAGGCGAGGTGTTTGGTCTGCTCGGGCCCAACGGCTCGGGCAAATCGACCACCGTCAAAATGCTCCTTGGCCTGCTCTTCCCTACCAAGGGGCATATCGAAGTCTTCGGCCGCTCCCCTAGGCATGTGGCAACCAAAGCCAAGATCGGCTACTTACCTGAAGAATCCTATCTTTACAAGTATCTGGACTCGACGGAGACCCTGGATTTTTTCGGCAATTTATTTTCCATCCCGGGCAAGGAACGCTCCCAACGAACCGAGCAACTCATCGAGATGGTTGGCCTAAGCCAGGCACGCCGCCGACAAGTGGGTGAATTCTCAAAAGGCATGCAGCGCCGCATCGGCCTTGCCCAAGCTTTGGTGAACGATCCGGATCTAGTCATCCTTGATGAACCCACCGCTGGGTTGGATCCCATTGGCTGCCGCGAAGTAAAGGATCTGATTCTGGCCCTCGCCAAACGTGGAAAGACTGTCATTTTGAGCAGCCATCTGCTTTCCGACGTAGAGGATGTCTGCGACCGCGTGGTGATTTATTATGGCGGGAAAATTCAAGCCCTCGGCACTCTCCAGGAGTTGCTCGCCACACCGGATGCCATGCGCATCACGACGCCCATACTTTCCCGGCCAACCATGACTCGCGTGCTGGAGGCCATCCGCGCGGATGTCGCCGACGACAAAATCAGAATCGATACGCCCACTCAGAACCTGGAGGCCTATTTCCTCAATGTGGTAAAACGAGCCCGTGAAAACGAGGCTCAGACCAGTGGAGCAACGTCAGGAAACCGCGTTGCGGCTTATCTGCGCGGCGATGCTGACCAAATCTCCCCGGCTACAGACCGGGTATTGGATCGTTTAACTTCTGCCGCGGTCGTCCCGCCGTTCGAACCCACGACGATCGCCGCACCAGCAACTTCGGCCATCGACCAAGCAAAGCTCGCCTCTTTATCAACCGCCGAGACCCCCAGCCAGACAACGACAGTTCAACCAACTCCGGCCACCAAAGCGGCATCACTTTCCGAAGCCAACGAAAAGCTGTCAGGGCTGCTGGGCGGGTCCAAGAAATAGCCCGTGATGCACAAGATACTTGCCATTTGCGCATTAACCATACGGGCAGCGGTTCGCTACCGCCTGCTAGCTGTCGTCTCTGTACTTTTAATGGCCGGGGTGGTGGGGCTTCCTTTGGTCATCCGCGATGATGGAACCGCGCGCGGCTTCGCACAGATCGTCCTCGCATACACCCTTAGCGTCACTACTGGTCTGCTTGGGTTCGTCACTCTTTGGATGGCTTGCGGCACGTTGGCTCGTGAAATTAGTGAAGCACAAATCCAGATGGTGGCCGTGAAACCGATTTCACGCTGGCAAATCTGGATCGGCAAATGGCTCGGTTTGATGACCATCAATGCAGCGCTGCTTACATTGGCTGGAGTCGCCATTTTTTTCCTGATGAATTATCGGGCCAACCATCTGCCCGCTGATCAACAGGCAATCCTGAAAAACGAGGTTCTCGTGGCTCGCGCATCCATTAAGGAACCCATTCCCGATTACAAGGCGGATGCCATGCGATATTTGCAGGATCGCTATAAACAATCCCCGCCACCTCCGGGCACCGATTTGAAAGCCGTGGAAAAAATGGCTATCGAGCGCATCAAGTCCGAATACCAAATTGTGGCTCCAGGCTACATGCGGCAATGGAACATTGACCTGGGGCTTGCCCGTCATTTTCTTGGGGATCAGCCTTTGTTTATCCGCACCAAATTTAACGTGGCCGAAACCAATGCCTCAGGGAATTACCTGGGCCTTTGGGAAATTGGTCCGGCAGATTCACCCAACCCTTATCGTGAAAGAATGAATCTTTCCGACAACACTTTCCATGAGTTCGTCATTCCCCCAAAACTGTTTGATGACAAAGGCATGCTGACCATTCGCTTCATCAACCGAAATGACACCGCTGTGCTATTCACGTTGGAGGAGGGATTGGAAGTGCTCTACAAGGATGGCGGTTTTGGCCTCAATTTTGCGCGTGGCATTGGCATCCTGTTTTGTTGGCTCGCTTTCCTTGCCGCCCTGGGTTTGGCCGCCTCAAGCATGCTCAGTTTTCCTGTTGCCGCTTTCGTCACTTTGGGGGTGCTTTTCGTAGCATTCTCTTCCGGGACTCTCAAACAAGTTGTCGAGGAGGGGGGGATTTCCGGAGTGAATCATGACACCGGAGTCATTGATCAGCCAGTAACCATCGACCGACTCTCTGTGCCCATCGCCAAGACTTTTGTGGGCATTATCGATACCGTAAAGGACTTCTCACCTGTCGACTCTCTCTCCAGCGGGCGCAGCATCAGCTGGGGGGAGCTTGGCCGCGCGATCTTCCAGATTGTGCTCATCATGGGAGGATTAATGAGCGCGGTGGGCATTTATTGTTTTAGCAGGCGCGAGTTAGCCGGCACACAGTCAACCTCCTGACATGAACCTGCTGACTGGAAAATTTTACAAACCACTGCTTCTGCTTCTGGCCATTTGCCTCGTGGTGGCCTCGGCTTTCACCCAGCGCAGCCTCAATCATCAGCGCGATGAACTCGGTCTCACCCGGGTGACGCCCTTGGAAAACGCCCCGCCCATTCTCGCCTTCACGACCGTGGCTCTTGGCGGTTTCCGTGGCATTATCGCCAACGCACTTTGGATTCGCGTCTCAGAAATGCAGGAGCAGGATCGTTACTTCGAAATGTTCCAGCTCGCCGATTGGATCACCAAACTGCAACCCCATTTCACGGCCGTGTGGATTCATTTGGCCTGGAACATGGCCTACAACATTTCCATTAAATTCAACCAGCCCCATGACCGATGGATCTGGGTGAAGCGCGGCTTCGAGCTCCTTCGTGATGATGCCATCCGATACAACCCCCAGGAACCCCTCCTCTACCGAGAGCTAGGGTGGATCTTCCAGCACAAAATTGGTGCTTACCTCGATGACGCCCACGATGACTACAAGCAGTACTGGGCGGCGGAAATGAACACGGTGCTAAACACCAAGCGCCCCAATTTTGAGGAATTGATCCACCCCTCCACTCCCGAGGCCGAACAAAGATCCAAGTTGTTGAAGGAAAAATTCAAGATGGATCCGGTCTTCATGCAAAAGATTGACAAGGAATATGGACCGCTGGAATGGAGACTACCCGAATCGCATGCCATCTATTGGGGCGCGTTGGGCCTCGAAAAAACCTCCAAGGATGCACGCAAACAGGAGGACTACATTACACTGCGTCGTCTGATTTTCCAGAGCTTGCAGATGGCTTTTCATCGCGGGAGGCTGATTTATCCTAAGGCAGGCGACCTCGGATTCACCTATGCGCCGAACTTGGAAATTGTCAAACAAGCCAGCGATTCCTACGAAGAGATGGCGCGTTTGGAAGGGGACAAGAACGAACACATTCTAACCGGCCACCGCAATTTTCTCGGTACCGCAGTCTATTTCCTCTACACACACAACCGAATCTCCGCCGCAAAGCATTGGTTCGATTACATGAAGGAGAAATACCCGACCTACTTCAAACCAAACCTTGAGCTTGACGAGTATGCACTCGGGCGTGTCGCGGAAGATATAGGTGAAACCGACCCGAACCGAGTGAAAGCCATCCTCGAAGGAATGCTGGAAACATCCTTGATTAACTTGGCCACCGGTGAGGATGACCAAGCTACCGGCTACGAACTCTTTGCGCGAAAAATATGGAACCGCTACCACGAATCGATCGGTTCAGCCAGCCAGAAACGCGTGGGACTTCCGCCCATCAATGAAATCAAGAGACTCGTTCTGGAACGAATGATTCAACCTGAATTCGGCCTGGACCCTGTGATTCTCGCCCAACTCCGCACCCGGTTGAATCTTAGCACAACGTCCACCACCAATGTGCCTGTTGTATTGCCAGGTTTGGATGTTGACGCAGCGCGAACCAATGCGGCCGCCAAACCTTCCGCTCCTGTGGAGAAGTAACTTTAGACTTGAGGGGCAGGCTCCTCCGCTTCGTCTCCATAGTAAGTTTCGGGCTCATCCTCAGCTCCATGGATCAGCACAACGAATTCGCCCTTGATAGAACGTTTGACGAGCAATGCTTCCAACTCTGCGGCGGTGCCACGGAGATACTCCTCAAATTTCTTGGTGAGTTCGCGGGCCAGCACCACCTTTCTGGTGGGAGCCAAAAGACTCATCTCCGTTAATAGTTTCTCAATCCGGTAAGGGGACTCATAAAGAACCACCGTCTCCGCGAGCCTCAGAAGCAGCCCCAATCGTTTCATTCGCTGACCGGATTTTGAGGGAAGAAATCCTGCAAAATAAAAGCCACCGGCAGGCAACCCGCTTGCCGTTAAACCCGCCACTAAAGCGCATGCTCCGGGAACGGACTCCACCCGAAGCCCGTTCTCGATGGCTGCCCGCACCACTCTCTCTCCCGGATCGCTAATGCCAGGCGAACCGGCGTCCGTGACCAAGGCAACCTTCTGGCCGCTTTTGAGCCGATCAATGATTTCCTCGCTGCGTTTGGCTTCGTTAAAACGAAAGTAGCTGATCATCGGCTTCTGAATACCCAAATGTTTTAACAACTGACCGCTGTGCCGGGTATCCTCCGCCGCCACCACATCGCATTCACGCAAAGTGCGCACAGCGCGAAGCGTGATGTCTTCGAGATTGCCAATCGGAGTGGCGACCAGATAAAGGGTTCCGGGCTGAAGCGGTGGGGCTGACTGCGTCATAAAAATACGTTAAGTGCTCGTCTCAAAATGGAAAGGACTCTGTGATGAATTCGAGATTGGAGCGAATCCATTCACCAGAAACAACTTGCATTAGACGCAGAGTCTGGCAGGTTTGACATCAGCCCAGTATCCCATTGGTACAATTTATTCTGGGCGAAACAGTCCCCTACCGACAGGCCCAATATGAAAAAAGTACTCTCCATGCTCGCCTTGGCTGGCATCCTTTCCTTCACTGCTTCAGCTGAAGACAAAGCTGTGACCATCATGGGTGAAGGCCAATGCGCCAAATGCTCCCTCAAAGTTGCCGATTCCTGCCAGAACGCAATTGTGACTGAGAAAGACGGCAAAAAAGTGACCTACTTTCTCGTCCAGAACGACGTCAGCAAGTCTTTCCACAAGAAAGTTTGCTCCTCCAAGGAACACGTCAAAGCCACTGGAACCGTCAAGGAAGTCGACGGCAAAATGGAATTCACCCCAACCAAGTTGGAAGTGGTCGAGAAGTAATTCCTGATCCAACAAAGCGGGCTGGAAAATGCTTTGGAAGCATCTCCAGCCCGTTTCTTTTTGGCGGCTGACCCTGAGGCCATTCGCCTTCCACGCCCTAGGCCTTGGCCTTCTTGGCGGGAACCGCTTCTTTTTTGCGCTTGAGTTGAGCCACGCGGCGGCGACGTTTCTGAACTTTATTGAGCTGTTGTCCCATAAAAACTTTACAATGCTGGTCTGTTCCGTTTCGTTAACGAATTGACACTATGAGCCTGTCTCGCCGCCACTTCAACCAAATTTTCCTGCCCGTGTGGGTAACCTGTCTTTCCCTGCTCCTTTTTGCGGGCTGCAAAACCGCCGAGCAAAAGAAAAAGGACAAAGAAGCAACCGAGATCAGTGTCTATCTGGAGGCGACAACCGCCGCAAGTGACAAAGTCCGCGTGGTTCAGGTTGGAAGAAACTACCCCGCTAAAATAGTCGTAATCCCTGATGCAGTGATTGACACTCGGGATTTGGCCGCCGCCTCGGTGGTGCAAGTGGACGAAGTCGAAGGTTTTGGCATTATGCTCCAGTTCGATAAACATGGCACACTAATGCTGGACAACATTACCTCCGAGTCAAAAGGACTGCGACTGGTCTTTCTTGCCCGTTATGACTTGGAGGTGCGCTGGCTCGCAGCCCCGCGCCTTACCAAGCGTATAGCCAATGGGAAGATAGTCTTTACCCCTGATTGTAACCGCGAAGAGGCGGATCGAATCGTACGTGGCCTGGCCAATCAAATCAAGGAGATGGGAAAACCGTTTGTATTCTAATCTTCGGGCCTGGGCCGTCGGCCTCGCCTTAGTCGTTCACTCCACTTTCGCCCTGTTTGCACAAGGTGGAACTGCTTTCATTCTTCCCACACCTAATCGCGCCCTATTTGAGGCTGGCGGTGAACCCCGCTATTTTGTTGGCACAGTGGGGAAACCATGGACTAGCGGAACGTTTGGTTGTGTGCGCTCAGACGGACGCCAAATCCACGAAGGCTTGGACATCAAGGCAACACGTCGGGATAAACAGGGCGAACCCGCAGATCCCATCTTTGCCGCAGCCGATGGAACCGTCGCCTACACTAACACGAAGCCGGCGCTTTCAAATTACGGGCGGTACATCATCCTGCGCCATCAGGTTGATGGCATCGAGATCTACTCGGTTTACGCCCATCTGAGCGAGATATCCGACGACCTCTCCATCGGCTCCAAGGTTCGGCAGGGTCAAACTATTGCGACTATGGGACGCAGCTCAAACACCCGGCAGACGATCACCAAAGACCGCGCTCATCTTCATTTTGAATTGAATGTGCTTTTGAACGAACGCTTTGCCAGCTGGTTTCACGAACGAAAGCCGGGAGAACGCAACGACCATGGCAATTGGAATGGCCACAATCTTCTTGGTATTGACCCGCGTAAAGTGCTCTTAGAACAGGCCCGCCAAGGAAATCAGTTCAGCATCCTTGCATTTATTCGAAAAAGCACCCCTCTCTGTCGCATCCAGGTCCAAGCCACTCATTTCCCTTACTTGCGACGTTACCAGTCTCTAATTCGTCGCAACCCCTCCGCAGAAACCGAGGGCATAGCAGGCTACGAAATCGCATTGGATTTCAATGGCGTGCCTTTTGAGCTGATCCCCAAAACCCGCCGCGAACTTGGCGATTGGAAAGGCAAAACGAGGGTAGTGTCAGTCAACGAGGAGGAACACGACAAAAATCCGGCCCGCCATCTGGTCTCCCGCCAAGGCAACCGATGGGACTTAACCTCCCACGGCCAGGAACTGCTTGATTTGCTCACATACTGAGCGGCCTATTATGGCAGCCCCTGAATAAAAGCATCCGCCTCTGCAATCGACTTGTTCATGTCGCGGATCAAATGCTCAATCTCCCGTTCGATTTCGACACTCTCTCCTTTGAGTGAAGCAATGGCTTGGGCATTTAAATTGTGTTTCAGGTACAGAACCTGATCCTTCAACTGAGCCAGGACCGGAGCCATGCTTTGCTCAGCTTTTTTCATCGAGCTTTCAAGCGATTTAAACCGTGACTGGGTTTCACGCAGTTTTTCGCGACTGCTGGAAGCCAGCTTGTCGCTAGTCATTCCACGTATTTCCTTATCCCACTCATCAAACAGATCGCGCGCGATTTTCGAGGCTTTTTCGATGCGATTTTTAACGGTGTCAGCACGCCCAGCTGCCTGTTCGTATTCGCCCTTCAGTCTGGAATAGCCCTTTTCGAGATCGCCTCCGTCGAACGCGTAAACTTCCTTCAAGCGCGTGAGCGCATCTTTGAACTCTTCGCTCGCCTTGGCCTGACTATCGCGGGCAGATTCCACGCTCGACCGAAGCAGATCCCGTTTTTCCTTCCCCAACATCTCCATTCCCCGATAGTAAACGGAGGAACAGCCTCCCAGCAAAACCACCATTAAAAAGCAAACTAGTCCGCGTCTCATCCTTCTTAGAATACACCAATTACCCTCGCCCACAATATTCCATGCGACTTAACAGCATGCATGAGTTGGAAATTCTTATTTCGGCATTCGGTTCCCGTTTGTAACCGACGCAGCTTACGGTACACTGTTTGTGACATGTCCAATCCGATAACTGAACCAAAACCAAAAAAATCGTGGCCGAAGATCCTTGGCAGCGTAGCCGCCATCATCGTCCTTTTGCTTGTTGCCTTGTATTTCGTGGGCACCAGCGGCGCGTTTATCAAGTCTTTCATTTTGCCTAAAGCGGGTGCGGCCCTCAAGGCATCCATCACCGCCGAGGACATTAGCCTCAGCCCATTTTCGAGCCTTACGATCCGCCGCCTTAAAGTGAATACCACCGACGGCCAGCCTCTGTTGATGGCTACCGAAGCCCGTGTTCACTATTCCCTGTTTCAAATTATCGGCGGCTCCATTGATGTCGATGAAGTAACCTTGGTTGACCCCGTGGTAAACATCGTCGTTGAAACCAACGGCACCTCAAATCTCACCCCCCTAATGGGAACTTCGCAGGCTTCAAAGAAGTCCGAATCGCCCTCAAAACCGCTCAACCTAAAAGTGCGGAATGTGAAACTTCAGAACGGCCAAGTTCAATTCGTGACCAAGGGCTCAATGCTCACCAAGACGATTGGCGTCTCGGGGCTCAACATTTCTTTGGATCAACTCATTAACAACCAACCGGGCAAACTGGCTTTAGCGGGTGCTTTCCGGATGGAAGACTCTGCCTCGACCAATCCGCCTTCGATCATCGCCGGAAAACTCGACGGAGCATTTGACCTCACTCTAAATGATCAATTGTTCCCCACGGTTTCTAAAGGGACTCTTCAGACAGCGTTAAGCGAGGCCACTGGGACATACGTTGGGGCTCGAGGTATGGCAATCTCACTCAACGCCGACATCACTACCACCGAAATTAAACAGCTCGCTATCCGGTTTACGCGGGATAATCAACTACTCAGCGAACTCTCCATCGGCGGCCCATTCAATACAGCAACTCTCGACGCCCGCCTTAAAATCAGCCTGAGTTCCATCAACAAAGAAGTTCTTGGCCTGGTGGCACCGGGTATGGATTTCGGGGCCACAGTTTTCAACAGCACCAACGAAGTGACCCTGCTGCAAAAGGGCCAGACCATTTCCGTTGCTGGCTCTGTTCAGGGCCGCCAGATTTCCATCATCACCAAGGGCAAGAAAACACCGGTCCTTTCGGGGGACATTTCTTATGCCGTCTCGGTCGATCTGCTTCAGAAATCGGCACTACTTCAAAATTTCGACCTGAAGGTCGACCGACAAAACAAGCCGATGATCTTTGCTCATCTGAAAAACCCAATGACCCTCAGCTTCGGCGGACCAATTCAGGGTATACCTCCCTCCAGCCTTTCCTTAGATTTGACTGATCTATCCCTTGCCGAGTGGGCCGAACTTGGAGGTCAAACCGGCCTGAAAGGCTTGGCTAACTTCAAAACAACCATCGAAACCGCCAGCGAGGGAAAACAGATTGGCCTAAGCGTGGAGGGCGGCTTAACCGGCCTCAGCATTCCCCTCGGCACAAATACGCTGGAAAACCTAAACGTGGATTTGCGTACTTCTGGAAGGATTGAATCCTCTACAGGGGAATCGCTTAACCTCATTAGCTTTCCGAACACCGCAATCACACTCAGCCAAGGCAGCACCCGCCTTATCACTTCAAGTGCCGCACTACGCTACAACACTAAGTTGTCCGACGGAAATCTCCAGTCATCCATGGAACTAGTGCTGCCCGCTTTGGTCAAAATTTTGAAGCTGCCCGACATGGCTCTCACCGACGGTTCGCTAAAACTGAATTCAACTATTGGCCTTAAAGCAGCCTCTCAGATCATCGCCGGTGATGTGCAACTTCAAGCTCTCTCAGGCAAACTGGGCCCAATCACTTTCCTCAATTACAAGACAGCCATTGAACTCAACGCAGAGATTTCGCCTGGCCAGATCAACCTTCAGCGCCTGCTCATCAGCCTAGCTGACGAGAAACAAAAAGGCGGAAGCATCAACCTCAACGGCAAGTACGCCACCAAGCTTGGCTCGGGAAAGTTTGATCTGGCCTTAGCTGGCGTCAATGAAGGAGCTCTACGCCCCTTTCTGACCGATTCACTTGGCGACAACCAACTGACCAGCATCCTGCTCGAGGGCCGGCATGCCATCACCATAACCAATGGGCAGGTGGTTCAGCTCCAATCCTCTCAACAAGTGACCAACTGGGTGATCAGCAACCGAAAGACCGGCCAAATCCTTGGCCCTCTTGCCATTGGTCTATCCATTGACGGAACCTTTTCGCCAAAGTTGGTCGACCTACGCCAACTCAGCCTGCAGTTGAGTCCAACGGCCCGTGCCCAGAATAAATTAGACCTGCGGGCGTTCATGGACTTGAACACAACCAATGCGAAGCCGTCAACTATCACGCTCTCTTCCCCTGCTCTGGACCTCACTGGTTATGCCGATATGTTTGCCTCCAAAAAAACGGCGGAGCCAGCGGCCAAAACCAACCCCACAACTCCACCTTCCAGTGGTAGTGGCAACACGGAGCCTGCCGCTATCGCATTGCCCATCAAACAAGCAATGGCCAAAATCGACATCGGCCGTTTTTATCTTCGAGAACTCGCAGCCTCCAACATCCTCGCGGAAGCCCGCATCGACAACGGTAAAATTGCCGTCAAACCGCTTTCATTGGATATGAATGGGGCACCCATTCGTGGAGATATTGCAATGGATGTGTCTGTTCCAGGTTACATTTACGCGCTGGGTTTGAAGATTCAATCCCTTCCGCTCGCGCCGCTTACGGGCGACACCAACCTGAATGGCAACCTCAGCACCGATCTCCAGGTGAAAGGGCGTGGCGTAACAGGCACTTCTCTCCAAAAAAACCTCGAAGGTTCGGTCAATTTAAGCCTAACCAACATGCACCGCCAAATCGTCACAGGCTGGGCCAAAACGATCATTACACCCGTTGCTCTTCTACTCAATTTACCGGAGATCCAAAACACACCAGTCGGCGAAATAGACGCGATAGTCAAAATCGGTGACGGACAGATTAACCTTCAGCCCGTTACGGTCAAATCCGACGCTTTCCTTGCCGAAGCGGGCGGCAGGATAACCCTCGCTGAAGTGCTGACCAATTCCGCAATGAGTATCCCTGTGAAAGTTTCGCTCAAATACAGTCTCGCCGAGAAGGCGGGACTTCTCGCCCCCAATACTCCCACCAATGCGCCGTATTCCGCCCTGCCCGATTTTGTCACCGTCAAAGGCACGGTTGGTGCACCCTCAGTGGATATCGACAAGCTCAAGCTGGCGGGATTGACTGCTCGGGGATTGCTTGGATCAGGACTTACCCGATCACTCGGTCTAGGTAAGGGCGTAGGCGATGCTCTAGGCGGTGCGGCAAACTTCCTCACCGGACAGAACGCCTCAACCAACGCGCCCAGCACCAACAACACCCCCGCTGGCAGTCTTATTCAAGGTCTTGGAGGATTGCTCGGTGGTGCAAAAAATACGTCCACTAATGCTCCTGCCGCCACTAACCGTATTTCCCAAGGCGATGCCCTCCTCCAAGGTTTGGGTGGTTTATTTAACAAACCCAAGCCCGCCACGAATGCTCCATCCAAAAATTGATCCAGAAAATGTTTAACCCCACCCTGCCTGCGCGAGTAGGCGAATATCTGGCGCTTCATCAGGAACGTTTCATTGCCGACCTATGCGCGTATGCGCGCTTTCCAAGCGTCTCGGCGCAGCCAAAACATAAGCCCGATGTGCAGGCTTGCGCCCAATGGATTGCCAACCACGCCAACAAAGCCGGCCTGACTAGCGAAATTCGGCAGACTGCGGGCAATCCCATTGTATTGGCCAAGACCCCGCCCCGCCCCGGTAAACGCCCGCACTTTCTTGTTTACGGCCATTACGACGTCCAACCCGCCGAGCCGTTCGATCTCTGGACCACACCTCCATTTGATCCGCAACGTCGCGGCAACGCCCTGTACGCGCGTGGCATTTGCGACAACAAGGGGCAACATCTCGCGCATTTGCACGCAGTCGAAGCCTACCTCAAAACAGACACTGAGCTACCCTGCGACCTGACCTTCGTGATCGAGGGAGAGGAAGAAGTGGGCTCCGACCAGCTGGGTCCGTTCCTAAAAAAATACCGCAACGAATTGGCCTGCAAAGCTGTGGTCATCTCCGACACTGGGATTCCATCCCTCAAACAACCCGCCCTTACCTGTGCCCTTCGAGGAATTACCGCCTTTGAAATCACCGTGCGCGGCCCCAATCGCGATTTGCATTCCGGCATCTTCGGCGGCTCGGTGGATAACCCCGCGCTCGTTCTGGCGGAGATGCTAGCCAAAGTCCGGGACAGTCGTGGAAAAATCAAAGTGCCCGGCTTCTATGAAGGAGTCATGGCTCTCAAAGCCTCAGACCGCAAAGAGATGGCCCGACTGAAAATTGATCCTCGCAAGGAAGCCCGTTTTCTCGGCGTAAAGGAACTCCATGGCGAATCCGGATTCAGCATTATGGAACAGCGTGGTGCTCGGCCAACTTTCGAGATTAACGGTCTGACCAGCGGCTATCAGGGCGACGGCAGCAAGACGATCATCCCCAGTTGGGCCAAAGCCAAAATCACCTGCCGCCTTGTCCCCAGTCAGAAGCCCGACAAAGTGAGGAACCAAGTCGCCGCATTCCTCAAGAAAATCGCCCCTAAAACCGTCGAGGTCACCATATCCCCCGGCCACGGAGGCGAAGCATACTACGTCTCGCCGGACAGCGCTCACGCCAAAGCCGCCTTACGAACTTTAAAGGCTGCTTTCGGCCATGACCCAGTCCTTCTGCGTGAAGGTGGATCCATCCCCATCGTCAACGAGATTCGAAAAATCCTGGGAGTGGACACCCTGCTCCTCGGCCTGGCCCTGCCCGATGACAACGCCCACTCCCCCAACGAAAAATTCGATCTTGAATGCTACCGTCGCGGAATGCAAATGAGCGCCATGCTCTGGCCCGAGCTCACCGCCGCCTTCCAAAAATAGCAAACGCATCGCCAGCCCTTCAGACAGCCTTCGCAAAAAGGCTGTTGATCGGTTTCCCAACTCCGTCGCGCGTCACATAGAACGGGCGCTTTTCAATTTCGTAGGACAACTTGGGTGAAATACCCAATGCCCTGTAAATCGTCGCGTGCAGATCCTCGATCACCACACGATCCTTAATAGTCTTGCACGGACGTTCGTCAGCGGTGACCCCATGTAGATGCCCGCGTTTCATTCCGCCACCGAACATCAAAACACAACCCGCATCCGTGAAGTGACGATGCATGCCGTATTGAGTCAGTGTTTCGATTTTGTCCGGCAGAGGAACCTGGTCCACCACCGGCTTATCCGGTTTGCCCTCCTGCATCATGTCACGGCTGAACTCGCTCGCCACAATCACCAACGTCCGCTCAAGCATCCCCCGCTCCTCCAAATCCAGCACCAGTTGCGCAATAGCCCCGTCAATCGCCACCTTCATGTTCACCAGTTTCTCATGTCCCCGCTCGTGCGTATCCCAATTGAGGAACGGAATGTACTCTGTTGTTACTTCGATATAACGCGCACCAACCTCGGCCAGCCGTCGTGCCAGCAAACAGCCCAGCCCAAACCGCTGGATATTGGCCTTCTCGTAAGTGCCTTCGCGTGTCATATCCGACCCCAGTTTCTTGCTGAAATCCCAACCTCTTGGAACGTACTTCGCAATGGTCTCCGGTTTTTCGAGGGTTAGATCAAAGGCTTTGGCCGCTGACGAACTCAGCAAGCGATGAGCGCTGTCGAGCGAGCGCACAAGGGAATCTTTTTGATAACCACTGCCCAATTGCCCCACGGGCGAAGCATCCGCCAGTCTGCGATAAAACCTGTCACGATTTTCAAACCGGCCCGGACTCATGCCGCCGGGTGGCGTCACCACATCCTTGGCTGAATCTGGATACGCCACATTAAACGGTCCATACTCACTTCCCAAGAATCCAGCCGACGTGAACGCCTTGAGTTCCTCGCCTTCTCCCACATCAAACCGCTGGCCAATGTTGACGAAGGCCGGCACCGCCGGGTTCTTCGGCCCGAGTGTGCGCGAAATCATCGCTCCAATATGCGGGCAGGCCACCGACTGCGGCGGTGCATACCCCGTGTGCCAATGAAACTGGTGCCTTGAGTGCAGGATGAAGCCTAGATCCCCCGCCGTGTAACTGCGAATCAGGGTGCCGCGATCCATCACCTTGGCCACTCGCTCCAAGCCTTCGCTGAAACGGATGCCGTCTACCGTCGTCGGAATAGACGGGAACGTCGAGAGAACCGTGTTGGGATTCATACCCTTTTCAAAGGCTGTGTAACGCTTCGGGTCGAACGTCTCCGTTGCCGCCATGCCCCCGCCCATCCATAGCACAATCACCGTATCTGCCGTCGCCGCAAGCTTCTCGACGGACCCTTCCGCGAACAATTGATGAGGATAACCTGCCGCTAGCGCGCCCATGGTCGCGGCGCTCAACCCTTTCACGAAATCGCGTCGGGAAAAATCGGGAGTCTTCATATTCAAAATTCGTTTTGTTCAGTAAGTCAATTGAAACTCTGGTAGCATCGCCACGCTCCAAAGAAAATCCTCCACGCCCTCGGCTTTCGGCTTCTCACCCACCAATTCAAGCGCCAGCGTCAATTCCTTCTGCGTCGGGTTGCGCGACAACGCCTGCCGGAACACCCGTTCAGATAACGTGCGACCATCAGGATAACTCGCCAGCAACTTAATCGCGCCATTTTTGAGCAATTTGGACAAGGTATCGCCGTTGGTCAGTTCCAGGGCCTGAATCGTTGTCGCGGTGGATTGCCTCACTGTGATCACTTGCTCTCGATTGGGGCGACCCAAAGCCAGCGCCAGCGGATCAGCCGACGTCAACGATGCGCGCACGCTGCCATAAAACGGCTTACTGCTGATCGCCGCCTCCAGTGCGTCAGAAATATTCCACGGTGCCAACCCTGATCCACCCAAAACGTGCGCCGATGACCACCCATCCACTAGCTTCGTGCCCCGCCAATCTCCCTCCGGGTGCGTGCTGGCCTGCCATGATCCGTCACTAGCGAAATCCAGAACTCGCTCACCACCCTCTGCGGGCTGCCTCAATTTCACATAAACCAATACCCCGGCCGGATTGACTGCGTCCCCACCGTTGACGCCCTCAATGGCAACCACATTGGCTCCCACCTTGAAATAAGTCTTTGCGTTATAGATGCCCGATCGGCTCCAATCCGGCGCGTCCGAACCCTTGACCCGGTCTCCGTTCACAAAAACGCGCGCCGAATTGTCCGCATGCACAATGATCGTTGCCTCCGTTGGGATCGCGTCAATCACCACCGTTTTGCGGAATCCATTTGTCCCCGGCGGCACACCCGTCGCTCCGTGAGCATCGCCCCAGATCCAAAAAGCCTGAGCCGCCGCCCTCTTGCCTTCCACAGGATCTATCAACAATCGGTCCAGCCCCCCCTCCGGTTTCTCTGCCCAAACACCCGTCAACGAACCCAACGCATCACGAAACTGCTCAGCACTCAATCGCCGCACGCCCGGTCCTGTGAAAACAAAGGTCGCATCCGGCTTTTCCGGTAAATTCACCGACGGCAACTGATAGGCCCGCGACGTCAATATCACCTCCAACGTCCGTTTCAAATTCCATTGGTGCGCAACCAGATCCTCTGCCAGCCAATCCAGTAGATCCGGGTTCCACGCCACATTCTGCATCACATCCAGCGGCTCCACCAATCCGCGCCCAAGCAACTTCGCCCACAACCGGTTCACAATCGTGCGCGACAACCGCCCATTCTCCCGGCTCGTGATGATTCGCGACAATTGATCCAAACGATTCGTTCGCGCTGCTTTTCCATCTACAGCCCCTAATTCAGGGAATAAAAATTTCAACGCCGCCATTTTCCCTGTCGGTTTGTCGCACAACACCATCTCGAGCGGCCCCTCCGCGTAGATCCCAGCCAGCCCGTAGGCATCGCTCAACTGCCAGTCATCAATAAACGAGTCATGGCACGACGCACACTTCAAGTTCACCCCCATCAACACCTGTCCGATATTCTGCGCCGCCTGCATCGATGGCGTCATCGATGCATTTACCGTCCCGCGCCACACAATCCCCTTCGAGAACCCTTCGCTCGCCTCCGTCGGATTCACCAGCTCGCGCACAAACTGGTCGTAAGGCTTGTTGTCGCGCAACCCCGCATAAAGCCATTGGCTGATCTGCTTGCGGCCCCCGTCAATATAACCCGTGCCGATATAGTCATTCCGCAAAAGATCATTCCAAAACGTCAGCCAGTGTTGCGCGTACCGCTGATTATCCGCCAGCAACCGGCTCACCAACCGCGTGCGCTTGTCGGATGACTTAGCCTTGAGAAACGCCTCCAACTCCTCGGGCGTGGGCAACAGCCCCAGAACATCCAAGTAAACCCGCCGGGCAAACAAACGGTCGTCCACCGGTTTCCCGGTTGTCACTCCCTTGGCCATCGACTGCGCATCAAGCAACCGATCCACCGGATGCTTCGCCTTGCCCACCGGCAACTCCGGTTGGCGCGGCTTCAGATTATTCGGGGCCGGTTTGGCAAAAGTCACCTCCGCATCCCATTTCAACCCTTGATCCACCCACGCCCGAAAAATCCCAACCTGTTCCGGCGTCAGCTTCTTGCCCTTCTCTGGCATCACCGCATCTGGATCAGTCCCCGCCACCAAATGAATCAAATGACTCTTCGCGCTATCCCTCAAGACCACCGTCGGGCCTGATTCCCCCGGCTGAAGAAACGCCTCCCGCGTATCCAGCTTCCATTCCCCCTTGGCCTTACCGCGTCCATGACACTTCACGCAACTCGCCTCCAAAATCGGTTGCACGTCGCTCTTAAAATCAACTTTGCGAGTCACCGCCGCTGGCAACTTTCCCACCGCCTCGGCCGTAGGCTCCGCCCCTGCCAGCCGCACCGAGCCCCCCAGGCCAAAAACAGTTAGCCCAACGCACAGCAATACACGACTCAAAACCATACCCCGAACTTACCCCTCACCACCCATCCGAGCGAGCGAAAATGCCTAAACTCCGGCACGCGGCAGGGCTGCTCTAAAGTCTCAGGTTGCAACGTACGATCCATGCAAAGCTGAGATGGATTCAGACGATTATGGGTGTTACGTCTGTTTATCCAGGTAGTCCGCCGGAGGAATAGCCTGCTCAATACCTCTGCGTTTTCGGTGTTTGCAGTGGTCAGCTGGTCTCTGAGTGCCATTTTGAAAACAAACAAATAAACGTGGTTTGGCAAAATGGCTTAAATCCGTGCATTCAGAGCTGTTAAAGGGACTTTAGCGCAGCCCTGGGCACGCGGAGTTGAAGCGGTTTAAAGTTTAGGGGGTACTGCGACTTTCAGAGAGCCTCGCTGCCCTGCTTGAGCTTTACTCCCGCTGCCAGCGGCTTAAACTCCGCACCCTGATGGTGAACTTAGCCAGCCTCAATCCGCAGCAGCGACACGCGGTCGAAACCACCGAGGGACCCGTCCTCATCCTCGCCGGGGCCGGCACGGGCAAAACTCGCGTCATTACCTGTCGCATCGCCCACCTCGTCGCCAAAGGCGTATCCCCCGGGGATATTCTGGCCGTCACTTTCACCAACAAAGCCTCCCGCGAAATGCAGGAACGCGTTCGCACCATGCTCCCCCGGCCCCGCCGCGATGGCGACGCTCCGCCCGAACGCCCCACCATCAGCACTTTCCACTCGCTCTGCGTCCGCATTCTTCGCCTGCACATTGAGAAACTCGGGTACAAGCGCAACTTCACTATCTACAGCGATGGCGAGCAGATGAGCGCAATGAAGAAAGTCCTGAGCAGCATCAAAATCGGTGCCGAAAAAACCGATGCCCGCGAGATGCTCAGTCTCCTCAGCCGCATCAAGAACAGCAAGGACGGCCAAATCAGCGGCGACCCCAACCTCATAGCTCTCGCCCAGCATCTCCGCATCAAGTACGAAAGCTCCCTCCGTGCCTGCAACGCAGTGGATTTTGATGATCTTCTGCTTCTGACCCTGCGGCTCTTCAAAGAACACCCTGAGTCGCTCGAAGCCTGCCGCGAGAAGTACCGCTACGTCATGGTGGATGAGTACCAGGACACCAACGCCGCCCAATTCCAACTGGTCCATTCCATCACCAGTGAGCATCGCAATTTCTGCGTGGTGGGCGATGACGACCAGAGCATCTACGGCTGGCGCGGAGCAGAGGTGGCCAATCTACTTGATCTGGAAAAATTTTATCCCGAGGTCAAGGTGGTAAAGCTCGAGCAAAACTATCGCTCGACGAATGTGATCCTGCGCGCCGCCAACGCCGTCATTAAAAACAATCCGCGCCGCCGCCCCAAACAACTCTGGTCCAAACAGGGCGACGGCCTCCTCATCCAACTTCACACCTTCAAGGACGACGAGGAGGAAGCCCGGGTCATCGCGGAGGAAATCGAAGCCAACCGCACTATGCGCGGCATCCCTTGGAACGAGCAGGCCATCCTTTTCCGCACCAACATTCAGGCACGCCCCCTCGAAATGGCCCTCCGCAAGGAAGGCATCCGCTATCACCTCATCGGCGGGCAGGGATTCTTCGACCGCCGCGAGATCAAAGACTTCATTTCGTACCTCAAAGCTTTTCTAAATCCTCATGACGATATAAGCCTCCTAAGAATCGCCAACACTCCAGCGCGCGGTCTGAGCGACGTCACCATGGAACGCCTGCTCGCCGCCAGCTCCGAGCGCAAATGCTCAGTCTACAGCGCGCTCAAAAACCCGCTGGTGCAAATCTCCTTTCAGGAGCGCACCCGCGAGTCCATCATGGCCTTTCAGAAACTGCTGGAGACCAATCACAACGCTCTTCAGCAGGAGGAAGGCACCTTACGTCTCAACGATTGGGCCGATCAACTAATGGGCAAAATCGGGTATTACGAGGAAATCCGCCGCTCGGAGAAAGAAGCAGCCGCCGCCGATTCCCGCATCCGCAATCTGAAGGAAATGATGGTCGATCTTGAGCCATCGGATTACTACGCGCCTACCCCCGCCGAACGCCTCACTTATTATCTGGAGCAAATCACGCTGGATGCTGATCGCAGCGAAGAAAAGGAAGTTGCTGAAAACGCCGTCACCCTTATTACCATGCACAGCTGCAAGGGTCTCGAATTCCCCCACGCCTTTGTGGTCGGTCTTGAGGAAGGATTACTCCCTCACAGCCGCTCCAAAGTCGAAGGCACGCTTGACGAAGAGCGCCGTCTTTTCTACGTGGCCCTCACTCGCGCCATGAAAACACTCACACTGAGCTACTGCCTCGGCCGACGCAAATATGGCCAACCCACCCCCGCGCACCCCTCTCAGTTCCTCAAAGAACTCCCACCCGAGTGCATCGAGGACGCCGACGCAAAGGCCAAAAAGCCTGTCGATGTGGGCACAGGCAAAAGCCTCTTCGCCAATATGCGTTCAGCCATCAACGGATAAAAGCCATGGATCGCCTGATCCTTTTTTCCAAAGCCCCGGAGCTGGGAAAAGTTAAAACTCGATTGGCCCGCCAGATCGGCAATGAAAAGGCCCTCGAAGCCTACACGCAACTGCTGCGACGACTCGCACACCAACTGCGACGCCGCACCGATGTCGAAGTCCGCGTCACTCCCGGCCACGCCCTCGACTCCCTCAAAGGCCTAATCCCCGAATGCTGGCCCGTCCGCCCCCAAGGCGATGGTAATCTCGGCACTCGCCTGACCCACGCCTTTCAGGAAGCCTTCGACGAAGGGTGCACCAAAGTCGCCGCCATCGGAGCTGACTGCCCTTATATCTCAAGTCGCGATATCGACACCGCCTGGCAAAACCTTGCTCAAAAAGATGTTTGCGTGGGCCCCGCCACCGACGGCGGTTACTGGCTGATAGGTCTACGCGCCATGCAACCTGAGCTGTTCAAGGACATCCCTTGGAGCACCCAGAAAGTCCTCGCCCAAACTCTCTTAAAATGCCGCCAGGCCAACCTCAGCATTGCGCTCCTGCACATCCTAAGCGACGTAGATGAACGCGCCGACTGGGAGGAATTTCTCAAGTCGCTCTAGGCGCAGATTGATGCTCGCCGCTCAGTTTGCGATAGGATTCTTCCACTTAAGTCGTGGGAATCTCGAAAAATCTGAATCCGTCGAGCACAACAAACAATTGTGCTCAACTGCCAAGGCCGCAAGATGCGCATCCGAAACCAGGTTTCCGACCGCCTTTCCCTTCTCCAACATCTGCCGGAAAATACTCCAATGTTGATCTGTCGGCTGAACAATCGAAACGCACGATTGATTGAACCAACTATCGATCCGATCTGACGCCTCCTTGAGAGTGAGTGGTCGACGATGCACGCGAGGATTAGTGCCGATCCTTATAAAAGCGTCTAGAACCGGCCAGCAAAGCGCCACCGGGTCGGCACCGCTAAGCCTGTCATCCCACCACTCCCGCGCTGGTTGGTGGTGTTCTGAAAGTTGATCCTCAGCGTAAAGCAGAAGGTTTGCATCGACGAGAATCATAAATGATCTTCTCCCTCGGTCGCAGCAATTAGCTCCGTGACATTGTCGTAACTAAGTCCTGGACGAAGACCCATGGCGTGAGGTTTTGTTTTGTACGGCTTTGCGGCAGGAGGCGCCAAAATCTCATTGAGGCCAATGCGCAAAGCAGCATTGATAACTTCCTTAAAAGGCTTGCGAAGCATTGCCGCCCCCTTCTTTGCTTTTGAAGCGTTATCAGGATCAAGCGTCAAGGTGGTTCTCATTTAAGCATCAAGATGTTCGCATTAATTGCTTTTGGCAAGTTTTACCAACTCCCTCGCTTTTCCATTCCCCACGCACTAACATCACGCATGTTTGTGACTGGACTCGGAACAGCGGTTCCTCCCCGGCGTTTTACGCAGGCGGAGTGCTGGACCGCGCTGCAGCATTCCGCTCAGTTTCCGCAGTTCGATAGTCGCGCCAGAACCGTGCTTGAAAAGGTCTTGTGCGGTGACAACGGCATCGAATCTCGCCACTTGGCCGTCGAGGATTTGGCCGAGTTTTTCATCATCAATCCGGATGTGCTCCACGTTCGCTTCACCCGTCATGCTCCCGCACTGGCCGCTCAAGCCGCCGAACGGGCTTTGGCGTCGGCTTATCTCTGCGCCGACCAAATCGATGCCGTCATCGTCAGCACCTGCACCGGCTACCTTTGCCCCGGATTAACCAGTTACGTCAGTGAAAGCCTTGGATTGCGTCCCGATGTGCAAGCCTTGGATTTGGTCGGTCAAGGCTGTGGAGCCGCCCTGCCCAATTGGCGCACCTCAGCGGCCCTGCTCGATTCAGGCAGTGCCAAACGCGTCCTCAGCATCTGCGTTGAAGTTTGCAGCGCCGCCTTCTATCTCGACAACGATCCCGGCGTGCTGATCAGCGCCTGCCTCTTCGGCGACGGAGCGGGTGCCGCCGTCCTCTCCAGCCAATCCTCAGACCACACCCGCAAAATCGAATGGAAAACCGCAGCCAGCCTCCACAGCCCGGCCGATCGCGATTACCTTCGATTCGAGCACTGCAACGGCATGCTCCGTAACATCCTCACACGCCAGGTGCCAGCCCTCGCAGCAAAATATGCTGAAACCCTGCTGGCCGACACCCTTGCCAAGCACGATGTCAAACGATCCGAGATCAAAGCCTGGATTCTGCACTCGGGCGGGCGCGAAGTATTGCTGGCCCTGCGAAAACGCATGAACCTCACCGAGGACGACACCCGCCTCAGCACCAACATCCTTCGCGATTTCGGCAATGTCAGCAGCCCTTGCGTTGTGTTCGTGCTCCAGCAAGCCCTCGCCGAATCCAAGCCCGGCGGATGGTGGTGGATGTCCTCCTTCGGCGCAGGTTTCAGTTGCCACGGAGCTCTATTGAAAGTCGATTAGCAGTATGCATCGCGTGGTTGAACCTGAGCTTTTGGACACCCTCGCCCCGACGGACCGACGGGCCGCCTGGTCTCGAGGCGATTTACGGCGGCTGAACTTCATCATGCGCCACGCCTCTATCATCTCGCGTGCCTGCCAAGGGCATTTTCGCCGTGGTTTACGAATGCCACATCTGGTCGAACTCGGCGCTGGCGACGGCACGCTTCTCCTAAAAATTGCTCGGGGATGGTCACGTTCCTGCGCGGCTGCCCAAGCCACTCTGGTGGACCTCCATCCGGTCGCAAACCATAAAACCATGCGTCACTTCGTCTCCTTAAACTGGGACGTCAGACAGGTCGCCGCCGACGTCCATACATTCCTCTCTCAACCATCCCTTGATGCTGATGTCATTATTGCTAATCTGTTCCTGCATCATTTTCAGGACGATGCACTGCGCCAACTATTTCGCGCCGTCGCCTCTCACACCTCACTCTTCGTCGCATGCGAACCGCGCCGCTCCCAGCTGGCTCTTAAAGCCTGCCGCATGCTCCCGCTCATCGGCTGCAACGACATCACTCGCCACGACGCCGTGGTCAGTGTGAAAGCCGGCTTTGACGGCAACGAACTATCCGCCCTCTGGCCGGACCACGACAGCTGGGAGCTAAATGAATACTCGACCGGACTGTTCAGCCATTGCTTCGTGGCCAAGCGCCATGCCTAAATCCATTACCATCGTCGGCGGTGGTTTGGCGGGGTTGACCCTCGGCATCGGCCTGCGGAAAAAGGGCATCCCTGTCACGGTGTGGGAATCCGGCTGCTACCCCAGACACCGTGTCTGCGGAGAATTTATCAGTGGTCGTGGCCTTCGCTCGCTGAAGCGCCTCGGATTATTAGAGGGATTCCAGGCCGCCGGCTCGCGCACGGCACAAACAGCTCAATTTTTCTCAGAGAAACCACTGTTCCCGGCCCGTCCTTTGCCCGACCCCGCCTTGTGCATCTCGCGTTTTGCCATGGACGATTTTCTTGCGTGTGAGTTCCAACATCTCGGCGGCGACCTCCATTCCGGTGCCCGATGGCAGGGTACTTTCGGCGAGTCCATTGTTCGAGCCACCGGTCGGCGTGCCGAACCCGTCGCGGAAGGCTGGCGTTTGTTCGGGCTAAAAATTCATGCCCGCGAAGTAACTCTGGCAGCCGATCTGGAAATGCATTTCGTTGCTTCAGGCTACGTTGGCCTCTGCCAATTACCGGGCAGCGAAGTCAACATCTGCGGCCTCTTTCGCAGTGCCACGACCGTGCCCGATCTAGCAAAAACATGGAACCGCTGGCTCAGCGGAGCGGAGTCCTCGGTGCTGCACTCACGAATAGCTGATGCTCAATTCGATAATGAATCTTTTTGTTCCATC
This sequence comes from Pedosphaera sp., assembly GCA_025359965.1. Lineage (GTDB taxonomy): Bacteria > Verrucomicrobiota > Verrucomicrobiia > Limisphaerales > SXQI01 > SXQI01. Next base: position 89,904 of record JANYDC010000027.1, read on the forward strand.
GCGGGAATCTCACTAACGCCAAAGCGCGCCATAAACCAAAAGGAGTGCAGCATTGGCGATGGACTCACCATGATCCCGCCCGTTACTGGCAACGGCATGTCCATGGCCTTCGAATCCGCCGAAATGGCCATCGAGCCTTTGTTAAGTTTTAGTCGTGGCCTTGCAAGCTGGGCCGAGACTCAGCACGAAATTGCCCGCGCCTGCGACGCCGCCTTTACCCAGCGCCTCCGATGGGCTGCCTTAATTCAAAAAGCCCTTTTCAACCAAGTGGCTAGTAAAATATTGATCCTCATTGCCGCGAAGTCTCCTTGGATGTGGAACAGTCTTTTTCAGCGGACGCGATAACCCAGCCTATTCCCCAGTGCGCCAAACACCGCCTCTGAATGTTCTTGATCCCGCTGGCAAATCCTTGCACCGAACTCCGTCAATTTCGCGCGATCCATCATCAAGCAGAATATAAAACTTATGGGCCGCCGCATCGGGAAAAGCCATCAATACCTCAGGATGCCCCTTCACATCAATGGCCTCCCCCACCGCCTCTACCTTCACCCCCTGGCCATCCCAGCGAAAAACACGATACGGCTGCCCCAGCAGACTGGGTCCCGCTAAAATATACATCGCCCCATCCCGCCAAAGCATATCCCTCACCGCCAACCCTCCCAGATCCAACAAACGAGGCTCGCCGAATGCCGCCGCTGTTCCGTTATCGATGACTTGTTCCGGGTTCAATAGCGGAATCATTATCGCCTTCCCTTCCAACATCGGGCCCCGCAGACCTATCCATAGCTTCCCACCCGGCCCCGCCCCCAGCCCCTCGATATTGAAACCCCCTTCTGCTTTCGGAGAGATCGAAACCGAACGAGCCAAGTTCAAACTGGCCAAAGTGGGCGCGCGCAAAATATCGCCCTGCAACAATTCGTAGGCACAACCAATAGGAGCAATGGAAATGGGCGAAGGGGATCGATCCACCTGAGTGGCAAAAAATCGGTGCCTATTCTCTCGCTCCTTGCCGTCACGGTTCAGCGCGTGCGAAGTAATCCAATAAATCCGGTCACCCACCTTTGCTGCCGCTTCAATATCGCTTTCCGGCCGTTTCCCTCTAAGATTCAGAGCCGCACTGACATCCACCTCCCGCGGCTTGGCGGAAGGATCCTTCACGTCGTAAATCCTCAGAATACTGCCCTCATCATCGCCCACCACAAATGAATTGGCGTCCAATGCCACCCCCGCCGATGCGTCACAACATCCGCTGAAAGTCTTAAGCTTTACGGATCCAGCCGCCATAACCCGCAAAGCCGCCGACAAAACCACCCCCATGACGATCACGGCCAACAGCCCTCGGCCAACACCCCTATAACGTCTCACATCCACTTGGACTGTCCCGAATCCGCCCATGTTCAAAAAGTAGCGGGCTTTGGCCGACACACGGAAAATTACAGCCAAAGCCCACTTTCCCTCTACACAGAGGAAATTGTTAAGGACGCACCAGCGTCATACCCTCCAAATAGCAAATCTCACGCCAGAATTGCAAGTAATCCAAAATGAGTCCATCATCCGTTTGTGACCGAGCCAGAATCCACCAGCCCCACACCTCATCGCCGCCGTGTCCGTTACAGCGGCCGCAACCCGCGCCAATTTGCCGAAAAATACAAGGAACACAACGCCGCTCAACACCCCGACACCGTCTCCAAAGTCATTGCCTCGGGCAAAACCCCCGCCGGCACCCACCGCCCCATCATGGTTGAGCAAGTCATCAACGCCCTCCAGCCCGCCCCCGGCCAGATCGGCTGCGATGCCACGCTAGGCTACGGAGGCCACACTGTCGAACTCCTCAAGAAAATCGCCCCCGGCGGACACCTCGTCGCCCTCGATACCGACCCTCTCGAACTCCCCCGCACCGAAGAACGCCTCCGCGCCCTTGGCTACGATCCCGACGCCCTGACCGTCATGCACACCAGCTTCGCCGGCATCTCACGCGCCCTCCTCCAAAAAGACTTTCCCACCGTCGATTTCATCCTCGCCGACCTCGGACTCTCCTCCATGCAAATCGACAATCCCGCCCGCGGATTCACCTTCAAGGAAAACGCCCCCCTCGACCTCCGCCTCAACCCCCGCAAAGGCGAACCCGCCAGCGCCTGGCTCGCCCGCTGGTCCCTCCCCGACCTCACAAAAATCCTGGCCGACTACGGCGACGAACTCCGCCCCGCCGAATACGCCCAGCGCATCATCGATACCCGCCAGCGCAAACCCATCCTCCGCACCACCGACCTCGCCACCATCCTGCGCGATGTCACCACAGGCAACGGCCGCCTCCCCATCGATCCGGATGAAGTCAACAAAACCATCCAACGCCTCTTCCAAGCCATCCGCATCGCCGTCAACAACGAGATGGACGCCCTCACCGAATTCCTCCGCCAACTCCCCGCCTGCCTGAAACCCGGCGGCCGCGTCGCCATCCTCACCTTCCACTCCGGCGAAGACCGCCGCGTCAAAAAATCCTTCGAAGACGGCCTGCAGCAGGAAACCTACAGCGAAATCAGCTCCGATCCCATTAGACCCACCCCCGAAGAAACCCGCTCCAACCCCCGCTCTAAAAGCGCCAAACTAAGATGGGCCCTCAAAGCCTAGAAAGCCCCTTCCCAAGCGCCAAAGGCGCGAAGGATACCAGCCAAGACCGCCATGCGGTCAGTCAAATCTGGAGTTCAATTCAGGGCCAACGGCCTAGGTAAACGCCCACAAAACCACAAAAGGGCTGAAGGCCCGCCCTTTTCCGTCATCTGCCCACGCTCACCCCCGGTACTGACTCCCCCACTCCCCCTCCCTTATTCCACCCAACCCGCACACAACAACTCCGCTTGCATCAGCACCGTCCTGACCGCATCGTCCTGACCGCATCGTCCTGAAGGTCCGGTGGATACCCATACCGGTTCAGAATGCGCTTGATGATCACCCGAATCTTCGATCGCGCACTCTCCCGCAAATTCCAATCGATGGTCACACTCTGGCGCACCTTCGTGATCAACTCCGCTGCGATCACCCTCAATTGTCTATCCCCCATCGCTTGCACCGCCGAATCATTGGCCGCCAGCGCGTCATAAAAAGCCAGCTCATCATCCGTCAACCCCAGGTCTTTGCCCCGCTTCGCCGCCGCGTCCATCTCTTTGGCAAGCCGGATCAATTCTTCGATCACCTCCTGCGTTGAAATCGCCCGGTTGTGATACCCATTGAGCGTCTTCTTCAACTTCTCTGAGAACAGCTCCGACTGCACCAGATTGCGCGTCTTCAAAACTACCAACGTATCCCGCAGCAACTTGGCCAACAACTCCGCCGCCACATTCTTGTGCTTCAACCCCCGCACCTCGGCCAGGAACCGCTCATCCAAAATCCCTATATCCGGATGTTTCAACCCCGCCGCCGTGAACACATCAATAATCTGCCCATCGGCCACAATCGCCTTTGAAACCAACTGGCGCACCGCCGCGTCCAACTGATCCGGCGTCTTCGTGCTGCCGCTGCCCAAATCCTTTTTCAAATTGGCCTGCAACGCCTGGAAAAAACAAATGTCATCCCGTATCTCGGTTGCCTCATCACTGGCCGCACACAGGGCAAAAGCCAGCGACAAATCCGTGACCACCCGCACAAACCTCGCCTTGCCTTCCGGAAGCTGCAAAATCTGCTCCAACGCCCCCGAGATCACTCCCAGCCGTTCCCCAGCTTTGCCATTCGTCCACTTGTCCCACTTGAATCCGTGCAACATATCGCAGGCAATGCCGTACTTTTCCATCATCACCGCGATGGCATCCTTCGTGTCGTAAGTCGGGCTGCCCCGACCGCCGCTCTCCGTGTACGTCATCAACGCCTTCTTCAACTGGTCCGCCAACCCCAGATAATCCACCACCAACCCGCCCGGCTTATCCCGGAAAACCCGGTTCACCCGCGCGATCGCCTGCATCAACCCGTGCCCCTGCATCGGCTTATCCGCATACATCGTGTGCAAACACGGCGCATCAAACCCCGTCAGCCACATGTCGCGCACGATCACAATGCGGAACGGGTCGCAGCTGTCCTTGAACCGGTTGGCCAACGTGCGCCGCTTGTCCTTGTTGCGAATGTGCGGCTGCCAATCTGGCCCATCATCCGCGCCGCCCGTCATCACCACCTTCACCACGCAAGCCCGTCCCTCCTCCACCTCTGCATTGTCGTCCTTCGCGCTCGCCCACTCCGGACGCAAGGCAATCAAGGCTTCATACAAATCCACGCAGATCCGCCTGCTCATGCAAACCACCATCGCTTTGCCCTCCATCGCCTCCATCCGCTTCTCAAAATGATTCACCAAATCCGCCGCGATCAACGCAATCCGTTTCGGATCACCCACCAACGCCACCAACGCCGCCCACTTGCTCTTCAGCTTGTCGCGGTTCATTTCCTCCTCGCCCTCCGTGATCTCGTCAAACTCCGCATCCAGCGTGGGCAACGCCGCCGCATTCAAACCCAGCTTGGCAATCCGGCTTTGGTAATAAATCGGCACCGTCGCCTTGTCCGCCACCGCGCGAGGAATGTCGTAAATACTGATGTAATCGCCGAAGACCGCCCGCGTGTTCGCGTCCGTCTTCTCAATGGGCGTGCCCGTGAACCCAATGAACGACGCGTTCGGCAGCGCATCCCGCAAATGCCGAGCCAAACCATCAATCAAATCGTACTGCGTGCGGTGCGCTTCATCCGCGATCACCACCACATTCCGGCGTTCCGTCAACGTCGGCATCTTCTCGCCCTGGGGTGCCAGGAATTTCTGAATTGTCGTAAACACCACCCCGCCACTCGCCACCGACAACAACCCCCGCAACTGCTCCCGATTCCCCGCCTGCACCGGAGTTTGCCCCACGATGCCGTGACACCGCTGAAACTGCCCAAACAACTGGTCGTCCAAATCATTGCGATCCGTCAGCACCACAATCGTCGGGTTCCTCATCGCCGGGTGCCGCACAATCCGCGCTGCATAGAACAACATCGAATAACTCTTCCCGCTCCCTTGCGTGTGCCACACCACCCCCACCCGCCGATCCCCCGGCTTCCCCCCATGCATACGACCCGCCCAATACGATCCCTGGGGTTCACGGACTCCGCTCTCCAACCCCATCCCGCTGGCCCGCACCGTCTCCTCCACCGCCGCATTCACCGCATGGAACTGGTGATACCCCGCCATGATCTTCTGCACCGTGCCCGTGTCCGCATTCTCCTCAAAAACAATGAAATGCTGCAGCAGATCCAGAAACCGCTGCCTCTCGAACACCCCGCGCAACAACACCTCCAACTCCGCCATCTTGGTCGGAGCTTCCCCCTGCCCATCAATCGTCCGCCAAACCTTGTACCATTCCTGATTCGCCGTCAGCGACCCGATCCTCGCCGCAATCCCATCACTCACCACCAACACCGCATTCGTCTGGAGCAACGAGGGAATCTCCGCCCGGTAAGTCTGCAACTGCGCGTACGCGCTCCAAATGCTCGCCTCCTCATTCGCCGCATTCTTCAGCTCAATGATCGCCAGCGGCAACCCATTCAAAAATACCACCAAATCCGGCCGCCGATTATTCTGCCCTTCAATCACCGTGAACTGGTTCACCACCAGCCAATCGTTTGCCTCAGGATCAGTAAAATTCACCAACTTCAAGGGCGCGGTCCGGTAGGACTCATCCGCCTGCCGCATCGGCACCTCCACCCCATCCCTCAGCATTCGGTGAAACTCCCGGTTCGTCTGCGATAACGAAACCCCTCCCACCCGCAACACCTTCCGCAAAGCCTCCTCTCGCGCTTCCTCCGGCGCTTTCGGATTACAACGCCGTATCGCCTCCCTCAGCCGCCCCTCCAACACCACCGCCCCAAACGAATCCCTCTCCGACGCTGGTTCACCGGGTGCCAGATGCGGCCCGTGCCCAACCGCATACCCCAGCTCCCCGAACCATTCGAGCGCGGCTTCTTCGACGAGGGATTCGTTGAGTGACATAGAATCAGAATCGGAGACCCAGGAGGGAGCCGCTTACGTTTGCATCTGTGAGCGTCGCCTTTACAAACGCGCGCAGATCGAAGCCCTCTGTGAACTCAGACCAAGGCACCTCATCTGAATTAAGCGTGCAAATGTATTGAAACTGTCTCGCCTCCGATTCTGCAGCGGCAACCTGTAGTGCCAATGCGCGCTGGCGTTCATCAACGCCATCGAAGATCGCGCTATCATGGATCACGAGTTTTGGTGACGGGGACTTTTCCGCCCATAGGGACGCAATGGTCATGTCGTAGCAAAAGACCTTCATGTTGCCCACGCCGCTGCTGCCCGACCTTTCGATTTCCACGTCGAACTTGAATCCGTTCGCAGCCACGTCGATCACCAATCGCCCGGGCACGTTGTAAAGCCGCTCTGTGAACCCATTGAATAGCTCGATGGCTTTCTCCCAAATCTTACGTCGCTCATCGTAGTCTCTCCGTGCCTTTTGCTGTAGGACTTCTTGGTCGATTTTTAGTTGGCTCAGTCCCGCTTCGCAGGCTTTTAAGTTGTCAATTGATGAAGCAACAGAGTTCAATTCGTTGACTGTCTCCAAGTGCCTCTTTTGAATCAACGTGTATTCCTCAAGGGCACCGTGGGTTTGCAGAACGGCCATCACAGTTGCTCGCTCGTTGCTCTTGTCCCTGATTGTCAGCTCTCGCGCCTGCACGTCCCGCTTGAGCCGCGAGACTTCTGCGGCAAGAAATCCTCTGCGATTCTCGATAATGTTATGGTGAAACGCTTGCACCTCCTCAATTCGGCGCAATGTGATCCCGGGGAGGGAAATGCCGGCATCCGCGTACAGTTTCTCGATGGCGTTCGGGACCGGAACATTCTCCTCTGTGAGCGCTTTCTCGTAGAGTGACAACATTCGCTGGTCAATCGCGTTCTTATTGGAGGCCTCGTGAATCTCCTCGGTCAGATGATTCGCCTGCAAGCGGATTTCCTCGTACTGAGGATGCACCTTGAAGGATGCCAAGTTCGCAGCTTCGGCGTCTGCCTTCTTCTGGAGCCTCACCCGTCGGGCCTCCAAATCTCCAAGGGAACCAACAAAGCCTTTTACCACTCCAGTCTTTGCGGCCTTCTTCAGACCCTCCAGACCTTTCTTGCGGTCCTTGAGCAACTGAAGCTCAGAAGAATCGGTCCACGCGAGACCGAGGAGAAATGCATTGTTCACCTGCTTATCCCACTCGACCTGTTTCCTGTGGTGCTCGAACGGCGTCGTAAATGCATCCTTCCCGCGTCTGATACTGTAAGAAACGAGGCTACGGAAGGTGGGTTGATACTTTGCGTCCGCTTCGATTGGCAAGTTGTAGAACAGACTTCCCAATAGAGAATTCCAATCTCGCAGACCCAATGCGAACTCTCCTTGCTTCTTCTTTGGCTTCACAGGCCAATTCCCCGTGTCACCTTCAACGAAGAACGAATTGGGATCGTCAACGCAGCGGGTTACCGAAAAGTCTTTCCCTTCAATCTCCATTTCGAGAGTGAACTCCCAACCCCTCAGCGCCTCAACGAGCAATCCTTTGCCCTTCGACGATTTTGCACCGAGGCAAAAATGAATGATTTCGATCAGTGTCGATTTCCCTAAGCCATTGCGTGAGTCCCGCTTTGTGGAATCCTGCGTTCGATCTGCCCAGATGACATTGAACCCCGCGCTGAATTCGACGGTTTTGAACGACGGATTATTGGCTGAGAGCTTTTTGATCATGAGAATTCGTTTTTGACCACGAGGCCATCCACCAAGTCGATCGCACCGATTGCAAAGAGGAAGTCGAGGACCAGGACGAAACGGCCATACGTTCCGACTTCAGGAGCATGTTTCACCCGTTCCCAGATTCCCGTCGGAGTGACGGGTGCGTCCAGAAACTGTAGCACAACCGCGCCTGCGCCGAGCAGCGAGCGGTCGAGAGGAATGTGCTTGGTGGGCAGAATCATTTTTCAAACACGTCGCATTTTTCAAACAGATAAACGAGCACTGCGAGTCCGGCAGACCGCTGCGACTGCCCCTTTAGGCCGCGTTGTGAGAACTCGCACATGAGATCGAAAAGCTCATCGGCACGGTGGCTACCTCGACGCAGACGGAAATACTCCTCAAGGAATCCAGCTTTTAGTCGCTCAGGGTAGTCTGGATCAATCAGTGACTCCTGTTGCACGAATTCTCCCACCAATCTCGCCACGCTGAGGCCCATGGTGATTGTCACCCGGCTTCCATTTGTAAGCTCATTCTTCTTAATCTTCTCTTCCGGAGGCAGCAGGGACAGGTCCGGTGAATCGGCATCTGGTTGAAACCGATTGACCCAGGCGGTCGCGAGTTGCAGCTCAGAAAACCCAATCTGAGCGAACGCAGCGTTCAAACCGTCTCTGACTTTGGCCTCGTGCTCTACCTTAAGCCGACTAAGCGCATCGACGGTGAAGTCTGCGACTTGTTTGTCGATTTGGGTATGATGGTCACCGCACAAATAAATCAGATTGCGGTAATGATTTCGTTGGTCGTCGGTCATCGACGCGTCGAACCGGGCGGCGGCTGGCTGCTCCCCAGCAATGTGCGCCGCTTCGCCTATGACTACAGGATCACCGCCGGATGGCGCATCAACGGACAGTTGGCGAAAACAACCAAGAAAGGCGCAGCGGTCGCCGCTGCGAAAAGCCAAAAGGAGTTTGGTTGGGTAGGTCGCACTCATGTAGGAACACTTTCGCGGCGATGTTCAAATCCGCACTCTGCTGCCGGTTCACCGGGCGAGAGATACGGCCCGTGCCCGACCGCATAGCCCAGCTCCCCGAACCATTCGAGGGTGACGTCTTCGACGATGGATTCGGTCAGGCTCATTTCAGACTTGCTTCACATGTTGCAATGACACCTTGAAGCCTGAGTTCTGTATTCTGCTCGCGTGATGCATCAGATTTACCGCTGAAAAGAACGGCAAACTTGGTGGCCATGGTGTTCCATCCTTCGCCAAAACCGCATAGACGACTTCAAAGTCGGCGGGAGTGGGTCGGTTCGTCGGAATCAACGCGCGATGTGCGTTCTTTTTGAGTTTTTGGAGCTTCGACCTCACTTCGCTGCGGATTGCTTCGTCGCGAAGAAACGCTTCTGCTGAAACCGATCCTTGAGAGAAAAGATGACTAAGTGTTGCCGATGCCGACCGTTTTTTCACATGGATTAGATGTCCTTTATTGGACATCAAGTCACAAAACTCAATCAGTGTGGCAGCACCGTCTGCCCTGACGGTTTGCTTATCGAGCAAAGCGAACTGATTTGGGTCACCTTTTGCTACGGACTCGTTGTAAACACCCTCGTCGTCACCCAGATTGCCTTGAGGCAATGCGATAGACACGCTTGAGATCGATTTCACAAAAGACAAAACACGCGTTGCGTAAGACTTTTCGACCTCAAACCATCGGGCGTCGAACAGAACATACTTTTTCCCCTTTGAATCCGTTTCCCAGACGAGACACTCGTAAATCGGCCATTGGTCGTGGAACACATCCGAACCCTCATAGCGGAGTCGCACTCTGTGGCGCTTAAGTTGATCAATGTCGAGCTGGGCCAACTTGCCGTTCAGCACTTGTAGGTAATCTGGCAGGTCCAGTTCGGGATAGGTAATCGTCTTCTTTCCGCCTGTGAAATTAAAGCCAGCTACGTCCTTCCATTCCACAACATCCGCCGGGGCGAAATGCATCCCCGCTGTGTTTCCGGCCAGCAAAGCCGCGACAAGTAGTTTATCCAATTCCTGGCGCACAGCAGAATCAACTTCCTTCACGTTGTCGATCCACCCGAAGTTGGTCTTGTATTTCGTTTCGCCGTAAGCAACGAGCAGTTCATCTAACAAGTCACCAAAATCCTCAAACGGAAGTTCCGTCGTTAGCGATAAGGAATCCGAACCGGTCAGACGTTTGAAAAATGTGGTGTCCAAAGAATCTCCCGTTACTCCGCGAACAAGATCTCGAGCGACATCAAGTTCAAAAGTGTTCACTGTGGAACTCCTGCTTGCTTGTCGCCGTGTAGAGAGAACCATGTCTTCGTAGGTTTTCGAATCAACGCCCCGCAATTTGGCAGGGTCAACACGATTCAGTGTTACTTTGAGCCCAAAGTCGCGAACCCAAGATGAACCCGCCAGCAGTCCCTTGCCGTAACCGAACGTTACCGCAAGAATCCGGCTGCCATAATTCACCAACAAGACTGCGGAGATATTCGCGGAGAAAGCGCGGGCCACAGGAGTTTGGAGATGAGGATTAAGTAAATCCATCCAACCGGGACGTGATTGGTTTTGCTCACCAACAAAGAGTGTTTCTGTGAATCCAAGGTTATTATTTAACTCGTGCCGGCTTACAGTCTTCTCTTCATCCAGTGCCGCATCGAACGATTTGATCACATCCTTGAGGAGATAGATTGTGTAACCTTGAGAGCTCATGTGGTGGCCTCTTTGAGTTTGTCGGCGGCGGCTACGCTCAACTCCCCGCTAAGCAGCTTCGGCAGCAGCGTGTCGCGCAGGGTGGCAAGGGTGCGGGATTGGTGGAGGTTGGCGTGGATTCGGTCGAGCATCTGCTGAACAATACGCGTGAAGGCGGCAGCGATGGGCTTCGGCGGCAGTGCGACTTTGAAGGCACTTAGGTCACTCCAGTTCGTGCGCGGCATCTTGGTGCCGGTGGAGGCGAGGTCGGTGAATTGAATAAGTTCGTCGCTGCTCACGTGGCCGAGGAGGAAGCCAAACCATTCGGGGCTTTTCGGCGCGAGAACAAGGATGTCGGTGGAGCAGACGCCATCGAACGAAGCGACGCCGACTTTGTGGAAGTAGGGCCGCAGCTTGCCGAAGAGGATTTCCCCTTTCTTGAACGCGGACTTGCCGCTCGCCACGTCGGCTGAGTCGTCCCAATCCCCGAGCGCGATGCATCGGCGCGGCATGTGTTCCAAGGCGATGTAGGGTGTGTTCAGTGCTATGTCGCCGGGTTGGACACCGCGCCGTGAGTTCGTGCCGATGTCGCCGAGTTTGCCTGCGGTCCAGCCTTTCGGGATGTGTCCGAGCGGCGAATCTTCCAAGTGCTCGGGAAAGAGGGCGGCGGTGGCTGGGTCGAGGGCGGCAGGGGAACGACCATCAAGCTTAGCGCGGACGGGGTCGAAATCCACGAACCAGCTCTGGAACAGCGCCCGCGCCATCGTCTCCAGCGTCGCATTCATCCGCCGGTTCAACTCAATCTTGTCTTCCAACGCCCCAAGGACCTTGACTATGAGCTTTCTTGTCGCGGTGATTGGTGGGACCGGGTAGGTCAGAAAATCTTCCCTGCTCAGTGCAACTACAGCACTCCCTGTAGCTCTGCCCGAACAGTAATCCCTATACTGTGGCGTTCGTAGAAACCAGTAGATAAAGTCTGCGGTTTCTGGATCAGAAGTTCGAAATTCGAGCTTGACGGTATCCTGTGTGAGTCGACCTGAAGAAACAGTAATCGGGACGCGTGCAACGGAACCAATCATTTTTCCGTCTTTGGTTGCACCTTTAAGCGAAACAAACAAATCACCGGGGAAAAGCATTAGCTTCGGAGGACACTCTCCGCCGTAGGTTTTGTAGTCTCCATCTCGAAATCCTCCCCCTGGCTGAATCGAACCCAACCCGAGTAAGGCTGGCCCCGGCTTACCGACTAGGTTGCCTTTGTAGGTTATGCCACGCTGAAGCGTAACGTAATCGCCGATGGTTGAGTTACGCTTCATAACCCCAGCCCCTTCAAATTCGCTTTGATGGCCTTCTCCAACTTGGCCGACTCCGCAAACTGCGCATTCAACTCCGCCACAAGACGCGGCATCTTTTCCTCAAAGGGATCGCCATCATCCGCCACTTCCTCCGCCCCAACATAGCGACCCGGCGTCAAAACATGCCCATGCGCCGCGATCTCGGCGGTGGTTGCCGATTTGCAGAAGCCAGCGACATCGAAATACTCACGCGGAGACGCGGAGGCGCGGAGGGGGAGAGAGGATTTTTTATTTTTCTCCTCTTTGCGCTCTTCGCAGACCGCAATGCGGTCACCAAAATGTTTTTGCGCTCCATTCCGCGTGAGACTTTCTCCTCTCCACGCATGATACGTGGAAACAATCTTCGCCAAATCCGCCTCGGTCAACTCCCGGTGAACTCGATCAATCAGGGTGCCCAGTTTACGGGCGTCGATAAACAAGGTCTCTCCTCGCCGATTGCGCTCGGCCACTCCGCCTGCCTTGGCTTTCGCGCCTCTCTTGTTTTTAGAAAGAAACCACAAACAAACCGGGATCTGCGTGCTATAAAAAAGCTGCCCCGGCATTGCCACCATGCAATCGACCAGATCAGCCTCAATAAGCGCTTTGCGAATCTCCCCCTCGCCAGATTGGTTTGAAGACATGCTCCCATTGGCCAAGACAAACCCGGCCATGCCCTGGGGCGCGAGGTGGTGGATGAAATGTTGCACCCAGGCAAAGTTGGCGTTGCCCTTGGGCGGCACACCGTATTGCCAGCGCACATCGTCGTCCTTGCGGAACCAATCCGAATCGTTGAAAGGCGGGTTGGCCAGCACATAATCGGCCCGCAGATCGGGATGAAGATCGCGCCGGAAGGTGTCCGCGTTTTCCGGGCCAAAATCCGCCTCGATGCCGCGCAGGGCCAGATTCATCACCGCCAGTCGGCGGGTGGTCGGGTTGCTTTCCTGACCGTAGATGGAGATATCCCCCAGCTTGCCTCCGTGCGCTTCCACAAACTTCTCCGATTGCACAAACATCCCGCCCGAACCGCAGCACGGATCGTAGATGCGCCCCTTGTACGGGGCCAACATCTCCACCAGCAACCGCACGATGCAGGAGGGCGTATAGAATTGCCCGCCGTTCTTGCCCTCGGCACTGGCGAATTGCGTTAGAAAATACTCAAACACCCGCCCCAACAAATCTTTTGAACGACTTGCCGCGTCCGCCAGTTGAATGGAACTGATCAGGTCGATCAATTCTCCCAGCCGG
>JANYDC010000053.1 GCA_025359965.1 Pedosphaera sp.
GCAGAAGAGCAATAGTGAACACAAAGCGGCGATACACAGTCGAGCACCACACTCTGAATTTCGGGGTCCATGGCATGGCTCATTCTTCGTCCGCCCCTCCAAGAATATCAAGGCATTCACTTCAGGCCGCACCCATGCGAGGCACCCCTCCCGTCATCGACTGACCGCTTGACCAAAGTGTCCGGTTCCCAGAAAATGCGCCCTATGAACCCTCCCGCAAGTCAATCGCTGGTTTGTGCCCTCCGATGGTCCATTGGCCTTTTGACTGCGCTCATCCTCGAAGCTGCCATCTCTAAACCGGTCGGTGCAGCGGAAAATCCTTCGGTAAATGCCAAATCAAACCCAAAGACCAGTTACTACCAAAGCGTCCGTCCAATCCTTCAGGCCAACTGTCAAGGTTGCCATCAACCAGCCAAGTCGAAGGGCGGTTATGTGATGACGGATTTCAAGAAGCTGCTGGCCGGAGGCGATGCCGAGGGTCTGGCTCTCGTCCCCAATCATCCCGAGCAAAGTTCAATCCTAAAGATGATCACGCCGCAGGACGGCGAAGTCAGGATGCCAAAGGGCAAGCCACCTCTCCCAGAGCACGAAGTCGCTCTGATCCGGTCCTGGATACTGGAAGGCGCCGAGGATGATACCCCTGCTGACGCAAGGCAACGTTATGATCAGGAACATCCCCCCGTCTATGCAAGGCCCCCGGTCATCGCCTCCTTGGATTTTTCACCGGACGGAAAACTGCTAGCCGTGGCGGGGTTTCACGAGGTGTTACTTTATGAAAACAATGGTGACACCCTGGCTGCCCGGCTAATCGGGCTTTCGGAGCGGGTGCAGTCCATACGTTTTTCGCCCGACGGCAAAATGCTTGCAGTGGCTGGAGGAGACCCCGCCAGGCAGGGCGAAATTCAGGTATGGGACATCACAAACCGCAAGCTCGCTCTTTCGACAATCCTGAGCTACGACACCCTTTACGGAGTAAGCTGGTCGCCGGACAGCAGGCTGGTCTCGTTCGGCTGCGCTGACAATACCGTGCGAGCCATCGAAGTGCCATCCGGCAAACAGGTCATGCAGATGGGATCGCACAACGATTGGCCCATGAGCACCACCTTCTCGCGCAAAGGCGACCATGTTATCTCGGGAGGCCGCGACATGACTGTCAAATTAACCGAGATCGCCGAGCAACGATTCGTGGACAACGTCACCTCCATTACTCCGGGGGCATTGAAAGGTGGAGTGCTGGCTCTCGACACTCACCCAAAATTTGAGGAAATTATTGCGGGCGGATCAGATGGATTGCCCAAGGTTTATCGTATCTTCCGTGAAGTCAAACGGGAGATCGGCGACGACGCCCAACTCATTGCGGATCTCTTCCCCACCACCGGGCGCGTCTTCAGCGTGCGTTACAATGCCGACGGAACCCGGATCGCCTATGGCGGCGGTCTGGATCGCGCGGGTGAACTCGTGGTTTGCAGCTACGATTACACCAAAGATGTGCCCAAACCCCTGCGCGATATCATGGGCAAGGTTCCCGGCAATCGTAATGAAGAGGAAAAAAAGCAACTCGAAGATTACAAAAAACAGGGGATCCACGAGATCGCCCGGGCAGCGGTTCCTCACTCTGAAATTTACTCCGTGGCGTTCAGCCCGGACGGCCAACAAATCGCCGCAGGAGGTTCGGATGGCATCGTGCGGTTTTTCAATGCCACCAATGGCTCGGTCTTGAAGGAATTTGTCTCCGTACCCATTACTAAAGGAACCTTGGCTCCAGCCCGTCCTGCCTGGGCTGCGGTGACAAGCCAACCCTTCACCACCAACACCACTCAGGAGTCCTTTCCGCCTGACATCAAGATTGCCTCGTTCGAGATACAACCCGCGAAGATCAATTTTGTCAGCGCGAACGATTACGCCCAAATGCTGGTGACCGCCCGGCTTAATTCCGGGGAAACCATGGATGTGACACGCATGGTGAAATTCAGCGTCAAGCCCGAACTGGCGTCCGTTTCGCCCCGCGGCATATTGCAGCCACTGAAGAACGGCACAGCCAAACTAACCGTGGCGCTCGCAGGAAAGACTGGTGAAGCCCCCCGTGCGAATCGCGGGCATGAGCCAGGGGTTCCGGGCCGATTTCATCCGTGACGTTTCCCCCGCCCTCGCCCAACTGGGCTGCAACGCTGGGACTTGCCATGGAGCCAAGGATGGAAAAAACGGCTTCAAGCTTTCCTTGCGCGGTTACGATCCTGAAACCGACCTTCGCGCGCTCACGGATGACCTTGCCTCGCGCCGCGTGAACCTAGCTTCCCCAGATGACAGTCTGATGCTCCTGAAAGCCGTGGCAGAAGTGCCGCACGAGGGCGGCCGCCGCACCACTGTGGATGCCAAGTATTACCAGATTCTTCGCCAATGGATTGCCAACGGAGCCACTCTCGACATGAAGTCTCCCAAAGTGGTGAAGATTCAAATCTTCCCACAAGACCCCGTTGTGCAAAAAATTGGGTCGCAGCAACAAATGCGGATCATGGCTAGTTACGCTGACGGATCAGAGCGCGATGTCACGGCCGAGGCGTTTGTTGAAAGTGGTAATGCCGACGTCGTGACCACTGAACCCGGTGGTTTGATCAGCACGTTGCGGCGGGGTGAGGCTCCCGTGCTCGCCCGCTATGAGGGGAGTTACGCGGCCACCACCCTGACGGTCATGGGGGATCGCAGTGGGTTCGCATGGAAAGAACCTGTCACCTGGGGTAAGATCGATGAACTGGTCTCCGCCAAATGGCAGCGGATGAAGATCGAACCCTCCGAACTTTGTACCGATCTCGAATTTATCCGCCGCGTCCATCTCGACCTCACCGGCCTGCCCCCTTCACCACAAGAGATCCAGACATTTCAGAATGATTCGCGCGAAACCCGGGAAAAGCGCGATGCCGTGATCGACCGCTTGATTGGCAGCCCCGAGTACGTTGACTGCTGGGCCAACAAATGGGCAGACCTCCTTCAATGCAACAGCAAATTCCTCGGTGCTGAAGGTGCCGAAGTTTTCCGCGGATGGATTCGCGGCGAAATTGAAAAAAACACCCCCTACGACCAATTCGCGCGGGCAATCCTGACTGCTTCCGGCTCAAACCAGGAGAACCCCGCCGCCAGCTACTGGAAGATTGTCCGCACGCCCTCTGAGGCCATGGAAAACACCACCCACCTTTTTCTAGCCACCCGGTTCAACTGCAATAAATGCCATGACCATCCGTTCGAGCGTTGGACTCAGGACCAGTATTATCAACTCTCCGCTTTCTTTGCCCAGGTCTCTCGGAAGGAAGACCCGAAGAGCGATGGCAAAAAAATTGGTGGCACTGCTGTGGAAAATGCCCAACCGCTCTTTGAAATGGTAGGCGACGAAAAAGAAGGCGAGGTCAAACACGACCGCACTGGCAAGGTAACCCCTCCCCTCTTCCCGTTCGTGGCCAAGCATGAGGAAACGGAAAACGCCACGCGGCGGGAGAAATTGGCCTCCTGGATCACCACGCCGGACAATCGATACTTCGCCTCAAGTTATGCCAACCGCATTTGGGGCTATCTCACCGGGGCGGGCATCATCGAACCCCTGGACGACACCCGCGCCGGAAATCCTCCCCGCAATCCGGCCCTGCTTGATCACCTGACTCAGGAATTTGTGGGCAGCGGCTTCAATGTCCGCAAACTCATGGGGATCATCTGCAAATCCCGGACCTACCAACTTTCGATACGCCCGACCAAGTGGAACGAGGATGACAAGGTCAACTACTCCCACGCCATTGCCCGGCGGCTTCCGGCGGAAACCATCTTCGACACTGTGTTCCGCGTCACGGGCAGCACAGCCAGCATCACCGGCTCAAAACCAGGTCAGCGTGCAACCCAGCTCTCGGATGCCATGATGGATGTCGGCAGCGGACTGCTCGCCACCCTTGGCCGCCCTGTTCGCCAAAGCGCCTGCGAATGCGAACGCAGCAGTGACCTGGGCCTCGGCCCGGTCATGGCCCTGCTCAGCGGGCCCACCATCTCACTTGCCATCAACGATCCGACTAATTATCTCGCAACATTGGTCGAAAATGAGAAGGACGATCGCAAACTGGTCAACGAAGTATTCCTCCGAGTGATCAACAGGCCCGCCACTGAGCCTGAAACGGAAAAAACCCTCTCCTTAATCGCCACCGTGACCTCCGATGAAGCGAGCATCACCAACGAACTGGCCCCTTTAGAGGTTAAAATGGTGCCAATCATTGCCGATCTCAAACGGCAGCGCGAAGAAAGCATCTCCAAATCCAAATCCGATCTGGCAACCTACGACGAGATGACCAAAACCCTAAGTGTGGAGCTCGAAAAGCGTCGCCAATCCGAGATCGCACACACCAAACAGGAACTCAAGGAACACGAGATCCTACTCCCCGCCCAAGCAGCCTTTTGGGAAACGAAAAACAATCCCGCCGATACCAAGACGAGTTGGGTTCAACTCAACCCACAAAACCTCCTTGCGACCGGAGAGAACAAACTCGTCCGACAAACCGACGGTTCAATCACCTCTTCTGAAGGCAAAAGCCCTTCCGAGTTCATCCTTGAAGCCCTATCATCGCTCACCAACATCACCGGTGTGATGCTTGAAGTCCTCCCCGACGATAGCCTGCCCAAGTTTGGGCCGGGTCGGCAGAAGGATGGCAACTTCGTCTTGAGCGAGTTGGAGCTGACATGGGCCCCCGGCACCAACAAACCTGACACGGCCGCCAAATTCTCGGACGCGCGCGCCGATTATTCCCAAAATGATTTTTCAGCCAAACAAGCCATTGACGGAAGGATCGTGACCGGCAAAAATGGCTGGGCTATCGGAGGCGCTCCAAACACCCAGCGCCACGTCGCCACCTTCAAACTGGAACAACCCATCTCCAGCACCAACGGCGCCACGCTCCGCATTGTCCTGAACCAGCACTATGGGGAGGAGTTCTTAATCGGCCGTTTCAGGCTCCATGTCACCGGCAGCAATGACCCCCTCGACCCGGGCTTTCCAGAAAACGTCGTTCTGGCCGCCCGCGCGCCTGCCGGCCAGCGCAAACCCGAGCAAGCCTCCGCCATCCTCGCCTTCCATCGCGATACCGATATTGAATTCTGGAAACGCAAACACGCCGTCAACAAAGCCTCCGAGCCACTGCCTGCGGATCCAAAACTGGTCGACCTCCAGAAAACCCTCAGCAAAGCCGAAGAACCCGTCACCCTCGATCCCTACCTCGTGCAATTGCGTGAGGATGCAAAAGCCAGCAGCCGTCAAAACGAAAACAGACGCCTCACCGTCGTGCAGGATCTGACATGGGCGCTCATCAACAGCCCCGGTTTCCTTTTCAACCATTAACTCCATACCCCTTGGCCGGCTCCTTCGGCTGAAAGAACCACATGATTAAAATTACCGGCAGCAACTGCAGCGACCTTTGCGATCCCCGCCTTAAGATGACGCGCCGCAATCTCCTGCGCGTGGGCGGGGCGGGTATGCTCGGCCTTTCCCTGGGCTCATTGCTCAAGCTTCAGGCCCACGCGGGCGAGACAGGCAAACACACCGGCGGCCCCGGCTGGGGGACGGCCAAGAACGTCGTCATGATTTATCTCCAGGGAGGCCCCAGCCACTTGGACCTTTGGGACCCGAAGGAGAACGCGCCCGACAACATTCGCAGCACCTTCAAACCCATCCCCACCAAAATCCCGGGCGTTAACTTCACCGAAATCCTCCCCAAACTCGCCAAGGTCAACGACAAGTTCACCATGATCCGCTCCATGGGCTACACCCCCAATGGACTGTTCAATCATACTGCCGCCATCTACCAGATCATGACCGGCTACACCACCGACAAGGTCAGCCCCTCCGGTCAACTCGAACCGCCGGACCCCAAGGACTTCCCCAACTTTGGCTCCCAAATCATCCGCCTTCGTCCTGTCAACGAGCCCATGCTTCCCTTCGTCATGCTCCCCCGTCCGCTTCAGGAATCCAACGTCGTCGGCAAAGGGGGCAGCGCCGGATTCCTCGGCAAAGCCTACGATCCCTACCGGCTCTTCCCCGATGGCGACGACATGGACATGACCAAAATGGACCGCATTCGGGTTGATGATCTCAAACTGCCGCCGGAGGTCTTCTCCCTCCGTCTCCAGCGCCGCGCCCACCTTCGCGATGCCATCGAAGCCGCCATGCCCGACGTCGAGAAAGCCGTGGAGAACTACAACCTCGACGATTACTACCAGCGCGCCCTCAATCTCATCATCTCCGGCCGCGCCCGCAAAGCTTTCGACCTTACCCTCGAATCCAACCAAATGCGCGATCGCTATGGCCGCAACACCTTCGGCCAAAGCTGCCTCCTCGCACGTCGACTCATCGAGGCGGGCACTCGCGTCGTCGAAGTCATCTGGCCCAAGGTCGCCAACTCCGACAATCACTCCTGGGATCACCACGTCGAACTCAGCAAACGCATGAAAGAGAACTCCGGCCCCATGCTTGATCAAGGGCTTTCTGCGTTTATTGATGACATGGACAGCACGGATTACTCAAGGACACCCTCGTGGTGGCCATTGGCGAGTTCGGCCGCAGCCCCCTGAAGGGCGTGAGCACCTCCGGCAACACCAACACCGCCGATGGGCGCGACCACTGGCCCTATTGCTACACCTCCATGATCGCCGGCGCCGGCATCAAACGCGGCTACGTCCACGGCAAATCCGACAAAACCGGCAGCAGCCCCACCGAAGACCCCGTCCACCCCACCGAACTCCTTGCCACCATCTA
>JANYDC010000065.1 GCA_025359965.1 Pedosphaera sp.
CGAGAGGTTCTGGATGCACCACTCAACCTGCAACCGCTCCATTCAAACGGGCGGGCCAACAACCTATGCGGGTTCCAAATGTGCCTTTAGGATAGCCTGCTTTTAAAACATGCCATTTTTGGAAGTGCCCTTAATCATATTGATGACGGGAGTTTCACTATTATTTACTTTGCAAATATGCTCCTGCTGGCTGCGGGTGTCTTCGCTGTTAGGGCTTTTTGGCGCGGGAATTCGGCATGGCGAATTTCCGCAGCATTAGTCACGGCCACGAATTTGACGGGTTGCCTAACTTTGTTTTTGATGCACCGCATGGGAGTGCTGGTCGAATACTCTGAATTTATCCGTAACATAAAGAGGGGATCGTGAAGCCCAATGCGGCCCAGTATTTAATGGGGCGTCCGCCGGTGCCCAAACCATAACAGGCTTGATTCCATCCGTTTGCGTTAATGTTCCAGGGTTTGCATCTGTAGAGTTGATTTGGAGTTGGCCTCCGATTTGCCTGTTCCCTGTGAATAACATACGGCCTCTGGCCTTTATCGACTCATCTCGCAGTAATGGGTATCACTTTCCCATGATTGATCCCATGCGGCGCTCCATTCAGCTAAGCTGCCGCAGCCTTATCGCCGTTGTCATGCTATTGCTGACGGGCCTGCTTCACGCTGGCACTAATAACGTGGGTTTATTGGTGCCTGCTTATTTCACTTCAGCGACCGATTGGAATCGATTGGCTTTGGCGGCCCGTCGCGTTCCGCTCATCGCCATTCTGAATCCCAATTCCGGCCCAGGTACCCAAGCCTCCGCCTCCTACCAAAAGAGCATCAACTCCCTCCGCAGCGCAGGTGGTCAGGTTGTGGGCTACGTTTCGACCCGTTACGCCGCCCGCCCCACCGCTGAGGTCGAAGGCGACGTCGCCACTTATTATCAGTGGTACGCCCTCGACGGAATTTTTCTGGATGAGATGACCAATGCCTCCGATGAGCGCGTCCTTTCCTATTACGCGACTCTCAACCAGCACATTCACGCGCAACACCCCCGTTCGCTTGTCATCGCCAACCCCGGCACACAGCTTCCTGAAGTCTACCGCCTCCGCAACACCGCCGATCTTTGGGTCACCTTCGAATACGATCAAGGCTATCCCGCCTATCAGCCCGACGCGTGGGTCTCAAAATATCCGGCCAAACAATTCGGCCATCTCGTCTACAATATTCCCACTGTCCAAACCATGACTAATGACGTCCGCCTCGCTTGTGAGCGCCGTGCAGGCTGGATCTTTGTCACTAATGATTCCGGGGCCAATCCTTGGGATACCCTCCCGACTTATTGGGACACCCTGGTGAATGAAGTTGAGCGCATCAACCTGAGCCGCCGCCCTCAGGCACAGATCAACATCGAAGGCCTGGGGACCAATCAGCTTCGACTCGCCGCCGTCGCCGCCCCCGGTCTTTGGACCGTCGAAAACACCGGTGAAGCCGGAATGTGGCAGCCACGCCGAGAACTCTATTTCCGCGACGCTGAAATCCAATGGGAAGAACCCATCGACCTTTCAAAGCAGGTCACATTCTTCCGCCTGCGTCGCTGATTCTCGGCGGCCAACATACGTAATACATTCGATTTATCGATTTACCCAGGACGAAGACTCAGTTATGCACGCCATGGAGCCGATCTGATCGAGCTTTGTTTTCATCGGCACAATGCGAGGTCTTAAGAAAACGAGAAGCCTCGGAGAATGGCGAAAGATGGAGGAGGGAGGGGGATTCGAACCCCCGTTACGGTGTTACCCGTAAAACGGTTTAGCAAACCGTCGCTTTAGACCACTCAGCCATCCCTCCGCACCAAAGTGAAGGGTAGATATAACCACTGGAGAAGGCGGGGTCAAGGGCGGCGGGTGGGGTTTTTTCGGGAACGGGTTTGAGACAACATTCTTGACGACTCTTTGGTTAAACGATTCCAAGGGTTATGAGTGATGAATTGAGTAATGGAGTCCCGCTTGTATGCTCGCAAAAATGCCTCATATTTAAATGGCATGCATGAACTTACTTTCACCGTTGAAGCCTGACGGGAAAGCGGAGCTTTGTAGCCCGTTGAGATGATACGACAGGGCGGGGTGGCATAACTACGCAAGGCGATTCATTTGCTGAGCTGGATACGATGGTTGCTGATGCGGTCAATGGATACTTTGAGCCTTCGAAGCACCCCCCAGATCGTGCTTGAGCAGGCTTGCATTGTCTTCGAGAATTTGAACCAGCAACTTTAGCCTGGGTACCCACAGAGCAATCTCGCTCTCTCACGATTCCTTTCCCCCCGCAATTTGCCTCGCGCGAACAGCAAATCTAGGGTCTCTTCGTCGTCATATGCAATTTCTTTGGCACAACAGTCATTTTCTAGGCATCGATTGGCATCCGTGGAAAGTTGTCGGCTGGTGCGGCAATATTGCATTTTTCAGTCGGTTCATCATTCAGTGGTACTGCTCTGAAAAGAGCAAAAGGGTGGTGATTCCGGTCATTTTCTGGTGGTTGAGTCTGGTTGGAACGATTCTGCTTTTGGCTTACTCCATTTTCTATAGGCGAGATTCAGTCTTCATCTTTGCCTATGCGTTTGCTTGGATTCCGTATATTCGGAATCTCATCATCCATTCAAAACAGGATAGGAAACGCTGTAGCCATTGCGAAAAGCAGATTCTGACAGGCGACCCATTCTGCTCCCGCTGCGGCCACCAGCAGCTCGCTGAGTAAAGGAGATTCGCCTTTGAATCACCATTGCCGGTCCCGAAATCGGTTCCCCTTCCCTTTCGTGCCCATAGGCTACGGATGACAAAAGGCCAACTCCACAAACCCATTACGGCTTCTTGGCAAGCCACCCCTGTTCGCGCATCCATTCCTCGGCGCGTTGGGGCCAGAGCGTAACCGCTTGTTCGGTGCGGCGGAGACCGTAACCGTGACCGCCCTTGGGATAAATGTGCAGCTCGGGCGGAACTTTGGCGGCCCTTAAAGCCATTGCGAAATAGAGGGAATTCTCTACGCCCACTCCGTCGTCCTGCGTTTGAACGATAAACATGGGCGGCACATTCGCATCAAGCTTTAGCTCCGGAGAAACCTCCGTCGGCTGGTCCTTCTTAACAAGGTAGCCGGGATAAATCAGCAGCGTGAAATCGGGGCGGCAGTTCGTTTTGTCCGCATCATCAAGGGCCTCGTAAACACGCTTGCCGTACATGGTGCTGGCGGCGGCGGAAAGATGACCTCCTGCTGAAAAGCCCATAATACCAATGCGTTTCGGATCAATACCCAAACGGGCGGCATCGTGCCGGATGACACCCATTGCGCGCTGGGCATCCTGAAGGGGTGCCAGCCAGCGCTCTTGATCCTTGCGCACCGGCACACGGTATTTGAGGAGCACCGCCGTGACACCTATGGAGTTTAGCCATTCGCAGACCTCGGTTCCCTCCAAGTCCAGCGCAAGAATGTGGTAACCGCCGCCGGGACACACCACGACCGCAGCCCCATTGGACTTGGCGGCGTCAGGTTTGTAAATGGTAAGCGTGGGCTCGGAGACATTGCCCAACCGAATCAACCTTTTGCCGGCGATGAAGTTTTCGCTGTCTTTGGTCAGGTCCTTCTCCGGCCCGATGTCACCCTTTTCACCAGGTGCGATGCCAGGCCACAGTTTGATGACCTCGGGCGTGCTCTGGCCGAGAGCGGGCAGGGTTAGCATCAGACTAAGAAGTATCGCCCATGTAAGGGCCTGTTTCAAATGGCTCATGCCACGATCAAAGCCGACTGAGGGCAGGAAGGCAAAGTCAAACCGATGGTCCGGAAGTGCCGCGAGAGTTCAAGACAACCCAATCCTATCCCGCATGCACACTGATTTGATCAGGGCAAATCGCGCAATCCTGAGCGCGAACCAAACGGGAACTGCAGGGAACCTTCTCCAATACAGCAACCAACTGCTCCGCCATGATGGGTTTGGTGACATAATCGTTCATGCCCGCCGCCATGCATTGGTTCCGAATTCCGTCCAGCGCATGTGCGGTTACGGCAATGATCCAAGGGTTTGTGCCATCGGTGCGTGAAGCGCGTATTTGGCGAGTGGCGTCGTATCCGTTCAGAGTAGGCATTTCAACATCCATCAACACAACGTCGTAGGAGCGAACCAACAAGGCAGCCACCGCCTCCTCACCATCGGCCACCATATCGACCCGGTATCCCAGGCGTTTGAGCAGGGCATGCCCGACCTTCTGATTAACCGGATTATCATCGGCCAAGAGGATTGAAAGTGGCTTGCGATCAGCCATGAGCTGAATCGCGGCAGGTCCATTCCCAATTAACCGCGACGGCCCGTTGGCCGGAATCGAAAGACAACCAGCGATCGCAGCGAGCAAATTCTGGGGCTTAAGCGGCTTGGCGATTGCGCTCACTGCACCTCCGCGAAGAATTTCAGTCAGGAGCGGATCCGCAGCGCGAGCGGTGAGAACCAGCACAGGAATGCCTGCTGTTTGAGTCATGCTCCGCATGGTGCGCAGCAAGGCGGCTCCCCCTGTTTTCAAAAGCGTTTGATCTAAAATGACAATGTCAGGAACATGATTGGCCTGAAGCCACATCAAGCCCCCCGCAGCGTGCTCGGCCTCGCCCACGTTGATACCCCAGGCCTCGGCATATCGGCGTACTATTCTTCGCAACTCGGCATTGTCGGCCACACAGAGCATGCGTTTTCCACGCAGCAATCCCGAGGAGGCAATACCGTCGCTGGAGGGCTGTTCCGAACGGCTTTCAGCCAGGAAAGTAAAATGAAAGGTCGAACCTTTTCCGACTTCGCTTTCGACCCACATCTTTCCATCCATGAGTTCGCAGAGCCGCCGGCTAATGGCCAGGCCAAGTCCCGTCCCTCCAAAGCGCCGGGTGGTTGAGGAGTCGACCTGTTGAAATGATTGAAACAGGAGGTGCTGCTTGTCTTTCGGAATGCCAATTCCCGTGTCACGCACGGCAACATGAAGACGTTTTATCTGGCTGGCACTCTCCTCAACACCTGTTTCAGTTTCGATGCCAACCGTCACAACCACTTCGCCATGTTCCGTGAATTTGAGGGCGTTGGAGACCAGATTAACCAAAATCTGCCGAACCCGTGTCACATCCCCTGAAACCATCCGGGGCACGTCAGGTTCAAAGAAGCAGGCGAGCTCAATGCTCTTTTCCGTGGCTTTCTGCATGAGCAGATCAAGACTCTCGCCAACGCAAATAAATAGATCAAACGGTACTTTTTCGAGGTTCAACTTGCCGGACTCGATCTTCGAAAAATCAAGAATGTCGTTGATGATCACCATAAGGCTCTCGCCGGAACTGCGAATGGTTTCCACAAACCCCGATTGCTCTGCGTCAAGACGGGTGTCCAACAGAAGGCTGGTCATGCCGATGACGCCGTTCATGGGCGTGCGGATTTCGTGGCTCATGGTGGCGAGGAAATCCGCCTTGGCCTGGCCTGCGGCCTCCGCCGCAACCGCAAGCTGGTTGGCGCGGCCAATCACCATCTCCAACTGGTCATGGGATTCAGCCAGTTCTGAAAAACTTCGCTCTAATTGTATTTCGGCAAGTCTGCGGGCGGAAATGTCGGCAATTTGGGAGACAAAATAGAGCGGGTTTCCGGAATCGTCGCGAACCAGGGAAACGCTGAGCAACGCAAAAACCTCACTGCCATTATTGTGGAAATACCGCTTTTCCATTTGATAGGTCGCAATTTCCCCGGCGAGCGTGCGACGGACCATCTCCAAATCAGCGCCCAAATCGTCGGGATGGGTCATCGTTTGAAAATCAACCTTGAGCAGCTCCGCCTCCGTATAACCCAGAATTCCGCACAAGGCCGAGTTGACCTGCATCCAACGGCCTTCAAGGCTGACCAGAGCCATGCCGATCGGCGCGTGGGCGAATGCCTGAATAAACCGTTCTTCACTCAGGCGGAAGGCCTGTTCGGCACGGTTTTGAGCGCTGTTATCACGGCCCACGCAGTAAACAATCCCGTCCTCCTCGGACCATTTGGCCGACCATGCCATCTCAACCACCTCACCGTTTTTGTGGATATGGCGAACGCGGTAGTCCCGGATGGGTTGGCCGGAAAGAATTGCCCCGATTGTTTCCTGACAGCCCTTATGGTCGTCGAGATGAATAAAATCAAAGGCTGATTTTAGAATCAATTCGTCCGGCTCGTAACCCCAGGTTGCTTTGCAGGCAGCATTTACCTGAAGAAAGCGCGCCCTCTGGTCCAACGCGCAGATAATATCCAAAGACTGAGCCAAAATGCGTTTCTTGGCCGCCAGAGCCGCAGCAAGACCCTCCTGGTGGTCCCGCAGGCTCTGTTCTTCACGCTTGCGCTGAGTGATGACTTGCGTGAAAAAGATTAGCCCGCCAATTTCTTCCTCGGACGTGCGCCAGGGCCGAGCCTCCCATTGAAGCCACTCTATGGAACCATCATGGCGGGGGAATGGATCCTCGTCACACTGTTCAACCGCGCCCGCCAATACCCGGCGATGGATAAGCCTCCACCGTTCGGGAATGTCCGGGAAAACGTCATAATGGCATTGCCCAATGATATCGCGCCCTGCCAAACCGTAATCCGTCAGCCATCGTTGACTGACCATTAAGTACCGCATCTCTGCATCCAACATGGCCACCGCAGTCGGAGTGTGAGCCACAAACTGGCGAAGAACAACATCAGCGGCACGGGCTGAGGCAGCCGCTTTTTTTGCGCCGAAATATCGCGGATAATGAATAGATACCCAATGACGGCATCCCCATCATTTAACAAAGGGGACACAGCAACCATGGCATCCAATCGCCTGCCATCCTGACCCACCAATGTCCATTCGTTTTCCACTGAGTCTGCCTCAGAGATGTTTACAATCAATGCCTCGAAATTGGCGGCGATGGGACGGCCCAACGCGGCACTGATGGCTTGGGCCCGGTTTGCCAACTCTGTCGGATCGTGCCATAGGCCTGGATTATATTTGCCAACCACTTCCACCGCGCTGTAGCCCAGCATTTTTTCGGACGCGCGATTAAAAAATGTAATCAAGCCCTCTTTGTTGGTGGAAAGTATCGCGCAATTGGCCGCACCAAGGACGGCGGCGCGCAGGGCCAGTATCTCTTGGAGCTTTTGAGTACGGAGGGAATAAGTTTTCCGACGAAGCAGCGATAAAATCAAAACAATCAACCCAGCACCCAGTGCCACCCATAGGATTTTTGATGCCGCTTCCGCAGGTAAGGTTGAAATTGGAGCGCCTCCAAGGCTTGGCACATTTGTTCCAGCACTGACGCAAAGAGTTGTCAGAATTAAGGTTGCAGAGCCAACAAGGGGGAAGAAAGCATTAGAGTGGGGGGGTCTTTCCTGAAATGGAAAGCCCGAACGTTGAACGGAAACACTCTTAAAAATACGGAACATGTCCGAGGAGGTATCGACATTCCTTCCGGATTCTTGATGCAACCTTCTGGAGACGAATGATCGAACGGCAGCTTGCGCTAAACACCGGCCCTCCCCCACCATCCTCGGGATTGATTCATTGAAACCAGTCTGATGAAGAATTTTTCCGCCATTGCCGCCATGAATCCGAACCGTGTGATCGGGTCCGGGCTCAAAATTCCGTGGCATCTGCCTGAGGATTTTAAGTTCTTCAAATCCACCACCATGGGCGGCATCCTCCTGATGGGACGACGCACTTTTGAGTCCATTGGACGCCCACTTCCCGGAAGGGAAACCATTGTGCTCAGCCGGGGGGAATGGAACCACCCGGGTGTCCGGATTTTGAAGGATTGGAAATTGCACCCGTGGAACGTAGAAGAACGGCCTGTTTT
Source organism: Pedosphaera sp. (assembly GCA_025359965.1). GTDB lineage: Bacteria > Verrucomicrobiota > Verrucomicrobiia > Limisphaerales > SXQI01 > SXQI01. The sequence continues at coordinate 7,833 of JANYDC010000065.1, forward strand.
TGTCTGCGGTGGAGCCACGCTTTACCAGGAGTTGCTGCCTTATTGTGATTCACTTTACCTGACTCACGTTCACCAATCCGCCATTGGAGATGTTTTCTTTCCGCCATTTGAATCGACTTTCGCTCCTGGGGCGGAACTTATGCGCACTCCGGATTTTCACGTGATCCACTACCGGAACCTTCAACCCCTGAGGCTCTAAGCATGTCGAAAATGCTGAAATCCACCGGGGCCATGGGTATCGCCACCCTTTCGAGCCGCATTCTGGGCATGGTGCGTGAAATGTCGTACACCCATTTCATGGGTGCAGGCATGGAAGCGAGCGCCTTTCGCCTGGCGTTCATGATTCCCAATCTCTTCCGGCGGCTGCTGGGCGAAGGCGCGCTGACCGCTTCGTTTATACCCATCTTCAAGAACAAGGAAGCGAATGAAGGCGAAGCCTCCATGTGGCAGGCCACCAATGCTGTGGTCAGCGGTTTGGCGGTGGCGGCTTTTGCTTTGGTGCTACTGGGCATCGCGTTTTTCACGGTGGTGATTTGGTGGGGTGGTTCGGGAATCGTGCCCCTCATGAAGAACGACACCCTCTTTATGTTCCGACTGGCGCGGATCATGTTCCCCTACCTGTTGTTCGTTTGTCTGGCGGCCATTTACATGGCGATTCTCAATGCACGCGGAAGTTTCTTCGTGCCTGCGATGGGGGCGGTGGTGCTTAATGTGGTGCTGATAGCCACGGTTTGGCTGGTGGCGCCGCACTGGGCCGGTTCGCTGGAGAACCAGGTCATTGTGCTTTCGGTGGGCGTGCTAGTGGCCGGCATCGCGCAAGCGGCTTATCAATTGCCGACATTGCGCAGGCAGGGCTACCGCTTTGAATGGATATCACCCTGGAAGGACCCCACCGTGCGCGATGTGGTCAGGAAAATGATTCCCGGCACGATGGGAGTGGCGGCATTCCAGCTCAACGTGGTGATCACTCAATCCCTGGCTTGGGATTCCAACCGAGGAAGTGTCGCGGCGTTTGATGCGGCGGTAAGACTCATGGAATTTCCGCAGGGCATCTTCGGCATCTCGCTGGCGACCTACCTCCTGCCCACTCTGGCAGGGATCGCAGCAGAGAAGAAATATCCTGATTTTTGTAAAACCTATCTACAGGGGATCGGCTACCTGATATTCGCCAACCTGCTGGCTGCCGCACTGCTGGCCGCACTGGCCGCGCCCATGATCCGACTGATTTTTGAGCATGGCAAATTTACGGCTTACGACACTCAACGTTCGGCCATGGCTCTTGCGTGGCTGGCGCCGGGCCTAATCGCGTTCTCATTTAACAACGTCACCGCCCGGGCGTTCTATGCGTTGGGAGACACCAAAACGCCGATGCAGATCGCCAGTGTTTGCCTGATATTAAATGTGATCTTCGGGTTCATGCTCATCCCCGCCTATGACCAGACCGGCATGGCCATTGCCAATTCCCTGAGCGGTATGTTCAACCTGTATTTCCTCCAGCACGCCCTGAAGAGAAAGTTAAAAAGCCTCAGTTTTACGACGCTGGTGACTCCGCTCGGTCATATGCTGGCGGGAGCTCTCGCCGCTGGAATGGCCGCCTGGGGTTGTCGCATGCTTTGGCAGAGCCAACTCGGTCACGGCACTATTCCGCTTCGGATCGGCGAAGTGATGCTACCCGTCGCAGTGGGGACGCTCATCTACTTTGGCCTGCTGCACTGGTTTCGCATTTCCCAAGCCACAGAAATGGTCCACATGATTACTAAACGTTTTCGTAAGCGCGGAGAGACGGAGTAGATTATGGAGTGCGGTGGCAGCACGACCAGCGCCGAAAACGCTATGGGACGGGGGCTGCAGATTTCGTGACGCATGGGTGATTGCCCCGAACGCTCCCACTCGAAAGCGGTGTCGGCGCTTCGCTCTGCCACCGCACTCCATAAGGATAGGATTACCTGTGGCTGTAAATACGGTTGGCTTCTTCAAGGGTTTCCTTGGAGCCGATGTCGTACCAGAGGCCGGGGACAGTCCAGGTATAGACAGGGGTCTTGGGATACAACCATTGAATGAGGCGTCCGGGTTGGTCAGGGTTGTTGCCTTCAGCAATGTACTGTTTGATCAGTGAGAGGGTGTTCTTGGGATAATAATAGAGGGCAATCCCGATGAGGGTGCTGGTGGGGTGTTGGGGTTTTTCCTCGAAGGCAACGATCTTCCCATTGAGGTCGAGATTGATGCTGCTGTATTTTTTGACCTGTTCAAGGCTGCCCACGTCGTAAACGCCCAGCACAGGAGCCTTCTTTTCCCGGCAAAACTTTCCGAACTCCTCAAGACTCTGGCTGAATAAATTGTCTCCTGCGACGACGATGAGATCATCATCCACATTCTCCCGTTCGAGCACCAAGTTGAGATCTCCGATGGCGCCGAACTTGTTGGAATCATCGGTTGAGCCATCGTTGACGATGGTGAAATCCAGCTTTGATTTGGTGGCGCGATAGTGGTCAGCCCATTGTTGGAACGATTGGGCAAACTTGGCGTTGGTCACCACATAAATGCGGTCGAGATTGCCGATGGGGGCCAGATTGTCCAGGACGTATTCCACCATGGGTTTGCCAGCCACGGGGAGGAGCGGTTTTGGCTGGGTCAGCGTCATCGGATAGAGGCGGGTGGCATATCCGGCGGCCAGAATCAGGACTTTCATGTGGCTTTAGTTTTTATGGCAACCATCTGCTTTTTGGATCGGATGACAGTTAAAGGAGCTTAGTCAAAAAGGGAAGGCGCTATTTTTCGGGCGTAAGCCTCGGCCCGGGTCTGGATCTCGGCGGCTGATTCCCTGGTGAGAGCGTCCTTGGCCAACGCTTTGGCCTCGCTCAGACGGATGTTGCGGATCATGAATTTGACCCTGGCCACCGCAGGAGGGGCAACGCTCAACTCGGTGACCCCCAAGCCCAGAAGCAGGGGAACCATCGACAAATCATTGGCCACTTCCCCGCAGACTCCAGTCCAAATCGATTCCTTGTCCGCAGCCCTGACGGTCATGTCGACCAAACGCATGATGGCCGGGTGGGTGGGTTGGTAAAGGTGGGCAACTCTTTCGTTTAAGCGGTCCACCGCCAGCGAGTATTGGATCAGATCGTTGGAGCCGATGCTGAAAAAATCGACTCGCCGGGCCAGCGATTCGGCCACCAGCGCGGCCGAGGGGATCTCGATCATCATCCCCACTTCCATTTCCTCGCCGAAGGGGATTTTTTCAGCGCGCAGTTCCTCGCGGCACTCGTCCAGAAAAGCATTGGCCTGCAATAGTTCCTCAAGGCAGGAAATCATAGGGTACATGAGCTTGATGTTCCCTTCCACACTGGCCCGCAGAATGGCTCGGAGTTGGGCTCGGAAAACATTCCTTTCGTGGAGACAAAGACGAATGGCGCGCCAGCCCAAAAACGGGTTCATCTCCGGCTGGCCATGGGTTTGGGGCATGACTTTGTCGCCCCCCAAATCGAGCGTCCGGATGACCACCGGGTTGGGCTTGAGTGCTGCCGCCACGGTACGGTAGGCCAGATATTGCTCCTCCTCGCAGGGCAGTTCGCTCCGGTTCAAAAACAAGTATTCCGTGCGGAAGAGACCCACTCCCTCAGCGCCGGAGGCTTTAACGGCCTCAACCTCCTCGGCTGTTCCAATATTGGCGGAAAGCGTGATGCGCTGGCCGTCAAGGGTTACGGCCGGTTCGCCGGTCAGGCAGCGCAAACGCTCCTGGGCGCTGGTTTGCCTGAGAACCAGCTGGCCGTATTCGAAGAGGGTCTGATCAGTGGGGTTCACCACCAGCATGCCGTTGTAACCGTCCAACAGCACGTCGTCCCCCGGTTCCAGCACATGGCTGATGTTTTTCAGCCCCACGATGGCTGGAATTTCAATCGACCGCGCCATAATGGCGGTATGCGAGGTTTTGCCCCCGACGTCGGTTGCAAAACCCAGAACTTTCTTGCGATCCATCTGGGCGGTGATGGAGGGGGAAAAATCGTGGCTGACGACAATCGACGGCTCGCTGAGGTTGGACAGGGAAATTTCCGGACGCCCCATCAGGTTATTGAGCAACCGCTCTGCCACATCGCGCAGGTCCGAGGCCCGCTCGCGCAGGTAATCGTCGTCCATAGCGGCGAGGGTGGTGGCGTATTTCTCAACAACTTTGTGGAAAGCCTGCTCCACGTTGATGTGTTGTTGCCTGACAACACGGGTGACTTCGTCCAGGACCGTCTGATCCTCCAGCATGAGCAGATGCGCATCGAAGATGCTGGCATCCTCGGAGCCCATGGCATCCTCAACCTTTTGTTGGACGGCCAGGAGTTGGTGGCGAGTGACAAGGATTGCATCATGCAACCGGATCAGTTCCTTGGGGATATCGGATTCGTTGATGGTCCACTCCGGCAGAGCCTCCCGCACTTGGCCCAAAATGAACGCAGGGCCGCGCGACACCCCTCCAGAAACCGGGATGCCCCTGTACACTTTTTCTCCTTTGCGGGCCGGGTCGGGCATGTCCGATTATGGAACACAGACAACACCTTTGGAAACCAAAAATTACACCTTTAATTTGTCCAACAATCTTACGTTGAATAACTCTACCAATTGGCAGGCTTGGCCTTGGACCATCTAGTGGCCATATCGTGCAGAACGGAGGTGTTGGTTGATTCCACCAATCCGAAACTGAACCGGGCCGGAGTGTTGGTGAGGTAGGCATCGCAACAGGGGAATTGCTTGCCGAAAGCGAACATCTGCATGGCGCCATCGACCGGGGTGGCGAAATCGCTGGCGGAATCATCGGTGTGGTTGACCAGAAGGAGGGTGCGCGGTGATTTCTTGTCTCCGTAGGCAATCCACTCCAAATCAGGCATATCCCAGTGCCACACATTGGTGATTGATTGCTGGCCTCTTAGGGCGGTGATCTGAAAATTGGAGTTAGTGTCAAACTTTCCGGCCGGTGTGCCGGCGTAGACAAAGGAATAGTTCGCGGCCGCCTTGAGGAAAGTGACCTGCACATTGGTGGGGGTGAAAAACCAGTAGGCCTTCATGCCGGTTTTAGGACTTTGAGTCACTAAAGTTGCACCCTCGGGCATCACTCGCGGCTCTTGACTGAATGAGTTGGTCATGCCAGGACCAAAAGCGACGCCGGCATTGGGCAAGCCGCGCAGTGAGCCGATGGCGCCATTGGTCGGATTCCACGAAATCCAATCCTTGCCATCGCGATCGAGAATGCCGGTCAATCCGCCGCCACGGACATCAAAAATATAACGAGCTACGGGGGTTCGGATCTGATAACAGGGAACCCCATAGGAGTTGGTCAAATAGCAGCGAACAGGAAAAGGCTCAGGGATTAAGGCTTGGCCGTAATTGGTGATGGATGCCAGAACGAGAAAAAAAAGGGAAGCGACGAACCGTTGCATGGTCAAAAAAACAATGATTTCAAGTGTGGTGGAGCCGAGGGGAGTTGAACCCCTGACCTTCTCATTGCGAACGAGACGCTCTACCAACTGAGCTACGACCCCATCCAGTTATTCGGATTCTTCCCCACCTCGGAAAAAATGCAAGGGATTCTTCGGAGGATCGAGTGCTTTGTTATCCCCCGACGAGAGATAAGAATTGAATTGAAGGAAATGGCATCAAAGTTCCTCGGCAGTAAGAATTCTTCCTCCCGTTGACTGCGAGCACAGTTGCTGAGCTCCAGTCAATTGAGGGGAATCAAACAACGGTTATCGGTAACCGCCCTCAAATTACCGTCTGTTTAACAAAGCTCGAGGTGAAGGGTAAACGGGGCTGAGCTTGGGCACCTACGGTGGCTCGGCGAGTGCTATTTGGCTTTCGAGCATTCATCGTTTTGGTGCTGATCAAAATATGTGAGTAGGCCAAAGCCTTTCAATGTTTCGATAGATTTCAACCAGAATAAACTTCTCCCTTCCAATTGCATCCTTCAAATCCTTTGGAAACTTCGCCATATCTTCGTAGGTTTTAATGACAATGAATTTAATGCTGGAATATTCGAAGCTGAAATCATGAGGCACACGCCATTCCCTTTCGTGCGAGTAATCGATGGTTTTTCCTTTGAGAAAGTCGTCGCTCTTTAGGTGGGAGGGACGGTAAGCGGGCCAGAATGGAGTGACGAACGCATGGACATGCTTGTCCCAATCTTGCTTTTTGTAGTGGTCAGAGCGGACATAGTAAGCAGGACCGCCACCCGCCGCAAAGACATGAGGCTTTGTGAAGCCTATCCCATAAGGCGAGTAATCCTCAGCATGCTTGATGAGGCTAGGCCAAGGGCATTCTGTAAAGCAAACGGCAGGAATTTTGGTCCAAGGGAGACTCCCCGCCCGGATAGTCTTGTCTTTAAGGATAGATACTAAGTTGTCAAATGGCTTCGGCCCCTTGGTAAAGTGAGCGAGGAACTGCGAATCAGATCGGATTTCGTTTGCGTCCATAGGGTATGGTGAATCATTGATTCACGAACCCAGAAAGCAAGGCATTTCGGAAAGGGATGCGTAGCGACGAAACAACGCAAAAACTGCAAGTTTCTAGGTAAAAAGGCCCCATCTCCCTCATTGCGAACGAGACGCTCTAGGAATTGAGCTACAACTCACTCCCAGTTATTCTGGATTCTATCGGTGGCCGCTTGTTTATTCATTCTTGCCTGATGATGTCACTCAGCATTACGTTACTCGGAGTGATGTTTCAACCTTTAAATATGAACCTATGAAGAACTACCAAAGCAACCTTCCAGCACTGAGTCATTTGCAGTTCGCTGTGCTGGAGGCGTTAGAAAAAGTGGAAGTAATGCCGGGAAAATATATCCGGATGAAGTTGAGCAATCGGGGAATTACAAGTACCGGGCCTTCATTCTATCAGATGATGGCCAGATTGGAGGAGAGTACAATGGTATCAGGCGGATATCATCATGAAGTAATCGAAGGCCAAATAATCAAAGTTCGACAATACCAAATAACGAGCGACGGACTTTGCGCTTTGCAGAAGACAAAAAACTTTTACCAAGCTGGGCGTCAACGAATTGTTGAAGGCTCGGAAGACAGTTTTGAAAAGGGTTTGCCCGTGGAAAATAAAACAATTGAGTAGCAGCTCAGTTCCGTCGGGATATGGACCAGATCACGACGATTCGATCAGCCGAACCCACGTCTATGAGCACAATCGTGGTGTGCTCTTCATTCAAGGACAGCACATCCTTAGTGAATTCTCCCGTCGCTCTTTCAAGAAAATATCTGAGGGAAAGACCGGTGCGCTGACAAAGACCTTGGATGCTAACCAAGGACTCACGAGTCAAACTACCACTGGACCTCTCGTCTAACTCCACGGATTTCAATTGTTGATTGGGCGTATCAGCTGGATGCTTTTGACGCCGCTTATAGACACCATTGTCTCGCGAAGTCCGTCAATCTTGATGCCGGCCAAAATCACCTCGCCACTGGATAGAGAGCCCGCCGCAACCTGTATCAGGGTGGTGGTCACGTAGCCAGGATTAAGAGCCTGTCTGAAAACTCACGTTAGAGGGTGAATCAAGCGAGTCTGCGGAGTTGGATTCGTATCATGGCGAGATAAACCCATGCTTCGGCACTGGATTCCGTCCTCTCGTAGTCACGGGCGAGGCGGCGGTGCTGCATG
>JANYDC010000115.1 GCA_025359965.1 Pedosphaera sp.
ACCGCCTAAGCGGGACGCCGGAACCTGCGGTGTGCCCGGATGACAGGAAAAACATCCGGACCGCACCGCAAAAGCGGCACGCAAACGACGAAAATCATAAAACGGAAGCCCTTAGATTCTAAAACCATCCGTTTTTCAAAAGCCTGCTAGAGCCTTCGGTCCGGTCATCCGTATGAAGACGTTCCCCTCCGCACTTTCCACGATCGCCCCTTGAAGTCTCGCGTCAGGGATTGCTGTTTTGGGCCCTCCGGGCATTCCGCTGAGGTAGGTGCCCTCAGCCGAGACGTAGGTGATTTTGCCTTTGCCGACAGTGACCGGTTCGATTTTGGCGTTAATCTTGTCGGCACCTTCCTGAAACTGACCCAGCCAACGGTCGATGTTGGCCTTGGCATCACCGCCCTGACCCGGTCCGAAATAAAAGAAAATCACTTCAGCTTTCGCGCCTGATTTTTCGTCCACAACCGCAAGCTGGGCTTTACGCATGCCCGGTTGGATGGTGATCCATTTCCAAGCGGCGGGGCGGGCGAAGTCAAATTCGCCGACTTTGAATTTGGCAGGGTCTTCCGCCCGGGCTTGAGAAACCACCGGAACGAAAGCGAGCAATGAAGCCAGTGCGCTTATTTGAAACCATCGTGTATTCATAAAATTAAAAGGGTCAGGCTTTCTCGCCGAGTCCGAGCACGTCCTTGCAGTAGCGCATGCTCTTTTCAATCTCACTTTTTTGATATTCCTGCTCGGCAATTTTGCCGTCGACTCCGGGAGGATTCTGGTGCGCTGCGCGAGGTTTGCCGTGTTTGGCAAGCGCCACAAATTTGGCGAAATCGGAGGCGCGCGCTTTGGGGAAAGCCTTCCAAAAATCCTGTTTCAAGTAGGGGAAATCACGATTGAAACCCGAGATGGTTTCAATGTGCACAGGGATGCCGGGGCAAAGCTCGGCAAACCGTTTGAAGTATGCCTTCAAATCCACGGTGCCATCGCCCATGGCAGTCCATTGCACGGTCGCACCGTTCTCCGATTCCCAGATGGCCGAGTCGCGGAGGCTCGTCGTGACGGCGTATGGCCCTAGAATTTCGAGGCTTGAAATAGGGTCTTCCAAAGTCCATGCGGCGTTTCCGGAATCCATGTTCGCGCCCACAAAATCCTTGCCGGCAGCCTCGATCAAATGCACGAGTTCATACGCCTGCATATCACCGGCGTGATTCTCAATTGCGATCTTAACTCCCGCATCCACTGACTTGGACTTAACTGCTTTTAGCACTTTGACCGTCTCTTCAATGCGGGCCTCGATACCGCCCTCGCTGAGGCGGTCATCGCCGGCTCCGAGCACGACGCGAAACACAGGCGATCCCAGGGCTTTGGCCGCGCGAATGCCCAGCACCAGATGCTCTTCGGCCGTGCCCCAATCCTTCTTAAAGGATCGGGAGGTGGGGCAGATGCTCCACGAACCGAGGTGAATTTGCAGCGCCTGATCACTGGCTTTTTTGCGAAGACCGGTGAGATACGCATCCTCAAAAGTTTCAAACGCATATAAATCCGAGATCAGGATCGAATCCGTCTTCAGACCCACTGCATAATCTATTAGTGCATCCGCCTTCCATCCCATCGCCCGCACCGCAAAATTGTCGATGCCAAGTTTGATTTTGGGAGAGGCCGTTGCGGCCTGAAGGCCAGGAATCGAAGTGGCGGCAAGGGCGGCTCCAGTGATGGCCAAACCTTTGACAAAATCACGGCGCGAGACATTGGGCGAATTCATGCAGCATTAAATAGCATCATCAATTCATTTTGCCAACCACCAGAGAGAACCGGGTTTTTGTAATCAACCGGATTTCGGCCTTGGCAGGCTGGATGGCGTTGGCCTAGGCTCGGGCAGCCGATGCGATTGAGGTTATTCTTTCCCTTGGGGGTTTTGTCGTGGCTGCTTTTGAGCGGTCAGGCCGGGCTATGTGCGGAGGCTATTAGCGAGTATCCATTGGAGATTGAAAACCTCCGCCCTGACAGCGAGATTGAACATTATTACGCTGAAGGCAAGTGGATCGGCAAGAATGGCGTGCGTGTCAGGTATGGCAATGCTGTGCTGATGGCTGAGCGTCTGGAAGTGGATGAGCAAACGCACACCGTGAAAGCCGAAGGCAACGTCACCTTGCAGAGAGGGCAGGTATTTTGGAAGGGCGAGCGATTGGAGTATGGGCTAGATTCGCACGAGTTAAAGTCCGAGGGCTTTCGCACAGGGATCAACCCGGTGTTCATTGCTGGGCTTGGTTTGCAGACTGTGGTCACGAATAAGGTGCAGGAGGCGCAAAATGTTCTAATCACCACCGACGACCTTCACGAACCCAGCCTCCATATAAAAGCCAAAAAAGTGAAGGTGATCGTGGGGGAATGGATTGAGGCTGAAGACGCCTGGCTGTACGTGGGGAATGTTCCCATATTCTGGATGCCGCAATACCACCGAAGGCTGACAAAACACCAGGCTTACTTGGTGATCACGCCTGGGTATCGCACCAAGTTTGGCGCGTTTGTTTTGAATCGTTACGAGTACGAGGTCAATGATCAGTTTGCGGTGGGGATGGACCTTGATTACCGCCAGAAACGTGGGTTCGGCGCCGGGCCTGAAATTAACTATGATCTGGGTGCTGGGGGCCAGGGCAATTTTTCGGCTTACCAGGCCAGCGACAAAAATCCAGGCGTTGATGAGGCCGGAGTGCCGGTGCCCAAAGACCGTCATCGCATCAGCTTTGACTACTCGGTGATTTTAAGGACCAACCTGACCGCAACCGTGGTGGTGCGGGAACAGAGTGACGCGCTGGTGGTTCGAGATTTTTTTGAAAGACAATACCGCACCAACAGCCAGCCGGTCAGCTTTGTTGAGGTCAACCAACTATGGTCAAACTTCAGTCTTGATGTGCTGGCCATGCCGCAGATCAATGATTTTTACCAAACAGTGGAGAGGCTGCCGGATGTTAAGTTGACTGCGGCCCGCCAGCAGTTGGGTGAGTCGCCGTTATATTATGATGGGGAAAGTTCCGCTGGCTATTTCCGCTTTCGTTCCGGGCAGGTTAACGGCACCAATTATGCCGCAGGACGCGCGGATAGTTACCACCAGATTATTCTGCCTCAAACCTACTTCGGATGGTTGAATTTTACACCGCGCATCGGTGGAAGATTCACCCATTATTCTGAGAGCGATGGCAATCAGGTTGAGTATTCGGAGGCGAATCGTTTCGTCGCCAACACGGGAGCGGAGGCCTCCTTCAAGCTCTCCCGCGTTTGGCAGAATGCCAAGAACCGCCTCCTGGACGTGGATGGATTGCGGCACATCATGGAGCCATCTTTCAACTACGTTTACGTCCCCAGCCCTAGCGTCCGTCCCAGCCAGTTGCCTCAGTTTGACACCGAGATCCCCAGCCTTCGGCTGTTGCCTGTGGATTATCCGGACTATAACGCCATTGATTCAGTGGACAGCCAGAACGTCATTCGTCTGGGACTGCGAAACAAACTTCAAACCAAGCGCGACGGCGAAGTTCAGAATCTGCTCAATTGGGCGTTGGTCACCGATTGGAGACTTGATCGACGTCCGGACCAAACTGTTTTTTCCGATGTGTACTCTGACTTGGATTTCAGCCCTCGCCGTTGGATAATGTTCAATTCGGAACTTCGTTATGATGTCGAGAATTCTGAGTTTAACGGGGCCAACCATTCCGTCACGCTTTTGCCTAATGACCGTTGGAGTCTGAAAGTGGGGCATCGATATTTTCGTGGGGCGCCTGAGTTTGGACCTGATTCAGCCAACAACACCATTTACGACACGATTTACTACCGCCTCAACGAGAACTGGGGATTGCGGATGTCGCACCACTTCGAAGCGCGTGATGGTGTGATGGAGGAACAGATGTACACGGTTTATCGGGACTTCCGCAGTTGGACCGGAGCGCTCACTTTCCGTGTGCGTGGCAATCGCAATGGGCCGGATGATTTCAGCGTGGCTTTCACCTTCTCCTCGAAGTCCTTCCCCACGCGAAAGGTTGGCACGGATGTCAATTCCCCCTCGTTCCTTTTGGGCTCGTAGGATCCATCTGGAGAGGCTTGTAAATCTTTGAGCATAACCGTGGCTCGAAGGGTCGAAGCAATACGCAGGCGATATTTGGACGAGTGTCGTCTTGCCTTGTTCGGGTTCTATCGCTATATCAATGCCCCAAGTCTCCTTAGTCATACCTAGATGAACGGCGCATCCGAAGGCCCCATTGTTAAATCCGCCCAGCGGTGGGTGTATCTGTTTCTATTGCTCCTTGGCTTGCAGGCGCGAACCGCCACCGCTGCCATTCAATTTGACGCCTTCGTCGGTTACGATTCCGTCGTCCGGGACGGTGCGTGGTTTCCAATTACTTTCGAGCTTAACAATGATGGTCCGGCCTTGCCGGCAGTCATCGAAATTACCCCGCCCGGTTTTGGCAATGCTTCGACTTATCGGATTCCCATCGAGTTGACCAGCAACACGCGCAAGCGTCTGGTGATCCCAATGTTTGGGGCGGCCGGCCGGTTCAATGGCAACTGGGATGCGCGACTGCTTGATGCATCGGGAAAAATCCGGGCGGAACGTCTGGGTATTCCAATCAAAATTTCCACGTGGGGGGCGACATTGCTCGGCGCCCTGCCCAAGAACTTCAGTTCGATTCCGGTGTTTCCCGAGTTGAAGCTTAACCGGCCTGAACTCAAGCCCGGCGTGGCGCGATTGCAGCCCGAGCAATTCCCCGACAACCCTCTTGCACTGGAGGGGCTGGACAATTTGTATCTTAATTCAGAGCGTGCCGCCGCCTTTTCCGTCCCCCAAGCCACGGCATTGCTGGCATGGGTGCGTGGAGGCGGCCATCTCATCGTGGCCGTCGAGCAGATGTCTGATCTGGCATCCGCACCGTGGTTGGCCCAGTTTTTACCGGTGGAGATTTTGGGCACCGAAGACAAATCCCTGCTTTCTGGAATCAAGGACTGGGTGGCCAACAACGAGGAAGCGCGCAGGAAACCAATGGCCATGCGCATCCCAAGGACCTCAAATAAAAAAGAGACGGCCGTGGAATCCACCTACGCGAGCCTCATGAAGACGCCGCTGCTGCCGGAGGGCGGCCAACTGCTTGCCACCGGCAAATCCACGGATGGACGTGTGCTGGCCAGATTGGGCGATGCGCCGCTTATGGTGGAAGCCCCCCGCGCACGCGGCACGGTTACGGTGTTGCTGTTCAGCCCCGAGCGTGAGCCTTTCCGCTCATGGAGCGATCGCGGAGTGTTCTGGGCCAAGCTGTGCCAGGTCTCTCCCGAGCTATGGGATTCACCGGATTTTTCCGTCGCCGAAACTTGGAGCATTGATGGCGTTTTTGGTGCCATGCTCGACAGCAGGCAAGTGAGAAAACTTCCCATTGGCGCGCTTCTTTTGCTTTTGCTGGTTTATCTCGCAGTGATCGGTCCGGTGGATTATCTGGTGCTCAAACGCCTCAATAAGCAAATGCTCACATGGATCACTTTTCCTTCCTACGTGGTGATCTTCTCAGTGTTGATTTACATCATCGGTTATCAGCTTCGGGCGGGTGATACGGAGTGGAACGAGTTGCAGGTGGTGGATATCCTGCCGCGCGGGGACAAGGCCGATTTACGCGGACGCACTTATTTTTCCGTCTACGCCTCTAAAAATTCCACCTTTCCGCTGGCCTCTGATGCAGGCATTTCTTCGATGCGGTCAGAGCTGGTTGATTTAATGGTCGGGGCAAAAGACGGCGAACAGCCTGCCATCGTTCACCATGGTAATAATTTCTCGGGAACGATTAATGTGCCTGTCTGGACGAGTTCGCTCTATGTCGAAGACTGGTTCAAAACAGGCGACCGTCCCGTGAGCATAACCGCGCGGATTAAGGACGGGCATACTGAAGTCGAAATCAAGAACCTGCTCGACCGCAAGCTGGCCGGCGTGCGAATTGTCGTCAAAAGCTTGGTGTACGACGTGGGTGTGATCGAGGCCGGTTCGACTCGTTTCATCAAAGCCGACGGAGACGGTCAACCCCTTTCCGGAATGGTCCGTGCGCAAGCCTCAGCCTTCAGAAATGTGGTGCAGTCTCGCCGCAATCCGCTCGGTGATGAAATGACAGGCCGTCTGGAGGATCCGGGCCTGAACGCAATGCTGGCCTCGTTTACCGGATTAATGTCCTCGGGTGAATATGGCTTGAGTGTTTTTGCCCCGGCTGGCATGGACCTTTCCGAACAGGCGGGCAGGGGGGATATCATTCTCTTTGCCTTGGACGCCAACAGCAATTACACCAAGCGCCTTCATCAATTCAATCCGCCGCGTCAAAGCCACAGGGCACTCCTCCGTTACACCATCCCGGCGCCGCGCAACTCCTGAGCAACATCCACATGAGCGATCAAGCACCTCCCGTTCTCACTCCCGCGGTTCACACAGTGGGTTTGACCCGCACTTACGGCAGCATGACTGCGTTGAGCGATTTGAACCTCACGGTTAATCGCGGTGATTTGTTCGGTTTTATCGGTTCCAATGGTGCCGGCAAAACCACCAGTCTGCGGATTCTCGCAACCTTCCTTACCCCAACCTCCGGGACCGCCAAAGTCCTTGGTTGCGATGTCGTGACTCAGTCGGACGAAGTGCGGCATCTGATTGGTTACATGCCTGATTTCTTCGGCGTGTACAAAGACATGGAGGTGACGGAGTACCTCGATTTCTTTGCCGCCTGCTATAAAATCCCCTCGGCTTCGCGCGACAAGACAGTTTCGGATGTGCTGGAGTTGGTGGGTTTGAGTGAAAAAAAAGGCGCTTTGATCGGCGCGCTAAGCCGAGGCATGCAACAACGCCTCGGTCTTGCCCGTGTGCTCATTCATGATCCCCAGTTGCTCCTGTTGGATGAACCCGCCAGCGGCCTTGATCCCCGCGCGCGCATCGAGATGATGGCCATCCTGCAGGAGCTGCAGCGGCTGGGCAAAACCATCATCATTTCCTCCCACATTTTGAGTGAATTGCAGAGCCTCTGCAATCGGGTCGCGATCATTGAAAAAGGAAAATTGATTTACGCGGGACCTGTCCAAGGCGTGCGCGACCAAATGAGCGAGGGTCCTGTTTACTGGGTGACGGTCGCTCACGGCACCCAGGCCCAGGCTATTGAAGTCATCAAGCGTTGCGACGGAATCAAGGAGGTAGAAATGGCTGACGGGAAGATAAAAGTATCCCTCGTTTCTTCCGAAACTGATCCTGCCGCCATCTCCGGGGCTCTCGTCACCAGCGGGTTGAGGCTCCTCGGATTCCGGGAGGACGAAATCGGCCTGGAAGAAGTTTTCATGCGTGTGACTCGCGGCGACACCCAGTAAAGGCATGCTCGAGGTAGTCGAACGAGAGTTGCGTGTGGCCTCGCGTTCCCGTGGCATCTTCGCTAGCCGTGCGGTGGCTGCTGGCATTCCTTTGGCCATTCTCCTTTATTACCATTTGGTCATGCAGTCCTTCTACGGTCGCATGTCCGGCTCAGGGCTTTTCAACACCCTTATGTATCTGGCCTTGTTTGCGGTCTCCTTTGGCGGGCTGAGGTCGACCTCTGATTCAATCACATCCGAAAAGCGTGAAGGGACGCTGGGCCTGCTTTTCCTGACCGCTCTTTCAGCGACTGATGTAATCGCAGGAAAATTCGCCGCTTACGGTCTGCGAAGTTTTTACAGTCTGATTGCGACACTTCCCATGATCGCGCTCTCATTGCTTTTGGGAGGCGTCACTGGAGGTGAATTTTTGTGCGGATCCCTGCTTCTGCTCAATACACTTTTTTTTTCCCTGGCTCTCGGTTTGGTTTGTTCCACGTTCTTCAAGAGGCAAAATGCGGCCTTGGGGGTCGCCTCAGCGTTGATGATGGTGCTCATGCTGGCTGGTTTTTTGGTGCAGGCAGCGCTTGAGTGGTGGCAAATTCGTCCTCCGGACGTTGTCGTTCACCTTTTCAGTCCGCTGATGGCCTTTGCCAAGATCTCGAATTCGTTTATGGGCGCTGACCCTCAGTTTTTTTGGATTCATGTTGGGTTTTTACAGGCGCTCGGCTGGCTGTGCCTTTTATTGGCAAAACGCGGCGTGCGGGAGTGCTGGAAGGAAGTGGTCGTTGCCAACACCTTCACCCGTATGAATTGGCTCAATTGGCGAAGCTGGCCGAGTCTGCTTGTCGAGTCCTCCCAGTCCCTGGCTGCCTACCGCAATCGGGCGTTGAGTCATTCGCCTTATTATTGGCGTGTTACACGGTCAAAAATTCTACGAATGCTGCCTTGGTCCAGCGTGATTCTTGCGGTCCTTGCCATCTGCTGTGGGTTTGTTTTCGATTCTGGTTTCGTTCGCCAAGGTGGGTTTGCGGTTTTTGTTCTCGTCATTTTGCACCTTGTTTTTCGTGTCATGCTTGCGGCATCCGCTGCTTTCGTCATGGTTGAGGACCGGCTCTCTGGCGGACTGGAACTGGCTTTGGGCACGCCGCTCACTGTTAAGAGGCTGCTTCACGGCTACTATTGGGGCATATGGCGAAACTTCGGCGGGCCCCTCGCAACAATTATTCTGCTGGAGCTGGCAATATTTTCCTGGGTTGCGTTCATTGAAGCGGATTTGGACAAGGAAATGGTGAGGATGATGATCTGCTTTTGCTTAAACCTGGTGGTGGATTGTCTGGCCATTGTTCCTCTCACCCTTTGGAAGGCAATCGATCTTAACAAGCCTCAGCACGCAGCTGGAATTGCTGGACTGAGGATTCTTGTGGTGCCGGGCGTGCTTTTTGTCCTTCTTGTGTCGCTTGCTCATCCCGATGGGGATTCTGTCGCAATCATCTGGGTGTTCATCAATTTCTTCAATGCACTGCTCAATGGAGGGATATCCGACCGCAAACTGCGCGATCACCTGCGCGAGCGTGTGGCCAGCCGCTTCACTGCAAAAATCCCTCTCGTCTGATGCTGCCCATTGTTGAACGAGAGTTGCGGGTGCAGAGCAGAAACGCCGGATTGTACCGGGCACGCATCGGTGCCTCCATTTTGGCCACTGGTGCGGGGGCTTTGACTCTTCGCACGCTTTTTCACTCCCGCAATCCTGCCTCAGGAGGGCAGGGGGTTTTTACCGTTCTCCTGTGGCTCTGTTTTCTGACCTGTTTGTGGGAGGGCTTTCGCAAAGCCGCTGCTGTTCTCGCAATCGAACGCGAGGAAGGGACTTTGGGCCTCCTTTTTTTAACGGACCTGAAGGGTTACGACGTCATTCTGGGCAAACTCGTGGCCGTATCGTTCCGATCCATTCACGGTTTGCTGGCCTTTTTCCCTGTATTGGCCATCACCCTGCTCATGGGTGGCGTTAGTCTCATGCAATTCACCATGTCGGTGCTGCACCTGCTTGCGACCCTGTTTTTCTCGCTCTCTCTAAGCCTCTGGGTTTCTGCGGGCAGACGGGAAGCCGCCGAGGCTCAGAGGCGAACCTTCGCCCTCCTGTTTCTGATTTTGGTGATTCCACTGGTGCTCTCATGGTTGCCTGGGATCAATGACGCACGTCTGCAATGGCTGATCCAATCCGCAGCCTCGCTCAAAATTACCAGCGTATTGACTCAACCTGATTTCCCTTGGGAGTCCGTCATCGGCTGGCCAATTTTGTGTCTTGTTACCGGTGCTATTCTGTTAGTCAGAGCTTCTTGGATACTGCCCTCAACTTGGCAGTCAAGCGTAACCCAGCCACAGGTTTCGATCAGGCCAGCTGATGATGAACGCCGCCGGAAAATTGGTCACCTTCTTCGCAAGAATCCGGTTCTGTGGCTTGCTTTTCGAGAGCGTTTATCGCGCTCAGGAACAGTAATCTTCGGCCTTGTTCTTATTTCTTCACTAGTCCCGGTGATACCTTGGTCGGGAGATGATAACGGCGGGCTCTTGTTGACCTATTGGATTTTAAAGCTGGCGTTACTATCGTTGCTGATGCAGGTGGCTTCAACTGTCAGCCGCCAGGCACATGCTCTTAAATCGCTCGGCAGCCTTGAGTTGATCATCGCCACACCGGTGAACATCACGATGGTGATCCGTGGGTTGGAGACCGGATTCATCCACCGATTTCGCTACCACTTTTTAGCACTCATGGGGGCGGCGGGGCTGGCAATAGCTATGGAGAGTTTGAAGAATTATTCTTTGTCACTTATGGCCAGCATCCCTTTTGGCAATGGATTACTGGTTGGGGGACTAATGGCTCTCTCTGCCTTTTTGGATGTGCTCTCTGTTGGCTATTTGGCCGCATATCAGGGGATAAAGCGTGATGCCACCGCCGCATTTAGTCGGTGTGTTGCGCTTTTGGTTTTTCAGACACTCCCCATTTATTGCATCCCAAACATGGTAATTGATTTAATTGTCATCGTGGCCTGTTCCTCCAGTCTTCCCAAAGAAATCCGCCTCCAGGCCGAAGGTTCTTCCCGTTACTTACCCCAAACCGAGCCGTGGTGGGCTCGTCTATTGGGTAAACTTTCTCCGAAAGTCACCGCTCCTCGTTCTGAAACCGGGCGATAATGGGCCTGTGATCCGAGGCCTCAGCCCAAAACGGAAGCGCCAGCACGAAACCCTCTTTCGCAATCCATTCATGCGCCAATCCTGAGCTTGCTAGGATGTAATCGATGCGGCTGTAGCTATCGTCACGCGCGAAATAGTGAGTCCATGCCACGGGTTTCAGCCACGTATCTCCCTCGCGCGAATACCCTTTTTCGATTGGACGCGTATCTGTCAGCGCGTTTTTTCCTCGGCCCAATACCACTTTGATGGCCTTGGAACTTTTGTCGTCGTTGAGATCGCCCAAAACCACCAGGTTTCTTCGTGGAGCGTCGGTCAGCAGCCGGTCGACTTGCCCACGGAGTACTAGTGCCTCTTCCTCTCGTAAATCCTGCTCATCAGCCACATTGGAACGGCGTTTGGATTTTAAGTGAGCCGCCAACACAGTGAGCGAATAGTTCTCGGCTACTTTCAAATCAACCTCAAGGAATCCGCGCGCAACTTGGAAGCGACGCCCGTTCAGCAGGAATGAGAGGTTGGTCTGGGGCCGCCGTTGGATAATGGGAAAACGACTGAACAGCGCCAAATGGAGATTGGTATCCCGGCCCTCCACCCATTCCCAGTGTGGATAGTCCAACCCCCGTTTCGCAAGAGCCGCCCGCAGCTCGAGAAGCAGATTGGTGGAACCCATCTCCTGCAAAGCCAGCACGTCAGCACGTAGTTCCAAAATGGAATCCTGTACCCGCAACTTGGACTCGGCAGTTTTAGGGCGGTCCCCGGCGAAGGGTTGGTCGGTGTAAAGCTCCACGTTGTACGAGGCGACCGAAAAGGTGCCCGCCATTGTCTGGAACCCGGCCGCCCATCCCATGACGATTAAAAGCAGCCTCTTGGTTAAACGATGCATGCTCTCTTTATAACGCACCAATGTTTTTGTGGAAATGCCAGATGCAGGCTTGCGGTTTTTTGGCGCAGGTAACAGCATTCGCTCACGTCCATGATCAGAAGCATTTCCATCTTAGGCCTGGCTCTGGCATGCGCAGCGGGAGCGCAAGCCGGGCAGTTTCATATCGGCGATCACAATTTTACCCTGCCAGATGGTTTTACCATTGAAAAGGTCTCGGGGCAGTCGCTGGTGCAGCGACCGGTCGAGATGGATTTCGACGAGGCCGGGAATCTCTACGTCAGCGATGCTTCCGGCACCAATGAAGATGTCAAAAAGCAGCTTGAGAATAAGCCGCACCGGGTGTTGCGCCTGACTGACGCCGATGGGGACGGTGTTTACGAAAAGACTACCGTCTTCGCTGACAAGATGATGTTTCCTGAGGGCGTGATGTGGCACCGAGGGTCTCTCTACGTTTGCGCGCCCCCCAGCATTTGGAAGCTCACCGATACAGACGGCGATGGTGTGGCTGATCAGCGCGTGGAATGGTACAACGCCAAAACCCTGACCCATTGCGCCAACGACTTGCACGGGCCCTATCTAGGTTTGGATGGTCTGATCTATTGGTGCAAAGGCGCTTTTGATGAGCAGACGCACAACGTGCCCGGTCACCCTAATTGGACCAGCAAGGCCGCCCATATTTTCCGCGCACCGCTAGATGCCTCCTACGTCGAGCCGGTCATGACGGGGGGGATGGATAATCCCGTGGAAGTCGCATTCACCGCCGGCGGGGAGCGGATTTTTACGACCACTTTTTTCCAGAACCCCGGCAATGGATTCAGGGATGGATTAATTCATGCGATTTATGGCGGGGTATACGGCAAGGCGAATAGCGTGACCGACACCCACCCGAAGACCGGGGAGTTGATGCCTGTGCTGCTGCATTTGGGAGCAGCTGCGCCGTGCGGATTGACACGCTACGAATCAACCGTATTCGGCGAAGGTTATCAGGACAATTTATTTGCCACGCTTTTCAACCTACACAAGGTGAGCCGTTGTTTACTGACTTCAGTCGGCTCCAGTTTCACCGCGCGCGCACAGGATTTTTTGACGTCCGACAACCTTGATTTCCATCCCACAGATGTGCTGGAGGACGCGGATGGAAGCCTTCTGGTGCTCGATACAGGAGGCTGGTACAAAATTTGTTGTCCCACCTCACAACTTGCCAAGCCGGATATTCTAGGGGCCATTTACCGCATCCGCAAAACCGGCACCAAGAAAATAACCGATCCACGTGGTCTGCTTCTTCCATGGAAAAGCGCCACCACAACTGATTTACCGAAGTTTTTACGCGACGCCCGGCCGGCGGTCCGTCGGCGTGCTGTTGATGCGCTTGCCGTGAGAGGCGCGGCTGCGGTCAAGCCCTTGGAGGAATTTCTCCGCAAGGAGGCCGATGCAGGAGCCAAAGCCCAAGCCATCTGGTCTTTAACACGAATTTCCGGACCCGAGGCGCGCGCTGCCGTCCGATTTGGCCTGCGCGACACGGATGAATTGGTGGCGCAGGCCGCAGCGCATTCAGCCAGCGTTTGGCGTGATGCCAATGCTTTGCCTGAACTGATTGCCTTGCTTGAGGGAGGCATCCCCTCCTTACAGCGGGTGGCCGCTGAGGCTATCGGTCGAGTTGGTGACTCAAAGGCTGTGGTTCCATTATTGAATCAAGCCGGTTTTCCTCACGACAGAGCCCTCGAGCACAGCTTGATTTATGCGCTGATTGAAATCGGCAGCAGCGTTGATTTGGTTTCCACAGTCAACGGTATTAATCCGCTCAAACGGCGCGCCGCCTTAATCGCTTTGGACCAGATGAAAAGCGACAAGCTCAATGCTGAAAGCGTCATTGCGAATCTGGGTTCAATCAATGGACCATTGCGTGAAACCTGCTTGTGGATTGCCGCTCACCATCCCGAGTGGGGTGCTGCGCTGGTTTCCTTTCTTGATTCCAAATTGGGTGTGTCCGCATTGGCGGATCCTGAACAAAAAAGTCTAAGAGGGTTGGCCGAGGAATTGGCTGGCAAAGAGGCGATTCAAGTCTGGCTGGCAAAAGTTGCCAAAGAGAACTCGCCTCAAAGGAGGCTTGCCGCGCTGACGGTAATGGCTGGGGCGCGATCCGCACCCGCAATAGAATCTTGGGTGGCACCCATCAGCCAGGCGCTGACTGACAGCAATACCGAGACGGCCCAAACCGCCCTGAAGGCAGCCCGTTTGCAGATTGACCATAAGAATACCAATGGAGTCCTGCTTGAGGCGGTGGCGGCAGTTGCCAGAAATTCGGCCAATCCTTCCGATCATCGACTGAATGCATTCGCTGCATTGCCTGCGCAAAAATCAACTTTGGACCCAGCCTCCTATGAGTTCCTCGTCTCAATGCTCGATCCCGCCTTATCGGTGGCGTTTCGAAGTCTGGCCGCAGATATTTTGGGGCGCTCAACTTTGTCGGCGTCCTCGCTTATCGATCTCGGTGATCGCTTGTCCCGACTTGGACCTCTTGAATTGGGGAAAATTCTTGCCGCTTTCGATCAATCCACTTCTGAGGAAGTTGGCAAGGCTTGGGTAGGAGGGTTAAGCAAGTCTTCTGCCGCATCCAGCCTCATGGCCGAACAGGTGAGTGCCCGAGTCGCCAAATACCCCGTTTCGGTTCAAACTTCCGCGCGCCCTCTTTTGACGATCCTCACCGCCGATTCCGGCAAGCAAAACGAACGTCTGGAGCAGTTGCTAAAGGCCATGCCCACAGGGGATATCCGTCGTGGGCAGGCCATATTTAACAGCCCGAAAGCTGCTTGCTCCTCCTGCCACGCCATTGGTTACCTGGGTGGAAAGGTCGGTCCCGATCTGACCAATATCGGCGAAATTCGAAGCCAGCGCGATCTGCTGGAGTCCGTTTTGTACCCCAGCACCAGTTTTGTGCGTAGTTTTGAGCCAATGATCGTGATCTCCAAAGTGGGTGAAATGACCACCGGTATTTTGAAGTCGGATGTTTCCGCAGAAGAGTTGGTGCTGGTTACCGGGCCTCAGACGGAGGTCCATGTGGCCAAGGCGGATGTGGCCAGCCTGCGTCCGGGAACAATTTCCATCATGCCGCAAGGGTTGGATCAGCAGCTTACCTCTCAAGAATTATCGGATCTCATCACTTTCCTGAAGAATACTCACTGGGGCCCCCGCTGAGCACCGGGATTTCACCGGATTTGTGCCTATTTTGAGGAATGTTGTGTTTTCCTCACTTTCCTCTTTGATTTCCGGCTGTGTTTGGCTGATTGTCTCTTTTTGATTTATGGACGTTCGCTTACCGAAATTGGGTGAAGGCGCCGAAAGTGGCGCGGTGGTTTCCCTTCTTGTTAAAGAAGGGGATTCAATCACCAAGGGTCAGATCCTTCTGGAGATAGAAAACGAAAAAGCCGTCGCTGCCGTTCCTTCACCGGAAACAGGCAAGATCGGCAAAATAGTGATCAAAGTGGGCGACAAGATCTCTGTCGGCCAGGTGATTATGACTTTGGAGGGGGGAGCTGGATCAGCTTCGCCCGCCGCCGCCGCTCCTGCCAAGGCCAAGGCCGCTCCGGCCGCGAAGGCGAAGCCCATCGCAGCCGCTCCTGTCGCTGTGGTAGAGGAAACTGAATTCAGCGAAGACGAGGAAAGCGCTGAGGAAGGTTCTGCCGAAAAAGCTGGGTTACCTGTGGCTGCCGCCCCGTCACTCCGCCGCATTGCTTTCGATCTTGGCATCGATTTAACCAAGATCAGAGGCAGTGGTGATGGTGGACGAGTCCTGACCGAGGATCTCCGCAACTACATCCAACGCCTTCGTGCTGCGGCGTCGCGGGGTCGCACCGCAACCGTGGCACCCGCAACCTCCACTGCACCGGCTGCCGTTGCGTATTCGCCCTTCCAGTTTACCGCGCCAGAGTCGATTGATTTCGCAAAGTGGGGGCCTGTCACCCGCAAGCCGATGGCTTCCATCCGCCAGACCATCGCCAAACGGATGGTTGAAAATGCGGTGACCCTGCCCCACGTGACACAATTCGATCAGGCGGACATCACCGCCCTCCTCGAACTTCGCAAAAAGTACCTCTCCGCCTACGAGGCCAAGGGCGCCCGCCTGACCGTCACAACGCTTCTGCTCAAAGCAGTGGCTTCGACGCTCAAAAAATTTCCCATTTTCAACTCCAGCGTGGACGACACGACGCAGGAGATCGTGTTTAAGGATTACGTTCACCTCGGCATGGCCGTGGACACCGAGCAAGGTTTGCTCGTCCCTGTACTCCGCGATGTGGATAAAAAAGACTTGGTTACCCTCTGCAAAGATTTGCAGGCTCTCGCGGAAAAGGCGCGTGATCGCAAAATTTCCCTGGAGGAAATGCGTGGTGGCACCTTTACCATCTCTAATCAAGGCGCGATCGGTGGAGGTCATTTCACACCAATCATCAACAAGCCCGA
>JANYDC010000013.1 GCA_025359965.1 Pedosphaera sp.
AGGGCGGGCATGTCTTTCATGAACCCCTTCCGGCGGGCATAGATCGCGGTTTTGGCTATGAACTCGGGCTCCACTTGAGTGGCCAGTTCCAGAACTTTCTGGAGCTGGTCTTCCGCCGAAACATAGAATGTGGAGTTCAAACAACCGGTCATCGCGTACTGGGCGAGGGCCTGCTTGGGGGAAAGAGAGTAAGCCTTGCCACCCGCTTCATTTACCGCATCGGTCTCCGGGAGAAGCGCGCCGCGGAGCGATTGGAATAGTGTTTTATTGGCCATACGTTTTCTTTCGTTTATTCTGCAAACACCTAACGCAACCTCCGTGCCAAGTGCTTGTGTTGGTATGAAATACTCATATAAGGCAATAAATACGGGAGAAAAAACGATGTCGCTCAAGTCGGCAGCTTCATCTTGATTTCATGAGAGGCTAGCGGATAAGCTAACTGTGAGGAATAATAGCTATGACAGCGAAGAAGCAGATCGTGATCGGGATGCTCGGTAGCGTGCTGGACTCTGGTTTTCAGGAAGAACGCTGGGCGAAGTGGCGTCCCACCGTGTCCTTGTGCAATCATGCTGAACTGCCTGTGGACCGCTTTGAGCTGATCTATGACCCGAAGTTCCAGGATACGGCCAACGTCGTGATGGCTGATATTCATCAAGTGTCGCCAGCTACTGAAGTCAGGGGGACGCATCAGGCGCTGATTGATCCGTGGGATTTTGAAGAGGTCTATGCCGCCCTGCATGATTTTGTGCGAGGGTATGATTTCAAACCAGAGACCGAGGAGTATCTGGTTCATATCACCACGGGTTCGCATGTGCAGCAGATTTGCCTGTTCCTGTTGACCGAGTCGCGTCATTTCCCCGCGCGACTGGTGCAGACTTCGCCTTTAGAAGTCAAACGGCGCGGGCCTGAAGGCAAGTTTGCCCTCATCGATCTTGATCTCTCGAAGTACGACCGTTTGGCTTCGCGCTTCGGCAAGGAACAGAAGGAGGCACGGACCTTCCTCAAGTCAGGCATTGCCACCCGAAATATTCAGTTTAACCAACTCATCGAACAGATCGAACACGTCGCGATCCACGCCAAAGAACCGATTCTTTTGACCGGTCCAACGGGGGCAGGAAAATCCCAACTGGCGCGGCGCATTTATGAGCTTAAAAAGTTCCGGCACCAGATCAGCGGGCCGTTTGTGGAGGTCAACTGTGCCACCCTGCGGGGAGACTCCGCGATGTCGGCGCTTTTTGGGCACGTCAAGGGTGCGTTCACTGGGGCATTGAAGGAGCGCCCTGGGTTATTGCGTACGGCTGACGGTGGTTTGCTATTCCTCGACGAAATCGGTGAGTTGGGGCTGGACGAGCAGGCCATGCTGCTGCGCGCGCTGGAAGAAAAACGTTTTCTGCCCTTCGGAGGGGACAAAGAGGTCAGCAGTAATTTTCAATTGATCACCGGCACGAACCGTGACCTTCAAACCGCTGTTCGGGATTGCCGCTTTCGCGAGGATCTTCTGGCGAGGACCAATATGTGGACCTTCCGTTTGCCCGGCTTGCGCGAACGTCCGGAGGACATTGAGCCCAATTTGGATTACGAGCTCGAACAGTATGCGCGCAAAAACAGCCAGCACGTCACTATGAGTAGTGAAGTGCGGGAGAAATTTCTAAAATTCGCACAGTCACAAGAGGCTATGTGGACGGCAAATTTCCGCGATCTCAACGCCTGTATCAGTCGAATGGCCACTCTTGCCTCTGGGGGGCGCATAACTGAGTCGGTGTTGGATTCTGAAATCAGCCGATTGAAAGGCGGCTGGTCAACCCAGCAAGCTCAGGACAATCATCAATCGGTTTTGATGAAAATACTTTCCGACAAAGCCATTGCAAGTTTGGATCTCTTTGACCAGGCGCAACTGGCATTTGTGATTGGGGTTTGTCGTGAATCAGCCACTCTCTCCACTGCTGGAAGGAAACTATTTGCGGCCACGCGAGAGAATCGAAAAACGGCCAATGACGCGGACCGTCTGCGCAAATACCTCGCCCGTTTCGATCTCGATTGGCAGAGCGTCAATAAAATCGACTAGGGCTGCCGAGTCACGCCCGCGCACGATGGCGGCGATGAGGGGGGCTAAGCTAAGAGGAGGAATGAAGCTTGACCAATTTTGTCCAGGCGAAGGAGCCGAAGTGGGATTTGAAGGCTTCGTGGGCGGTTTCGGCGGTGGTGGAATTTTCGAACAGGGCGAAAGTGGTGGAACCGCTGCCGGACATCATGGCAATGGCTGCTCCGTTTTTTAGGAGAAATCGCTGGAATAAAGTTAGAAGAGGGTATTTGGGAAGGACTGGCGCTTCCAAAGAGTTGTAGAAGTGAGGGGCGGCTTGGGCGAGTGAACCGGTGTTGAGCGCCTGAATCATTTCATTGGCCTGGCCGGGGCGCCCGTTGAGGGATTGGGGATGTTTGGCCAGGGTTTGGTAGGCCCAAGCGGTGCTGACGCCAAAGCCGGGATGTATTAAAAGGATTGAGGTGTCACGCAGGCATGGAAAATTGGGCAAGGGCGTGATGATCTCCCCGTAATGGGTGCCCAAGGCGGGTTGGTTTTGTAGGAAGAAGGGGACATCAGAGCCCAGTTGCCGGGCCTGGCCATCCAGCACTGAGGGTTCCAAGGGGGAACCAAAAACTTCATTTAACCCGCGCAGGGTGATGGCTGCATTGGCGCTGCCGCCGCCAAGACCCGCCGCAAGGGGGATGAGTTTTTCTAAGCGTATTCGAGCCCCTGCTGGTTTGTTCAGGCTGCCCAGGAATAATTCTGCGGCGCGGAATACCAAGTTGCCCCGGTCGACCGGCAACTCGGGGTGGTTGCAGGTCAATTCGATCCCGCTTCCAGTGGCTTCAATGCTCAGTTCGTCGAAAATCGGCACCGGTTGCAACAGTGTTTCGAGGGCGTGATAGCCATTGGCTTCCCTGCCCAGAATATTGAGGAGCAGGTTGACTTTGCAGGGGGAGGGAAGGGTGATTTTCATGAGGCAGAAAAGGAAAAGGCGCCAACAGGATGAGTGTTGGCGCCGATGAAAATGCTCCGCTGGCTTAGTAGTCGAAAATACGGAAGCGGCTGCCCGGGATCATCGGGGCCACGTCCCCACCGCCGAATCGGAGGGATGAATCGGGCGAGAACATCGGGTCATCAATCAGGTGGGGGCGATAGCTGTCGGGGTAGACGGGATCCACCTTGGTCATGATGGGATCACCCGAGCCAAAGGGGAAGGTCAGGATCTCGTACAGGCCCACACCGGTGCGAGCAACCGATTGGTTGAAGCCGTGGATAAAGCCTGTGGTGTAAGCCTTGTCGCTGCCTTCCCAGATGGCTGTCTCCTCCATGGATCGGCGAATCTCACCCAAACGGGCGAATTCAGTGACGTCGTTTATGCCGCGTCCGAGTTTTTTTTCGGATGTGGCACAGCCGTTGGTCAGCAGGAGACCTGCCGCCGCGGCAGCCAGCGCAAATTGGTGCAGTCGCATAGTCTTGATGGAGTTAAAGGTTATCGCGGGTCGATGGGTTGTAAAGCGCGATTTGGTGGGAAACGGAAAATGAATTGGGTGGAGTTTTAGGGGATGAGCGGGGTTCATGGGTTGGTTTGGCGGTCGATGAGGTAGTAAAGAGTCTCAGGATCAAGGGTTAGCGTGCTTCCAGTGCGGGCCGGGCCCTTCGGATATCCCTGCCAGTCCAAAGGCTGAATTTTTTGATGGGTTGCAGATGTGTGTTTGAATTCAATTTGTCCGATGATTTTGCGAACCATCCACGGGTTGTGGCCAATGCTGGTGATGCGCTGCATTCCTTTGGCCGCCGGTTCGGTCTGCCAGCCCGCGGGTTGTTCCTCGGTCATGACTTGCACCAATATCTGTTTGGTAGTGGTCATGCTGCCTCCGTCCAAAGCCACTATTGCGATTTGGATTAAATCCAGACTTGAACTGATGGTCATATCCGCCAGTTCGATTTTGCCCGCCGCCTGCAAATCGCCGCCCGCCATCTGGAAGCCGGGACGATTTACAGTTAGCACGCCGCTGCCGTAATCGAGCCGCACGCTGCCGGCTGCTCCAGTTACGGTTTTGGTTTCGCGCGAGATGGCTGATAAATCCTTAACCTCGGCCGAGCCGGGTTCTGTGCCGAACGAGACTTCAGCGCGGCCCGCATAGTGAATTAGAGGATCAATTTGCTGACCGCTTTGTACGGTGCCGAGTTTGGGAACATCCTTTAGGCGCAACTCATCAAAAGCCGCATCCTGGGGCAGGGGAGTTCCTTTAAGGGCTTTTAAGTCGTCGATGTTTAATCTGACTTTGGCCAGCACCTCGCCCTCCGGCACCAGTCCCAGGCGGTAAACCATCGCTGCGACGGGAAATTGACCCATCATGGACGGGCTGATCAGAGTCCAAGGCTGCATCCAGAAACCGGGTTTAACCGACCAATCCGCGCCATCGAATGCAAAATGGACAATGCCATCGCTGCCTTGTAATGCTCCATAGACAGCCAAGTATAGCGGGGCTTCGCTCCGGTAACGATTGGGCCGGTTCCAAGTGGTTTCGGAGATCATGGACGGGAGGTTGTTGTAGGATGGATCCATGGCGGGATGCGTGAAAACCTTGGGTTTGCCCTCCTCCTCGGCCTCGAAACGATACGCGCTGCGATCGCGATAAATATGCCCATCGCGGATGGACCACTCTGAATTTTGGCCCGAAACTTTCGCCCCGAAGTAGCCATGGCGATCCACAAAATCACCGACGGTGTAGCTTAATTTCTCCAGTGGCCCCAGAAATTCCGGGCTGGCCGTGGTCCAGTTTGAGGGAGTGACGAGCCCCTTGAACCCCAGCTTTCGCAAGTATTGAATGCTTTCAGAGTAAAATTTTTGCTGAGTCTCGAAAAGAAATGCGGCGGTATCCTGTTCGCGCAGACCTTTTTCATTAAAGATTTTCCACAAAGGGGGAAATCCCAGCAAGCCGTCGGTAATTTTATCGTGCTCGTTGGGTGGGGATTTCCAGCGCGACACTGCGGCGTCGAGCGAGCCGTATTTGCTGCCTGCCCAAGCCCCGAACTGAGCTTCGAGCAGGCGCATTTGAGGGGCTGGAACGTTCTCGTAGCCGAAGGTCCAGAAAAAGAACGAATCCTCGTTGATCAGCTCCGCTCCGAAGACGGCGGGCTCCTCGAGAAGGCTTCGTCCGGTGGCGGGATCGGGCGTGGTGAGGAGTTGCTTCCACCAATCGCGGTAGTGCTGTTGAAAATCCGGATTAAAATACAGTGCGGCAAACGGGTGTTTGCCTCCATCGTAACCCTGTAACCATGGGGTGCCTGGGGCTGGGTTGAGCCAAAGCGGGAAATAAATGGAGAGGTGAGAATAGATTCCCTCCTGTTTCATGGCCGCTACGGTCAACCGGATGTGATCCGCCGCCTTTGGGTTGTAGTTCCCTTTTTCGTCAAAAACCGCCCCGTGCAAGCGCACCATGTTGACCCCGTACTTGGCCAGCCTCCGCGCGGCACGGCGCAGATCTTCTGGCGACTCCGCATCTGCTCCGGCGCCGTTCACCGCCCAAAAACGCACTTTCTTGCCTGAGCCGAGCACGAAATCCGAACCGCTGGCTGTCACCCATCCCTTTTCTCCGGCCGTTTTTTCATTGAGATGGCGCAGATCAATCGGTGACTCGCCAAATGGATCCGTTGGGGGTTGAAATTCAAACCAAACCGAAGCATTCGTTTTGGCCTGCTCTTTCGCTGCCAGCAATTGGCCGGGTTTCTGAATATCAACGGGGTGTAATCCTTCGTTGGTGAAAAGAAAACAGTCCAACGCGCCGTGGTGGCTGTTTTCGCTGGCGAAAGTAAAGGTGACGGTGTTTGTCCCCGCCTTCAATTCAACCTCGCCCACTTTGATCCAAGCCATAAAACGCAAATCCGGTTTGTCGTCCTTGGCAATGTTGGTGGTTTGCTCGGGCGCTTTGAAGGATATTTCGGTTTTGGCGGAACCGTTAAGCGAATAGAATAAGCGGGATTGGACCGGGTTGGCTCGGACGTAAAAATCATGCGCTCCTTGTGCCTTGGCCGCAAAGGAATAGCTTACCGTCCCGTCTGTGCCTGCAGCCCAGTGTGAAATAAAATCGCCGCCTGACAGCTTTTCCTTCTTCACCTGGTCGTACCACCAAGGATGACGCGTGACCGATTGCTGGGATGTCTGCTCGCCTTCAATCCAAATGTTTTCAGCTTGCGAAAAAAAGCTTAAACACCCGAAGAGTGCTGCGACTCGAACCCAGCTAATATCAGAATTTACCATTGTTATACGACGACATCCACTACTTCCCGCTTGGCGGCTTCCACCTTGATAAAGTTGAGCAATACTGGCGCCAGAATCATGCCTGGGATTCCCATCAGTCTTTCGCCCAGGACCAACCCCACCAGAGTCAGCCAAATGGGGTTTTTGATGCGGTCGCCAATGATTTTACTGTTGAGAAAATATTCCAGCTTGTGAATCACCACCAAATAAATGAGTGCTGCCAGAGCCATGCTAGGAGAGACGCTAAAGGCCATCACGACAATGATTGTGTTGCTGATCAGGTTGCCGATGATGGGAAGTAGGCCGCAAAGAAAAGTAACCCCTATGAGCATGGCGGGGTAGGGCAGGTGAGTGATGCTAATGAACATTGAAGTGAACCCGGTGTTGAGAATCGAGATGGTGGTTTGCGCACCCATGACGCGCTCGAAACTATTGTAAAAACTCCGCACGCGATCAGCCAGATGGTCCAGGATCACCGTGTAATAATTCCGTGCCCAGCGATGTTGATTCCTCTCCAAATCCACCTCGTGATCAAAAAACAGACTGATGGCCACCACCACTGCGATGAGAATAAAGGCAAGGTTGCGCACCAATCCCGTGGCCAGATGCCCGTAATTCCCCCATTTTTCCGCAGCGTGCTCTCCTATCATGGTCTTGAGCCCGGCCAAATCCTCAAAGGGAATGGGTACTCCGTGAGCTTCCAGATAGGCCAACATCGCGGGCAGCGAGGAGTTCATGACCTGGGGTAGAGCCACCAGTGCTTGGCGGATGAAGTGGACTGAGGCCCATCCCAGCAAAGCCAGAAGCACGCAAACGCCGAGCAAGGCCAGACGTTTGTTCTTGGTCACCAAATCCACTTTGCACAAAAGGAGATAGGCGAACAAAACCGCCAAAAATGGGGCGGTCAAGTGACAAAGCGCCACCATCACGAGTAGGCCTGCAAAAAGGACGTGGGAGATTTTCTCCGGTTTTGACATCACGCCCAGATTCTAGCGTCTCCAGCGTGGAAGTCTAATCCGCAACCACGACAACAAGCGGGGTGCGAGCGGGAATGCCCCGCCCGGATGTGTTAAAAATATGTTCACGGCATCGGATAATCCGTAATTCGAGCCACTGAATAGACGGTCGGTTCGGCGCGGGCATGGGTTTTTAAGACGATGTTGGTAATAATTTCCGCATGCGCTTCCGATAGCCACTGGGTCCACGGTTGGCCCAGAATTACGGAGGCGGCGGGAGGGCTCGCCACCAAATAGTAAACCTTTTTCCGCCTCAGGCTTTCAACTGAAGTTGTGGACACAATATCCACCACGCGCCGAGAGCCGAAAGGACGCCAGAGTGAGGTCTCAGCGTCGGAAAAAGCTAAGAAGCCCACGTATGTGATGTCTGAAGGGAGTACAGCCCTCCCAGTGTCCGACTTGGTCACCATCGGTTCTTCGCGACAACTCTTTGATCCTTTTTTGAATTCAATGATATTCATTGACCTATTTGTTTCACTTGGACAACGACCGCGTGATCGTTCTCGGTTGTGTGATAATTTCCTAGGCGGGCTTGGAATGGGAGGGGCGATTGCACAGCTTGGTTACTGTTTTTGAGAGAATATGCTCGGCAAAATAGGCGGCAGCAAGGCAGATGATCACGTAGAGCGGGAATTCAAGTGCTGGATTGTTGATTCCAATCAGCCACCGGGTCGTGCAGGCAATAGGATAGTGCAGGACATATAACGCATAGCTCATGCCTGCGAGCCCAGCCAAAACGCGGGTGATAGAGCGGCAATCTTTGCCAAGCAACGCAGGGAAATGGATCACCGTAACGACCACGGCAAAGCAGGCTCCAAAATGCCTTAGCGGGAGAAAGGGGTGCTGGTCGAAGCTGAGGTGTTCTCCTTGGACTTGATGCCAAATGCAGACCCCGCACCAAAATAAAACGGAGATTGCAAGATAAGCAAGTGTTGGAAGCTGGCGGCGGAAAGAAACCGAGTTGCGATCAATGAATTCGCGGGCAATCTCCACGCCAGCCCACCACAGAAGGAAATAAGCGACGTATAAAGCGGGTGCGTTATGGGTAAGTTGGTATATCGGGGACGCGAGCAGGGACGCCGCCCCAACCACATGCACGCGGCGATCCGGAGCCACAAACTTCCAAATTGGGAAAAATGCCATGTAAAACCACCATTCGAATGAAAGCGACCAAAGTGGGAGGTTGCCAAAGAAAGTGGGGCTCCAAGCGCCTTCATAACCCCACTTAAAAGCCGGGATGAGAAACACGTTGCTAACCACATGGGGTGTGTTGAGGTCTGCCCGTGTCTGCTGGATTGATTGTGCTGCAGCGATGGCGAGGGTGACGATCAGGGCGAAACAGTAGGTGGGATAAATTCGCAAGAATCGTCTGCGGAAGTAGGCTCCAAAAGAAGAGTCGGGCTTGGAGGCTGTCGAATAGTAGATGACAAAACCAGACAGCACGAAGAAGACCATCACTGCCTCTTGCCCAAACCGAAGAAGTAGGTGTGCGGAACCTATTTGTGGCGGAAACCATGCATAACAGAAATGGACCAAAAAAACATACAATGCCGCAACCGTCCGTATCGCTTCAAGTTTGGGCAACCTCATTTTGAAAGCATGACAGTGCGAGGTAGGGAATAAGTGATATTGTTACCGATCCCAAAATTTTGTGATCATTTCTGCGACAAATTTGCTCTTATCAATTTTTAAACAAGGTGTCGCAAATGGCATTCTCTGAATTTTCTGCGGCGCAGGAGTCAAAGTCAACGCAAAACCCAGAGCTTCTAAGCCTCCGGATGGAGCGATTCGTTAACTGCTTTTTGGTGTTGCTGGTGATGAGTGTTTGGTTACAGTATGGTCACAGTAAATGAACCACCTGTTCCGGTGGTTTTTTTTGTTCCTGTGGCAGTGGCGTCGGAATTGTTGTTGTGAAGATATTCAGTGGTACATCAAACAAAGTCCTGGCTCAGGACATCGCGCGGTCCATAGGGATCGAAGTGGGGAAAAGCACCGTCAGTGCTTTTCCTGACGGCGAAACATTCGTCAAAATCGACGAAAACGTGCGTGGTCAGGATATTTTTGTCATCCAATCGACCAGCCCACCCACCAACCATCATCTGATGGAATTGTTCATCATGATGGACGCTCTGCGTCGCGCCAGCGCTCAGCGGATCACCGCCGTTCTGCCTTTCTATGGTTACGCACGTCAGGATCGTAAGGATCAGCCCCGTGTGCCCATCACGGCCAAATTGGTGGCCAATCTGCTGGTGGCCGCCGGGGCTAACCGCATCCTTACCATGGACTTGCACGCCCAGCAAATTCAGGGCTTTTTTGATATTCCCGTTGACCATCTTTACGCTTCGCCGGTGATGTTCGAGTATCTGAAGACCAAAAACCTTAAGAACGTCGTAGTCGTCAGCCCGGATGTGGGCGGTTTAAAAATGGCCCACGCCTATTCTCAATTTCTTGGAGCCACTCTCGCCATAGTGGCCAAACGTCGTAAAAGCGCCACTGAAGTCGAATCCATGACCCTGATCGGCAATGTGCGGGGAAAGACTGTTTTGATCGTGGATGACCTCACAGAAACGGCCGGCACCCTCACTGCAGCGGCCGAATTACTTCGGAAAAAGGGGGCTAAAAAGATCCTGGCCTGCGTCTCCCACGCCATCCTCAACGAGATGGGTCTCCAGCGTTTGAGAAAATCGTGTATTGACGAATTGGTCACAACTGATACTGTCCTGCGCTCTGCTGTCGAAGGAGTCAACATTACGACCCTTTCGGTGGCGGGACTGTTGGGCGAAGCCATCAAACGGATTCATAGCAATTCGTCGGTCACTTCGCTGTTTGAATTTAAAGGCGGGCGGACCAGTTAGGGTGCCCGTAGATAAAGTTTGAGCGGCCACGGTCGGACAGTAGCGCAGGATGCGTTGGTCCGACCAAGCTGACTCGATGTTTTGGAAAAAGTTATAATTTAAGATGAAATCCGTACCTTTGAAGGTGTATACCCGCACGGCGGCCCGCCGTGGAGCTGTCAAGCAATTGCGCACAGCCGGTCGCGTACCTGCCGTTATTTACGGGGGCCAAATCCCTCCTCAAAACCTCGAAATTGTCTCCCGTGAACTGGAATTGCTGATCCACGGCGCAGCCTCTGAAAACGTTCTTGTCGATCTCACCATCGAAGGTGATGCGAACGGCAAGCGGCTTGCACTGGTTCAGGAAGTTCAGCACCACCCGCTTTCGGGTCATGTGCTTCACGTTGATTTCCATCAAGTTGCGCTTGATGAAAAAGTGACCATCACTGTTCCGGTTGAAACGGTGGGCGAACCTGCTGGTGTTAAGAACAGCGGCGGTACTTTGGAGCATACGATGTTCCGTATCCGGGTCCGTGCATTCCCTCAGGATCTGCCCGAAGTGATCAATTTGGATGTCACCGCTCTTGAAGTGGGCAAATCCATTCACGTAGGTGATATCATTCCGCCAACCGGTGTTGAGATTCTCGGGAAAAAGAATTTGACCGTCGTTGCTGTTGCTGCACCGATTACTGAGGCGCAGGAAACAGCCACTACTGATGCTGCAGGTGCCACCGTCCAGCCTGAAATGATCAAGGAGAAGAAGGAAGACGGAGCGAAACCGGCAGCTGGAAAAGCGGGCGATAAGAAAGCTGACCCGAAGGCTGCTGACAAGAAACCTGCCGAAAAGAAGAAGTAACTTTTTGGGATTGCCTGCGGGACTGAGTGAGTTCCGCAGGGGAGCTTATTTGGCGGCGCGATGCGGAGATTGCGCCCTACCTGACAAGTGCCAGAAGACCACCTTATTGTGGGTTTGGGAAATCCGGGGCGGGAGTACGCGGCAACGCGGCACAACGCGGGTTTCATGGTGGTCGATGGGGTGAGTTCAGTCTGGCGGGAAGAAGCCAGGCTCAAGTCGCGGGTCGCGCGGGTGGAATTGGTGGGGAAGCGGGTCTGGCTCTGCCAACCGGTGACCTTCATGAACGCCAGCGGTGAAGCGGTCCGGGCGGTAATGGATTTTTACAAGATCGGGTTGGGTCAGGTGATGGTGACGGTGGATGACGCGGATTTGGCCTTGGGCCGGATCCGAATGCGGCCAGGGGGCGGCACTAGCGGAGGCCATCACGGATTGGACTCGATCGAGCGAATATTGGGGACGCGTGAGTTTGCGCGTCAACGGGTTGGAATCGGTCGAGTGGCCGGTGGGCCCCGTGACATTGCAGGTTATGTTTTGGGCCGATTTGGTCCGGACGAGCAGGCGGTGTTAAGTCAGGTTTTGGACCGTGCGCGCAGACAGTTGGAATGCTGGCTCGCACACGGGGTGCAGCGAGCGATGAATCAATTTAACGGGGCGGTAGACGCCTCTGAGACAAAGGATAACGAGTGAAGAAGTACGAAGGTTTGTTCATTTTGAACACGGCGGGTAAGGAAGACGGGATCAAGGAAATGATCGACCGCATCTCGGCAGACATCACCGCCGCAGGCGGCAAGGTCGAGACGGTTCAAAAGATGGACAAACGCGCTTTCACGCGTGTTGTCGACAAGCGTGTGCCTTCCGGGTTCTACGTGAATGTGATTTTTGATGCCGAGCCCAGTGCCATCGCCATCCTGAACGCCAAGTTCGCCCTCAACGAAGAGGTTTACCGGGTGTTGTTCACGATTGCCAACCCTGTGGCAATCGCCAAACTGATCCCCGCTTAATCACGGGGGCCGTCTACCCCAGCCTAACATGCGCGGTTACAATAAAGTCATCCTAATGGGGAACCTTACCAGGGACCCTGAGCTGAAGTTTATCCCAAGCGGGAAGGCAGTAGCTAAGATTGGCCTTGCTGTGAGCCGCAGTTGGAAGGATGAGAAAACTGGCGAGATGCGCGAAGATGTAGTGTTTGTGGATGTCGAGGCTTGGGGAAAACCGGCTGAGATAATCGCACAGTATTGCAAGAAAGGCAGCCCGCTGTTCGTCGAGGGTCGCCTGAAATTAGATTCTTGGGAGGATAAGAACACCAAGGAAAAACGCTCAAAGATGGGCGTGGTCTTGGAAAATTTTCAACTCCTCGGCGACGGCCAGGGCCGCAATGAAGGGGGGGCTGAAGCTCCCTCTGCAGGTGCCTACCGCGCGCCTGCACGCCCAGCGGCGGCACCGAGTGTAGCTGCCGAACCCGATACCGGCGGTGGTGGCGGAGAAGACGACGACGTTCCTTTTTAACATTTTATTGGAGAGATCAGATCATGGCTAAAACCGAAGTTATTTTGACACAGTATGTCGCCCACTTGGGTGGCGAATCAGACCAAGTGAAGGTGGCGGCAGGTTACGCCCGCAACTATTTGATGCCGCATGGCTTGGCAATTCCGGTGACCGGCGCAAATAAGCGCCGCTTGGAATCGCTCAAACAGAAGCGCGCCGAACGCGAATCGAAGGAATTGAACGCCATGGCTGAATTAGCCGCTGCGCTCTCCAAGATGACGCTCGTCATCGCCATGAAAACCGGCGAAGACGGCAAGCTGTTCGGTTCTGTGACGGCTGGCACCATCGCCGACGAGCTGCACCACCAGTTTGAAGCCACCATCGACAAGCGTAAAGTCCATTTGCCTAACCCCATCAAGTCCTTAGGCGAGCAGGAAGTGGAACTCCGGCTGCACCACGACGTGGTGACCAAACTCAAAGTGCGCGTCGAAAGCTCGAATCCTCCACCCAAAGTGGAAGAGGCTCCGGCAGTTGCGGCCAAAGATGGCAAAGACGCAAAGCGCGGTGATCGTGGTGATCGCAAGCCTCGCGCACCCCGCGGTGCATAGTAGGTAAGTTAGCTATTTTTCACGGATGGCGGGCTGGCAATCAGCCCGCCGTTTTGTTTGAAATGGGGAAGAGCGGAATGTTGAGTTTTCAGTGTTAAAGATATGTTCGAGCCGATCAAAGATCAGTTGACCTCCACTGGCGACAAACTCGCACACTTGCGGAGGTTTCTTTGACGTGCCGGGCGCGCAGAAACGGCTGGCCGAAATTGAATCCTTGATGGGGGCTGACAATTTTTGGAGCAATCAAACCCAAGCTCAAAAGTTCATCGACGAAGCTAGCATCCTTCGCAAAAAGGTTGACCCCCTTCTTGAGGCTGAGAATAAGATCGCTGATTTCCGGGTAATGCTCGAATTGTCCGAGGGCGAGCCGGCCTCGGACCAGCCTCGTTTGGAGGCGGAAATGCTGAGGGACCTTTCGGTGTTTGCCAAAGGCCTCGACGCCATCGAATTACGCGTCCTCCTCAACGGTCCCCATGACCGCAATAGTTGCATTCTGAGCATCAATGCGGGGGCCGGTGGAACTGAATCCTGCGACTGGGCCAACATGCTTTTCCGCATGTACCAGAGGTGGGCCGAACGTCGGGGATGGGGTGTTGAGGTCAATGATGCGCTGGCTGGGGAAACTGCCGGACTCAAGAGTGTGACCATGGTACTGAGCGGTGAGAACGCTTATGGCTACTGTAAGGCTGAGCGCGGTGTTCACAGGCTTGTTCGCATTTCACCCTTTGACTCCAATAAACGGCGGCACACCAGTTTTGCCAGTGTGGACGCGATCGCTGAAATTGAAGAAACAGGGGAGATCGACATCCCACCAGGAGAATTTCAGGTGGATACCTTTCGTTCCGGCGGCAAGGGCGGTCAGAACGTGAACAAGGTTGAAACAGCTGTCCGTATTACGCATGTCCCAACTGGCTTGATCGTTGCGTCTCAGGCTCAGCGTTCCCAGCACCAGAATCGTGCGGCGGCCATGAAGCTCTTGCTTTCGCGAATTTACGCTCAACGCGCCGATGCTGCGAAAGCGGAGATGGAACGATTTTACGGCGAGAAAGGCAGTGTCTCTTGGGGAAACCAAATCCGTAGTTACGTCTTCCAACCGTATCGGATGGTTAAGGATCTGCGCACAGGGGTTCAAACGAGCGATGTCCAAGGGGTAATGGATGGAGATTTGGACGAATTCGTCAATGCCTGGCTGCGTGGCGGCTGCCCTTCCAAGCGCATGGCTGGCGTTAAGGACGAGGAGGATGCGGATTGAACATTCTCGAGGAAATCGTTGCCCAGAAGCGTATCGAAATTGCCAGTCTCGTCCCCCGTCCTTGTGCCTTGGGGAACTTTCTCTGGAGTGTTCAGGCTTTCGGCGAGAGGCGTAATTTTGTGGATGCCTTGAAACATCCCGCCAACGGCAGCATCGGCGTGATTGCAGAGGTTAAGAAGGCCTCTCCTTCAGCAGGGGTGATTCGGGCCGATTTTGATCCTGTGGCCATCGCCCGAGCATACGAAGCCGCCGGTGCCAGTTGTATTTCTGTCCTTACCGATGAAAAATATTTTCAAGGCTCGCTGACTTTTCTGCAGGCGATCCGTGATGCCGTAAAACTCCCGCTTCTCCGCAAGGATTTCATCATCCACGAGCGGCAGATTCTTGAATCCATCGAAGCTGGAGCGGATGCCATCCTGCTGATTGTTGCCATATTGGATGACAATCAGCTGCGGTGCTATCGCGAGTTGGCAGAAGGTGCAGGGCTGGGTGTGCTGGTTGAGGTCCACGATGAAGATGAGCTGGATCGCGCTCTTTTGAGTGGAGCGACCTTAATCGGAGTGAATAATCGGAACCTGAAAACCTTCAAAGTGGACTTGGCCACTACTGAACGTTTGGCTTCGCGTATCACGGCCCAAAAAGGATGTTTACTCATCGCTGAGAGTGGTATCCAAACCGGCGAGCAGGTGGCCCGTTTGAAGCGGTGCGGAGCGCAGGCCATTTTGGTGGGGGAGAGCTTGATGCGGGGTATGGGTATGCGCGAGTTGGTGGGTTAGTTGTTAGAAAAGGCAAGTGTCCACTATTTTCTGGCTGTGCTAAGTCCTAAAAAGAATGTTTTAGGATTCTTCTAGCATTTTCGCGCTCGAACGTAACTTCGTTGACGAAACGGTGACTCAATCGTAGCGCAATGTAACTTGAGTGCGCCGGCCTCGTATCATAACAAAAGGAGCCTGAGTTTATGAATTCAGGAAAGTAAACACATGCAACTTATTACTGCTCCATGAAAAAATCCTCCTTTCGCCAAGGACGAAGAAGCTTCGGGCGTTCTGGCACTCGACTTCCTCGGTGAAGGCAAATACCTGATTGACACTCAGGCTCACTATCCCAACGGCACATCGTTGGTTGAAGGCGGCCAATTGCTGCTGATCGACACTCATCCGGTGCCTGAAGCTTCCACGGTCGTCCCGACAGCCTTGTTCGGCGTGGCTGCTGTATTCGCCGGCCTCAAACGCCGTCTCTCCCGCAAGAGCTAATCAGTTCTACTCCGATTCTGTCCCGCAGTTGAGGGGGTGCGCCAGTGAGGGTGCTCCCTTCTTTTTTTGTAGGGCGACCTTGCGTTTTCTCTCAGCGAGAGGAAGAAGCTTCTTTGCTGTGTCAGCTACCGCTCCGGTTTGCGTTTAATCACTTGAATTGGCGTACGAGATCTTTGGTTTGTGATGGATTGTGTTCCATGCGGATGCGCCAGACCATTTCTTCAGGACTGATAGCACGGATACTGGTCGGCAGGCGTTCTGTGCACCAGAGGACCGGTGAATAACCGCGCACACCACCTTGTACTACCGCGTTTTCCTGGGGCAAGTTCTCCGCATTCTCGTTGGTTCCTGGCGCTTCTTTGAAATAGGACCAGACATGGGCAACCACCCAATCATATCGAGGAAGTTGCGGGGCGGATGTTTGTTTGATTGTCTCCGCGATATCACGAGCGACCTTAGCCGGGGTGCCAGCATGCTCGCGGTGGTTCGCATGCTCCCAGATCGAGTAGCGGGCAGTGATTACCGGCACTTCAATGCCGTTGCGGTCTTTCACCCAGAATCTTTTGCCCGCACCCGCCTCGTAGGGGGAGTATTGGAAAACGAGGATCGCAAGCAGCGCATCGGTTTGGCTGGCGAAGACTTCGCAGGCTTTGTGTGCGTCCGGCGAATCGGATTCCGCGAAATTGAAGCCGATAAGACGTGTATTGGTCTTTTGCATCATCTGCCAGGTGCGGCGGGAATGTTGGGCAAGAAGTTCCCAGCGGTTTGTGCGCAGTCGCCCAAAGTGGTCGGGGTAATAATAGCCGCCGCCCCATTCAATGAACCAGTCGTTGGGTCTCCTGGTTTCCATTGCGTACTCTATGGCCTGTGGGCAGAGCTGCGCCAGATGATCGAAACAGCAGGACCAGCCGAACGGTATCTTCCCCCGTTCGGGGTTGCCCCAATAGCTTTCGTTGCTAAAAAAATTTCCCTCAAGCCATTGTACGTTGTCACCATCAGTATCAATGAAGGTGACGGCGCTGCGGGAATCATTCCAATCAATGGTCTTCGGGTCAAAGCTTGTTGCTTTGGGGAAGCTCTGCTTCTCGGATTCGGCCATTAAGACGGGGAGATTCAGGCTCCAATCGGTGGCGGTTTGGATATGGCCATAGCTGGTGGACAGCGCGGTATTGGCAAACTCATCACCGCAATTCCAGCCAAGAATGGGGGATAACGGTTGCAGCCATGTCATCGCAATCGAAGTTGGCTCGTCACTGCCATAGGCCGTGAACACCTTGTGTGCAATGGCCAGATCACGGACGTGGGGTATCCTCGGATCTTGAAAGCAAAGCATTCGTCGGTTGAACCGCTCCTTGTAGGTCTCAAAACACCATCTTTGTGTTTTTTCACGGACATCCGCGAGAAGCGTGAGGCCGTGCGCTTTGGCCTCCTTTTCCAGACTTTCTTCCACGATGATACTGTCCAACAATCCGGCCAGGCTGGTGGCGACGTTGGCTGAGCAATCAATGCCTGATCGGTCGGAATGGTTTTGACCTTTGGATTTGTCGCTGCGGTAAAGGATGTACCCCTTGATAATGCCCTGCTTCGCGTAGCGATCCACCAAAGTCCACGGCTCAAAAATGCCAGGTGTTGCCAGTTCGGAGTGGCGAGCCAGCAGGCGTTCGTACCATTTTTCGATATCACCTCCGCCGTTGTTAACCCACACTAGTTCATCCCCACGACCTTCGTTAGCCGCCTTGGCGGCCAGCCCCGCCACGGATTGCACCATCATTTGCAATGCGGCGCGCGGTTCCGGAAATTGTTGTTGGTTCGACGTTCGAACCACCGCTTTGGGCAAGGCTTGCGTCGGCCACCACCGTTGGACCTCCTCTCCAGCCAAAACTTTAACAGCGAGCAAACCCACCACCCATGGAAGCAATTGGATGCTCAGCAAACAGCGCTTGATCCAGTCATTCATTTAGCCTGAGCTATGCCGACGATGATGCACTTTGGCTTCGGATGTGATCGTGATGCTGCCACAGATAGTAGCCAGCGCCGCTAACGCAGCAACCCACGGCAGCGATGGCGAGTGCCCCAAGTTGAAGTTTTTGAAAGGCCACCGTTCCTAAAACTCCACCCAGACCGAAGCCGCCTAGGACGCCGCCGAGCAGGAAAAGTTTCCACTTTTCTATGGAGCGATGGCGCAGCCAGTGGCCGACGAGCACCCCTATGTCAGTTACCACACCAGTGACATGGGTGGTGCGGATGATGAGGCCATAATAACTGCTGGCCATGCCGTTCTGCAATCCGCAGGCCATGGATGCGATTGATAGCCCGAGTTGCTGTTTGTCGAGGACCAGTCCGGTGGCGAGGGCAAGAAGCAGACCTTCCATGATCAATGCCACGCCGTAGCGTCGTCCCGGTTGGATTCTGCCTCCGCCAATAATGGCTCCACTCAAGATCGCACCACAGAAAAATCCGAGGATGATCCCGGCGGTGGAGAGAAGATCCTTGGTCCGGCCATCGGCCAGATCAATGCTTAGATGCGTCATAGCCCCTGTCATGTGGCTGACTGGCACCCTAAAGAATTGGAGCAGCAAAGCGTTGACGTAACCCGCCACGCCAGACAGCGCGATACCTCCGATAAATACGTAAGGGCGTTCCCGGTAGATCAGATAGCGATCAGTGCTGTCATTCGGTTTGTAGGGCATCGGCGATTAAGTGTGAAAAGGATTTGTTAAAGTTCCGATCCTGGCAGGAAAGATTTGGAGGCTGCCCCAAATAACAGGTTCTGTACGGTGACGCGGGCGATTTCAGTCAACGCTTCGCGGGTTAGAAAAGCCTGATGTGAAGTGACCAACACATTGGGAAACGAGATCAGCCGTGTCAATTCGTCATCCTCCAACAAGCGGTCGGAAAGATCCTCGAAGAACACGCCTTCTTCCTCCTCGTAAACATCCAAAGCCACACCTCCCAGCCGTCCATTTTTCAGCGCTTCGATCAGCGCGCGAGTTTCGATGAGTTTGCCACGGCTGGTATTGATAAGGTACGCACCTTCCTTCATCATCGCCAAACTCTGGGCGTTAATGAGGCGATTTGTCTCAGGCATCAATGGCGCGT
This sequence comes from Pedosphaera sp., assembly GCA_025359965.1. Taxonomy (GTDB): domain Bacteria; phylum Verrucomicrobiota; class Verrucomicrobiia; order Limisphaerales; family SXQI01; genus SXQI01. The sequence continues at coordinate 18,694 of JANYDC010000013.1, forward strand.
GGAGAGAGACTATATCAGACTTCTTAAGTAGCTCTTCAAGGGATACGTATTCAACCTGTGTTTGGCCTGCCCAGCCGGCGTCCTCCCGGACGTCATATGCGAGTACTTTGCAGCCGAATCCTCGGAATATTTGAGCCGCGATCCTTCCAATCTTTCCCGTTCCCACAATGCCTATGGATTTTCCATAAAGATCAAAACCGACCAAACCTGCGAGCGAGAAATTGTGTTCGCGCACGCGGTTGAATGCCTTATGGATTTTTCGGTTAAGGGTAAGGAGCAGGGCCACGCTGTGCTCGGCGACGGCATGCGGCGAATAGGCGGGAACGCGGGTGATTTTTAGGCCGACCTCATGCGCCACCTTCAGATCGACGTTGTTGAATCCGGCACATCGCAGGGCAAGATGTTGGCAGCCTTGGTCGGCGAGTTGCCTCAAGGTGATTGCATCCGCCTTGTCGTTCACGAACAAGCAGACCGCCCGAAATCCTGCAGCCGCTGCGACGCTTTGCGTGTTGAGCCGGAAATCCAGAAAGTGCCACTCAATCGGCGTGTCCTTGGCACCCGCGGCTAGATACTCGCGGTCATAGGGTTTGGCATCAAAAACGGCGACATCCAAAGTATCAGCGGACGAACTCATTGGTTGGTGCGGACGAATCGTATGGTATGATCCGCTCTACCGGTAGGGAAGCACGTCAGTACGCCGCTGGCAACTCAACTTCAAATGGAAGAGTTAAGCGAAGGAGGAAATTTCGATCTCAATCCGTCTAAACGCAGCGTTCCACCTGCTTAAGTTTACTCCGGCAACGCGCTGAAGAACCGATCGTTGGCTGTGGCTTCCACTCGGGCCTCAGCCTGCCCGTTCACTGTTGTAACGCTTTCCACCGAGGTCCAGTCAGTTAGGTTCTTGGAGCTTTCAATCGGATACCGCTGGCCATTCGCCGCCTCCAACTGGAGCACGAATTTGCCGATTTCAATCAATGCTGGGGCTCTTATTACGTGAAGCACCATGTGATTGAGGATGGCAAGATCGCAACTACTGTTGTTGAACGACTCCGGTAAAGCCTTCGCGCCGGTTGTGGAAAGTCGTCAGCACCACGACGGACCACAGTGGCGGATGTATTGGTTTTGGCCCGGATGGTTATCTTTATATCGCCATGGGTGACACCGGCCAGCAGCAGGACCTCCAAGGTCACGGGCAGGATTTTACCACAAGTCTGGCCAAGATTCTGAGGATTGATGTGGGTCGAGCTGATGCTGGGCTTGCCTACGCGATTCCGACCGACAATCCGTTCCGTGATTGCTCGGACGTGCGTCCCCCGAAATCCGGACTTATGGATTCCGAGAGCCTTGGAGGTTTAGCTTCGACTCCTTGACTGGAGACTTGTGGGTGGGCGACGTGGGCCAAGATCGCGTCGAGGAAGTTTCCATGGTTCGACGTGGTGAGAGCCTTGGATGGAACGTCTTTGAGGGATTCGAACCGTTTTCAAACCGCTACCGAAAGGAAGGGACTTACTACGTTACTCCTGTCTTTGCCTACCGTCGTAAATTCGGAAACTCCATCACCGGGCTACATTTAACACGGCGATAAATGATCGTCCTTTTACGGCGTGTACATTTGCGGGGATTTTACGTCGCGTCGCATCTTCGGCATCGGGCAGCAGGACCGAAGGCTGCAGGTCGTCCGCCAGATCGGTTTGGCCCCTCGAAGCATGGCCTAGTTTGCCACCGATGAGCTTGGCGAAATCTACCTCGTGGGCTATGAAGGAATGGTCGACAGACTCTATTTGTCTGAGACCGATTTTGACCGCGAAGCGCAGCTGGCCATTGGCGCTGCTGATCGAAAATAATCGAGTTTTATCTTCTGCGTCGAGGCGGCTTGGTCCGTCCTCCACCGGATTTTGGTTTGGGGGCAGAGGTGCTGGTTTTGAACATGGGGCGCGTATTGCTTTTGAAAGCCGGCGTTGGCTTGGAGCTCGAAGATATAGGCCCAGGCTTTTGATCGCGCTGAGCTTGGGGGGGGCGCGTCGAAGACCGGAGGACATCCGGGCGTTGCGGCCGTTCTGGCCTGGGGTGATGGCTCTGTGATTTCTCGCGCTGAATGAGGGATCGCTGGGCTTGTGAGGGCTCGGCTTGGGGTCGTTGAGGTCTTGATTTTTGGGGTTGAACGCGTTTCTCGAAGGGAGCCCCTGATGATTTGGGAGCTCTGCGATCCGAGGTATGTCGGCGCTGCGGGGGTTCTGGTCGGCGTTCGGGTGGGCGCGTGCCTTTCCGTTGCGATGAGGAGGACTGGCCGGACTGGGTAGGACGGCGCGTGTCTTTACCAACGGTGTTCGGGGTCGGCACCAGCCGGAAGTCGACCTGCTTTTTAAAGCTGTCAACTTTGGCCACCTGCACCTCCACGTTGTCGCCAAGACGGATGATGCGGCGGGTGCGACGGCCGACCAATTGGTTGCGTTGGAAATCGAATTGGAAGAAATCGTCCTCCACCGTCGAGAGTGGTACGAGGCCGCTCATGGCCAGCCCTGGCACGTCCACAAAAAATCCGAAGTTGCGCACGTCGGTTACCAAGGCGGGATAGCGTGTGGGTTTTCCTGAGGCAATTTGGGCGCGCAGAAAGGCAAATAACTTTACATCCTTGCTGTCCCGCTCCGCATCCGATGAATTGCGCTCCATGTCGGAAATGTGCTCGGCAATCTGTTTCATCGACTGGGTCGAGCCATGGCTTTTTTGAAACAGCGCCCGGTGGACGACCAAGTCCGAATATCGGCGGATCGGCGAAGTGAAATGCGTGTACTTCTTCTTGGCCAACCCATAATGGCCCAAAGGCTCCACGGCGTAACGCGCCCGCATCAAAGATTTAAGAAAGCCAATCTTTAACGCCTGGCCGATGGGAATTGTGCCGAGTTTGTGCAAAAGTTTTTGCACCTCGTTGCGTTCCTTGAGATTGCCGCACTGCACGTTGTGACTGAGAACCTCCTCGCGGTATTCTTGCAGGCGTTTTTCACCTGGTTCCTCATGAACCCGGTAAATCGCAGCGATGTTCAACTCCATTAACCTTGATGCCACAGCCTCATTGGCCAAAAGCATGTACTCCTCAATCAGTTGATGGGAAACATCGTTCTCGATTTTCTCAATCTGCTTGATGCGCCCCTGATCATCCAAACGGATTTTAGTCTCTGGAAAATTCAGGTCCAGAGAGCCGTTCTTGAAACGCTTGCGCCGGATGTGTTGAGCCAGATTGTGCGCGTCATGGAGCATCTGCTCGATGCTGGTGGCTGGTTTGCGCTCCAGCACTGAGAGTACCTCGCGGTAGGTGAAACGACGTTTGGAATGGATAACCGCCGGGTAAAAAACGGTTTTTAATACCGTGCCGTCATTTGAAAGCAGGAACTCCGCGCACTTGGTCAGCCGGTCCACGCTGGGCTTTAGCGAGCAGAGCTCGTTGCTCAGAGCCTCGGGCAGCATCGGTACCACGCGATCCACCAGGTAGGTGGAGTTGCCCCGCTTGCGTGCTTCAGCGTCAAGTGCTGTGCCCGGTTTGACGTAGTGAGACACATCCGCAATATGAACCCACAATTTCCATTGGTCTCCCTCAACGCGCTCAAGACAGATGGCATCATCAAAATCCTTGGCGTCATCCGGATCAATTGTGACCACGCAATGCTTGCGGCAGTCCTCCCGGTCCCCCAATTCATCCGACCTCACTTGGGAGCCCACCGCCGTGGCTTCATCGAGAACGCTTTTAGGGAAATGCAGCACCAAACCGTACTGACGTATTACTGCCAGCATATCGACGCCCTCCTCGTCGGGCGCGCCCAGCACTTCAATAATCTCGCCTTCAGGGTTGGTGTGGCGCGATTCCCAGGCCTTCAGCTCCACCACCACTTTATCGCCGATGCGCGCGGGTCGGCCCATATCCTTGGGCTCGGGCACATAAATATCGTGCGGCATGCGTGGGTCGTCAGGGATGACGAACAGGAATCGTTCGCTCTTTTGGAGGGTTCCCACCATCTGCGTCCGGTGCCGTTCCAACACTCGGATTACCGTGCCTGTGCTTGGCACCTCCGGCCTTAATCTGGCACCCTTCGGCGGGACATCGAGACGCACCAACACCCGGTCCTCGTGCATGGCTGTCGAAGTGGCATTTTCCGGGATGGCAATTTCCTTCATGGAGGAATCATCCGGCTGGAGAAATCCCTTCCCGGCCCGATTCATGCGAATGCGCCCGGGGATTAGGTCAGCTTCGCTTGGCAGCATGTACCGGTTGCCTTTAAGTCGCGCGATCTGCCCTGCCTGTTCCATCTCCCGAAGTTCGTGTTGCAACTCCTGCTGCCGATTTGCCTCAAGGCCGAGCAGCTTCAGCAATTCAGGAACATTCGCAGGCAGATAATCCTTCTGCTGCAACAATGCCAGAAGCGGGATGGCGAGATCATTCATATCAGGTGTCACTTCGATAAACCTAACTCGAATCGAACAAGTTAGGAAGTGCAGCCTTTGCCACCTCGATTTTTCAATTGAGACTCCGCTCTTAAGCCGACAACCGAGTGGATTCAGTTGTTTTTCTGGAATTCATCTTTTTAAATACGACTTAGCATTGCACTTTGCGATGTTTCAGGCCTTTTGCAAGGTGCCCTTCGGCGTCAGGCTTCCGTTTTACTTGCATGCTTGTTTGTTTAAGATTTTGGCCGAAAAAATGGGTCTCCTTGCTCGGGTTGCGCCAGCAGGTTATGGGCTGAAAATTGGCACGAACATGGCTTTGCCAATGTGGGGTCTCGGGGTCCAAATAAAAAAACGCGTCCTTTCTTTTCCAACAGGGTACGCACCAAGCCAAGGATTTTTATGCCAAGAGGAGACAAGTCGAGCTACACCGATAAGCAAAAGCGACAAGCTGCACACATTGAGGAGAGTTATGAAGCCCGTGGTGTGAGTGTCGAGGAAGCAGAACATCGCGCCTGGGCAACCGTCAATAAAGCCACACATGGTGGCAAATTAAGCGGTTCAGGCCGCAGTAAGCCCATCAACAAGGTGCCATTCCGGCAAGGCGGGCACAATAGCCACATATCCTCATGAATCGCACATCCTCAAATTCTTCCCGGATGCGCATGGATTATGCAAATTGCAGCATCCACAAGGACCGTCTCGCCTTTTGCACGCCGACTATGACTGAGGCTCGTTACCGAAATTTCGAAAAAACGCTATTTTACGCCAATAGGAAGGGGAATCACGCTATGGAATCTTCAATTCAAGCCGGGAACAAATGATGCTGGAGAGAACTGTCAACAGACACACGGAATGGAAGGCTTTAATGACATGAAAACGACGCAGAAGAAATCGGTGGACAATGGATTGCACAAGCTGTTTTTGGATGAGCTGGCAGACTTATTGAATGCGGAACGACAGCTCACCAAAGCCCTGCCCAAGATGGCAGCCGCCGCAAATTCGGAAGAGCTTTCGGAAGCGTTTACCTCGCATTTGGGCGAAACGGAGGGTCATATCTCTCGGATAAAACAGGTTTTCGCATCTTTGGGCGCCGAAGTTCCGAGTAAGACTTGTAGAGCGATGAAGGGACTCATCGAGGAAACTGATGAATTGATGAAGGATGAATCGGACAGTGCTGCCCTTGACGCCGCCCTGATTATCGCAGCGCAGAAGGTAGAACATTACGAAATCGCGTCCTACGGCACCGTGTGCGCGTGGGCTGAGCAGATGGGCCATACCTATGAGCTCGATCTTCTCACCGAAACCCTTGAAGAAGAGAAAGCTGCTGATGATAAGCTGACTGATATTGCTGAGACCATCGCGAACAAGGAGGCCGAGGCCAGCTCATAAATTTCCGTTCGATTTAACGGCCTCAAATCCTTGTTTGGCACGAAGCGCTCTTGGAGGAAGCCTCCGAGAGTGCCATTACTTGAGGTAGCGAAGGACGAGTTAACGAGCGACCTTTTAAGTTTATATGTTAACCAAGACCACTATTTTTATCACTCTACGCAATGATCATGCGGATGTTACCCTTCCACTCGAGTTGGTAGACGCTCCGCCGGACCCTTATGCCATCCTTTCCTACGATTCTGACGGTGAGTCCGCCTGGGTGTTAAAGCTGGATCGCGCCAAAATTGAGGATATTAAAACCCAAAACCAGAATGCCGAGAAAAGATATGGTGTGGTTTTGCGAAGCACAGATGCTGTTAACGTGAAACTGCCGCTCGTTGAGTGAACGCTTGCTTCATCGAATCATCCTCCTTTGCACACCCATTCTTACTGCTTCGGCATGGGTGTTGACGAAGATATCCCAACCATTTCCATTTCGCGTCCGATCTTCCACGATCCGTCCCCCAATTCCTTTAATATATACTCTTGTGCCAAAAGGGACGTTGGTCGGGGCCGCTACTGTTCTTCCGGCCTTCGGTATCGTTCCACTTGCTGTTCGCCTGAACAAGGACCAATCTCCGCAACAAATTTCACACGGGCAATAGAAGGTGATGGTCGTCGGGGATACCGATACATGTGTGCCCGCCGATCCTCCATTCAGAACCACAAAACAGAGCAACACCCCAAACTTGCCCGCAAACTTTCGCGTATGCATGCCAGACACACTGCAAAAGCCATGCCATCAGGCCGGAGAGTCGATAAGGAGAAATATCGCGGCAGCATTGAACGGAATCTGTCGGAACATCGATCGCTAGGGGCACCGTCAGGCAAGTACCTCCTTCATCACATTCCCGGACACATCGGTGAGACGAAAATCTCGTCCTGCGTGGCGGTATGTGAGCCGTTCGTGATCGAAGCCGAGCAGATGCAGCATGGTGGCGTGTAGGTCGTGCACGCTGGAGCGTTTTTCGGTGGCTCGGAAGCCGAACTCGTCCGTCGCGCCATAGGCCATGCCTCCGCGGATGCCGCCGCCCGCCATCCAGACGCTGAACCCATAGTGGTTGTGATCTCGGCCCAGTTTGGATTTGCCCCCATCCCCCAGCTCCACGGAAGGGGTGCGCCCGAATTCTCCGCCCCACAGGATGAGGGTGTCATCGAAAAGTCCGCGCTGTTTAAGGTCTGTCATGAGTGCAGCAATGGGACCATCGATATCGTTGGAATGTTTGCGGATGTTCCCCTCGATATTTTCATGATGATCCCACGGCTGGCCTGCGCCATGCCAAAGCTGCACGACGCGCACACCGCGTTCGAGCAAGCGCCGGGCGATCAGGGTTTGACGTCCATGCACGGTATCGCCGTACATCTCCTTGATGTGAGTGGGTTCTTTGCCTAGGTCAAAGGCGTCGGTGGCCTCCATCTGCATGCGGAAGGCAAGTTCGAAGGAGGCGATGCGGGCGTCCAATTGAGGGTTGGAACTGTGGCTTCGCTGGTGGGAGGCGTTGAGTTTGCCAAGGAGGTCGAGCTGGCGGCGTTGCATCGCGGAGGTTGCGTGCGGGCTGCGGATGTTTTCGATGAGTTTTTCGACTTCCTTAAACTGGGGATCCACGAAGGTTCCCTGATAAGCACCCGGGAGAAACCCGGCCTGCCAGTTTTCTGAATCCTTGATCGGCATGCCGCCGGGGCACATGGCCACAAAACCAGGGAGGTTTTGGTTTTCCGTGCCCAATCCATAGAGGGTCCAAGCACCAAAGCTCGGGCGCGATTGCACGCTGTCACCACAATTCATTAGCATCAGGGAAGGCTCATGGTTGGGTACTTGCGCGTACATGGAGCGCACCACGGCCATGTCGTCAGCATGGGCGGCCGTCTTGGAGAAAAGCTCGCTGATCTCAAGGCCGCTCTTTCCATAGCGCGAGAATTTGAAGGGCGAGGGGAAGGCCGCTCCAGTTTTGCGCTCGGTGCGGAGGTACTCACCGGGCAAAGGTTGGCCGGCGTATTTCGTCAGGGCCGGTTTGGGGTCGAAGGTGTCAACGTGGGACGGCCCGCCGTTGAGGAAGAAATGGATTACTCGCTTGGCTTTGGGTGCGAAGTGAGGGGTGTGTGCCGCAAGGGGCGAGACTTCGGGGGGTTGCGCCTGGTTGGTCAGCGCTCCCAATGAAAGTGCTCCCATACCCATGCCCGCTCGTGCAAGAAACTCGCGCCGGGTGATGGAGGGTCGGAGTAATGGGTTCATGGTTCTAAGGGTGTTTCAATCAGCAAAGGCGAACTCGTTGGAAAGCAGTAGGACTTGGGCGTATTGCTCCCAAGGGGTTAGCAGTAGGAGCGTCGGATCAGGCCCCGCAAAATCGGTTTTGGCATCCCATCTTGCGCCGCTTGATTGCAAAACTGGTGACCACAAAAACTGGTCGTAACTGAGGGTGCCACCGATATCGACGATGAAGTCGATGGTGTCGCCTGCCTTCACGACCACTTGTTCAGCCGACATATCCTCCTGCGACTTATATACAGAGGCTTGTTTCAATGCGCCATGACGGCTCGAAACGATGAACCCGCGCACGCCATCGCCCTGTTCGGGTTCGTGCTTCAGAATGCCCGAAATGTTGACGGTGATATCGCGAGGAGCAATCCAGCGGCGGATGCAAGCGAACTCGCGGGTGTTGCCGGGATGTCCCCCGTCGGCCGTGAGCATCGCCCAACCGGATGCGCCCCCGGGCAAGACTTCGGACCCCTGCCATGAGGTGCCTGTGAATTTAGGCAGCGGGGTGAACAATTTTACGCGGCCAGCCGCCTCGTCATATTCGCCATACCCATACTGCCACTGCACTGATTTTTCGACAGAAGATGGCTTCGGACTATCCGCACCTGCTGCGCTGATGAATTGCAGGGCGATGCGGAGCTCTAAGCTTGTGGCCTTGCGCTGATACAAAAGCTGGTGCAGTTCCTGCACTCGTTCCTTGGGCGTGCGCTCCGAGACGCGTTGCGCGAGCGCCTTGGCGCAACCGGCGGCGAAGGGGCCGTTCATGTAAAAGAGCGCCTGCTGAGGAACAGTCGTCTCGTGACGCACGGCGACATGCAGATCCGGGTTGGCGAAGTCGAATGTGCGGAATGTGCCGGGCAAAAACTGGCGATCCACAAAAGAGTAAACAGTCCGGCGTTTATTTGTGGCATCAAGCAGTCCGGCCGATTGAACTGACATGGAAAGATCCAGTTGGCCGGAGACCGCCAGCATGCCATCGCGGATTTGCTCAAAGCTCAAACGGTGCGTGGGGGCGTGCGAGAGCAGCCGATTCTCAGGATCAAGGGTCGCGGCGGGCGATGCGGCGGTCATTGACACGCTCGCCGGGGCCTGCTGATACACCATGCTGGACAGGATCAATCGGTGCATTGCTTTCACACTCCAACCCTCGGCCACAAAACGGCGGGCCAGCCAGTCGAGCAGCTCGGGGTGGCTTGGCATCTCGGATCTCAAGCCGAAATCGCTCGGGGTTTTTACCAGTCCACTGCCAAAGTGATGTTGCCAGATGCGGTTGACCAT
>JANYDC010000006.1 GCA_025359965.1 Pedosphaera sp.
CGATCATCTGTAGACACAGTTCCAACAAGCGTTCCATCAAGATGGCTGCCGCCCTTATCCTTGGCGTCACCATCCATCGGATAATAGGCGACCAGGCCATCAGCGGGATGAGCGATAGCCGTACATGCAACAGCTCCGAAAATAATGAAGGAGAGTGTTGTTTGATTAATGTTGAACATATGCCTCATCCGAGTACTGAAAGCCCAATTATTATAAATTTCTAGCAATTTCATGATTTTTCCTTTCAACTTATTTTTAAATAGCACTAGGCCTGAAAACTGTCAATTTAAAAGAGGCGTTAAATCACTTAATATTCAAATTTCCCAACCCACCTCAGCCACATTATGGCAAGACAAACTGAAACTATTGCCCGCCTGCTGTGTTCTGTTGACGGACAGAATGAATCTTTCACCATCAATTTTACCATGAATAACAACCACCTGCCTTTCCGCCGATCAATGGCAATTATCTGCTGCACCGCTCTGCTTGGTCTCATCTTCGGAGCCAATCTTGCACTGGCTACCGATGCCGTCACATCTGCTGAAGTTGATCGCACTGAGATGGTCGACATAGGTGGTAGAAAATTGCAGATGCATCTGTGGGGCAACGGTTCTCCGACGGTGATTATCGAGACCGGGATGGGTGAGCCTGGCGCGGAAGGCGGCTCGTGGCGCGCGGTGGTCGATGAGATATCGAAGAAGAATCGCGTCTGCACTTATGACAGGGCTGGCCTTGGGAAAAGCGAGCCCGCTCCGAATCTGCCGCGTACCAGTCAAGATGTGGCCAAGGATTTGAGCGCACTTTTGGCCAAAGCTGGTGTGCCAGGCCCCTATTTGTTGGTTGGACATTCCTTCGGTGGCATTCATATCCGGGTTTTTGCCAGCCAGTATCCCGACAAGGTGCTCGGACTGGTCTTGGTGGACTCCTCACAACCGAACCAAGATGAAAAATGGCTGGCAGTTCTATCGACTCCAGTTGCTAACGAAGTAGATAGCGTAACAAAGGCACGCCAGTTTTTGATTGGACGGAAAGATCCCTCCACCAACCCGGAGCATATCGATCCCAAAGCCAGCGGGGCTCAAGCTCAGGCAGCACAAAACTTGGGAAGCAAGCCGGTGGTGATACTGAGCCACAGTTCAAAATTCCGGTTGGACCCAAGCCTTCCAGAGGATGTCTCACTCAAGCTCGAGAAAGTCTGTAGTGAACTGCAAGCCGATTTGAAACGGTTATCCTCGAACAGCACGCTGACCCAATCCATCAATGGGGGACATCTGCTTCAGAACGAGGATCCCGATCTAGTCATTAAAGGAATCCGACAAGCACTTGAATTGGTGAAAAAGCAAACCAAGTGAGCCGATGTATGAATGGAACTGGCACTCAAAAACTTACGGATCACTGGCGCATTAATGTAAGGACTTCACGTCCTCTGGTTCTGGTTTTGCGCCTCCGGGACTAACTCAAGCTTCAACACTGATCATCCAACCGATTCCAAACCGGTCCGTGACCATGCCAAAGCGGGGGGACCAGAATGTTTTCATGAGAGGCATGGTCACATTACCTCCATCAGCCAGGGATGCGAAGGCCCTGTCGGCCTCAGCCTCTGTAGTCAGGGAAACTGAGAGGGAAAAGCCCTCAAATTTTGCACCTTCCTCGCAGCCGTCCGAGGCCATGAGAGTGTTCGCCCCAATGCTGAAGGATGCGTGCATGACTTTGGTTTCAAACCCCGGTGGCAGCTTGTCGGATGGCACGGATTCAGGGCTTTGATTATAACGCATAAGCATTACCACTTCCGCGCCGAGTGCTGTGCGGTAGAACTCAAGAGCCTCTTCACAGCGTCCGCCAAAGAAGAGGTAAGGTTGGACAAGGGTGGTTTTCATGGGTGTGTCTTTTGGGTATATGTGCTCAAGTTTGGAGCATAACAGCGAGCATCGCTTCTCGCAATGCCTCCAAAACCCGAAAATCCTCACTTGCCACGGGCTGTCCAACTTCGCAAAGTGGGGGGGTGTTGAGGACCACCAGTCTGACTTATCAACCCATTGCTTCGGTCTCGGATAAAGTTAACAGCCTGTCGTCCCGTTTGGGAGCGGCCATCGAGAAGTCTCAGAAGTATCTATTGAGCATCCAAAAGCCGGAAGGCTATTGGGTGGGCGAACTCATGGTCGATTCGACCTTGGTTTCTGACACGATCGCCTACCACCACTGGAACGGCAAAGTGGATGCGTCGTGGCAGCGCAAAGCGGTTAACCATCTGTTCTCCATGCAGTTGCCTGATGGCGGCTGGAACATTTATTACGGCGGACCCGCTGAGGTTAACGCAACCGTTAAGGCCTATCTCGGTTTAAAGCTGGCCGGTGTGCCGGTGACAGATCCCCGCATGCTTCGGGCGCGGGAGGTGGCCATGAACCTCGGCGGCGTGCCGAGAATGAATACTTTCTCCAAGTTGTACCTCGCTCTGCTGGGATTGTTTCCGTGGGAATACGTCCCAACCATCCCGTGCGAAATCATCCTGATAGGCAAGTGGTTCCATGTGAATTTTTACGAGATGAGCTCATGGAGCCGGTCCATGCTGGTTCCCTTGGCCATCATCAACCACTTCAAACCCACGCGTGATTTAAACCCGGCGGTGACGCTCGCCGAACTGTACCCAGAGGGTTACCATGAGCGCGACCTCAAGATCCAACCCGATCCTGACCGGTTTACTTGGCGCAATTTATTCCTCTGGCTGGACAAGCTTCATAAGTTTGTTGAAGACAATAAGTTAAGGCCGTTCCGTAAACAGGCTTTAAAGAAGGCGGAAGCATGGATGCTGGAGCGATTTGAGGGAACCCACGGCTTGGCAGCTATTTTCCCCGCCATGCTCAACTCCCTCATAGCCCTTAAGGCGCTGGGCTACCCTTCTGATCACCATCAAGTCAAGCGCGCTGAAGCTGAACTAAAAGCTCTGGAGCACGAAGACGCCCACAGCGTGCGGATCGAACCCTGCGTGTCTCCAGTCTGGGACACCGCGATCGTTGCGATCTGTCTGGCCGAGTCAGGAATCAGTGGTGATCACCCCGCGTTGAAAAAATGTTGTGATTGGCTGATCGACAAGGAAATTCGTTTTCGCGGCGATTGGAAGTACAAGAACCCAGTTGATGTGGAGCCAAGCGGTTGGGTGTTCGAGTACGAAAACAAGTGGAATCCTGATGTGGATGATACCGCGATGGTTTTGCTCGCCCTTAGAAAAATCCCCACCGACAACGTTCGGCGCAGGGACGAATGCTTCAAGCGGGGCCTGAATTGGATGATGGCTTTCCAGTGCAAGGATGGCGGTTGGGCTGCATTCGACAAGGATTGCACCAAAGGCATTTTGGAAAAAGTTCCGTTCGCCGACCACAACGCCATGCTGGATCCTGAATGTGCCGATATCACCGCGCGCATTTTGGAGTTGCTGGGCTATGAACATTTCGGACTGGATCACCCTCAAGTTCAGAAGGGCTTGGAGTTTATCCGGGACCACCAGGAGGCCGATGGGTCATGGTACGGCCGATGGGGGGTCAATTACATTTATGGGACGTGGCAGGTTTTGCGTGGCATGCACGCCATGAAGCTGAACATGGAGGAACCTTGGCTGCTGCGGGCGCGTCAATGGCTCGAAAGCGTCCAGCATGAGGACGGCGGATGGGGCGAGCGCTGCAATACTTATGACGATCCTGTTTTCAAAGGTCAGGGCCCGAGTACAGCCAGCCAAACAGCATGGGCGGTCATGGGTCTTTGCACCTACGGGGACCCCAACCGCCCCAGTGTGATGCGCGGCATCGAATACCTGATTCGCACCCAAAACACCGATGGATCATGGACCGAACTTGAAACCACTGGCACAGGTTTTCCTCGCGTGTTCTACCTCAAGTACGACATGTACCGGAATGCCTGGCCGTTGCTGGCTTTCGCCACTTATCGGCAATTGCTCGAAGCGGCATCAGCTAAGGGCCGCGCAGTCCATGGCAGCGGTTCCAAACCTCAGGCGGGGTTGAAATAGATGACTACACCTATTGTTGAAGGCAATGAGCCGCTGAAGACTTGGGTATGCTTCGCTGTGCGCGAGGAAGCCAAACATTTTCATCCAAAGCCCCACCAAAAAGTCATCATCACCGGGATGGGCCGCATGAACGCCTCTGCGGCAGTCGAAAAAGCGTTCCAAAAGGGACCCCCCCCCCAATTGGTGGTTACTTGTGGATTCGCAGGCGGCCTTAACCCAAAGCTGGCAAGCAGTGCCATTCTCTTCGACGCGGATCACAGCAGCGGAATGGAGGCGCGGCTGTTGAAAACAGAAGCACGGCCCGCCCGGTTTTTTTGCGCAACACGCGTTGCCATCACAGCCGAGGAAAAGCACCGCCTGTGGCTGAATACTGGCGCGGACGCAGTGGAAATGGAATCAGAAGCCATTCGGGATTTTTGCCTGGATATGGCCATTCCTTCAGCAACCATAAGAGTGATTTCTGACAACGCACATGAGAATCTGCCGTTGGACTTCAACACCCTGATGAACGCGGAGAAGCGTCTCAATTACGGGAAGCTCGGGTTAAGTCTTCTACGCTCACCCAGACTGGTCATCGAACTGATGGCATTTCAAGGCCGGACGGTTGAGGCGGCGGAAGCGCTTGGAAAATGCCTCATGGCCGCGCTTCCATAAAGATTCCATAAGCGTGTTTGACAATGCGTCAATCGCTTTCCAGTATCAAAAACAATGTCTAAATCCGCACTCGGTAGAGGGTTGGGAGCACTAATGAAGGGCGAATCAGCCCCAAAAGCTGCGCCCACGCCCGCTGTTGCTCCGCCCTCCTCCGAGCCCAAAGCCTCGCCTGCGCCGGAGCCCTTTCAAGAGGTCGACTTGATACGCATCAGAGCGTGCGCATTCCAGCCCCGCAGAACTTTCAGCGACGAGTCGATTGATGAATTGGCGGATTCCATCCGCGTTCAAGGCCTGCTCCAACCCTTGGTGGTCAGGAGTGTCGAGGGGGGATTTGAGCTGATCGCTGGCGAGCGCAGATGGCGGGCTTCCCAGAAGGCCGGACTTGTCAGAGTGCCTGTCGTGCTCAAAGTCGCAGACGACCGCAAAGTACTTGAACTTGCCCTGATCGAAAATCTTCAACGTGAGGATCTCAACCCTATCGACGAAGCCTCGGGCTACGCCCAACTTGCCAGACAGCACGGCCTTACTCAGGAGGAAATCGCCCGACAATTGGGGAAAAAGCGTGCCACCGTAGCCAATGCCATGCGCTTGCTTTCCCTGCCTGAGGAAGCGCGCACGCTTTTGCGCGACGGCATCATCAGCGCCGGCCACGCCAAAGTTATCTTGGGACTCGCCGAAAGCGATCAACTCCGGCTGGCCAAGCGTGTCGCAGAGGAAAAATTAAGTGTCCGCCAAACCGAGGAACTTGCCGCACAATGGCAGAGTGCCACCGCCACCGGACACATTGGCAGACCAAACCTTCCCTCAGCGGTTTCCCATCCTGACGCCCATGTGGTCGACGTGCAGAACAAACTTCAGGAACGGCTGGGAACCAAAGTCTTGGTGCGCTATCGCAAAGGTGTGGGCGCCGTTGAAATTCGATTTTTTACCGACGATGACCTGGAGCGATTGCTTGCCCTATTGGGGGTGAATGCCGACTGATCGGGATGCGAAATTACGACCACGGAAACCACGAATGAACACCAGATTTTTCAGGGAAAGTTGTGCCACGAAGCTGGATCAACTTGGACCGGCCAGCGCCCGCATGACGGCGTTTGTCGGTCTGGATGGGTTTGTCGACGAAATCCTCCAAGTGGTAAGCATGCGTCGGACGGCCAATGATTACGACCGTTTCACCACCATCACCCAATTCGCCACCCGGCTGCTGGAAGCCGCAAACCGAAGCACCAACATCGAGCTGGTTTCAGAACGCGTCAAACTGGGTGGCAACGGTCCCATCATGGCCAATGCCCTGGCTACATTCGGGCTGGATGTCACCTACCTGGGCTGCCTGGGCTATCCCACCATTCACCCTATCTTTCAAGAATTCGCCGAACGCGCAAAAGTTCACTCCATCTGCGAACCCGGCAAAACCGACGCTTTGGAGTTCACCGACGGCAAGCTCATGTTGGGCAAGCACTACCCTCTGAAGGACGTGACTTGGAACAACATTCAGGAACGATTCGGACGCGCTGCGTTCTCAGAACGCTTTGGAGGAGCCACCCTGGTGGCGTTCGTCAATTGGACGATGCTTCCCTACATGAGCGAAATCTGG
Source organism: Pedosphaera sp. (assembly GCA_025359965.1). Lineage (GTDB taxonomy): Bacteria > Verrucomicrobiota > Verrucomicrobiia > Limisphaerales > SXQI01 > SXQI01. Next base: position 6,267 of record JANYDC010000006.1, read on the forward strand.
GAGTCACTTCTGCTTGAGCTCTGCCCCCTCCTCACAGGGCCTCGGCGTTTCATATTCTTTGATCTCGCCGATCCGCAAAAGCGCTCGGACTCCGACATCAAACACGCCATGGAGCTGATCCAAAAGTTCCAAAAACACTTCGATGTCATCCTGGGCTTAAACGAAAAGGAAGCCGAACACGTGGGCCGTGTCCTTGGCTTCGAAGCCGACCACTTATCGCGCGAGGGATTAATCAAATTAACCGCCCAGATTTACGAAACGCTTCACATCGACACCTTGGTCGTCCATCCCGTGCGGTACGCCATCGCCGCCGGACCAAACGGCGTGGTCGATGTGGATGGCCCCGTGATTTTGGCACCCAAGATCACCACTGGGGCTGGCGATCACTTCAACAGCGGATTCTGCCTCGGAAAACTCCTTGGTCTAAGCAACGAGGAATCACTCCTCTGCGGCGTCTCAACCAGCGGATTCTACGTGCATAGTGCCCTATCCCCCACCCTCCCTGATATCTCAGGAATGATGCGCGAGTGGCCCGGCGCCTGATTCAACATGGTCTTACCCATCACCAAATACGGCGACCCGATACTGCGCCAAAAAGGAAAGCATATCGAAAAAATCACCCCGGAAATCCTCCGGCTGATTGACGACATGTTCGAAACCATGGACGCCGCGAGGGGCATCGGCCTCGCCGCGCAACAAGTCGGCCTAGCCCTCCAACTCGCCATCGTCGACATCACTGGCATCGAGGACCGCCCCTCCACCCTTGAACTGCACGGCAAGCCCGCCGTAGTTGAGGAACACATGCCTCTCGTGCTGATCAACCCCCAAATCAAGCCGCTCGGAGACCCAGTGGCCGGACCCGAAGGCTGCCTAAGCTTTCCCGAAATGTACGGAGAAATCAGCCGCTCGGATTCCATCGAGGTAAAAGCCTTGAACCACAAGGGCGAGCACATACAATTCCGCTGCGGCGGCCTCTTGGCCCGCGCCATCCAGCACGAGAACGACCACCTCCAAGGCATCCTCTTCATTGATCGCATGCTGCGCTCCGACAAGATCAAGTTACAGGAAGAACTCGACGAGCTTCAGGTCAAAACCAAAGCTGCTCTGACCAAGAAAAAACCCTGACCGACGGTCCAACCAAAGCCCACTTCACTCGGCGGTCGATTTTCTCAGATTCAACGATTGACTTACGATCAGGGGTTGAGCCATCATTTTCATCCACTTTTGATGCCAGAGTAGCTCAGGGGTAGAGCAGAGGACTCATAAGCCTTTGGTCGCAGGTTCAATTCCTGCCTCTGGCACCACTTCCCATTTTTTACTCCAAAGCCTCGAAGCGAGCCCGCGACCCTATCGCACCGCGATCCTTCTCGACGGCAAGTCTCCGCCTGCCATAACCTTCCTTCCGAACACTTTCTACCATGCAATCCGGGCGGTTCTGGAGGACATCGGAACACGCGTGTTCACGAACATAAATGTTGCAACAGCCAGGCAAGATCAGCAACGGTCGGCGGCCCATAAAGCCGCTCCCCAAAACCATACCCCCAGCTCAGGCGATCCCCCACCCCAGCTGCCCCCATCCCATTCTCCATCCATGAGCGATCCCAACCTCTCCTCCTTCATCTGGTCCGTTGCTGATCTGCTGCGCGGCGATTACAAGCAATCTGAGTACGGCAAGGTCATTCTGCCGTTCACCGTCCTGCGCCGGCTCGATTGCGTGCTGGAGCCGACGAAGGCCGCCGTGCTGGTCGAGTTGGCGGCGCGCAAGAAGGCTGGGCTGAATCCGGAGCCCTTCCTGCTGCGGAAGTCGGGACAGCTTTTCTACAACA
>JANYDC010000024.1 GCA_025359965.1 Pedosphaera sp.
CGGCAAACCCCCACATCCTGCACAATGGCGGCATCGACTCCGGCCCGAATAATGGATCGCAGGTATTGCTCAGCCCCATCCAATTCATCGGCAAAAACGAGGGTGTTGAACGTCACGTAACCGCGCACCCCTCGGCTGTGCAAAAATTCCATCAGTTTGGGAAGATCTGCCTCGGTGAAATTGTGCGCCCGCATCCGCGCATTAAACCGTTCCAAGCCAAAATAAATGGCGTCGGCACCGTTCTCGACCGCCGCCCGCGCGCATTCCCAATCACCTGCAGGCGCGAGCAATTCAACCCTGCGAGTGGCTGGAGAAATCAAAGTCGGCGTTCCATGAGGCTTTTCTATCGTCACCAAAACAATCTAAGCCCATAAAGCCCTCCGACAAAGCGCAAACAGTGAGATATCCCTGTTACGAATGAGTTGTTTCCTTGGAAATAGTTGGCTTGGCTATTCGAATACTCCACGCCAACACCGCCATACCTAACAGAGCGGCACCCAAGAAAAGCAGTGCTGCCGCGTCGCTTTTAGTCCGATCCTTAATGACGCCCACCGTATAAGGTCCAACAAAGCCGCCCAAGTTTCCGACCGAATTGATTAAAGCAATCCCCCCCGCAGCGCCCGTTCCGGTCAGAAATGCGGTGGTCATGGCCCAAATGGGGGCAATAGTCGATTTCAACCCCAGAAACGCCACCGTCAGACCAAGTAACGCAAGAATCGGGTTTTGAAGATAGGCGCTCGCAGCAAACCCGATGGTTGAGGTGATTGCCGACAAAGCCACCACTTTTCGGTGTTCGCCTGTTTTATCCGCATAACGGCTGACCAGAACCATGGAGATGCCAGCCGCGATATAAGGGATGGCATTGATCAATCCGACCACAAAAGTCCCTTTGCCGGAGAACTTTTGGATGATCGACGGCATCCACATTTCATAACCATAACCACCGACGTTCATCAGAAAATAAAGCAGACATAGAATCCAGACCCGCCCGCTCGAAAAGACAGCACTCAGGTTGTGCTTGGGTTGCGTGGACGTTTTGGAAGCCTCGTCAGTTAGCCGATTTTCAATCCATATTTTCTCGTTCGAGGTCAACCACTTGGCCTGTTGGGGCCTATTGGGGAGAACCAACAGAACCACAAATCCCATAGCTATTGCTGGAAGGGCCTCGAGGACGAACAACCATTTCCACCCGGCAACACCCAAGAAACCGTGAAGTTCCAGAATTTTACCCGAAAGGGGTGAGCCGATTATTCCTGCCATTACTCCGCCTGTGGCAAACAAGGCAATAGTCCGTGCGCGCTCGTTGGATGGGAACCAATAGGTCAGGTAGAGAATGACTCCCGGGAAAAATCCAGCCTCGGATGCTCCAAGGATGAACCGCATAAAATAAAACATCGGAACACTGTTCACGAAGACCATGCACGCCGAAACGATGCCCCAAAATATCATGATGCGAGCAATCCAAATCCGCGCACCAACACGCTGCAAAATCAAATTGCTGGGCAGTTCAAAAATAAAATAACCAATGAAAAACAATCCAGCCCCAAGACCGTAAATGCTGTTAAAGACCTGTTCCTCAACTCCCAAAGCCTCCCGCAAGTGCAGTTTGGCGAAGCCAACATTAATCCGATCAATGTAGGCAATGATGTAACAGAAGAAGAGCAAGGGAATCAGCCGCCAAGTGACCTTGGAGACGAGCGCACGCGCTTGTTCGGCATTCAAAATCACCCGTTGGCCCGATGGCGGACCCTCCGGGCGGGATGAGTGCTTTGGCTGTTGTTCGTTTGTGGACATAGTGAGAGTGTTCCACAGGCGGTGAAGGGGTTGAAGCCCTAAGTTTCTTGTGATGCGCGAAATGAAGGATCTCTGCCCGACCCGATGCCTTTTCCGCCCGCCAAAAAGCAGGAGCAGCCAACAACCTCGCATTCACAGCCAATGTGTCTCTTTTGATTTTCACTAATTCTTTTCGTTGAGCGGGTTTTCCGAAGTATCCTTTCACTGCGGGCAAAATGCACCTCGGGCCTTGACCAAGTTACATACTCCCACCATCTTTGCGCCGTGCCTTTGCTACTTGCTATCGCAGCTTTACTGCTCGGTTTGACCGGGCGGGCTGCCGCTTCGGACCCTGAACGATCCGTCGTTCAAATCACTACTTTCAGCCAACAACCCGTTTGGGACGCACCGTGGAGGTTCGACTCCGTGCGGCGCGCCTCAGGAACGGGGTTCCTGGTTCGCGGGAAGCGGATCATGACCAATGCGCATGTGGTAAGCTGGGCCAAGCAGATTTTGGTGCACCGCTATCAGGATCCCCGCCCCTACGTGGCGAAGGTCAAATTCATCGGGCATGATTGCGACCTGGCATTGCTGGAATTGGAAAACGATGAATTCTTCGAAGGAATGCAGGCGCTTGAAATCGGCGATTTACCTCCCGTCCGCTCGACGGTGGTTACCATTGGCTATCCAGCGGGCGGAGAGCAGATTTCCTACACTCGCGGAGTGGTTTCCCGCATCGAAGTGCAATCCTATGTCCATGTGGGCAACCGCGCCTATCTGGCGGCACAGACAGATGCAGCCATCAATCCAGGCAACAGCGGCGGACCCGTCATCCAGGACGACAAGGTGGTGGGGGTGGCGTTCCAAGGATTGCCGGGGCTGGAAAACACTGGCTTCTTCATTCCCACAACGCTCGTAAACCACTTTTTGAAGGATGTGGAGGACGGAGGCTACAAAGGATTTCCGCAGGCCGGCATCAGACTTATGCAACTCCAGAACCCGGCCTACCGCAAGATGCTGAAAATGCCAGATAATAATCTGGGCACACGGATCGACCACATTTTTGCCGCACCAGCCAGCAAGAAACTGTTGAAGCTGGACGATGTGCTCCTGAAAGCGGGTGACTACGAGGTGGGAAGTGATGGCACCATTTTGTACCACGGCAACCGGGTATCGGTGTCGGTGGTGTTCAACGAATTCCAACACGGGGAAAGCATTCATCTCAAACTTTGGCGTGATGGGTCGGAACTGGAGTTGGACCTGCCACTGGAAGTCATTAGCGATGACCGGGAGGAAGGGAATCTGTACGACACCCTGCCCCGCTACCACGTTTACGGGGGTTTGGTGTTTATGCCGCTCTGCCGTGATCTAATGAAGAGCATCGGCGGGAATTGGACCGATCCCGGCAACGCGGATTTGTTGTACGAGCTATTTTATCGCAAACACGACAAACCGGAGACCGTGAGGAAAGAACCCATTGTGCTGACCAGCATTCTCGCCCACAGATCCAACGCCAACTTCAGTCTGCGTGGTCGTCTTTTGGTGGACAAAATCAACGGTGTCAAAATCAACCAGATGGAGGATGTGATAAAGGGGTTTGCCACGGAGAACGGCACGGGCCAGCACGTCTTGGAGTTTTATCCGGAACACGGCATCGAATGCCTTGACCGTAAAGCCTCAACCGCTGCCCAGTCAGAAATCCTCAAATCCAACGGAATCACCAACGACCGCCGCCTATGAAACTATTTCTGAGCCTAATCATGGTGCTAGGGGTGGTTCTAGTCCCGTCTCCCCTCCAAGCAGCGGACAACGCCCGCGTCAAACAGTGGGAAAAATCCATCGTCACTCTGGAGGTTACGCGTAAAATTTACGACTATCAGCAGCCGTGGACGCGTCGCTCCGATCAAACAGTCAAGAGCGGTGTCGTCACAGGCCCCAATGAGTTGCTCACCACTGCTGAATACCTGCAGGATCGAACCCTTATCCGCGTGCAAAAGGGAGGCCGCGGCAAATGGTTCGAGGGGGATGTGGCCTGGATTGATTACCACGCCAATCTGGCCATTGTTACCGTGAAAGAGCCCGGCTTTTGGCGCGACCTCGCCGCCCTGCCAGTGTCAGCCAAAGTGCCGACGCGGGGACAGGCGGATTTGGTGAGATGGCGCAATGGCGCGCTCGAAGCTCGGGAGGTAAACATCAACCGCCTCACTGTTAAACGCGGCAAGCTTACCTATATCGATCTGCTGCAAATGGAGATCGATACCGAGATGGCCGGAATCGGCTGGAGCGAAACAATCATCAAGGACGGCAAGATCGTGGGACTTAGTTCGACCCGCGAGGAACGCAGCCTTACTGCAATTCCCTCCCATTTCATCAAACGTTGCCTTGATTCCCGCCGTGCAGGCGCATTTCCGGGTTTAGGATATTTTGCCTTCGTCTGGCAGCGTGGAGACAATCCACCGCTCATGAATTATTTCAAGCTTCCCGGGGAGCCTCGCGGAGTGGTGGTAAGCGATGTCCCCGCCAATATGGTTCCCAAAAACGCGCTTCATCGACGCGATGTAATTCTGGAAATCGACGGATTGCCTGTTGATTCCCAAGGAGACTACAAGGACGCGGATTACGGCAATCTTCTATTGGAAAATCTGGCCACACACGCGCATTGGGCGGGGGATAAAGTCCACCTGAAGGTTTGGCGCGAAGGACGCGAGGTATTGACCGAATACCAACTGCCCAAAGCGGATTACAAAGTTGAGGTGGTGCCCGATGCCCTGTTCGACACCGAGCCTGAGTACCTCATTCTCGGCGGGCTGGTCTTCCAGCCGCTGACTATTCCTTACCTGCAAAGCTGGGGCGCCGATTATCAGCGGAAAGCTCCCTTCCGTCTTTCTTATGCCAGCCAGCAAAAGGCTTCCAGCGAGACTCCTTCCGTTGTGGTTTTGAGTGCGGTGCTGCCAGATTCATTCAACATTGGCTATCAGGAGGCGCGTTGGTTGTTGCTCGATCAAATGAACGGGCGGAAAATTTCCAACCTTCGTGATATTCAGGCCGCCATCAAGGAATCGAAAAATGGATTCCACGTCCTGCTTTTCCAGGATGGCGACAATCTCCGCCGCGCGGTTCTGGATGCCAACAGCCTGGACCAGGCCAACGAACGAATCCTAAAGCGCTACGGTATCGATGAGCCAACCCGTATGGGCTTGGCAACGAAGTAACCTTGGAGTGCGGGCGCGTTAGGCCGCGGAGCGGTCAGACTAATTTAGATCTGTGACTGCTCCCCCTTTTTCGCTGTTGCGGCATGTTGACTTTCGTAAAGCTGAACGCTTAAGGAAAGCGGGAGCAAGCTCCCGCACCCCAAGGTGGTATGGGTGAACGAGTTTATTTGGATCATCTGACGGTCGCGCCAATTCTGCCGGAAGTTGCACGAGCCATGTGCGACTCCTTGGGGCAAGGCACAGCCTCCGCCGGTTCGCTCCACCGCGAAGGCCTGCGGGCTCGCAAAATCTGGGAGGCAGCCCGCGAAAAAGCCGCCCGATTTGTCGGGGCCCGCTCACCTGAGGATATTGTTTTTACACCGTCACCCAACGAGGCTCTGAACCTTGCGTTGCTGGGCTCAGTCAGGGCGAGCGAACAGCCACGACGCCACATTATTTTAAGTGCCACCGAGCACCCCTGCCTGAGATCCGCATCTTTACAATTGGCAGCGGAAGGAGTCGAGGTTTCCACCCTGCCAGTCAACCGAACCGGTATCGTCGACCCCTCAATACTAAGCGGCATGGTTAAGCCCGAGACAGTTTTGGTGGCAATCCATCATGCAAACCACGATACCGGAGCCATCCAACCCATAGCGGCCATCTCCAGCATTCTCGACCGACACACCGCCATCCTTCTGGTCGATGCCACGGCCTCCAACGGGTGGACAGCAGTGGATGTCGATCAACTGGGAGCGACGCTGCTCGTATTGAATCCTGCCAAATTTCATGGACCTACTGGTCTGGGAATCCTCTACCGCCGGCGTGGACTTGCCTTGCGTAACCTTGTTCACACAGGTGATTCGCAAGCACTAGGCGATATTTTCCCCGAGAACCTCCCAGCAGCGGCTGGTCTATCCGCAGCACTGGAGGCTTGGGAAAACCAAGGAGAGATTTGGCGCGCAAGAGTGCGAACGTTGCAGGAAGGAATCTGGAACCGCTTATCACAAGATGTCGAAGGCTTGCATCTGCACGGTCCGCCCCTCGGGACCCTTCGACTTCCACACAACCTCAATTTCAGCGTGGAACAATTAGAGGGCGAAGGTCTGGCGCTGGCTTTGGACCTCAAAGGCTACGCTGTGGGCAGCGGAGCCGCTTGTATCGGCCGCAAACAGGGCATGCCCCACAATCTGGCAGCTATGGGAGTCCTAAGAGACCTCGGAAAAAGGAATTTGCTTGTAGGGCTCGGAGTTGATTCTCAGCAGGAACAAATCGACGCCTTTACGGATATTTTAATCACAACTATTCAAAGGCAAAGAACCTTGTTCTCGTAGCCACAAAAATGAGCAAAGGCATCATCGCGCCGTGGATTCCATCGCCAAATCTTGGACTGCGTGCTAACTTGACGGCACATGGTCACGGAAGCAGAGATCCGCAGTAAATTGCAGAGTGTTAAATATCCCGGTTACTCCCGGGACATCGTGTCGTTTGGTTTGGTGAAGACGATTTCAGTCGCTCAGGGGGCGGCCACCGTCACCATCCAACTCACGTCAGGCACACCGGAGACTGCACAACAAATCAAGGGCGGAGCCGAACAGGCGGTACGTTCCATTCCCGGTTTGGATACCGTTTTTGTGGAAGTTAGGCTGCCAGCCAATACCCCAGCCACCCCGCAGGGGGCATTTGCCGGTCAAAGCCGGGTGGCTGGCCTCAAAAAAATTGTCGCCGTGGCCAGCGGCAAGGGAGGCGTGGGCAAATCCACCACCTCAGTCAATCTGGCCTGTGCGCTGAGCAAGCTGGGTCTGAAGGTGGGACTGCTCGATTGCGACATTTACGGTCCGAGCATCCCGCTCATGATGGGCGTACGTCACAAACCCACCGTCAATGAAAAGGAATTGCTCGTTCCACTGCAAAGCCACGGCGTCAGCCTGATGAGCATCGGGTTCATAGTTGAAGGCGATGCACCGGTCATTTGGCGCGGCCCCATGATCACCAAGACCATCCAACAATTTTTCCATTCAGTGGCGTGGGGCGATCTTGATGTTTTGCTGGTGGATCTTCCCCCCGGCACAGGGGATGCCCAATTATCACTGTGCCAGACAGTACCTCTTGATGGTGGCATTATTGTGACCACCCCTCAGGAAGCCTCCCTCGGCGTCGTGCGCAAAGGCATCGGCATGTTTGAAAAGGTGAACGTGCCGCTGTTGGGTTTGGTTGAAAACATGAGCTACTTCACGGCGCCAGGCGGAGAGCGCATTGAGATTTTCGGCCATGGCGGCGGACGCTTGGAAGCAGCCAGATTGCGCATCCCCTTCCTGGGTGAAGTGCCCCTGTTTGTGGAAATCCGTGAGGGCGGCGATCGCGGTGTGCCCGTGGTGGTTTCCTCGCCTGAATCGCCGGCCGGGAGCGCATTTTTGAATATAGCGCGCACGTTCAAGGAACAATCATTGAAGGAATGATGAATCCTGAAGAATCATCCATCTCGGCCGTCACCGAGCAGACCATCTGGGATCAATTGCGCAAATGCTTCGATCCGGAAATCCCCCTGAACATTGTGGATTTAGGATTGGTGTACGACGTTATTTTGGAGGGGCCGCGCGTGGATGTGAAAATGACTTTGACCGCGCCGGGTTGTCACATGGGAGGACAAATTGCCGCCGATGTCCAATCAAAGGTGCTTGCGCTGGAGCAGATTGAGGAGGCAAACGTCGAATTAGTCTGGGATCCGCCCTGGCACCAAAGTATGATTTCATCGGACGGCCGCAAGAAGTTGGGCCTCGACGCATCCTGATGGGATGATGAAAAGCATTGTCTTTTAACATCAATTCGGTAAATTGTTGTTACGTTTGATTGCACTGATCCAAACTATGCCAGCAGATGGAAAAAGCGGCCAAGACTTGGTCAAGAATTCTTCTTTGTATCGCGAGTATTTGGCCGAGCGCGACGAAATTATGCGGCACAAATGGATCGAGTCTGAGAAAATAGGCCGCGATGTTGGGTTTGAGCAGGCATTGACCGACTGGATTTTGAAGCATCGGGCCAAATGGCGCAAAGCCAGACAGAATCCCTCACAGAACTAATCCCAAGGCATCTGTTGCAGGTGTCCTTCAGTGCCTCTTCCCCTTTTCATTCCACCAACCATGCAGGGTAAAAAGTTAGTCTTAAGCGAATCCGCCATCCATCGTGCCTTGGTAAGAATCGCCCATGAAATCGCCGAGCGCAATGACCAAAGCAGTGACGTGATTCTGATTGGCATTCAAAAAGGGGGAACCCATTTGGCAGCTCGTTTGGGTGCTTTTCTGGCTAAAATCTGGTCGCACTCTGTTCCAATAGGCGCCATCGACGTCTCAATGCACAGGGATGATTTCAGCGCGCAAATTCCCGGCCAGGTCCATCCCACCACCCTGCCCTGCGATATCACAGGCAAAACGGTTGTGTTGGTGGACGATGTTTTGTACAGTGGGCGCACCACTCGTGCGGCTCTTGACGCACTAACAGACTATGGAAGGCCAAAGTCGGTTCAACTCGCGGTGTTGGTGGATCGCGGCAACCGGGAGTTGCCCATCAGGGCCGATTTTATAGGTAAGAACGTGAGCACCCATCCAAAAGAACGCATCAACGTCAGCCTCACCGAAGAAGGTGGAGAGGACGCCGTACATCTTGTCGCGCTGTGAGCTGGAATCGCAAACATTTGCTGGATATTCAGTCGCTCTCCGTGGAGGAGCTGCGCATCATTCTTTCCACCGCCGCAGAGTTTAAGCGAGTGGGCGAACGGGCTATCAAAAAAGTGCCCACCCTGAGGGGCAAGACTGTCGTCAACCTTTTCGTCGAACCCTCCACACGAACCCGCATCTCCTTTGAGTTGGCCGCGCAGCGACTGAGCGCGGACGTGGTGAATTTCTCAGCAGAAGCCTCGTCCCTTAAAAAAGGCGAATCCCTCAAAGACACAGCCCGCAACTTGGAAGCACTGAATGTCGACGTTATTATCATTCGACATGGAGCCACTGGTGCCCCCCATTTTCTTTCCCGTTTCCTGAGTGCCAGCGTCATAAACGCAGGGGATGGCGCTCATGAACATCCCACCCAAGCCTTGTTGGATGTATTTACCATACAGGAAAAAAAGGGCGACATCAAAGGGTTGAACGTCACAATCTTGGGTGATATCCAATACAGCCGGGTGGCGCGGTCAAACATTTGGGCACTCTTAAAACTGGGAGCAAACGTGACTCTTTGCGGGCCTTCCACACTGGTTCCGAGGCACTTTGAGGAAATTGGCTGCAAGGTGACCCATAAAATCGAAGAAGCCATTGCCAACGCGGATATCATCAATCTGTTGCGGATTCAGCACGAGCGCCAAAGGCAGACCTCGTTCCCCAGCATTGGCGAGTATACAAGCCTATTTGGGCTCACCAAATCGCGTTTGGAGACCACAAAAAAGGATGTTTTGATCATGCATCCCGGCCCCATCAATCGCGGCGTCGAAATTGACAGCGACATCGCCGATGGAGACCGTTCGGTGATTTTGCAGCAGGTCACAAATGGACTGGCTGTGCGTATGGCCGTGCTTTACCTGGTCACAGGCGGCAGAGGAACACAGGAAATAGCTCCAGCCTCGGCTTGATTGGTTTGGGTGGACGCGAGAAGCCGCTTACAAATCCCCCACGTAATTGACCCTGATCATATCCCAGGTGGCTCGGAGCATTTTCAAGGATTGCGGGGTCCCCGGGGGCAACTTTGTCGCATCAAGAAAATTCACATCGAACGCCCAATTTCGATTGGGCGCGCCGTAAACATCGCTCCCCCCCCAAAATCCCCTGGCAATAAGGCTGTAAAACATAAGCACCATAGACCCATTGTAAGTGAAGGTCTTGCCACCCCAATCCTCCAAAAACCGGGGGAAATTTTCCACGCCACCGCTGTAGTTCGCTCCGTTACTTGCCACGATACCGGCAAGGAAGGCGGCGTTGACGGTGGTGTTGGCTGCCACGCGGGAGCTTAATGAGGAAGCGGAGTTGGCATCGGCCCAAACAGTCGAAAGAACAGTGATCGCATCAGCTACAATAGACGCAGGCTTGGTACTGGCCGTGTTGGTAGTTCCAATGGCCGCCCCCGTGGCGTTGAAATTGCCTTGGACGTAGGCGGGGTTGGGTGTGGAAACAGTCAGGCCATTTGCGGGAAGCGTCCCTCCCTTAACCAATCGAACTCCGCTTTCCTCGGTCGCGCCGCGCGTGCGCATATCCGCGATGTAGACCGAGGAAACAGGATGAGTTAATCCTAGAAGTGGGACGGCGTTGGAACCGCTCCAAAGAACGAGTTTGGCAACGTCAAGCTGCGTCGCTACAACCGTTTTATTCTCTCGTTTATTAAAAAACGTGGCGTTGGTGGAAATGAAATATTGGGCATTCGTCCAAGGCACAGCGACCGTAAAACCGTTGTATGCCCCGCTGGCAACCGTGACCGTAGTATTGGAAACCAGCACCACCAAGTCCGATTTGTTGTAATATCGCTGCTTGCCCAAATCCGACGTCGCCAACTCTGTCGAAGGGGGAACTTCAACTATTTGATGAACGGACGCCGGGGTGTTATTAGTGCCGATAGGCAGGGTAATCGCAGACGTTTTGGAATCGTGTTCCGCCTTCCAAACTACTGGTCCAGGGGTGCGCACCAATGGATCCAAAGGGGATTTACCCAAATGAATGTTCCCCGCAGCTGTGACATGACTCATGTAAGTCAAAGTCACCCCGCCAGGCTGAGTGTAAATCTCCGCATTGGAGTGGACACGGCCTGTAATATTCATCGTCGCGCCAGGGTTAATTTCGAGATCCACGTTGGCGAAAATCGCAAACTGAAAAATAGGGATGGAGGTTACCTGTACATTCTGCCTCAATCCCGCCGTAACAGGCACAGTATACCCAAGACGCTTGGCATTTGAAACAACCCGATAGGTGGCTCTGAAGCCATTAAGCCCGCTGTATTGACTTCCAACAATTCCATAAGTCCAAGGTTGGGAGCGCTCAATGTAACTTTTGCCCACATGCCCTTGGGCATCGCTAAACTCATAGCCGGCCCAGTAGGAGGATTCGCTGGTAGTCGGGCTCAAATCCCGATAGCCGCTGAGCCCGCCATAAACTGCGGCCTCGCCCCCATGCTGGTAGTCGTTTGAAACTTTGGTGATGATTTTTTCAGTGGCGGCCTCTGCGGCGGCCACGGTCGCAAAATAAGAGTTGTTTCGATCGACCTGCTTGGCCGTGGTGGAAGTCCACATAAGCGCCCCACCCAGGGAGAGTAGGCTGAGTGTGCAAAAAAACAGGACCATGACCAGCGCGTAACCTCTTTCACGCCGCTCAACCTGATTGATGGATTGGAGCAAATTCATGGTTCAATATCCCGTCTTGCGGCGCGTGATTTTGGTGCGCAATTGGTAAAAATCAAAATGCCTGCCCGGCCCAACCAAAACCACTGGGAACTCGATTTGGAAAAACTGCAAGGTCAAGGCCACGACCCGGTTGTTCTCGTTGTTGGTCAAAACGTTCCCCTTATAATCCTCACAGGAAAAAATCAGGCTGTTGGTGATGTAACTGGCGATGACGGCCACTGAGGATGCGCCATTAGTGGTCCGCTTCAAACGGTTGTCCGAACTATCCCAAAAATATCTGATGAACTGATTGGTGTTGTCATCAATAGTGTAGAGTTGCAACGCGCTCCCCTTCTGCAAGGTATCCACGTCAACCTCGGTGAATGTACTCAAGCTGCCAGTCCCGATCTTGACCAATTTGGCGCTCCTAACCTCACTCACCAGCTTGCCTATGGCCTTGCGCGCTTCGTCATTGGCCCCAAGCTTGGCCCGGGTTATCTGCATCATTCGCAAACCAAATATGTTCGCGCCAATGATTCCAGCCATGACCATCATCATCAACGAGGCACTCACCATGACCTCGGTCAAAGTAAAAGCTCTTTGGCTGGAGAAGCTGGGAAGTTTCGTGTTCATTGATCAGGCGCCCGATAAGACATCATCGTGTTCGTGAAAAGCCCCCTCTTGGTGTATCGCCAAACGCAATCCACCCGGATGGATTTTAGCCAGGGATTGGTGGAAAGAGTGGTGATGGTGGTAAAATTGGTGGCGTAAACGATGTTCGTGCCGGAAATAGGAATATCAAGCACCTCCACAGCCGTTGGAAAATTGGTGGGAACCAGCAGATCCGTAGCGCCATCTCCCAACGGGTTCCATTTGCACGATCTGGCCTGCTCCACCCGTTGCTGCGCCAACGAATTGGCTGCTAGTGAGTAAGCCGCGAATTCCGCGCGGTTGGCCGAATGAACATACCCCACCATGGCCACTCCGATGGTCATCGCGGCAATGGCCGTGCAAAGCACCAACTCGACGAGTGTCAGCGCACTGGTTGATCTTTTTCGGCAGCGAATATCGACATTCATTTTACAAAGAAAAGCGGTCTCGTAAGAAACCCACGCAAGGTGGCAAGCAATAAATCGGCCACGCGGCAAACCCTTGCCACACAGCAGCCAACGTACAAATCTGCCTATTATTGGTACAATAGGCGGAAAAAATGGTCACCTGCATTTTTTGTTTCGCATCCTGACAGCGCAGCCTACTTTATCGCCATGCGCCAAGCTTCTCTTGAGTTTTTACAACGACTGGTCAACACACCCAGCCCATCCGGATACGAAACCCGCGGCCAAAAAGTGTGGTGTGAATACGCCGCACCGTATGCCGATGAAATCGAAAGCGACGCTTACGGCAACGTCGTGGCGTGGATCAATAAAGGCGCACCCGGCCCGCGGCTCATGCTCGCGGCCCACGCCGACGAGATTGGCATGGTCATCAATTACATTGATGCCGACGGCTTCATTTATGTGAGAAGAATAGGTGGGGTCGATCCAGCCATCATGAAAGCTCAGCGCGTCCACATCCACGCCAGCCAAGGCACCGTAACGGGGGTGGTTGGAAACGTGGCTCCTCACCTGAGCAAGCTTGATGGCGACCGCAAAGTCCCCAAAATAGAGGATCTTTTCATCGACATTGGTGCCACCAGCCGCAAAGAGGCGCAAAAGCGGGTCAAAGTGGGTGACACCATGACCATTGCCGCCAGTTTCGAAAAATTGCATGGCGATCTAGTGATCGGCCGCGCCCTCGATAACCGCATAGGCACCTTTGCCGTGGCTGAAACACTCCGCCTGCTGCACGAGCAAAAGAAAAAGCTGAATGTGGAGGTCTGCGTGGTCTCAAACATCATGGAGGAAGTGGGACTATTTGGCGCACGGCAAATTGCCTACACATTGCATCCTCAAGTTGCTTTGGTGGTGGATGTTACACACGCCACAGATTACCCAACCGTCAGCAAAATCCTCCACGGAGACGTTAGGATTGGTAAGGGCCCTGCCGTTACCCACGGCGGCTGCAACCACCCGGAAGTCGTGGCGCATATAGAAAAAGTTGCGGCCAAACAAAAAATCCCCCTACAGCACGAAGCCATATCCGCCTCCAGCGGAACGGACACGGACGTCATCTTCTGGACGCGCGGAGGAATCCCGAGCGGTCTGATCTCTCTGCCGAACCGTTACATGCACTCTCCGGTGGAAATGGTTCATCTGGGCGATCTGGAAATGATCCCCAAATTGCTGAGCGCATTCGCCTTGAGCCTAAAGCCTGGGGATGAGTTCAAAGTGAAGATTTAGCACCTGCCGAAATATGGCCGAGAAGTTGTCTTGGATTGCGTTGACAGGCGGGGAAGTCGCGCCTACATTTTCGAGTAAACCTGAGTTTCTGCACACATGTTACTAAAGATTAGCCTTGGTCTGGCCCTGCTGGCGAGTTTGGCCGCATTGTATTTCGCCCACGTCACAGTTAGCACACGCATCGACACGCTGACAACTGATCTGAGTTCCGAACAGAAGGCCAAAACCGCCGCCATCGAAGAGGCTGATGCTTCGAAAAAGGCCGAAAAAGCCACCAAAGCGCTGGCCGAAGCCACCGCCAAGTCACTCGGCGAAGCGACCAATTTCTTGAACATTGCCGTTGCCCGCGCCAAGGAACAGGAAGAGCGCGCTAATAAAGCCTCCACTAATCTGACGGCGGTCACTGAACAAATGAAGGACGCCCAGCGCGATCTGTCTGGCTGGAAAACCCTCGGCCTCAGCATTGATGAAGTCCGGACTCAACGCGAGCAACTGGGAAAAATCACCGCCGATAGGGATGTTTTCTCAGCCGAAAACAAAGTCTTGGCCCGCAATAACCGCGTTTTGGACGCCGAACTCAAAAAGATCAAGGGAACCGAGGAGGCTGAAGTCATCCTTCCAGCCGGAACGAAAGGTACGGTTTTGGCAGTGGATCCTAAATTCGATTTCGTAGTGATCAACATCGGTGGAAATCAGGGCATGGTTCAGGATGGCAAGCTTTTGGTGAATCGCGGCGGTAAACTGGTCGCAAAGGTAAAGATTACCTCAGTGGAACCCAATCGTTGCATCGCGAATGTCATAGCAGATTGGAAGCAGGACGAAGTCATGGAAGGCGATCAGGTTCTGTATTAATCAGTTTATGAAGCGGTTCCTAAGCATGATGAGCATGAATGTTTGGGTATTGATCGCAGTATCCCTGCTGGCCTTGTCCACAGGCTGCGCGACATCTGACCCCAGCCTTTCCGAGCGTCCTTGGAACACCCAGCAAAATTGGGAGCACGGCTTGCCGACCGGCTTTAACCAAGGTCGATAAACTCAAATTTCTCTCGAACCAACCCTGCCCTTTGGCAGGGTTTTTCATTTGGCGTATTCCACGCAACGGGTCTCCCTCACCACCGTCACCCGAATCTGCCCAGGGTACTGCAGCTCTTCCTCAATTTTCCGCGCGATATTGCGGGCCAATGCGTTGGCTTGCTCGTCCGTCACCGCTCCAGGTTGAACGATCACCCTCAACTCGCGTCCGGCTTGAATGGCAAAACTTTTCTCGACCCCTTCAAAGCTGCACCCGATTTGCTCCAATCTTTCCAATCGCTGGATATAGGTGTGCATGGTCTCAGCGCGTGCCCCCGGTCGCGATGCGCTGATCGCATCAGCGGCGCTAACAAGAATCCCCAACACCCCAATGTGCGGTGCCTCATCGTGGTGGGACGCCACGGCGTTGACCACATCAGCATTCTCGCCATTGCGGCCGATCAACTCAGCGCCAACTATCGCGTGAGGGCCTTCGATTTCATGACTTAGCGCCTTGCCGATATCATGGAGCAAACCGGCCCGCCTGGCCGTCTGACAGTCGAGCCCCATCTCGGAAGCCATCAACCCGCAGAGATAGGCCACTTCAATGGAGTGGGCAAGGATGTTCTGGCTAAAACTGAAGCGAAATTTGAGCGATCCCAGACGTTTGACCACCTCGGGCTGCATGGTGGCAAGACCCAGTTTGAAAATAGCTTCCTCGCCAGCCAACATGATGCTTTTTTGAGTCTCCAGACTGACCTGCGCCACTACTTCTTCAATACGGGTAGGGTGAATCCGACCGTCCTGAATGAGCCGATGCATGGATTCCCGTGCGATCTCACGGCGAACGGGATCAAAGCCGGAGAGCACTACCGCATTGGGCGTATCATCAATAAGGACGGTAACCCCTGTGGCAGCTTCAAAGGCACGGATATTCCGCCCTTCTCGGCCGATGATCCGCCCTTTCATATCATCGCCAGTCAGACTAACCGTTGCCGTAGTCGTCTCAAAAGCGTGGCTGCCGGCGTAACGCTGAATGGCTACGGCAAGGATGCGCCTCGCCTCGCCTTCCGCCACCTGCTTGGCTTGATCCACAATGCGCCGTTGGATTTCCAAGGCCTCACGGACGGCCGATTGCTCCACCTCGCGCAACAATTGCGCGCGGGCTTCGCTCTCATTAAGTCGGGCAATACCTTCCAACTCGCGATTTCTCTGAAAGGTGAGCGCCCGCAATGATGCTTGTTCAGTCTCTGCGGCGGTACGAAGCACAGCCAGGCTCTCGCGAAGCTCGGATGCGGAATTCTGCTCGTACTCAAGCTTCTCCACCTGGCTGAGAATCTGAGCCTCGCGCTGCATGAGCCGTTTTTCAAACTCGTGAACACTGGCCTGGCGTCCCGAAAGAGCCTGCTCCGCCTCCTGACGCAGGATCATTGCCTGTTCACTGGCGGAAAGTTTCGCCTCACGAATAAGATTGTCGGCCTCGCGTCGCGCCCGGCTCAACTCTTCCTCTCCAAGTGCATCAGCTCTTCGCCTCCTGCTGGCTGTCAGGCCCGAAAATAATGCCACGCCAACACCCGCGCCAATCACCAGAGCGGTGGCATATCCCACTGTATTAGTATCGAGAAAGGTCAAAACTAAAAATCGACTTCCGTCACCGACGTCAGGCCATTAGCCCATACTACCCCATCCAGCCTCACATCGTGCGGTTCCATGGGCACGGCTTCCACCTGTTGAAAACTAAAGGCAACCCCCAGCTTCTTACCGCCCGCCAGTTTGAGCATGCGGTCATAAAAACCTTTGCCCCGACCGAGCCGACAACCATTATTATCGAAAGCCACCCCAGGAACCAAGGTAAAAGCCAACCGACTCCACGGCACCTTTTCAGCTTCAAGTGAAGGCTCGCTTATGCCAAACGCACCCTGCTTTACACCCAAGTCAAGATCATGGACAACAGCGGGTTCGTAACCTGTTTCGCAAGAAGTGCGCCTGGGAAGACAAAGCACCCCTCCCTGCCCGCACCAAGCCCGATAAAATTCCGTGAGATCCGGTTCACTGGGCATCGCTGAAAAACCGAATAAGCAACGCCCTTTGGGAGCACCCAGAATACTGCGGAACTGCCCACATAAAAGTGCGCTTTCGAGCATCCTATCCTCCACCGACATCAGGGAGAGGTTGCGAAGAATCGAACGCCGGATTCGATGCTTTTGCTGGATAATCTCTGTCATGGCGCTGGTTTGGGGCGGGCCTTTTCAAGTTCGGCCCGCCGCCGGAGCACTCTCTCCCTAATCTTGTTTTCAGTCCCCTGATCGGTGGGCTCGTAATACCGCTTCTGGGCACCCAGATAATCCTGAGCCACGAAATGCCCCTCGTGGGCATGCGCGTATTCGTACCCCTGCCCATGCCCCATCCTCTTGGCCCCGGCGTAAGAGCCATCCCGCAAATGTTCAGGAACGGCCAGAGTGCGCCCGTTGCGGACATCCTCCAGGGCGGCGTCAATTGCCAGATAAGCACTATTGCTTTTGTTGGCCGTGGCAATGTAGACCGTCGCCTCCGCAAGGGGAATCCGAGCCTCGGGCCACCCCACAAATTCCGCTGCCTCCAATGCCGAGGTCGCGAGCACCAACGCCATGGGATCAGCAAGGCCCACATCCTCGGCGGCACAAATGACAATACGCCGGGCAATAAACCGGGGGTCCTCACCAGCGTGAATCATTTTCGCCAGCCAATATAACGAGGCATCAGGATCGCTGCCGCGCATGGACTTGATAAATGCCGAAATGGTGTCGTAATGAGCGTCTCCATCTCCGTCATAGACAACGGCCTTTTTTTGGATGCTTTGCTCCGCCACGTTTAGATCGATCCGAATAACCCCGTCGGCCGCAGGGGGAGTGGTTAGCACCGCGATTTCCAATGAATTGAGAGCCTTGCGCGCATCCCCATCTGAAATACGGGAGAGGTGCTCCACAGCCTCATCATCAGCAGAGATTTTGAGGTAGCCCAAACCGCGCTCCGGTTCTTTCAATGCAGTACGCAGCAGAAGGCAGATGTCGGCTTCCGTCAACGGGCGAAGCTCGAAAATTTGAGAGCGGGAGACTAATGGCGAGTTGACGAAAAAGAAGGGGTTGTGCGTGGTCGCACCGATCAATCGCACCGCGCCGCTCTCCACATCGGGCAACAGCACATCCTGCTGGCCCTTGTTGAAACGATGAATTTCATCGATGAAAAGAAGTGTTCGAAGGCCGGTGTTCAGCAGCCGATTTTGCGCGCCTGAGAGGACTCGGCGCATGTCAGCCACATTCGATTCCACACCACTCAGACGTTCAAAATGGGCCTTTGTTTGAGCCGCAATGATCTGTGCGAGGGAAGTTTTGCCGGTGCCAGGAGGGCCGTAGAGAATCAGCGACTGAATGCGATCCGCCTCAATGGCCCTGCGCAACAAAAGTCCGGGAGCCAACAAATGCCGTTGCCCCGCGTACTCATCAAGAGTTCGCGGACGCATGCGTGCCGCCAAAGGAGCCTGCCTCATTGCACCACGCTGGAGGTCAGGCGGCGGCTTGGGGCTGTCAAATAATCCAGCTTCGGACATGGGTTTAGTATACAATGCCCAGCCCCGCATCCAAAACTCAAAAACCGGCGTAAAAAAAGAGCCCCACCGTAATGCCGTGTGTAACAGTTCCTTTGAACTTTTTACAGAAACGAGCGGGACCGCCAAGGCTGCATATGACGTCCAGTGAAGGCCTGTCGGCAGCGAACTATAGGTTGGGTCCCATGGATTTGTTAAGTACGGTCAAAGGACTTTGCTTTGTATCACGAACATGGCAGGGCAAAGTGAAAAATGGGCGCCTGATTGGCAAAGATCAAATGTTGCTGAACAACACTGGTACAATCGACCTGCTTTACGTGTTCCTCAAGGAGATTTAGTAACTTTTTGGGAATTTTTTCCCTTTGCTTTTGCGGAGAAATCAGCATCAGTCGGCGCGCCAATGATCCCAAGATAACGCCCCATCCAGTAGGGCAGCAAAAATTCGTCCCCCGCCAGTTCACTCTGTCCCCCATCGCCGCCGTTCAACACGAAAGGATGTCCGTTCCAGCGCATGATCATCCGCTCTGAGGGCGGCAATATTTCTTCCAATTCCTTGCCCCGGAAATTCGGCGCGAGTTTGGTGATGTCCAGGCGATGACTGTTGTTCACCGTCCAGTTGATCAGGTCCAATGGAAAGCGACGCAGTGTCCAGGCAGCACCGGCGGGGTCATATTCCTTGGCTCCGCAGCCGGCCGCGATGAAACTCCATAGCGGACAGCGTTCGTCCTTTTCAATATCCCAGTGGTCTTTGACCGCCCATTCCGCAGTGGCACGAATTTCAGGAGTCAGCGCGTAGTGCTGCAAAATCCAATAGGATACAAAGCCCAGCTCGTCGTCCGAATGATTCCATTGATCCCCCATATCGTTGCCCAAATGAATGTATCCTGTGGTCGGAGCAATCAGGCGCAGACTGTTGTGGATATTCTTGAGGTAGCCATGCTGGCTGATCAATTCATTGGCTTTGGTCTTGTAGACTTCCTTGCCTGTGAGGCTGAAAGCGAGCTGCAACGTGCCAATGATTTCGCTGCTGTTCAGACGGCGATCCACGATGCTTGGGGGGTACCAATTGACGTACTCCGGATTCCAGCGCCCCCAGAGGGTCGGCTTTCCATCCGAATCGATCAGATAATAATTGTTCCGGAGGATGTGGTCGATGATGCGCTCCACCAACCCGGCGATGCGCTGCTTCTCAGCAAGTGTCTTGGCGCAGGTTTCGTACAAAACGGCCAGTCCGAACATGTGCGCGTTGATCTCGTCGCTGCTGGTATGCCCCTTCCACTCCCAAACCCCATCACCGCGACTCCGCCAACGATCAGGATCGGAATACTTAAAACCCTCCCGCTCAAAAGTGCGGGAGATAAATCCTTTCAATCCATTGATACTCTCCATCCGTTCGATGGCGTTGAAAACCTCCCAGGCGTTGCGTCGGGCCGACTCCTCACCGGTAACAGCAAAGTGAAAAGCCTGGCTCACCAAATAGTACTGGCTCCATGTGCCGTCGTTGTCTGTATCGATCATCTCGGCCGAGGCGATGTCCCCGGGGGTGATCAAGTGCAATTCGGAGCAAAGCCCGTACCGGATATGCCGGCTGCGGATCTTGTCTTCGTAGAATTTCGCCTTGTCCGCGAGAGTCATGGGCTTAAAGGCAATGCGACTCAAGGTGGAATGCCCTAGAACCAAAACACCGCCATCCCGATCAGCCAGAAGGTCAACCGCCTGATCCTGGGCCAGCCATCGACGCCCCATGTAGTAATCGGTCTCACCGCTATCCCTAAGACGAAACACGCCAAGCTCGGTGCCAAACCAAAGGCCGCTGCCGGAAGTCGCAGAACAATTCAGAACCTGCACCGGCAAACGCCGAACAGGTTGCGGCAGGGAACCTCCCGATTTTGTGTCAATCGTGAAATAACCCGTTGCACTGCCAACTATCAGGTTTAAGCCACTTAGCTCGACAGAACGAAGTGCAGCGGCTTTGCCAAAATTCAGCTGAACGAGTGATCCGTTGACGATTCGCCATAGGTGGTTTGAGTCCCACAGCCACGCTCCGGTTTCCCCGGCCAGCACACGAGTGGATGCATTCAGAGCAAACGAATGCTCCTCAAACTTATCCAATGTGGCCACAGCCCAGTGGGTCGCACCCACCAGATACACGCGGCCTTCGCCCCCAACTGATACAGAATGATAACGGCCCGGAGTAAGCCGGTGGTGGAATTTTCCAGCATTGTCGTTGGAAAGCAGTTGGTCTTTGTAGAGGTAGTAAACGTCTCCCTGCCCTTCAGCGATATCCACCGGTATCAATTTGGCCAGTGGCCGGAAGCTTTGGTCCAATGCCAAAGTCAGATCAAAGAGACGCGCGACTCCACGGTCCGTCAGCACATAAACGATTCCGTCTCTGCTTCGCACCATTCGCAGGAATTTCGCCCCCTCAAGCGTTGGAGCAATTCTGTACTGAACGGAGTAATCCTGAAGAAAAGGACTATCTTCTATCTGAACAGGCTTGCCCCATGCAGTCCGAAGACTCATTAGCGCAAAAATGAAGACGAGGGCATAGGTGTTGGTTGGCATGAGCAATTAATCAGCAGAGAGAACGTCCGACTACCTTAAAAAACTTACCGCGAACAACGCGAGAAGTATCGCAGCCACAATTGCGATCCAAAGACGCCGTGATCGCGCTGGACGCTTTCCCCCGCCGAATTCACGCGCGGCAAATTCCTCGTAATCAAACTCATCATCCGGAATCACAATCATCCGGTTAAAAGCCGTTCAGCGACAACTGGTTATGGATGTTAGAGTTTTTAGTTTGGCAGTCAAGTTTTGTAACCAGCTCTGCCAGAGGAACTTGCTCAAAAGCGTTCACGCTCAGGATTTGGAGGATTTG
>JANYDC010000040.1 GCA_025359965.1 Pedosphaera sp.
GACATGATTGGGTATGCCGACAGCGTCCAGATCCCAATGGAGGTCGCTCACGGCTTTGCCAAACAGCGTCCAGAGTTGAGCGCATTGAATCATTGGGGTCTTTTTAGTGCTCAGGCGGAAATGCGTTCGCAGAGTGTGATGGGTTTGCAGGCTTGGAATTCCATTCGCGCCCTTGATTTTCTTTGCAGTCTGCCCGAAGTGGATGCGACCCGTCTGGGCGTGACAGGGGAAAGCGGCGGCGGGACGCAAACGTTCATCCTCGGTGCGATTGACCCGAGACCGGCAGCTATTTTTCCTGCCGTCATGGTGGGTACCGCCATGCAAGGTGGTTGTACCTGCGAGAATGCTTCGAACCTCCGGGTAGACACAGGAAATGTCGAGATTGCCGCCCTGTTCGCCCCCAAACCCCTCGGCATGACTGGCGCCAATGATTGGACCAAAGAGACCTTGACCAAAGGGTATCCCCAACTCCAGCAACTCTACCAAATTTTGGGCGCGCCCAAAAATGTCCAACTCACGTCGCTGACCCAATTCCCCCATAATTACAATCAGCCCAGCCGTATGGCCATGTACCACTGGTTTAATGAACATCTGAAACTGGGTGTGAACGAGCCCATTCAAGAGAGGGATTTCAAGCTGCTGACGTCGACTGAGCTAACTGTGTGGGATAAGGATCATCCAGCCCCGGCAGGTGGGCCAGATTTCGAGGCGAAGCTGCTCCGCGACATGGATGAAGATTCACGGCAGCAGGTGAAAAAGCTGACAGCAGCCGAACTTCTGGTTGCCTGGCGCTCACTCATAGGCCGGTCCTACGAAAAAGCCGGAGAGGTGGAATGGGTGGCAAATCGCAAGATCGACAAGGGGGACTACTTTGTCATTTCGGGGCTTTTCAAAAACCTCACCTATCATGAGGAAATTCCGGCCATCTTTTTCTATCCCAAGAACTACAAGGGTGATGTGCACATTGATCTCAACAAAGAGGGGAAGGCCGTGTTCGCATCCGACGCCGAAAGTGCGAAGGAATCCCTGAAAGATTACTTGGCAGCCGGCGTGGCAGTGGCCGCCATCGATCTTTTTGGCCAGGGGGAATCCTCCGTGCCGGGAGCAACCAACGGGCCTGTGCGTTTGGTGGCAAACCCGCGGCAGGCACCAGCCTATACTTTCGGCTACAACCGCACCGCTTTCGCCCGGCGAGTACATGATGTTCTCAGCGTGGTCCATCATATCAGGACGGATAAAAGCCATCCCGTGAACTCCGTCGAATTGGGTGCATCGGCAGGCGCAGAGCATTATGCGGCCGCTGCTCTGGCTCTGGCGGGAGGTGCCATCGACAAATCATTGGTGGCCGTGACGGATTTCCGCTTCGCATCCGTGGTCGATTACAAGTCCCCGGATTTCCTTCCCGGCGCAATCAAGTACGGCGACATTCCCGGATTGCAGGCCGTTGCCTTGAATCCTCGGGCTGCTGCATCAAAACCGCACTAACCGGGGGTGAAAGCTGCCGTCGTCATTCTTTGGTGACCAACCAGAACATTAAACTTGTGGTGATAGAAAATAGCATTAAACCAGCGCCGAGCATCATGAATTTAAAACCGTCGTATTGAAGCCCTTCTGACAAAATTGCATGTGCCGGGTGTTCCGGATCGTATCGCACGATTATGGTTCCAGCTTTACGAAGTTTGTCCGAGAGCTTTTGCTCATTGCTCAAAGTGTGGCTGCCTGAATAGCCAAAACCAATGCGTGTGTTTTCGTAGCGCCGAGTATCAACAAGGTAGGAATATTTCACATCCACCTTGTAGGTCGTGTGGTCCCCGTCGTTTATCTCCTTCAGTTGGCACTCTTCCACGAGTCCTTCGGAGTTGGGCCATTTTGAAGCAGTCTTTGATTGATTCCAAGGGATCATGCCGCAGCCAAAAAAGATTGCGCCAAAAAGCAGGAAAGCTCCCGAGAAAGTTAGCATCTCAATTGTCATGTGATGTTCTTGCTGGTGAGACCATAGCGGATTATGGAGTGGCTTCAAGAAGTATGCCGTCGCGCTGCGTCACCCCCGCATCGGCTTGGGCACAATCAAAAGAGGCTGGTTTGTCCGTTTTGGTCTGATACCTTTTTCCCATATCTGAAATCAACCTTATGGCTACTATTGCAGTTTTAGGCACATTCGACACCAAGGGTGAGGAGCATGGGTTCATCGCCGAGATCATTCGCAAGCGTGGTCATCGCGTTCTGTTGATCGATGTCGGCCCGCTCGCGGAGCCTACCTTAAAGCCGGATATCTCCTGCGAAGAGGTGGCGAAGGAGTCGGACATTGACCTGGTCGGCCTTCGGGCACGCCATGATCGTGGAGAAGCCGTTTTGGCCATGTCGCAGGCGGCACCCATTTTACTCTCCCGGTTGTGGCAGGAAAAAAAGATTGATGGCGTCATTTCCCTGGGTGGAGGCGGAGGCACAGCCATCGGCACTGCCGCCATGCGCGCGCTTCCGGTGGGTTTCCCCAAGTTGATGGTCAGCACTCTGGCCAGCGGCAACACCGCCCAATACGTGGGAGTAAAAGACATTGTGATGTTCCCGAGCATCGTGGATGTCGCCGGGCTGAACCGTATTTCACGCCAGATCCTTACACGCGCGGCAGGCGCGATCTGCGGCATGGTGGAAATGGTTCCCGCTGCTGCGGTGGACAAACCGATCATCGCGGCCAGCATGTTCGGCAATACCAACGCCTGCGTGCAGCATGCTCGAAAAATCTTGGAGGCCGCCGGTTACGAGGTCCTGATTTTCCACGCCACAGGCACAGGCGGGCGCGTGATGGAATCATTGATTGAATCAGGCATGGTGGCAGGTGTTTTGGATCTCACCACCACCGAGTGGGCGGATGAACTGGTGGGCGGAGTTTTGGGCGCAGGCCCCACAAGGTTGGAAGCAGCCGCTCGCTTAGGGGTGCCCGCCGTAGTGGGGCCGGGCTGTCTGGATATGGTCAATTTTCAGGCTCCCTCCACCGTGCCAAACCGTTTTGAAGGCCGTCGATTCTACCATCACAACCCTCAAGTAACCCTGATGCGCACCACGCCCGAGGAAGCCGCCGAGATAGGACGAGTCATCGCCGAGAAATTAAACGCCTCCATCGGCCAGGTCACCGTCATGCTTCCCCTAAAAGCAATCAGTGTGATCAGCGCCATCGGGCAGGCTTTCCACGACGAAGCTGCGGATGAGGCCTTATTCACCGCCATCAAGACCACCTTGCGCAAAGATATCCCCGTGAAGGAATTGCCATTGGAAATCAACGACGAAGCATTTGCTGAAGCCGCCGCGCGCGAATTGCTAAGGCTCATAGGAAAAAATTGAGATCCTTGGAGAGCGGCAGCTTGCTGCCGCTCTCTGAGGTCGGAGGAATTGGATGGGCATCCTCACTAAAGAATTTGGCTCATGTCTCTCCAAATCATCTGCCAAATTCAGGCGCGAAGCTATGTCGTCCGGGATGTTCAGAGGAAGCGTGGAACTTGATTTAATCAATGGGAATTTCACGAGTTTCTGTTTCTTGGTCGTTGTTTTTTCCATGCGGAGCCGCAGTCCCTCGATTACAAAGTCCTTCAGCTTGCGGCCTTCCAGCACCGCTTTTGATTTGGCCTCGCGAAAGAGGTCGTCGGGAATATCGAGCGAAATTTTCACACCGACAATTTCCCATATTCCCTCACAGCAGCCAACTCAACTTTGATCAGTGGGATGCGCCCGTCAGCACCAACGATGGCGGGACTTTGGAGTTTTGCCAGCGAGATTC
The DNA here is from genome assembly GCA_025359965.1 of Pedosphaera sp. GTDB lineage: Bacteria > Verrucomicrobiota > Verrucomicrobiia > Limisphaerales > SXQI01 > SXQI01. The sequence goes on from JANYDC010000040.1 coordinate 3,773, forward strand.
TGAAGGATTTGATTCGAATGCCTTCTTGCACTTCATGGTCATGTCCAACGAGATTGTCGCTGTGTGTCCCATTTATGGTTATACTCTTTTTGCCGACGGAAGCATCGGCATGAACGGCAAGCATCAGTAGGCGTGGTTTATGCTGTATTTGAGCTATGAACCCCACGCACAGAGTTACAGGTAGGAAGAAGACCAGGTTGCTACTGGTCGCGATAGCCCTATTCGTTGGGTCGGCATTTCTGATTCCGCCTTTAATCCGGGCAAAGCAAGCTGCAGCCAATATTCATTGTATTGGTCATCTGAAGTGCATGGGTTTGGCTTATCGTCTTTGGTCGACAGAACATGGTGATCAGTTTTGCTTCAATATTAGCACGAATAGTGGAGGAACTCTTGAGTTTTGTGATCGAGACTCCGATGGTTTCGACCGCAACGGATTTCGACATTTCATTGTGATGTCAAATGAACTGTCAAATCCGGAGCTTTTAGTTTGTCCCTCCGACCGTGATAAAAAACCCGCGAAGAGGTTTGCTGATCTTGGGCTCGATAACATTACGTACCAAATTCGTGTTGGTACAAATGTGAATGAGTGGAATCCCGAGGAGATCACCGCTTTATGCCCAATCCACAATAACGTCCTGCTTGGAGACGGCAGCGTCCAGCAGCTCGGAAAGCCGTAAGTTTGGTTAGCTTTTTGTCATGGTTATAAACCCAAAACCGCCAGCGAAAAAGATGAATCTGACGCGAGTGATTTCACTCGGCGGGGCCATTTTGATTGTGACTGTTTTCTTTGTGCTTCCGGGATTTGCTCACGCAAACCGCAAGCGATCAATAAACATCTGCATCAGCAACATGAAGCAAATTGGGTTGGCGCGGCAATTCCTTAAAGATTGCCAACCTGACGTGAACGAGTTTGATACGAATGCGTTTTTGCATCTGAGCACTATGTCCAATGAAATTGCCACAACCAAAATTCTGGTGTGTCCTTCGGACACGGCAAAGCAACCTGCCATTGATTTTAAACATCTTGGTCCGGAGAACCTGTCTTATCAAATTCGGTGCAGAACCAACCTCGGGGAGTTTTTTCCTGATGAGATTCTGATGCGCTGTCCTATCCACGGTCTTGCCGTGTTCGGCGACGGCAGCATCCGTTTTGAGCGAAAGCAGCAGGCTCTGTTTCCCCACTAAACTCATGAGCCATGAAACCAAAACCAAGCGAATCGAAGCGATCGTGTATCTCACCATTTCTTCGCTGGCTCTTCTCGGTCTGCTCAGGTTTCTCGTGCCACTCCCTGATTCTCTGAACAGGCCAATCACAAGAATCCAGTGCATCAACAACCTGAAGCAGATCGGCCTAGCCTTCCATCTTTGGTCGGATGACCATCGCCATCAGTTTCCGTTTAACCTGAGCACCAACCAAGGTGGCACCATGGAATACTGCGACCGTGATACCAATGGATTTGATCGAAATGGCTTTCGCCATCTCATGGTGATGTCGGACGAGCTCTCGAGCACCAGGGTGGTGCTTTGCCCCTCAGAGAAGTTCGAGCAACTGGCCGTGGATTTCGCTCACCTTGCCGCCACCAATGTTACCTACCAAATCCGTTCTGGAACCCATTTGTCGTGGGGTAATTCTAACGAAACCATCGCTGTTTGCCCCATCCACGGAAATATACTTTTTACCGATGGCAGCGTTAGAAACGGCGGACATCGTTAGCCGCCCTGCCGCGTGTTTCGTCACGCTTTGAGTTTCATTTGGCTGTCCGAACATGTCGTTTCAAATATGCTAAGGCACGATGAAGTGCATAAGAACGGATCGCGAATTAGAATGTCCGCGAGTGGATGCGGGACTTCGTGCCCGAGGTGTGGAGCTGATCACGCTTCCCGAGGGGATTTCGGAGGACCAATTAGCCGCCGAAGTGGCAGGCGTTGAGCTGCTGCTCATGTGCTACACTCCAATTACCGCGCGCATTATTGAAGCCGCCACCCGATTGCGCGGTATTGTCAAATATGGGGTTGGAATCGACGCAATCAACATTGAGGCGGCCGCTCGCCGACAAATCCCCGTGGTAAACATCCCGTTATACGCGGAGGAGACTGTGGCGGAAGGGGCTTTCGCGCTGATGATTGCTTTGGCGAAAAAGCTGGGTCCTTTGCATTGCGAGATGAAAGCCTCAGGTTGGGCTTGGCCAACCCCTCAATGGTTGGGCAATGATTTGGCCGGAAAAACTTTGGGATTAATCGGGATGGGCCGGATCGGCCGGAGTCTAGCGCGGATGGCAGGGGCGGGATTTCGGATGCGCGTTCTCGGCTTCGACCCCTTTGTCAGCAGAGAATCCATGGCAGGCGTCGGCGTGGAAAAATGCGATCACCTGAAGGACGTGCTTTCGACCTCGGATTTCGTGTCTGTGCATGCCGTTTTAAATCAAACTACCAGGCATATGATTGGTCGCGCCGAGTTGGACCAGATGAAGTCTTCGGCGATCCTAATCAATGTGGCGCGCGGAGCGTTGGTGGATGAGACCGCGTTGGTCAATGCACTGCTCAGCGGGCGGATCGCGGGGGCTGGGCTGGATGTGTTCAGTCAGGAGCCACTCTCGCTCACCTCTCACCCCCTAAGCCCATTATTCGGTTTACCAAACGTCATTTTGACTCCCCATCTCACCTTCTATACCCATGAAGCGATGGATAGGTTGGAGCAGGAAACGTTGGATAGATGCGACGAAATACTCGAAGGCCGTCCGGTTCTCGTAAAATCGCATGACCCTCGCCTGAGAAGCCAGTTGCACGGAGTTGTTTTTGAGTGAAAATCAGAGCCTCGCTCATCACGTTTCCGGAAAGTATAAATTCATTTCAAATTCTTAATTTCCTCGAACATGCGGGCGAAACACTTCGATTCGGTGTGGCCGGGATTCTTTTGGTCCCGCGGTGGTTTCCTTCCGTAAAATTCATCCAAAAAACTGCCTGAACCATTCCAGATTGTTTCAGCGACACCTAGAAAATGCTTCTTCATTTGCGGTGTGGAAGCTTCGCGAAATCGCACCATGTCCCTGACTTGCCCGGCCGCTGCATCCGGGTTCTTCCAAGAGCAACTCACCACGTCGAGCCCTTTCATCGCGAAATAGACCGCAGTTTGATCAGCCCGCGCGTAGTGCCAGTCGCAAATCACCACATCCTTGGGAATTAAATCCACTGCGGGGGCTGTATCGTTGCGGCTCGCTTCCCATTCGCCTAACCCTGTCGCGTTTCCATCAATCAAACGGTCGCCCCAAAGCCAAAGTTGACGCTTACTCGGTTGCAGATGATCTCGAATGGTCCGCACCTCGTCGGCAAAGAGTTCGGCTTTGTTTCGGCCTTTACATCGTGGGCACTGGTCTTCGCCGATGTAAAATGCCTCATCCATCCCGGCGTGAAATGCATCCGCATCAAAGGCGTCGCAGACCTCGTCCACTAAAGCAAAAACCACGTCATGAACCTGCGGATGACGCGGGCAATAACTTTTGCAGTAGAGCCGATCCGGATTCGGCCAGACGTATTTCTCCGGAAATTTCACGGCGGGCGTTTCGTCGAACTCCGGATGAATCCTCAGAAGTTTGCCACAATTGGATTGCCAGGACTGATGGCCGAGCAAATTAAGCAAAGGCACAATTCGAATCTGATGCTTTTTGCAAATTTCCGAGATTTTCCTGGCCTGATCCTTGGAGAGTCCTCCCGAGTCAGCCATCTCTGGGCGGGATTGAAACTGAAAGCCATAGTCCACGCGAAGTATCAGCGTATTAACCGAACGCGGTGCCAACTCCTCTTCGATGAACTTGATGAATTCATCCAGCCGATTCGGGGATGGGGCGGGAATACAGAACCCTCGCACTGGCAGCGTCTTGTCGGTTGGGACCTCTGCCGCTTGCGCGAATGGCTTCGGAATCGATGAAGCCAAAAGAATCACGCACACCAGCAAACGCCAGGCCCATTGAAATCCGGTTTTCACAGCCCTCATCCTAACCCCCTATGCAAGACTTTTTATTGCCTTGAACCGGCAGAGTTTGTTCTAAAAGCGACGCTGAGTGAAGGGATTCGTTCCGGATAAATCACAACAGCCGGGGCTGGCGTTCTTCTTTACTTAGGGCGTCACCGAAGGTTTCGACGCGGGAACGGCGGCGCTCCATAATGTGCTTGTCCACGAGCGGATCGTAAGGAACGGGATACTTGCCGTCGAAGCAGGCCATGCAGAAATTGGATTTGGGCAGCTTGGTGGCTGCAACCATCCCTTCGGGAGTCAGGTAAGCCAGGGAATCAGCATTGAGATAATCCCGGATTTCGTTCTGGGTATGATTGGCTGCCATCAGCTTGGTGCGATCCGGGAAATCGATTCCGTAGACGCAAGGGTGCATGTGGGGAGGGCAGCTGACCAGAACATGAACTTCCGTGGCTCCGGCTTCCTTGAGGCTGTTGACGCGCGTTTTACAGGTGGTGCCTCGCACGATGGAATCATCGACGATCACCACACGCTTGCCTTCCACCAATTCCTTGATCAGGTTCAGTTTGACCCGAACATTAAAATCCCGGATGAGCTGAGAAGGTTGGAGAAAACTCCGTCCCACATAGTGATTGCGGACGAAGGCCATCTCGAAAGGAATACCAGATTCAAGGCTGTAACCCAGCGCCGCGCAGTTGCCGCTATCCGGCACAGGCACAATAACGTCGGCTTTGATCGGGTTTTCGCGGGCCAATTGGCGTCCCATTTCGACTCGGGTGCGGTAGACGTTCCGTCCGTTGATGTTGCTGTCGGGGCGGGCGAAATAGACGTACTCGAAAACGCAGAAAGCGCGGGTTTCGTGTTCGGGAAAAGCCTGAATGGAGCGCAGGCCGTTTTTGTCGATGATGACGATCTCTCCCGGTGCAACGTCCCGCACGAATTCAGCATGGATCAGGTCGAAAGCGCAGGTTTCACTGGCGAGCACCCACGAATCGCCAATTTTTCCAATGGAAAGGGGTCGGAAACCAAACGGATCACGCACGCCGATCAACTCCTGCTCGGTCATGATGACCAGGGAGAACGCTCCCTCAATGCGGCGCACGGTCTCAACCAGATTGTTCTCGTGACCGCCGAGGTTCGGCTGGGCCATGAGGTGCAGAATGATTTCTGAATCTACTGTGGTCTGAAAAATGGAGCCCTTGGCTTCGAGTTCCTCGCGCAACAGGGCGGCGTTGGTGAGGTTGCCGTTGTGGGCGATGGCGATTTGTCCGCGCACACAATCGACCGTCAGAGGCTGGGCGTTCTTCAGGTGTGAGCTGCCTGTGGTGGAGTAACGGGTGTGGCCGACTGCCACGGAGCCCTTGAGAGGGATCAGTCTTTCGGTGTTGAAAATTTGTGAGACAAGGCCCATCCCCTTGTGGGCAAGGAACTGCTCGCCGTCGTAGGTGACTATGCCGGCACTTTCCTGGCCGCGGTGCTGCAGAGCATAAAGGCCGAAGTAAGTTAACTCAGCGGCGTTGGGGTGGTTGTAAATCCCAAAGACGCCGCAATAATGTTTTGGATATTCCTGCATCTTGGCCTGGGTTATTCCATGGCTCGGGCTATCGCATTCCACCAAGCGTCGTGCAATACGTTCGTTTCGGTGGCGAGGGTGGTGCCCGCTGCGCGGATTGTCAACCGTGCTCCTCCGACCGTCCCAAGACGGTTGGCAGGAATGCCGGCGGAGCGTGCGAAAGCCAGGGTTCCATCGACATCCGAGGGATTCACTGAAATGACGATGCGGGCCTGGGATTCGCCAAAGAGAAGCGCATCAAGGCGCTGGTCGCCGGGAATTTCAACCTCCGCTCCAATCAGGCGTGGGGTACTCCGGCCGGTCTGTTGTGAGATGCAGCTTTCGGCAATAGCGACCGCCAGTCCTCCTTCGCTGCAATCGTGCGCGCTTTTGATCCAGCCCTGTCGGATCATGCCGCGTAATCCTTCGTGAAGTCGGACTTCGGTGGGGAGATCACAACGTGGCGGGGTGCCCGTCTTGAGCTTGTGCAGCGACTGGAGGTAGGCCGAGCCCCCCAGACCAAGCAATGGGTCCGCCGCATCCACGATGTTGCCAAGGAGAATGACCACATCCCCCTCGTCCTTGAACCATTGCGTGGTGATGTGCTTGGGATCATCAATGATTCCAACCATGGCTACGGTCGGTGTAGGATCAATGGGTCCGCTGGGGTTTTGGTTGTATAGGCTGACATTGCCGCCAGTGACGGGAGCATTGAAAGCGCGGCATCCCTCAGCCAGACCTTCGACTGAGCGCTTGAGCTGGTAGAACAGTTCTGGATTGTGCGGGTTGGCGAAATTCAAGTTGTCTGTGGTGCCCAGCGGCACAGCTCCAGAGCAGGCAAGGTTGCGCGCAGCTTCCGCGACGGCCAGTTTGCTGCCTTCATAGGGGTCCAGATAAACGTAAGTGGCGTTGCAATCCACCGTCAGCGCAATGAACTTGTCCTCAAACGCCGGACCGGTGGTTCCGTCGGGCAGCACAGGAACTGCGTCCTGCTTAATCCTCAGCACAGCCGCATCGGAACCAGGGCAAACCACCGTGCCGTTGCGCACCATGTAATCGTACTGCCGATATACCCAGTTCTTGGAGGCAATGGATGGCCACGCCAGAAGAGCCTGTAAATCTGCCCCCGGATTCTTGGTCACAGGGACACCGGCAAGGGTGAAGCCGCGTACCGCCGCCAGATAGGCTGGTTCCCGGGAATCGCGGGTGTATAACGGAGCTTCGTCCGTGAGCTTTTTCGCAGGTATATCCACCACGACCTCGCCGTGGTTGCGCACGATCATTCGGCCGGTATCGGTCACAAAACCAATCTCAGCCCAAGGGAGGTCCCACTTGTCAAAAATCTTCTGCACGGCTGCCTCATGCCCCTTGTTGACTATGATCAGCATGCGCTCCTGCGATTCGCTAAGCATGATCTCGTAGGACGTCATATTCGGCGCGCGCTGAGGCACTTTGGTCAACTCAATCTCAATGCCGGTCCCGGCGCGGGCGGCAGTTTCGCAAGTGGAGCAGGTGAGCCCGGCCGCACCCATGTCTTGAATGCCGGCCACCACTCCTGTGGCCAGAAGCTCAAGACAGGCTTCCATAACCAGCTTTTCCATGAACGGGTCGCCCACTTGGACCGCTCCGCGCTGACCTTCGGCGGATTCCTCGGTCAGATCCTGAGAGGCAAAAGCCGCCCCAGCCAGACCGTCACGACCAGTGGCAGGCCCCACGTAGAACACAGGGTTGCCGATGCCTTTGGCTGCACCGCGAGCAATTTGCTCATGCCGCAGCACGCCCAGGCAGAAAGCGTTGACCAAAGGATTACCCTCGTAGCTTTTATCGAAATAAACTTCGCCGGCCAACGTTGGGATGCCAAAGCAGTTGCCGTAATGCGCAATGCCGGAAACCACTCCTGTAAACAGGCGGCGCACTTCCGGGGAGGTTAGCTCGCCGAAACGCAGCGAATTCAAGGCGCAGATAGGTCTCGCGCCCATGGTGAAAATATCGCGGATGATGCCGCCCACGCCGGTGGCCGCACCTTGGAAAGGTTCAACTGCACTGGGGTGGTTGTGCGACTCGATTTTAAAAGCAATGGCCAGCCCGTCGCCAATATCGATAATGCCGGCGTTTTCTTCGCCTGCACCCACCAGGATTTTCTCCGACTTGGTGGGGAATCCCTTGAGCAGCGGCCGGGTGTTTTTGTAGGAGCAGTGTTCGCTCCACATCACTGAGAAGATTCCCAGCTCCGTATAGTTTGGGCGCCGCCCGAGGATCGTTTCGATCCGGGCGAACTCGTCTGGGGTCAGTCCATGTTTCTGGATTAACTCGGGCGTGATCGCGGGCTCAGTCATGACAAATAAACGTTGGAAACCCGCACTTGTTAGGCGCGGAAATAGTGTGGCTTTGGGCTAGGCTGCGCGTGACTTCTGGCGTTCGGCTAATTCGGCCAGAATGCTCTCAAAAATCCAGCGCCCGTCAGCCATGCCAAGGATGGGCTCTGACGCCCGTTCGGGGTGGGGCATCATGCCCCCCACATTTCGGGCTGTATTGCAGATGCCGGCGATGTTGCGCACGGACCCATTGGGGTTGGATTCCTCGGAGCGATTACCCTGGGCGTCCACATACCGGAAAAGCACACGGTCTTCACGTTCGATTTGGTCAAGTGTGGCGTCATCGGCATAGAAGCAGCCTTCGCCGTGAGCAATCGGGATGCGGAGCAGGGCGCCCTCCGGTATGGAGCGGGTAAACGGCGTATGGCTGCTGCCGGGTTTCAAGAATACGTTCTCGCAACGGAATTGAAGGGAGCGGTTGCGGATGAGCGCGCCAGGGAGAAGTCCTGCTTCGCAAAGGATTTGGAAGCCGTTGCAAATGCCCAGAACCAATCCTCCGTTGGCGGCGAACTGCTGGACCGCCTGCATGATGGGGCTGAAACGGGCAATCGCTCCCGTGCGCAGGTAATCGCCGTAGCTGAACCCGCCGGGAACGATCACTCCATCGACTGCTCCCAAGGATTGGTCTTTGTGCCAGACCAGCCGTGCAGAATGCCCAAGCACATTCTTGAGGACGTGTATCGCGTCCTGATCGCAGTTGGATGCGGGGAACTGGAGAACAGCAAAATTCATGAATTCAGCCTGAGCCTGTCAATTATTCCAGCACTAGATGGAAATCTTCGATCACGGGGTTGCTCAAAAGTTTGCGGCAGGCTTCCTCGAGCTGCGCTTTGACTGTTTCGCGGTCGCCTTCAACCTCGATTTCGAGGTATTTGCCGACATGCACACCGCGCAGTCCTTTATAGCCCATTTGTTCAAGGGCGTTTTGGACTGCTTTGCCCTGAGGGTCAAGCACCGCTTTTTTTGGTGTTACCGTAATCTTCGCTTTCATCGCGTTCTGATCCGAGCAAAGAGTTTGAGATTTTCCAACCCGGACCGCTAGCCTTTTTTTGTGGTGAGTGGGCGTTTGGATGGTAAGACCACGATCGTAAAGCGTTGATTATCAATTATTAAAAGGGGCTAAACACTTATCTTAAGCTTCGTTCTCAGATCACCGATATATGGGAATGCGACCGGCGGCTGAGACCATCCCTGTGTCTGGGGCGATGCTGACGTGGATTGATATCTGCGTCAGCATCGTCCTGTTGATCGGTTTTTGGAGGGGGCTGCGTCGGGGGATTTCTGTGGAATTGATCGGTGTGCTGCAATGGCTTGCAACTGCGGTGCTCTCCGCATTGTTCTACAAACCGTTGGCAATCTGGATGGGACCAACACTGACTCTTTCGGTTGGTTACGCTCAAGTTGCTGCTTATCTCAGCATTGCCTGTGTAATTCATTTTGTCTTTGGCAGGGTAAAAGGGAAGGTTGGGGAAAGGCTTGAAAGTGGCGATCCGTTTGGTGCTTGGGAATATCGATTAGGCTTTTTGGCGGGTGGGGTGCGTCACGCGAGCATTTTGCTGGTGTTTATGGCCGTTCTTCACGCCCGCTTTGTCAATCCCGAGGAACGAGCCGCTTTTGCCAAAATGCAGGCTGATAATTTCGGCAGTATTTCTTTTCCCACGCTCGGTTCCGCGCATCAGTCCATTTTTGAGGAGTCCTTCACCGGTCGCTGGGTGCAAAAAAATATGCACGAGCAATTGATACAACCTGTCAAGCCGGGTGAGCGCCCTTCACTGCTTCCCAAGACCATCGTCCGTTCTGAGACCTTGCAGATTTTGAATCAGCCCTGATGATGAGGGCACGTACTACGTGTCATGGCTGGTTTTGTTGATCAACTCACCTTGGAAAGAATTCGCTCCGCAAGCGATATTGTGGAGGTTATTGGCGCGGTCGTTCCCCTCAAACGCAACGGCGCAAACTTCGTCGCCCTCTGCCCATTCCACAAAGAAAAGAGCCCCAGCTTCAACGTCAACCCCCAGAAACAGATTTACCGCTGCTTTGGCTGTGGAAAAGGGGGCAACGTTTTCCAATTCCTCCGTGAATACGAGAACCTGACCTTCCTTGAGTCGGTGCGCCGGCTTGCGGAGCGCGCCCGCATCCCTCTGGAAATGGATCAAACCCCCGGGGCGGCTGAGGAGCGAGGCACACGTCAGGTTTTGTTTGAGATTCATGAGCGGATCACCGAGCGCTGGCAACAGGCCCTCTGGCAGGATGCCGCCGGCCAGATCGCGCGGGATTATCTCCTGAAACGCGGAGTCAGCGAGGCCTCGGCGCGGCTTTTCAAAATCGGCTACGCACCCGATCTTTGGGATGACACGGTCAATTGGGCTAGAAGTAAAAAATACGATTCCTCCATTGTGGAGAAAGCCGGATTGATCGTGTCGCGAGATGGGGGGGAGGGCTACTACGACCGTTTTCGCGGCAGGCTCATGTTTCCCATCGCGGACGAGCAGGGCAGGGTGATCGCTTTTAGCGGACGCATTTTGTCGGGCGACGAAAAAACCGCCAAGTACGTCAACTCGCCGGAGACCCCTTTATTCACCAAGGGCCGCGTGGTGTTTGGTTTGGACAAGGCGCGCAAGCCGATTCTGGATCGCGGATACGCCGTGATCTGCGAAGGCCAGCTCGACATGATTGCCTGCTTCACGGCGGGCATCGAAAACGCCGTCGCCCCGCAGGGCACCGCGCTCACCGCGGATCACGCCCGGGTGCTCAAACGATACACCAGCGAGATCGTCCTCTGCTTTGACGGCGACAGCGCCGGACAGAAGGCCATGGTGAGGGTCTTGGATGACCTTCTCGCCTCCGGCCTATCCATCCGCGTGGCCACCATCCCCGCGCCACACGATCCTGACAGTTACATTAAACAGTTCGGGGCCGATGCCTTCCAAGGCTTGATCAAAGCCGCCGTCAGTTTCTTTGATTTTTATTTGCAGATGCTCTGCGATAACAACGACGGCCAATCGGATCGCGGCCGGGCTGCCATCGCCAAGGCCATGGCCGAGGCCGTGCACAAGACCGGGGACGTAATGTTGATCGAGACTTACGCGCGAAAAACCGCCTCGCGACTGGGTCTCTCCACAACCGCCGGTATCCAACAATTTAAGAAGCTGACACCCAAGCCCGCCCGGATTTTTGCGCCCGAACCCGAACCCGAGCCACCGCCTGGCGAGACCTCCGAATGCGCTCCTGAAGAATATCCCGCCCCCCCCGAATCCGCGCCTGCCACTCATGAGTTGTGGCTGCTTCAACTTTTATGCCAGGAAGACGACCACTTGGAATGGACTCTGGCCCATTTGGATTTCGATTGGATCCGCCATCCCCGCATCCGGCGTCTAGTCATGATGCGTCTCCACCCCGGCCCATCCGGCATCTGGCCCAGCGTGGCCGAGCTGGACGGCCATTTAGAGGATGAAAATGACCGCAGCCTTTTGATGGAGGTCTCCGTCCAATCCAAGAACCGCCAGAACGTGGAACAGCAACTCAAGGACGTGGTCACCAGAATGCGTAACGAAGCCTTGGACGTACTCCTCTCCGAAGCCCGCATGCGCGCCGCCAACCCCGCCGCAACCCAGGAAGAAATCGTGGAATCCCTCCACACCCAAACCGCCCTCCGCAAAGCTAAACGGCAGGATCTTCAGCCACTGGCAGGGTTTTAACCTGCTCCGCTTTCTGGAAATTTCCAACGGAAATCTATCGTTCAGTCAGAGGTTCGGCGCACTGCCCTGCCTTGGGTAAATATCGCCAAACCTCTCTTCAACCCTGAAGGCGGATGAACTTCCGCTGTAGTCTAGCAAATTCTAAAAATGCGACAACGGTTTGGCCGCTATCAACTTCCATTCCCCAGTTGATTTCGAACTGCTAAACAACTAAAATCAAAGTGTATTGTTTTGTTGTCCGTCAATTCGAAGCAACCCCTAGCACTACCACATAACCCTACGACTTATTTCATCTGCTATCCCGAATACACTCTCAAATTCCTGCACGGAACAAGGAAGAGTAATCTCCCTATTATTTTTAAACGATCCAAATTTGGATCCATTTACAATTCTTTCACCCGTCGTGCCGTCACTGCCCCACCCCTTTAATCTGGCTAAAGCACGTTCATCGAATATGAAAGAATAACGCTCGGCCGTACCATTAGTCATGCTTTCTACAATCTCTGCAATGGAAATGCGACTTGCGGTAGGCAATACAACCCAAATATCTTGCAAACTTTCTTTGGGGAGCTTTGCGGGGAATATTTCTATATGCGTCAACTTTTCCCTTTTTCTGAGCATGCCCGTTATCGTTCCACTGGCATTGATTGCAGATTGATTAAGCTGTGGATAACAATCCGTTAAAAGCAAATAATTTAGACGCAACACATCATTTGTCGCAGGGTGTTTTTTTAACATCTCTTTAACCTTCCTGCTTAAGGGAACCCCGCGGAAGCGATCCTTCTCGTATATGCTGGGACCATGAATAATACGATTAAGATTCGCGGCTAGGACAGGTTTTACGCCTGCCAACTTTGCAATTGCGCTAATTTTTTCGTAATACGCATCGGTGTATTCTCCCTCAACACTATCGACAGAGGCTATGTACTTCCCCAACACTTCCCGAGCCTGAGCATCTAGTTGCTTGTATATAAAACAAGAAACAGTATCAATTTCGCCACCGGGAAATGCTTGTCTTGCCAATCTACGCGCAAACCAAGGCAAATTAAGAGGTGAATTTTCAAAATCATTTGAACTAAACATCGGCGGTCCATACTTACTCACATTAATTACATTAACTAAAATGGAATCCGCAAAAGCGTTGGTTGTGAACATTAATAAAACGCAACCAGCAATTAAGGAGTTTAGTTTCATTCGAAAGAAGCTTGCAGACCTAACGAAAAGCCACCATTAGCAGAAGCGTGGCAATTACGAAAAGGACTCAACATAAAGTACGGCGAGTTAGCTTTACGCTCCGAGCACAGGCAGTCGCGCTCGTCAGGACACACCATTAGTTTCTTACAATGCTTAAATTCCTTCGGATTGTCAAAGTTTTTTGGAGGCTCTGGAAGGATGTAGCCAGGTCCCCAAAATGGCGATCCATCATCCGTTGGATTAGGTTGTTTCCCAAACGCAGGAAAATCATTGCTCCCCGGGGTATACGAACTGGGATCTTGACAGGAAACAAATGTATGCGAGAACGGACCGATGCGCGGGATGAATGAATTGGGTCCAAGCAATCTACGCTTACACCTCCAGATCGGCACTTTCTGACTGTCGCAACATTTAGAACACGACAAACCAAAGAGGTCTATTCCATTCAGCGCATCGTTACGAGCAAATCCATTGTAATTCAGATCGCCTCGCAACACCACGGTACCACGACTAATAAATCTGTAAGCCAGAAGCGCATGATCGCCGAAGACTGTAAGAACAGTGTTAGAGCCTGTCTGAAAACTCACGTTAGAGGGTGAATCAAGCGAGTCTGCGGAGTTGGATTCGTATCATGGCGAGATAAACCCATGCTTCGGCACTGGATTCCGTCCTCTCGTAGTCACGGGCGAGGCGGCGGTGCTGCATGA
>JANYDC010000060.1 GCA_025359965.1 Pedosphaera sp.
CCAACATTCGTTTTCAACAGTTTTACCACTCGGCGAACTTCATTGGATCACTACCAAACGGTGGCTATATCAGAGAAATAAGCTTTCGGACGGACGGGAATGGAGGAGGTGGGCTGGCCGCAGTTCTGACGCATGTGGAAATCCATTTGGGATATGCAGGCGCATTCAATCAGATTTCGACGGAATTTGCCAAAAATCAGGGAGGAGGATATGCGCTGGTTTACTCAGGAAGTCTTAATATTCCTCGGTTAAACTCTGGCCAATATGACATCACAGTCGCGCTGCAGACCCCTTTCCTCTACAACCCCAACGCAGGCAACCTCATGCTTGATTACGCCAATTTCGGCGCCGGCGGCTTTGGCGTTGGCCTTGTGGACCAAACCAATCGCTCAATTGAAACGGCGATACTTGGTGGCAGTCGTTTTTTGGGTTTTGGCCAAGGTCCACTTGCAGGAGGCTTAATTACCCGATTCACCATTGACCCTGTGCCAGAGCCTAAAAATATCGCATTAATGCTCACGGGCGGAGTTATGGTCTGTGCTTTCCGGAGGAAGACGAGTTGAGCCTGTTTGACACCCTGATCATTCAGGAATACATCCAACCACCGGCTCAGACAAGTGTCGCGGCCATACGGCGAGAAATTTTCGTGGCCATACGCAACGACCGACCATTAGGGCTCCCTGACCTTGTTTTTTTGGGTCAGGTACTGAGATCGATGACTGGAGCAAATGCTGAGCGGTGGCTTTTTGAAGAAGCCTCAACGAAGGTCCTCGCGTTCTTCGCCGCTGATCTGGGTTTTCTACGGAGCGCGGGTCTGTGACCCGCAGCGGTTTCGGATACCAAGGGCGCAAGGTGTTGGTTCGTTTTGGGTTCCGGCGTTGCTGCGACTCACAGAGTCGCGCTCCGGAGCGGACGATGAGTGTTTGAGCGACGTTCACAATCTTGTCCCACAGCTCTGAAAAGGGTCGTTCGTCTAATTTTCTGTCCGTTTGGTCGAGGCGATCCCATCATGCTTTGCATGTGCGTAAACAGATTCACCCAGTTTTGGTGTGCCGCCATATTCGTTTGGGTGGTTTCGATTTTGCCTCCGGCCGTTCGTGGGGATAGCTTTCTTCAAGCGGAGTCGGAAGCCCGTCGTTTTCAGGTTCCTGCTGGATTCAAGATGGAGGTGGTTGCCACTGAACCGATGCTGGCTAATCCGGTCGCGATCAGCATCGATGAGCAAGGGCGGATATTTGTCGTCGAGACACACCGTTTCAATACGGGAGTGGTGGATATCACCAAGCACACCAATTGGATTGAAGCGGATCTCTCTTTGCGCACGGTGGAAGACAGGGCCAAATTTCTGGTGGAAAATTTTGGCACCAATCGCCCGGTACTTACTCGTGGTTCGGAGCGCATCCGGTTGTTGGCTGATACAGATGGAGATGGTCGCATGGATCAGGCCACCACCTTTGCCGAAGAATTCAACGGCGTTACCAGCGGCATCGGCGCTGGCATTTATGCGCAGGATGGGGTTGCCTGGGGAGGCGTTATTCCTGACCTGTGGCGCTATGAATATAAGGGATCACAACGCCTCAACGCTACCAATGTGGCCACTGGGTTCGGCGTTCATATTGGCGTTACTGGACATGATCTGCACGGCCTGATCATGGGACCGGACGGGCGCATGTATATGAGCATCGGGGATCGTGGCTTTTACATCACGACTCGCGAAGGCAAGTTACTGGATTATCCGGATACCGGCGCGGTGCTTCGTTGCGAAGCCGATGGGTCCAACCTTGAAGTGTTTGCCATCGGCCTGCGCAATCCCCAGGAACTGGCGTTTGACGCGTGGGGAAATCTTTGGACGGGGGACAATGACACTGCGGGTGCGGATGACAGCCGTTTTATCCATGTCGTGCAAAACGGAGATTACGGTTGGCGTTGTTCCTACCAGCACATGGACGGATTCGGCCCGTGGGTTAAAGAGGAGTCTTGGAAAGGGCGCATCGATGGCACATTGCCCACCTCAGGCGTGGCGGCCCAGGGTCCGTCAGGTCTGGCTTTTTATCCCGGCACCGGACTTCCTCCCGCCTACCAGAATCATTTCTTTATCTGCGATTTCCCAGCAGGCATTTGGTCTTTGGAAGTGGTCCCCAACGGCGTTTCCTATACACTCACCAATCGGCAGAAATTTCTTTGGAACGTGTGGGCCACAGATGTGACGTTTGGCCCTGAAGGCTCCCTTTACGTTGCAGACTGGCTCCAAGGGTGGGACATGCCGGAAAAGGGGCGGATTTACAGGTTGAAACCGATTGATAGCGCGGCTCAAGCCCAAGGTGAGGAAACCCGGCGGCTGTTGGCCGGGGATTGGCCCGTTCGCCAAGATGACACTCTCGCTCAGCTTCTGGGGCATCCAGACCAGCGCGTCCGACAGAAGTCTCAGTTTGCTTTGGTCTCGCGCGGGGTTCGCTCCTTGGACCGGTTGGCCAAAGTCATTCGCTCATCGGACAACATCCTGGCTCGATTGCACGCAATCTGGGGTTTTGAACAAATCGCCCGAAAGAATCGTGATGATGCCTTGGCCTCTGCGACGGCTTCCAAGTTAGCGGAGATTCTTAGCGATTCGGAGAGTGAAATCCGCGCCGCTTGGGCAAAGGTCTGCGGCGAGATGGGTTGGCAGGAGGTTTCTCCCAATCTACAGGCGGCGATGTCCGATCCCGCCCCGCGTGTTCGTTTTGCCGCTGCCGTTGCATCCTCGCGCATGGCTTCCACCAATGTCCTTCCTTCGCTGTTCAAGCTGGTGGTGGAAAACAATGATCGTGACCCTTACTTGGTGCACGCCGCAGTCGAGGTGCTGCAACGACTTCCTCTCGCGGCATGGCGGCCGACCTCTGCTTACTATCTCGAACCCGCTTGGCGCCGAGTGGTGTTGATTGCGTTGCGTCGTCTGGGAAGGCCTGAGGTGGCTAAGTTTTTGAGTGACCCTGAACCACGTTTGGTTACAGAGGCTGCTCGAGCCATTTATGATGTTCCCATCCCGGAGGCTCTTTCCCGACTTGCGCGGCTCGCCCAGAGAGACGAGCTATCGGCGCCCACTCGACTGCGAGCGATTCGAGCCCTCTGGCGTTTGGGTGGAGAGGAAGCAATCACCTCCTTGATCGAGATCGCCGACAGCAAGGCAATTGAAGACACAGGCCGGCTCACCGCGTTGGAATGTCTCGCAACTTGGGAGAAGCCTTCAAGTATTGATCCTGTCGTGGGACTTTGGCGTCCGGTGCTTGCTCAAGGCCAGACACGGACGGTTGGTGGGTTCAGGCCTTTGCTGGCCGAGATGCTGGCAAGAGTGGCAGCGGGCACGAATGAAACACTTACTTTGGCGGCTGCCTCTGCTTCCGGGCAGCTTAGGTTGTCTCAAGCGGACCAGGCGTGGGTGCGGATTTTGGCCAGTCCACAACGTTCGGCGCGTGAGCGTGTGGCCGCCTTGAACACTCTGGCTGCCACCGGTTCCCCGAGTTTGACTGCCTCACTCAAGGTTGCGTTGCAGGATGCCGACCCCTCCGTTCGCGCGGCAGCTATTCCCTTGCTTGCTTCCGCCAAGGGTGCGGAAATCGCCGGCACTCTTGCTGGTCTGGTCAATGAAAGAAACGATCTGAGGCTTGTCCAGGCTGCCTGGTCGGCCCTGGGCAGGCTGAGTGACCCTGAAGCTGTCGCGGCTCTGCTGCTTGGCTTGGAGCGTTTCAAGTCCGGCAATTTACCCGCCAGTCAAACATTGGATCTGTTCGAGGCCTGTGGTCAGCATTCCTCGGAAAATGTGCGTCAGGCCGCAGCCGTTTTGAAAACAAAGCTGCATGAACCCGAGTCTTGGGCTCCCCTGCTTAGTGGTGGAGACTCCGTTGCCGGTCGGTTGATATTGACCGCGAGAGGTGATGTCGAGTGTCTCCGTTGCCACAAATGGAATGGGGCAGGGGGCATCGTTGGGCCGGCATTGGATGGCGTTGGACAGAGGCAGTCCCGCAGTTACCTGATCGAATCCATCCTTTATCCAAACCGCGCAATCGCGCCCGGATTTGAAAACGCCACCTTGGAGTTGAAAGACGGGCGCAGCCTGGTTGGAGTGGTCAAACATGAAAGCCCCGACGGACTGGAAATTGACACGGGCGAGGATGGCGTGGTAATCATCAAAACCTCCGATGTCACTCGTCGGACGCGGGGTCTTTCTGCCATGCCGGAAGGCCTGGGCGGGATGTTATCTCCTTTTGATCTCCGCAATCTTCTGGAATATCTGGCAAACCCAAAGGGCACGGAAAGTCCCGCTGCAGCTCATTAGTTGTTGGCTTGTGTGGCAGGCCAAGAATTCTTCTCAAGATTGGCCCGTTCTAACCGATGCCAGTTAAAGGGAACCACATGATCCACTTTGAATCCAAATTGCTCGTCGAAGCCCGACTGGACCGCTTTGTCGCCATCCTGCCTCAATCCTTAGTTTTCTAAACCAATGCATCCCTCCAAGGAACAATTTCGCACCGCGGTCAGTCAGGTCGAGAAACTAAGCCCGGCACCAGTCATTCTGGTGAATGCGATGAAACTTTTGCGCGACCCACGCTCCGACATGGATAGCCTCTCCACTTTGGTGGGTCGTGACGCCGCCCTGACTTCGGACATCATTCGCTGCGCCAACACCGCGTATTACGCCGGCCAGCGGAGCAGCAATATTATGGAGGCTGTGCAGAAGATAGGGACTGGTGAGACGCTGCGTCTGCTTAAGCTTGCCGTGGCCCGCATTGTTTGTGGACGCGATTTGGGCTGTTACGGAATCACTGGTGCGGACTACTGGGCGGAAAGCCTTTTTAACGGATTATTCCTCAAAGATTTGGCAACGGAAACAGGAGGTGCCGATCCTGATGATGCCTACACCGCCGGACTGCTGCGTTTTATCGGAAGGCTGGCAATCAACCAAGCGATTGAAAACATGCAAGGGGGATTGTTTTGGAATGCCACCATTCCCATCAGTCAGTGGGAGCTGGAATCTGTCGGAGTGGTGCAGGCTCAAGCCGGTGGAACGCTGCTTGGAAAGTGGAGGTTTTCTGAGGAGACGGTGCAGGCGATTTCGGCACAAGACGCCCCCGCAACCCTGAGCGGAGGGAACTGGCTTGCCGAGGCTCTCCATTTTACCGCCTCAATTCTTCCCCAAGGACTCGGAACGCCGTTCGTTGTATCCGTGGGGGACAATCAGCCCAACGCCGCAAGTATGGTGCATGCAGTGGCCTCAAGCGGTGAGTTCATGCAAAGACACAACCTAAACCCTGACGCGGTCGATACGATGCTTCAGCAGACGAGTAAGACGTTTGCCGAGATTCATAAGAATTTTGGAGGCTAATCGCCTTCGGGTTACTCGACGGTGACGCTCTTGGCCAGGTTTCTGGGTTTGTCCACGTCGCAGCCTCGCTTGACCGCAATATGGTAAGCAAGAAGTTGCAGAGGGATTACTCCGAGCAGAGGAAATAGAGGCTCCAAAGTGGCGGGCAGTTCGATCACGTCATCCACGAGCGCGCGGACTTGCGTGTCGCCTTCGGTTACAATGGCAATAATAGGACCGCAACGAGCTTTGATTTCCTGAAGGTTGCTCATCGTTTTATCGTAAAGACCGTCGCGAGGGATGAGAATCACGGTCGGCGTCTTCTCATCGATCATGGCTATGGGGCCATGCTTCATTTCAGCGGCGGGATAACCTTCGGCATGGATGTAGGAAATTTCTTTGAGTTTGAGCGCGCCTTCAAGGGCCACCGGGAAATTGTACAGGCGGCCCAGAAAGAAGAAATCATCCGCCCCAGCATATTTTAAGGCGATCCTTTTAATTGCTTCGTCCTGACTCAGTATGCTCTCGATCTGCGCCGGGATTTGTTCGAGGGCGCGAATTAGTTGCATGCCGCGTTGCGAGGAGAGCATGCGAATGCGCCCCATCAGGAGCGACAGCAACACCAACACCGTGACTTGCGAGGTAAAGGCTTTAGTTGATGCGACTCCGATCTCCGGTCCGGCGTGGAGGTACACCCCACCATCGGCCTCACGGGCGATAGTGCTGCCCACCACATTGCAGATTGCCAGCACGGGATGACCGCGCCGCTTCGCCTCGCGCATTCCCGCCAGCGTGTCGGCGGTCTCGCCGGATTGGGTTATGGCAAGAATCAACGTGTTTCTCTCGATGGGCGGGTTGCGATAGCGGAATTCGCTGGCGTACTCAACCTCGACAGGGATGTGGGCGAATTCCTCCAACAGGTACTCGCCCACCAAGGCAGCGTGCCAGCTCGTGCCGCAGGCGGTGATGACTATGTTGTCCACGGCGCGCAACTGGGCGGTGGTTAGGTTCAAGCCGCCAAGCTTCGCAGTGACCTCGTCGAAATCAATGCGGCCCCGCAAAGCGTTTTCCACCGTCCGACCCTGCTCAAAAATTTCTTTGAGCATGTAGTGCGGGTATTTGCCTTTCTCGCTGGCCTCCGCGCTAAATTCAATCTGGCTGATCTGCACACGGGCCGTGTCGGAGCCAAGGCTTATCACGTCAAAACGTTCGGGACGCAGGGTGACGACGTCATAATCGTTCAGGTACACAACTTGGCGGGTGTGGGCAACAATGGCGCTAGTGTCGCTGGACAAGTAATTTTCACCATCGCCGATTCCAATGATGAGGGGTGACCCGCGCCGGGCACCGACCATGATGCCGGGATGGTCTGCGGAAACCACGCCGATGCCGTAAGTGCCAATCACCTCGCGCAGAGCTCGAGTCACAGCCTCGGTTAGCCGCTCGTTCTCAGCAAAATCGACCCCGGCCAATTTTGCATAATGATCGCCGATTAGATGAGCGAGGACTTCCGTGTCTGTTTGAGAGCGAAACTGGTGTCCAGCCGCCATGAACCTCTCCTTGAGACGGTCATAATTTTCGATCACCCCGTTGTGAACGACTGCGATACGGCCGGACTGATCGAAATGCGGGTGGGAATTCTCGTCCGTGGGCGCGCCATGGGTGGCCCAGCGGGTATGGCCAATCCCGGTGTGGCCTTGCAGGGGATGCTGGTTTAGGAGGATGGCCAAACCCTCGTCAATTTTCCCCTTCTTCTTGCGCGATTGGATTACGCTTCTTGTCAATACGGCGATACCCGCGCTGTCATACCCCCGGTATTCGAGACGGCGCAACCCCTCTAATATGATCGGCGCAGCTTCCCGCACGCCGACGTAGCCAACAATTCCACACATTGGATTCGAGGATGGTCAGACGGTGTCTGCAAGTCCAGCCGGTTGTGCGAGCCTCTCGCATTAGCTCTGATCCACACAGCAAAAAGGGGCCGGGCAAAAAGCCCGGCCCCGTGCGTTTAGTGTGTTAGTGCGAGATTAAGGGTCCGTAATGGCCACCCGATAGAAGGCCGCTGCCTCAGTTGCTGGAATAACCATTGGCGCGCTTATAGGTCCCACCGGGTCCCAGGTCGTGCCAGTGTTCTTTAGCGCAGTCGCCTTTTGCAGTATTCCTGGACGGGAGGAGGTTATGGTGATTGAGCCGCCCGCGAAAGAAATCGCCAGCGATGGACCGGAGATTCCTCCGGGTACGCCCAGTATTTCCACTTCCCCCACTTGCAGGCTATTCGCTGAAGTGTTGTCTCTCGTGTTGGTGAATGTAAGGCGGTAAGTCGAAAATGCTGTGCTGTTGGCGAACAGGATTTCTTGGCTGCTCTGCGTGAGCGGATCCAAGTCCAAACCGCTTGCGTTTCTGGTTACGCTCAGGCTTACCAGACCGGTTGAAATCAGGCTGTAGCTCGTACCGCCATTTGCGGAACCTTCAAGTTTGTAGTCCCCTGGGTCTCTTTCTGGGTTTCCGTCAGCCGCATAGATGCGGAGGCCAGTGACGATGGTCAGGCCGGTGTCCGGAGTTACCACGAAACCAACAGGTCCCTCGAAGGGCGGGAAGCCAGCTGTGGTGCTGAAGCCGCTGCCACCATTCAAATACTTGGAGGTTGTATTATCGATGGCGGTCGCTGGGTCAGCCGGTGTGGCAAGGTTGTCGCCGAAAGCAGTGATCGGGTCCGTCGGAGCAGTGATATCCTGCAACGTGCTGATGATGGTTAGCCGAACCACACTGCTGGTGGCGGAACCGGCGGTGTTTGAAGCAACGGCGAAGTAATCCCCCGCATCGCCGAACGAAACATTGCTGAGTCCCAAAGTTGCGGTGGAGGAGCCTGTAACATTCCCTGTATCTGACAAGGATGCATTCTCTCCCGGACCGGTGCGCTTGTACCATTTCAAGGCTGGGGACGGGGTTCCGTTGGCAACGATGGTGAAAGAAGCGTTGCCCCCCACTGCCGCCGAGGTTGCCAAAGGTTGAGTGGTGATGGCCGGCACTCCCGAGGTATCAGCCACGCCAAGAATGGCGACTTCGCCAATCTGGAAGAGACCCGAGTTGTTGTCCCTGAGATTAGCAAAGCTAACGCGATAGGTCGTATAGCCAAGGGTGTTGGCGAAAGTCACCTGCTGAATCGCCTGATTCACGGGATCCAGATCAGCACCACCGTTATTTCGAGCAGTGGGCAAAGCCAGAGGGCCAGAGGAGACAACAGTGTAACTGCTGCCGCCATCGTTCGAGCCTTCCAATTTGTAATCGGCCGGATCGCGTTCAGGGGCATCATTGGCGGTAAAGAATTGGAGCGCTGTTACCACGGTGCGCCCTTGCGAGGGAGTGACCACCAAACCCACAGGTCTCGCGCCGGAGTTCAAATACTTGTCAGTTTTTTGATCAATCGAGTGTTCGACGCCTTCATTGGCGTTGGAGGCACCATTGAAAAGGAGGACTGAGTCAGTCGTCGACGTAACAATCGGCAAGGCTGATAAAACTGTAAGTATTGCAGCATCGCTGGTGGCCGTGCCCGCGCCATTACTCGCCAATACGCGGTAACTTCCAGCAGTGGCATCCGTCACTCCTGTCAAGGTTAGCTCGGCAGTGGCGGAGCCGGCTACTGTGGCCGAATCGGAGAGATCAGCATAAACTCCTCCATTGTCAGCTTTCTGCCATTTGTAACCAACCGGAGGAGTTCCCCCGGCAAGAGCTGTGAACGTGGCGGAACCTCCTGAGGACACTTTGACTGCTTGAGGAAGGGTCGAAAAGAACGGGATCAGTGGACCCGAGGAGCCGCTCAGCGCGAAAACTGCAACGGTGGCAGTATCAGCACCTGTCTGAAAGCTCAGGGTGATGGTGTCCACGGCACTTGTGGTGTTCGTAATGCTAAAGTCAGCAGCATAAATGCGCGGGTTGTTATTGTTGACGTTATCCAGCGTGGCGTTATCGACGTTGACCCTTCCGTTGACGATTGCGGCGGCAGGTGTTCCATTGAACCAATCCTTCGCCACGACCGTGCCGGTTTCTGTCGTTCCATCCACATGATGGACCTCATATCCGAGAGTCACGTCTCCAGATGCGGTTGCCGCAAGCAGGGAGAAACCGAAATAGATGGATGGACTCGCCAGCGTGATGACCGCCGGAGTGGTGGTTGGATCAAGGTAAACCGCATTGTTCGCCGCATAACTCGCCGCCATGGTGTAGGTGTGATCCGATGCGGAGGCATTGGTCAAGGTGGACCCTGCGGGTGGAAGTCCAGTCAGTGGGCTCAGAGGGTTGTAGCCTTGTTCATACCACGTCGCACCTGTATTTGCCAGCGCTCCGTCCATCGTGGCAGTGGTTGCGCCCACCAGTTGTTGCGGTTTGGTAGCCGAGGCCTCCACCACGATATCGGCGTTGTAGCCAGTGATTATGACGGGAGCGAAGTCTCCTCCTCCAGCTGGTGATCCGCTGATCGCCATAATACAAGTATGGGCTCCACTGGCGCTGCTCACATAGGCCAGGTCGATACTCGTGATCGGACTCACTTTGTTTGAGAGGGTGACATCCTTGCCGTAGAGCCGGGGGTTGTCGGGGCCAATATTGTCGGCGCTAAACGATTGAGCGTTCACTCGGCCTTGGGTGATGATGGCCGGAGATGGTCCGTTAAACCAATCCGCTGAAGGCGTCGTTCCAGTTTCAGTGGTGCCGTCTGCATGGTGAATTGTGTAGCGAAAAATACAACCACCATTGCCGCCGCTCGTCAGAAACGAGAGAGCACCAAATGCAGCCGGAGTGGTCAGCGTCACTGAGGCGCTGGCGAAAGTCGTTCCGGCATCCAACATCACTGCATTGTTCTGCGTGTAGCTGGGGGCCATGGTGAAGGAATGGTCAGCAGAAGCAGCACTGACAAAAGTTGAACCGGCCACTGGAAGTCCCGTGTCGGGGTGGTCCGCGAAGAACCCAATCTCGTTCCAAGTATCGCCATTATTAGCTGTCCCACCGTCCATTGAAGCAGTGGTGTACCCTCCCGGAATCACAGGCGTTGACGCGTTCTTTTCGACGATCACATCCTGAGTATAACTGCCAGGCGTTAGAGCCACGGGCGTCAAATTCCCAAAAACGTGCCCTGACGAACCAGCCAAAGCGGTTCCTATCGCTGTGATAGTTGATAAAATACTTCGTTTCATAACCAATACTAATAGAAATGAGTTTAAAAACCCACCGTCTTATTTTAAATATCCCTTTTTGAGCCAACGCAGTCGAATAACCACTTTTTCTGACTCCCCCTGTTCAAAATAGGTAGCATACGCTGAGCCGATGTGCAAATTTGGCGAAAAAATATTCAGTTTTGTCATGGAAATTTGATGGAACCTGCCCGCTTTGGAGTCCTGATATTTTATTGCTGATGTGCGTGTGGCCCTGCCGGTTGTGGCTTGCGCTTTGGAAAGGGGAGGGCTTAGATAATGCCAAGCTTTTATCCAACCCAAAAACTTATGGCTGTTGTCAAATCCGCCCCGCTGAACATGTCGAAGGTGCTCTCCATTATTATGGGGGGAGGGCAGGGCACCCGTCTCTTTCCACTGACTCGTGACCGCTCGAAGCCCGCCGTGCCGCTGGCGGGCAAATATCGGTTGGTGGACATTCCCATCTCCAATTGCATCAATTCGGGAATGCGGCGGATTTATCTGCTGACTCAATTTAATTCGGCTTCCTTGCACCGGCACATCTCACAGTCATACAAATTCGACCATTTCTTCGGCGGATTTGTGGAGATTCTGGCTGCGGAGCAGACTTTTACCGACACTTCTTGGTACCAGGGCACGGCCGACGCGGTACGCAAAAATTTGGTCCACCTGCTGAACCATAATTTTGATTACGTTCTGATTCTCTCCGGGGATCAGTTGTACCGGATGGATTTCTCGAAAATCATCCTGCAACACGTCTCCACCGGCGCGGATCTCACTATCGCCACCCTGCCGGTGCCGCGCAAGGAGGCTGGCTCACTCGGGATCATGCAAATCAACGAGGATCTCAAGATCACCCGGTTTGTGGAGAAGCCAACCGAACCGGCCTTATTGGATTCGATGAAGCTTGATCCAGCTTTGCACGACGATTTGGAGATTCAAGGCGATCAAGAGATGTTTCTGGCATCGATGGGTATCTACGTCTTCAACAGGGAGGTTTTGCTCAAGTTGTTGGACAACGATTACACGGATTTCGGCAAGCATATCATCCCTTCGGCGATCAACACCCACAAAGTTTTTTCTTATATTTTCCAAGGATACTGGGAGGATATCGGGACGATCCGCTCTTACTTCGAGGCCAATCTGAACCTTGCGACAGAACTGCCCGCGTTCAATTTCTTCGACATGAACGCTCCGATTTTCACCAGGCCGCGGTTTTTGCCGGCCTCCAAAATCAACGGTGCTGAGATTGACCATGCCGTGGTCTCCGAAGGATGCATCATCAACCATTGCCATATTGATAATTCGATTGTCGGGGTAAGGTGTTTGGTTGACACGGGCAGCCACGTACACCGCTCAATCTTGATGGGTTGCGATTACTACGAGACGGAGGCATCGATTAAAGACCATACCGACAAGGGCCTGCCGCGAATCGGAATCGGCAAGAACTGTCGGATCGAGAACGCCATCGTGGACAAGAACGCCCGTATTGGAGATAATTGTCATATCACGCCGCACGGCAAACCTGAGAATATGGATCACGAACTATTTTTCATCCGTGATGGCATCGTGATCATACCAAAAAATGGCGTTATTCCTCACGACACCAAGATTTGAGGACTGCGACAAATTTCTTGCCTTTTTCGAGTTCCAGAGCATCCTTTCCTCACTAACCCATTATGGCTTCAAATCCATTCATGCTCCACAAGGCATGTCTGTATCGCACAGATGGTTTCGCAACTTTATTGAATTTCCGGGGATTAACCGGAGCAGTCGGTTGTTTGAACAATTTGGGAGGGTCTGCCAGACCATCAGATTGGTGCAATAACAGATTGGAAACATTTCCTTCTATGTAGAGGGAGAGCGGGCTGTGCAGATCGGTTTCCGTGTGTACTGCCAAGCCCGCTTTTTTTATGAGCCCGGCCCGGATTAATTCCGGTCCGGGCTTTTCGTTGTCAGCCTGCACTGGAAAGATTAGTATCTTGTGTGTGAAACTTTCGGTGAAGAGCGATTATGCGACGAGGGCGGTGTTGGGACTATCCAGAGCCTATCCCCACGGCCATTCGGTAAGGGCCGAGGAATTGGCGGCAGCTCATGGCATTCCCCCCAATTATCTGGTGCAAATCCTCATTGAGCTAAAATCGAAGCGGCTGGTTAAGAGTGTTCGTGGCAAGGATGGAGGCTACCTTTTGGCGCGGCCGCCGGCCGAAATCACTTTTGGCGACGTGATCAGGGCCATGCACGGCGAGGTCTTCGACTCTCCCGCACTAAGCGACAGCAAATGTTCGCCCGAATTGAAATCCGCCTGGCAAACCCTTCAAGAGGCACTTAACGCAAAGTCGGATTCATTTACCTTCCAGCGCCTCGCGGAAGAAGGCTCCAAAGAGCGCATGTATTATATTTGATCGCTTTGGAGTGCGGTGGCAGAGCGAAGCGCCGACACCGCTTTATACGACCATCACAATTCCAGCAGAATAGTCAATTTCAGATGCGCGCCCTCTTGCAAAGCGGTTTCGGCGCTTCGCTCTGCCACCGCACTCCATATCCTCCAAGGCTTCGGTGTGCTTGTGGTGCGGCGGGGGTTCCGGTACGGTGTTGGGCTTTATGATGACCAGCGCGCAGATTCGCCAGTCCTATCTCGATTTCTTCAAGTCGAAGTTGCACACCATTGTGCAGTCTTCCAGTTTGATGCCCGACTCCCCCAACCTGTTGTTCACGAATGCGGGGATGAACCAGTTTGTGCCGATCTTCCTCGGCCAAGTGCGATGCCCCTACACGCCGGGGCGGGCGGCGGACACCCAGAAGTGCATTCGCGCCGGTGGCAAGCATAACGACCTTGAGGACGTTGGTCTCGACACTTATCACCACACCTTCTTTGAAATGCTGGGAAATTGGTCCTTTGGCGACTATTTCAAAAAAGAGGCAATTGAGTGGGCTTGGGAGCTGATCACGCAGGTCTGGAAGTTCCCTGTTCGGAGGGTTTACGCCACGGTTTACAGTCCTGACAAATCGATCGGTGATCCCAGCGAATTTGACCAGGAAGCCTACGATTTTTGGGCTGAGAAATTTACATCGGTGGGTCTCGATCCCAAAGTCCACATTGTTTACGGCAATAAGAAGGATAATTTCTGGATGATGGGCGAGACGGGGCCTTGCGGGCCTTGCTCCGAGCTGCACATCGATCTTACTCCTGAGGGTGATACCAAAGGAGCCCTCGTCAACAAAGGCAGCCCGAAGTGCATCGAGATCTGGAATCTAGTATTCATCCAGTTCAATGCGAATCCCGATGGAACGTTCGCGCCGCTGCCAGCCAAACATGTGGATACCGGCATGGGTTTCGAGCGGGTTACCTCCATCATTCAGGGGACCAATCACTTTTCAGATTTTGCCAACGCCAAGATTTCAAATTACGAGACCGATATTTTCCGCCCAATCTTTGACCGGCTCGAACAACTGAGCGGGAAAAAGTACACCTCGACGTTGCCGGTCGCTCCCAGCACCGGTGATACAGAGCAGGAGAAAATCGACGTCGCGTTTCGAGTTATTGCAGATCATATCCGGACGTTGAGTTTCGCCATTGCCGATGGCATCATTCCCGGTAACACGGATCGAAATTATGTCCTGCGTAGAATTCTGAGACGCGCGGTTAAGTACGGGCGCACCCTAGGGTTTTCTAAGCCTTTTTTCTCCGATCTGGTCGAGGTTCTCGTTAGGAATTTTGGTGCCATTTTCCCTGAGATCCAAGCCCGTGAAAAGTTTGTGCGCGATGTTATTTTGGGAGAGGAAATCGCGTTTAACCGAACTTTGGACACGGGGTTAAAATACCTCGAAGAAGTGATTAAGTTAAAGCGTAGCTCAACACTTTCTGCTAACGGAAACGAAGTAACCGCGCTTCGCAGTGGGGCTCAAGAACTCGCCGCGATACACAATGAAGTTTTTGATGATGTGAACGCGGGTTGGCTGCTCGATAGGCTTCAGGTGGTTGCTAATAAATACCAATCAGACGCTAATGATCTGGTGTATGCCGGACTGATCGAAGAGGGAGAGGCAGTAATAGAGGTTTACAACAACTTGGTGGAATTCGGCAGCTTCTGTAGCCTCAATTTGAAGCGAGGCGTCCCGAAATCTGATCTTGTCCTGCGCCTGAAACTCCTTCTGGAGACGATCGATGCCCTTTTGCTTAACGCTAGCAAACTAGGCGGTAAAATCATCTTTAAGTTGTATGACACCTACGGCTTTCCACTCGATCTTACCGAGTTGGTAGTTCGCGAACAAGGCTTCAAGATTGATTCAGGTGGATTTGATAGACTGATGGGAGAGCAGCGAAGCCGAGCTCGTGCAGCACAGAAAAAGGAAGTGATTAGTTTGAGCAGCGTTGAGACTACTACTCCTACTCGGTTCATTGGCTACGATCAGTCCGATACGACCGCTTCAGTTCTGGAAGTGGTGGGAATCAAGGACAAGACGGCGGTTATTTTGGATGCTTCGACTTTGTACGCCGAGATGGGTGGACAGGTAGGGGACACTGGTGAAATATCAGGTTCGGGGCAACTCTGGCGGGTGGTGAACACGCAGAAGAGTGGTAACACTTGGCTTCACTTTGTGGAGGGTGGGGATGCGCCAGTGGTAGGATCTTCGGTCACGCTGGTCCTTGATGAGGAGCGTCGTGATGCGATCCAACGACATCACACTGTGACCCATCTTTTGCATTGGGCATTGCATGAGGTTGTGAGCAAGGAGGCGTCGCAAAAGGGTTCTTTCGTGGGACCTGATAAATTGACCTTCGATTTTAACAGCGCCGCTCTGACCCCGGTGCAGGTGCGCGATATTGAGAAGCTGGTCAATGAACGCATTTTGGAAAATGGCGGAGTGACTTGGAACGAGGTTTCGTACGCGTCGGTCAAAGGACGCGCCGATGTCATGCAGTTCTTCGGCGACAAGTACGGCGACACGGTGCGGCTGGTGGAGATTGGCGATTATTCCAAGGAGCTTTGCGGCGGCACCCATACGAAGGCCACTGGTGAGATTGGTCTTTTCCGCATTCTGGGCGAGAACGCTATTGCGGCGGGCGTGCGGCGTATCGAAGCGGTAGCAGGTTTGACAGCTTACGGCGCTGCGCTGGCGGAAGCGGATTTGATCCGGTCCATCGCATCAAAAGTGAATGCGCCCGTGGGCGAATTGGAGAAGAAGATCGAAACCTTGCTGGCCCACCAAAAAGAACTGGAACGCCAGATCAAGTCGGCTCAACAGAAGCAGGCGGCAGGAATCGCGAAAGAGCTTTTGGGCAAGGTAAACACGATTGGATCGACCAAAGCCATTGTTGAAAACCTCGGTGAAATGGATGGCGATGGGTTGCAATCCATCATTGACGCGCTCAAGGGCGAGTTTGAGGGAGTCATTGTGCTCGGTTCCATCAACAGCGGCGCAGTGGCCTTGGTGGCGAATGTATCTGCGTCACTCGCCAAAACGGTGCAAGCTGGAAAGATCATCCAGACAATCGCCCCCATCGTGGGCGGCAAAGGTGGCGGACGTCCTGAGAGCGCGCGCGGAGGCGGTAAGGATGTGGCCAAACTTGACGAAGCACTGGCAGCGGCGAAGAATTTGCTGGGATGAGAAAGCATATATGGAGTG
>JANYDC010000066.1 GCA_025359965.1 Pedosphaera sp.
GGCGAGGTTGGGCGGAGGCTCGCCCTGGGCGCCGAAGTCGTCCATCACCTTGGTTAGGCCCATGCCGAAGAACTGCCGCCAGAGACGGTTGATGACCACGCGCGAGGTGAGCGGGTTCTCTGGTGCGATCAGCCAGTTGGCCAAGTCCAGCCTGTTGAGGCGATGCCCTTCGGAACCCACCACACCTTTGGCCAGAAAAGCCGGCACTGCGGGCTCGACCTCCGCGCCGGTTTCGATGAGCCAATTGCCGCGCGGCAGAATGCGCACTGTGCGGGGTTTATCCGTGCGCGCAGTGACCAGAGTGCGCGGGATGGTGGACTCGAAATCGGTCCTGGCTTTGCGGGCATCGGCGAGTGACTTGCGCAATGAGGCGAATTCCGGGCTCAGGTTTTTGAATTGGACGAACAGCTTGTCACGCTGGGTGGCGTCGCGCTTGTCGGCGGGGATTTTTACCAGCTCGGTAATATCCTTTGAGGGAGGGAGGAGGGTAGGGGATCGCACGGCTTCGGAATCGGTGGTCCGCGAAATCCGGAAACACCCGAGGGTGTGATTGCCATGACCGTGGTTTTGGTGGAGGTCAACGACCAGTGTTTCATCGGCGGCCAGATTGAGAGGCTCTTTGAGGGCCAATCGCAATTGTTGAGGCTGTCCTACGTCGGGCAGGATGGCCCAGCCGGCTGCGTCGCCCTGTGCATCTCCGTCAATGGTGGACGCAGCGGACCAGCGATGATCGGGTTGGTTCTCGGCCCCCTTTAACTGCTCGATGGTGGCTTGGGCCGCTGCGAATGAGATCCGACGGACTTCGCTGCCGCCGCGTTCAACACGAGCCACGACTTCAGTCAGAACAAAGTTTCCGTTGTCGGCCCGGCCTGATCCTTTGGCCGGCAGGGAGTCGTCAGGCAGGACTTCCAACCGAAGGCCCACTGCCCCTGTTATTTCGTTGGTGAAGCGCAGGGTGTAGGTGTCCTTTTCAGCTTTCTTCCCGCTGGCGAGCACGGATTGATCATCACGCACTTTAAGGGTGGCACCCTCCTTGGATTCCACTTGCGCAGGTGTCCATCGGGTCCAAAGCTCCTCGCTGGCAAGCGCCGTTAATTTTGTCTGCTGCCACTGTGCGTAGGCCTCCCCCAGCTCAGGATGCGGACCATTGAAATCCTGCTCCAGCTTTTGCACGGCCTGCGTGTGTCGGGCGAGTTCGGGTGCCTGTTTGGCATCGGGCACGAACATGCCGGGCTCGCGTGCGCCGATGATATCCTCCTTCACGTCCGCAAAAAAAGCGCCCATCGAATAAAAGTCGCGTGCGGTGATGGGATCAAATTTGTGATCGTGGCATTGAGCGCAGCCAATGGTTTGTCCCAGCCAAACGCTGCCTACGGCGCGCACCCGGTCCGTTAAATAACGGGACTCGTAGTCTTTGGGTTGAGCCCCGCCTTCCTCTGTGGTCAGAAGCAAACGGTTATAACCTGAAGCGACCTTTTGCTCTAATGTTGGATTGGGCAGAAGATCGCCCGCCAGTTGCTCGCGCGTGAACTGGTCGAAAGGTTTGTTCTCGTTGAAGGAGCGAATGACGTAATCGCGATAGGGCCAGATATTGCGCGGCGTGTCGGAGTGATAACCGATGGTGTCGGCAAAGCGCACCACATCCAGCCAGCCTATGGCCATGCGCTCCCCGTATTGGGGCGAGGCCATCAGTCGGTCCACCAGTTTTTCATAGGCGTCGGGCGATTTGTCCTTCTCGAAAGCGTCGACTTCCTCCGGCTTGGGAGGGAGGCCGATCAAATCAAAATATAATCTGCGAGCCAGCGTGCGGCGGTCAGCAGGTTCAGCGGGCTTCAGGCCGAGGTTCTTGAGACGGGCCCGCACTAAAAAATCAATGGCGCGAGGGGCGGCTGGAACCTTGGCTTTCGCAGGAGGTAGGTAGGCCCAATGCCCCTGATATTCCGCGCCTTGGGCGATCCAGCGCCTGATGAGTTCTTTCTGGGCGGCGGCAAGCGTCTTGTGCGATTCAGCAGGCGGCATTTGATCGTCGGCATCGGTGGTGAGCAAGCGGCGCATGACCTCGCTGTCTTTGGGTTTGCCGGGGACGAGTGCCACTTTGCCGGACTTGGCTGGTTTGATGGCGTTTTCCCGCAGGTCCAATCGCAAACCACCTTTGATTTTCTTGGTGTCAGGTCCGTGGCAGGCAAAGCAGTTGTCGGACAGGACGGGCCGGATATCGCGGTTGAAATCGACTTTGGTGCCGGCCACTACGGATGTGGCGGAGGCGAGACAGAGGCTCCAGAGCAAAACCCCACTTAAAATGCGTAATTCAAACGGATTCATTGGCGTTGATTTGACGTACTTGGGGGCAACATGTTTCACAAATATGTTGCTGGTCCGCAGAGGTCAAGCGGCGCAATGGGGAAAAACATCAAACGGAAGCACGAGAGAGCCAAGAAAAAAGACAGGAGTCTTGTCAGCCTTATTTGCGAGGGGGAGCGAGGGGGCTTTTGGTAAAGCGTGCGAAGGAGCTGCTGCGCGAGCGGTACTGGCTGGGCGGGAGGCCGAGTTTTTTCTTAAAAACAACGCTTAGGTATTCGACGTGGGCGAAGCCGCATTTTTCGGCTATGTCGCTGAGAGAAAGTTCAGTCTGGGACAGCAGGCTTTTTACCCGGTCCAATTGTACGCGGAGAATTTCCTCATGCGGGGTGCGTCCGAGGATTTTTTTGAAGCGGCTTTCGAGAAGGCGGCGCGCCTGGGGAACGGCTCGAAGGACGTCCTGGACGTTGATTCCCTTGCAGGCGTTTTCGCGGATGTAACGGACAGCCAAGCCGACATGGTGATCCTCAATGGCGAGGGTGTCGGAGGATTGGCGGGTGACGACGCCCAAGGGGGCGATGAGATGAGTTTCGTTTTCAGCTTTGAGGCCGGCCATCATTTGGTCCAGCAAAGCTGCGGCCTCGTAACCTGTGCGGTGTTGGTTGGGAATGACGCTGCTCAGAGGGGGATGGCTGAGCTCGCAGAGTAGTTCGTCGTTATCAACACCTATGACTGCCACATCGTCTGGCACGGAGATGGCGTGTTGACGGCAGGCATCGAGCACCTGTTGGCCTCGGTAGTCGTAGCAGGCCATGACACCGATGGGCTTGGGCAGCGTTTTGAGCCATTGCGCAATGTCTTCCGCCTGGGCGGCATCGTCCCGCGTGAAGTGGCGGGTGGGCTTGTAGACGAAGCAGCTCAGTTTTTTGGCGGCGACGGCCTCGACGAAGTGATCGCAGCGCCAGTTGGACCAATTGAAGGCGGGTTCTCCGCAGTAGGCAAAGCGGCGGAAGCCTCGCTCGTAGAGGTGGTGGAAAGCCAGTTGGGAGACGGCGGCATCGTCCGTCTCGAACCAAGGGAGTCTGGGGATGAGTCGGGCGGCGCTGACGTCGACTATGGGAATTTTGAGGGACTTTAGGGCATTGGCCATGGCCGGAGTTTCGATCCGGGCCACGATGCCATCCCCCTTCCAATCGGTCAGCCAACTGGGCGGGCGGTCTCCGCGGCCGTGTTCCGCAAGGTAGAGGGACCATGGGCCGCGCTCACGGATGTACGACACAAATCCATGGAGCAAACCTCTGGCGTAGGCGTTGGAGGTTTCGATGAGAAGCGCGACCTGTTTCATCCGGGCTGTCTCCTACAAGGTTTGGGAGAGTCAACGGGCGTCGGATGCAGGTCCGGCGCCTGTGAAATCAACGGTGGGATCAACTCAATGGGTGAAGGCTGGCAGCCTGACGATGGCACCGCCTTTGATGGCCGATTCATGGGCGCAGAGTCCGACGCATGTCCAGTTGGCCGATTGTTTGGCATCGGGGAAAGGAGCGCGGTTTTCGGCCAGGGCGCAGGCGAATTCGTGGGCCAAGTGAGGGTGACTGCCGCCGTGGCCGCTTCCTTGGGTAAAGCTCAGGTGAGTCTTTTTGCTGCTGTCGTACACGCCTTGGGTGGTGTACTTGGCAATCGATTTGGGCAGCCGCTTGGCGAAATCCGGAGTTTTAACCGCTTTGGGGATCTTCGGCTCGGGCAGCTTGGCCGTGTGCATGACCAGTGGGTCGTGTTCGACCAACGGCCATTCTACACTGGCTTTGCTGCCGTAAACTTCGATGCTTTCGCGATACTGGCGGGCGGTGTCAAAAAGGCTGCGGATAATGCGGGCGCTGACGTCGGTGTTCTTGAACTTCACGTGGGCTGTCTCAACCGCGAACGGGCTGCCGTACTTCTCGGCCAATTCCTTGCGGATGGTGCCGCTGCCAAAACAGCTGACGTACTCGGCGGGCTGGCCGATCATGCCGGCGACCGGGCCGACGCAATGGGTGGCGTACCACATCGGGGGCAGGCCGGGCCAGTAATTGGGCCAGCCGTCCATGTCCTGCTGATGGGAGGCTTGCACGAACTGGAGTTTGCCGAGCTTGCCGCCGTCCAGCAGTTCCTTCATGTAAAGATACTCGCGGGCATAGACCACGGTCTCCATCATCATGTATTTCAGGCCGGTTTTCTTGACCAGTTCCACGATCTTTTTGCAATCGGCGATGCTGGTCGCCATGGGCACCGTGCAGGCCACGTGCTTGCCCGCTTTGAGGGCGGCGATGGACATCCAGCCGTGATCGGGGATGGGGGAGTTGATATGGACCGCGTCAACGCTGGGGTCGGCCAGCACTTCCTCAAACTTGGTGTAGCGCACTTTGACGCCGAAATAATCACCGATCGTGCCGAGTTTCTTTTCGTCGCGCTGGCAGATGGCGTAGCAGGTGGTGTTCGGGTGTTTCTGCCAAATGGGAATGAATTCGGCACCAAATCCGAGGCCAACCACGGCGATGTTGAACTTTTTATTGCTCATAGGAGTGGCTCCAAGAATGCACGCGCCAATCGAATCCGCAATGAGGATTCGCGCTTTTAACATGAGATTTTTGGGGATGCCTTGAAGCATCTTTCCGCCCGGAGCGCGGCTCTATGAGCCGCAGCCCTTCGCACCTGCATATCTCCGAACGGGGCACGGCTCTCCGATCCGCAGCCATTCCTTAGCTCATTCGCGTCGAAATCCTCGGCAGCGTTAAAAACATCGTTGCTGCGGCGTCACACGCCCGCGTTTCGGGAACGGGAGAAACCTTTGAATCGTCGTAAACACATCCCCCAAGCGCCTGAAGCTTATGGTCGGCCGGAGGCCTGCGAACGAAAACCTCAACACTCCCGCCCACCCTCGCCCTGAAAGGGCAAAATAAGAAAGCCTGGGGTGAAGCCCCAGGTCACAAACCCACCCAATATTTTCTTTGGCCTGTAGGGACAAAACCAATCCTGGAGCGGGTAAGCCCGGTGCGATGGCTGCCACATCGGGTGTTGAATCGAAGACCAACTGCCCAGTTAAACTCCACCCACACGAAACCTTCGGCAGGTCGTCGCGCCCTCGTTGATCCTTACTCTCGCGCTACCACGGTATCGTAAAGACCATAGTGGGTCAGTCCTTCGTGGCTCTCGATCCCCGTATATCGGAGCGACGCATCCTCGTACCGGCGGAAGGCGAACACGGCTTGGTTCATATGCTCGGTGTTGAACACCTTGAGCCCCACAAGCAGGTCCAAATCTTTTACCGTCAGTCCGGTCACGGTATGAAACAAGTCGGGTTCAATCTTGGTAATGACATCCCGGAGCGTGTTTTCTCGAAAGTCGGTCAGATAAAGGAATGCCGGGATGCGCGTGGCGAACTTGATGAGCTTCTCCTGCACCATCTTCCGCTTGGACTTGTATTCCCTCTCCTCGTCCGTGAGCTCCTTTTTCTCTTTGTCCGACAAGTCCTTTTCTTTCGCCTTGTTTTTGAGCGCCTTAACCTTCTCGCTCTTGTTGATGATCGTTTCAATGACGTTGTCGCCAAGCGCGCGCCAGCCTTCGATGCGCTCTACGGCAGCCATCGCCTCGAGGTTGTCCAGGACTCGGCGCAGAGTGTCGTTATCCACGTTCACCAGCATGGCGGATTCCCACTTGCGCGCGAGCAGCGTGGCCGAGGTTCCTGCCATCGCGATGTCGAGGATGCCGCCCGCATCAATCTGCGTCATGTT
>JANYDC010000098.1 GCA_025359965.1 Pedosphaera sp.
CAAGACCGACACTCTCAACAAATTCTATCCGACCACCGATCTCGTCACCGGCCCGGACATCATCTTCTTCTGGGTCGCCCGCATGATCATGGCGGGCTACGAGTACATGGGCGAGATGCCCTTCCGCAACGTGTACTTCACCGGCATCATCCGCGATAAGCAAGGTCGCAAGATGTCCAAGACGCTCGGAAACTCGCCCGATCCGCTGGACCTCATCGCGAAGTACAGCGCCGACGCCCTCCGTTTCGGCGTCATGCGCTCCGCCCCCCTCGGCCAGGACGTGCTTTTCGACGAACAATTCGTCGAGCTGGGCCGCAATTTCTGCACCAAGCTGTGGAATGCCTGCCGTTTCCGCCAAATGCAAGGCGGTATCAGCGAAGGCGAGATTGATCCGACCCTGCTCAAGAGCGACGACAAATGGGTGTTGCTCAGGCTGGATCGCGCCATTCGCGAGATCGACACGGCGTTGGCGGAGTACAAGTTCAGCGATGCCGTCAACACGCTCTACCGCTTTTTCTGGAGCGAGTTCTGCGATTGGTACCTCGAAGCGTGCAAAGCGGTGTTCTATGGGGGTGAAGAAGCCCAGAAATCCAACACCCTGACGGTGCTCGATTTCGTGCTTTCCCACACACTGCGATTATTCCACCCGTTCATGCCGTTTATCACTGAGGAACTCTGGCACGGGCTTGGGTTCAACCAAGACATGCCTGACAGCCAAGGCGGCACCACCATCATGTACGCCCATTGGCCGAAGCCTTTCGACGAGACTTTCAAAGCCCATTACCATCTGGACGAGACGGATGAGCAATTGGTCGACGCGAAGTACGACCTCATCACCCGTGGGCGCAACCTGCGGCGCGAGGGGAACATCCAGTCGAGCAAACGCGTTAAGTTTGTCCTCAAACCAGCCTCAGAGATCTCGGCCTACGAGACGGAGGTGATCAAGATTCTGATCAACGCCGAATCATTGGAAATAGATCCCTCCTATAAACCTGCCCAAGGAACACCAACTGCCTCTGGACCGTTAGGGGATATCTACCTGCCACTCGAAGGATTGATTGATGTGGCCGCCGAGCGCACACGTCTAGCCAAGGAATTGGAGAAATTCGCCGTCGAAATCGACAAGGTGCAACAAAAACTGAACAACCCACAGTTTGCCCTCAAAGTTCCGGCCAGCGTTCTCGAGGAACACCGCAAGCGCTTGGTCGAATGGGAGGCTAAACGCGAGCAAACCCAGCGTTTGATTGACGCGCTTCCCTCAGCATAATTGAAGCCTCAATGCCTCTCAGGATTCTAAACACTTTGAGCCGCGCCGTGGAGGATTTCACGCCACGCGAGCCGCGCCGAGTCGGCATGTACTGCTGCGGACCCACTGTCCATAATTTTGCCCACATCGGCAATTTCAGGACCTTCGTGTTCGCCGATTTGGTGCGCCGTTATCTGGAACTGAGCGGATACACAGTGCGCCATGTGATGAATATCACTGACGTGGAGGATAAGATCATCCGCACAATCCGTGAAAACGGGCGGTCTCTGGCTGATTTCACCGGAGAGTACGAAAAAGCTTTCCTTGAGGACTTCGACGCCCTCCATTGCCTGCGCCCCCATGACTTGCCCCATGCCACGGAGCACATGCCCGGCATTGTAGCCTTGATCGGCAAGCTGATCGACCGCGGCATCGCCTATCGAGCACCCGATGGCTCCGTTTACTTCAGCATCCAACGCTACCAAGGCTGCGGCTGCAAGTACGGCCAACTGCTAAACCTCAACTTCGAGGAAATGCGCGTGGGTGAACGCGTCAGCAGCGACGAATACGCCAAAGAAGCCGTGGCCGACTTCGCCCTCTGGAAAGCCCGTGTACCCGAAGATGGCGATGTCTTCTGGCCCAGTCCTTGGGGCGAGGGCCGTCCCGGTTGGCATATTGAGTGCAGCGCCATGAGCATGGAGCTCCTCGGGACCAGCTTTGACCTGCACTTGGGCGGCGAGGATTTGGTTTTTCCCCATCACGAGGATGAAATCGCCCAAAGCGAGGGCGCCGGCGTTCAGGTTCCTGGCGAACGATTTGTTAAATACTGGATGCACGGTGCGCACTTGCTTGTTGAAGGCAAGAAAATGGCCAAATCGCTGGGAAATTTCTTTACCCTGCGTGATCTTTTTCAAAAGGGCTTCAATGGACGCGAAATCCGCTTTCTCCTGATTTCCTCACACTATCGGGAGTCCTTTAACTTTACGTTAAAAGGACTGGCCGACGCCCGGGCCAATGTGGCGCGAATTGACGAGATGATCGCCAAATTAACCGAGCTTGCCGCCGGCACCAGTTCGACTGAGGTTTCCCCACTGGTCGCCGAGTTCATCCGCGTGATGGACGATAATCTAAATGTTTCTGCGGCATGGGGAGCCATTTTTGATTGGGTACGGGAGACCAATCGCGCCATCGCCGAAGGAAAACTGACTCCAATTGCCGCCGCCGCCGCCTTGGCTGCATGGCAAAAAGTCGATGCCGTGCTCGGACTGGGAGCTCCGCCCACCGCCGAGGCTCCCGCCGAATTGTTGCAACTCCTTGAAGAACGTCAAATTGCCCGTAAAGCCAAAGATTTCAAACGCGGAGATGTTATCCGAGACCAATTAAAGGGGTTGGGATGGCAGATTGAGGACACCCCCAAAGGTCCCAAGCTGAAAAAGATGTGAGCCTCTGAATTTTGTAGAATAAAACATTCCGAACCGCGTCCAAACTTGCGTGGTAGGAACCAGACAAACACTGCGCACAGTTGGAGCCACGCGCGTCCTGACTTTAAACCGTCTGCTGGGCAGGAGTTTTCGTCTTGCGGATTGCATGGCCGGTGCTCTACGCGATCTTTATATCGATGATCGCACATGGCAAACGCGCCACTTAGTTACCGACGCCTTTGGCGAGCAGGCAAGCCCGGCCCGGTTGGTTAATCCCGCGCGAGTTGGAATCCATTGGGAAGGCGTCGAGCCCCACCCATTTATCGCCATGCTTCAAAGTGAGGCAGATCAACTACCCGTTGCGTCCAGTGCCCGCCCCGTCTGCAAACAATACGCCATGCGCGGGCAGGATGGAGGGAGCCCGTCGCGCCTCGTCGGCCAGCAAAATAATGATCCCCATCTCCGGAGTTGCCTGGCCATGCGGGGTTACGCGGTGCAGGCCTCGGGTGAGTTGGTCGGTCAAGTGGCCGATTTTATCATCGATCCGCTCAGCTTCATCATTGAATCCATCGTCATCGATACCGAAACCTCAGGAGCGCATCACCTCATGACCGTGCCAACTTCAATGATCACCACGGTCAGTTTTGCCACTCAAACCCTGCGATTACAGACTTCGGTGCCCTCAGTTCCAGACAACGGAGTTCCCCTCCTCAGCAGGGCCGCTTAACGAGGCAAAAGGCTAGAGTTGGCTGGTGCCGCGAGATCATAGATCGCCAAGCCAGCACATTTAGACCGTCAATTGAGGCGTCGGAATCGCTGGATGCTGCACCTATCGCTCTCACATTGAACTTTCCACTTGGCTGGGCCATGCCATAATCGGCGCGAAAAACAGCCACCAACTCCTTTACTAGGGAGAGGATTAAACTTCGAAACAGGTGTAACATCGCATGCAAACAATTGCCCTTCGTTTTCAGGGAAGCCTGCTCATCATCCTCGCAGCCTGCATTCTACTGGCAAATACTCCAGCTAGCGCAACCACTCCGCTCGAGATCGCCCAACAGGCATATCTCAAACCTTCTGTCGGCCGAGCTTTCTACGAGTTTGGTCGTTCGGTGGCGGTTTCTGGAAATACAGTTGTGGTCGGGAACGCTGCTTATGACAGACAAAATGCCGTCTACGTATTCGTGAGATCCGGTGCAAATTGGATCGAGCAGGCAAGGTTGGGACCGGGAGATGGGCGTAGCTTCGGTGCCTCGGTGGCTATTTCAGGGGACACCGTGGTGGTAGGGGCGCAGACCGACAAAAGCAACGCCACAGGTGTCAACGGAAACGAAGCTGATCAAAGCGCACCTAATTCAGGCGCAGCCTATGTCTATGGGCGAACCGGCAGCACCTGGACGCAGCAAGCATATCTCAAAGCCTCCAATACTGATTCAAATGATTATTTCGGCACCTCTGTGGCGATATCCGGAAACACAATCGTGGTCGGGGCGGATGGTGCAGCCAGTTCCGTAACCGGCGTCAACCACCCAACAGGGCAGACCAACAATGATTACCGCGGCACCGGGGCAGCCTATGTCTTCGTACGTGCAGGCCCAACTTGGGTTCAGCAGGCCTACTTGAAAGCATCCACCCATTATCCACGTTGGCCGGGCTATTTTGGAACCGCAGTTGCCGTCTCCGGCGACACGGTGGTGGTAGGAGCCATCGGCGAACCCAGCAACTCCACAGGCGTGGATGGCGACCAGAGCAACACGACTGCCATCCTGTCTGGTGCGGCCTATATTTTCGGACGTACCGGCACCAATTGGACGCAGCAAGCCTATTTGAAGGCCTCCAACACAGAGGCAGGCGACAGGTTTGGCTCTTCGGTGGCGGTGGCGGGTGACACAATAGTGGTTGGAGCCCCCGGTGAGGACGGCTCAGGGAGGGCGAATGACAATAAGGCACTCGATTCCGGGGCCGCCTATGTTTTCGTGCAGAACGGGACGACTTGGATTCAGCAAGCCTATTTGAAGGCCGGGTACCCCGTGGAAAGCGACGGCTTCGGCGAATCGGTGGCTGTGTCTGGGGATGCAGTGGTCGTCGGGGCATCTTTTGAATCCAGCGTCGGCAAGGGGGTAAAAGGGGAAAACGGGGTGGACCACACCTTGGGGTTCGGTGCCTACAATTCAGGCGCGGCTTACGTCTTTGGGCGCACCGGGACAACTTGGGGCACACCGGTCTACATCAAGAGTTCCAACAGCGAAATGGGCGATCGCTTCGGCTCGTCTGTGGCGTTATCGGGAGAAACCTTGGTGGTTGGCGCGTCGGGGGAATCGAGCAACTCCCAACAGGTAAACGGCGATCAGTGCGACAACAGCGCCTCGAGTTCCGGCGCAAGCTATGTATTTGATCTGAATCCCACCAGCACCGGTACACCAGAAATAGTAATGGAGCAGCCTCCGGGTACGGTCTTAATCGATGGTTCTTCAAGCGTGGACTTTGGCGACACGGTGGTGGGTGGCACCGGAAAGCTGCTCACCTTTACCATCAGCAATACTGGCACTGCTCCCCTTACTGGTACTGGTCCTTTTTTCGGATTGGGCATTAATTTCAGCGGGATTTCTTCCAGCGATTTCACTGTTATAGTCGATCCGTTGGACGTGGTGTCATGGCCTTGCGGCAGCACAACCTTCACCGTGCGCTTTGCTCCGCAAGCCAGTGGATCTAGAACTGCTGAAATGCATATTATAAGCAACGACGGCAACCATCCATCGTTCGACGTAGCCCTCACCGCGACCGGCCGCCTTACTCCCGCCCAGATCGCTCAACAGGCTTATCTCAAAGCCTCCACCCCGGGTGAAGGCAACAATTTCGGCTATTCGGTGGCAGTCTCGGGCGACACGGTGGTGGTTGGCTCCCCCCGCGAAGGCAACGATGAGTCCGGCGCGGTCTATGTGTTTGTCAACAGAGGGACCGCCTGGATCCAGCAGGCTTACCTCAAGGCCTCAGTCCCAAGACCATCCCAAGGATTCGGATGGTCGGTAGCGGTGGCCGACAATATCTTGGTTGTCGGCAAAAGGTTCGATTCTAGCAGCGCGACCGGCGTTAATGGCGACCAGACCAGCTTTGGCGCTTTCGGGTCAGGTGCAGCCTACGTTTTCGTGCGCATCGGTACTAATTGGACCCAGGAAGCCTATCTCAAGGCTTCTAATACCGGGGCGGATGATCAATTCGGCCACTCCGTGGCGGTCTCGGGCAGCACGGTGGTGGTCGGAGCGATTCAGGAAGATAGCAATACCGTCGGCGTGGACGGCGATCAGGCAAACAACAGTGCGTCCAATTCGGGAGCAGCCTACGTTTTCGTGAGGGAAGGGACAAACTGGAACCAACAAGCTTATCTTAAAGCCTCCAATACCCAGGCTGGGGAACGATTTGGCTATTCCTTGGCAATATCGGGCGAAACTGTGGTGATCGGCGCACCTGACGAAAGCAGCGGCTTCGCCGGGATACAGAACACTCCGCTGGGTACAGCAGAGCAAACCAACAACAATGCTTCCTCCGCCGGTGCCGCTTATGTTTTCACCCGCACCGGGACGAATTGGAATCAACAGGCCTATCTCAAACCATTTAACACTGACGTAGGCGACCAGTTTGGTATTTCCGTTTCTGTCTCAGCGGAGACAGTGGTGGTGGGAGCCTGGAATGAGGATAGCGCTGGCGGGCTGAACAGCAATGGCACTGATAATAATGCTTCCGGCTCCGGGGCGGCGTATGTCTTCGTGCGGAATGGGACAAGTTGGAGTCAGCAGGCCTTTCTCAAAGCCTCCAACTTAAGCATCAATGATGTGCCCGGCGATTTCTTCGGAGGGTCGGTATCCGTCTCGGGCGATAGAATCCTGATTGGAGCTTCCAGGGAGGACAGCAACTCCACCGGGGTCGACGGCAATGGGACCAACAACAACGCTCAGGCTGCGGGCGCAGCCTATTTATTTGCCCGGACCGGAACGCCTCCAGTTTGGAGCCAGCGGGCTTATCTGAAAGCTTCAAACACTCATCAAAGCGATTACTTCGGCTGGTCGGTGGCCGTCTCGGGGAACACATCCGTGATTGGAGCGTATCAGGAATCAGCAACCGCACTCGAATCCGGCGCGGCCTACGTCTTCAACGAGGCGGTCTCCAGCATTCCGCCCGAGGCTCCAGAATACACCATCGCCGCTTTCGCAGGAAACGGAGAGGAGGGGTTCAGTGGTGATGGCGGCCCTGCCATCCAAGCGCGGCTGGGCAGGCCCTATGGCGTGGCAGTGAACAGGGCCGGCAACATCTACATCGCCGACACGCTCAACAGCCGGGTGCGTCTGGTCACAAATGGGCTCATTACCACTTTCGCCGGCACTGGCAATCCGGGCATCAGCGGTGATGGCGGCCCCGCGACGCAGGCTCAGGTGGACCAACCCTACCGCATGGCATCGGACAAGGCCGGCAATCTATATTTTACCGATACACAAGATTACCGGGTCCGGAAAGTGGGCACGAACGGCATTATTGCTACCTTCGCTGGCACGGGCGGGGTGGGCTCCAGCGGTGACGGCGGCCCCGCAACACAAGCGCTGCTCAACACTCCCGGGGGTTTGGCTGCGGATGGCAGCGGAAACATCTACATTGTTGGAAGGGAAGACCACCGTGTCCGGAGAGTGGACGCGAACGGCATCATCACCACCTTCGCGGGCACGGGTGAGCCAGGCTTTAGCGGCGACGGAGGTCCCGCAACGCAAGCGAAATTAAACACCCCTTACGATGTGGCCGTGGACGGTGCCAATAATGTTTATATTGCTGACTCATACAACAAACGCATTCGCAGGGTCGGCACGAACGGTGTCATAGCCACTTTTGCCGGCACGGGCGACGCAGCATCCAGAGGCGATGGCGGGCTCGCTGCCCAGGCTGCATTCATTTTCCCAAAGAGTTTGGCAGTGGATGGAATCGGGAATGTGTATATCGCTGATCCGAACGCCTACCGTATCCGTCGGGTGGATGCCAACCTTTTCATTTCGACAATCGCGGGGTCTGGCCAGCTGGGCTCGGGCGGGAATGGTGGCTCTGCCCTTGCTGCGCAGTTGGAGGATCTGGAAGGTCTGGCGGCGGATGCTG
>JANYDC010000127.1 GCA_025359965.1 Pedosphaera sp.
GTTTCCCCTGTACGACGGGTTCCCCAGTCCGCTCCGTCGGACAGCCCGACTTCTGTGTCAACTCCCGCCGCCTCCGAACCCCCTTCGATGTCCACCCTCTCCCAAATGCTCGATCGCTTGGAATCCGCCCTCGCCCCGGCAGCACAAAATATCAAGGAATATCAAACAATAGCCACCGAAGCCCCACCCATCCCAGCGGCACCGAAAGTCCAGGACGCAGCCCAAAGTGAAGAACCACAAAACCTCGCCTCTCCGGACTGGACAACAGACCCCCTGAACCCAACCTCCAGCAAGGAATATCAAGCTTTAGCAAACTTGGAGGCTCACCTGAAATGCCTGCCCCTGCCCTATCCGTACTCAGGCTACCAATACATCAAGGGCGTCAGCCAACACCTTCCTGCCTCACACGGCGTTCCATCCTTCCCACCCACTATTCGACCATTTAACTCAGAGGAACTAAAAGCCGTCCTTTCTTCCGTTCGGAATCCTCTACTCGCTGCTTAAGCAGTTCATCCTCAGCCACCATCTATGGGGACAACTCGTCGCCTAATTAAAACGAGAGGTCCAAATATATTTTTCGTAACTACCTTACGTTAAATTGGTTACATTACTTACGAAAAGAGCTGGAGCCAAACTCTATTCAGCACAGTCATCCCCCTAAAACCCGCCTGAGGTGGCGGGTTGAGTATTCCGGGGTAGCTTAAACCATCCATTAATTGGTATGAAAAAAGCATTCAAAAGGTTCGGCAACGTGGTGGGGTTGGCATTCATGGTCTCCTGTTGCGTAAGAGCAGATGACACTTGGGCATTTGGCCGTGGTTTGATCACCCACCCCACTTTGGAAGGTCCGGAGGCCTATGTGTATACTCACGTGGACCCCAATCAGTTGGAATATGGCCTTCCCGGGATTTCCTACAAGCCCGTGCGCAGCGCTTCCCTCAAAGCCGTTTCAGTTCTCATGCGCGGTGATCCAAGTGATGTTTTCACGCATTACTTTGGCGTTTACCTCAACACGATGGAAAATTTTCAAACCAATGCACTAGGTG
The DNA here is from genome assembly GCA_025359965.1 of Pedosphaera sp. Taxonomy (GTDB): domain Bacteria; phylum Verrucomicrobiota; class Verrucomicrobiia; order Limisphaerales; family SXQI01; genus SXQI01. Next base: position 1,047 of record JANYDC010000127.1, read on the forward strand.
GGCAGTCATTCTTGTTTGATCCAGGTCAACCTTCCACCTTTGCCGTGGAGCCTTGGGAACCGGACGGCGTCGCAACGGATTTTCTCGTCATCACGCTCACTTTTTCGGAGCCCCTTGCTCTCAGCCCCGATCATTCATGGATGATCTCACCGGTCATTGAACTGGATGCTTTTCAGGACTCGGATTACGTGCCCTCCATGATTGCGTGTCAAAGTTCCTCACACTGGGATCAACCAAGTTCTTTGGGACCTAAAATCGACCAGTACTCCACTCAATCCTCCACCTTCCCGCTTCAAACGCAGCTCGCTGCCGATCTTCTGGTGTCAGTGGCCCCCGCGCCTCAAGCTCCCCTTCCCGTATTGGCCTTCAATACGGGGCTCTTAGGCCTGCAACTAACCAAGCGATCTATCGAACTTCGCCTTTTCACGGTTTTGAACGCGGCTATCTGGTAAGAAATTTCCTCAGAGCATCGCATCAGCGAGATGCCGTTCTCAGAAACATGAACGCACTGTTCCTCCGTCTACCCGCAAGGCGGCTCCATTAGTGGCTGCGGACAAAGTGCTGCAAATGTAAATTACCAGATTGGCAACTTCTTCGGTGCTGGCAAAACGCTTCAACAACGAGCTGGGCCTCACACTTGCAAAAAATTCTTTCTCGAATTCGGCGAACGGTTTGCCGCCACTGAGTTGATTGACAAACTCGTCCACACCATCTGAGTGCGTTGGTCCGGGAAGCACCGCATTGACCGTGACACCGGTGCCAGCGCATGTCTCGGCCAGACCGCGTGAAACAGCCAGTTGCGCCGTTTTGGTCATCCCGTAGTGGATCATTTCGGAGGGAATCTGAACGCCGCTCTCGCTGCTGATAAAAATGATGCGCCCCCAGTTTTTCTGCTTCATACCCGGCAGATAGGCACGACTAAGGCGAACGCCGCTCAGGACGTTCACATTGAAGAATCGTTGCCAGTCTGCATCAGGAATTTCCTCGAAGGGTTTGGGCTCAAAAATCCCCAGATTGTTCACCAGAATGTCCACCGCCGGAAACTGTTTTACCAACTGCTCAACAACCGCAGCGTCGGCAAGATCCCCAACAAATCCCTCCAGTTTCGTGCCAGGAACTATTGGTGCAATCTTTGCCAGCGCGGCATCCACGGAACCTTTGGAACGTCCGTTGAGAATGACACGGGCTCCTTCACGGGCAAGCCCGGTGGCGATGGCCAAACCAATGCCTTTGGTGGAACCGGAAATGAGGGCGAGCTTGTCAGTAATCTGTAAGTCCATAGACCTGTGAATCTCGTAGCGCTGAACACGATGTCAAGTTCAGGCAGGCAGAATTACTTGCCCAGACAGAAAGTGCTGAAAATAGCGTCCAGCAAATCTTCAGTGGAGGTTTTGCCCACCACTTCGCCCACTGCGTTCAGGGCGATGCGCAGGTCCAAAGCCACAAGGTCAAGCGAGACTCCCTCACTCAAGGCTTGCCGACCGGTAACCAGCGCTTCTCCCGAGCGGCGCAGGGCATCGAAATGCCGGGCGTTGATGGCAATATGGTCTCCGCCGGGGGTGATTTCACCGCGCCAAACCAAATCTTTGATTCGGACTTTAAGATCGTCAAAGCCCTGACCAGTGGAGCATGAAATGGCCACGGCTTCAGTCGCCAAAGTTCCGGGCAGCTCGCAGGCGGCAGGGAGATCGGCCTTATTAAGCACAATGAGGCGGTGACGACCGGTGATTTCCTCAAGCAAGCGCGCGTCCTCTGCGGCCAACGCGTCGCAATGGTCAATGATATGTAAAATCAATTCCGCCTGTTCCAACGCGACGTAACTCCGCTGGATGCCAAGAGCTTCGACCGCATCGGCTGATTGGCGCAGACCAGCGGTGTCGATGAAGATCACAGGAATGCCGAGGATGTTGGCGGTTTCCTCAATGGTATCGCGCGTGGTGCCGGCGATGGGCGAAACGATGGCACGATCATGCCCGAGCAATAGATTCAGCAGGCTGGACTTGCCGGCATTGGGCCGCCCCACAATAACGGCTCGCACGCCCTGCCGCAGGATACGCCCCCCCCCTGCCGTTTTGAGCAATTCAATGATCTTCGATTGGGCGTGATCCAACCTGCGCAAAAGCACGTCGGTAGTGTCAGGCGAAATATCCTCGTCGGGAAAATCAATGTGCGCCTCGACATGCGCCAGCACGCCGATCAAATCCGCGCGGATGATCTCAATGCGACGCGAAAGAACGCCGCGCATCTGCTCTTGTGCGGCGTGCAAAGCCAGCTCGGTGCGGGCATGAATAAGGTCGGCCACAGCCTCAGCCTGGCTCAGATCAATGCGGCCATTCAGGAAAGCGCGCCGGGTGAATTCGCCGGGCTCGGCAGAACGCGCTCCTGCTTCGAGGACCGCCTCCAAAACCAATCGAGTGGTGAGCATCCCGCCGTGGCAGGTGATCTCAACCACATCCTCGCAAGTCGAAGTCCGGGGGGCGCGAAGCACCGTCAGCATCACCTCATCCACGCGATTCGGCCCGCGCATGATCCAGCCATAATGAACGGTATGGGAAGCCGCGTCGCGCAGGGCAAAACTCTTGCGAGCGGCGGCAAAAACGCGATCTCCCACGGTGAACGCCTGAGGTCCGGAGATGCGGATTACGCTCAGTGCAGCCTCACCCAAGGGGGTGGCTATCGCGGCAATCGTATCGGTATCGCTGAGAGACATGGCTCAGTGCCCGCACTTGCCTTTGGCATTTTCCGCGCCGCGCCCGAGCAGCCACAGGCGGGCCTTCTCGTAGCTCTTGCGCTGAAGGTAATGGCAGAGGGACGGATCAGCGTCTTCCGGCAACTGCCGTCCCAGCGCGTCAATCCGCTCGAAAGCGGGAATCAGATTCGGCTTGGGATTCGCTGTCGGCATGGATTTGACCTTGGAGTCCAAATCCTCCAACGCCGCTAACAATTCAGTTTCTATCGTGGTCATGATCGGTCTCCATTCTGCAAAAATGAGCATAATGGGTCTTCGGTTGGAGGACGACACGAAATAAACAGGAGTGAATTACTTCACCCGCTCTTTGCCGTAGGTCTTCGCGAAGTATTCTGCCAATGCTTCCACGGAGTTCGTGGAAATGGGCGCCCCATATTTCTCGCGCATCTTGGTAACGGAGGCTTTCCAGGCAATCCGGTCGACCGGTGGCTGGGTGGAGATGTAATCAGCGGAATGGCACAGAAGGCAACTGGTGGTCGCCAGCGGTTCGCCGGGGCCGGGCTTGAATTTCGCCGTTTCACGCGGGAGCGTCCATGCGGTATCTGCGGCGCGGCTGGAACCAAGCGCCAGCAGTATAACTGCCAGGGCCATGCTGTGGAAAGTGACACGGGTTGCTTTCATGGTTTTATACAGCCGTAAGACTCACGGTTTCGACAAGATTGCGCATGTAACCTGCCGGATTCCAAAGCGGTTCGAGCGGCTGGGTTTGGCCAGAAACGTTGGTAGCCTTCACTTTAATGGCGTAAGGCCCGGTCGTCTTTGGCGTGAACGAGGAGGTCCATTCGCGGAAGGAGTATTTTCCTAGGTCCTTGCCCAACTCCGCCTTTTCCCAAGTCTTGCCGCCATCGGTGGAAACCTGCACTTCGCTAATACCGTGGCCCCCGTCGAAGGCGATCCCGCGCAGGGGCACAGGTTGATTCACCTTAATCTTTGCGCCATCGGCAACACTAGTAACGAACGATCGTACGTTGAGCCGCGCGATGGGCACGGTTTTATCGGGCTTGGTGCCCGGTGGCACACAAGCGCATTCGTTATCAGGAATGCGGTAGGCCGGGTTCATCCAGTAGCCGTTGAAGTTCTCGTCCAACACAGTGATTTCATGGACGTGTTTAACCCAATAGGTGCCATAGTAACCCGGCACAACGAGGCGCAATGGATACCCGTTGAGCCAGGGTAAATCCTGGCCGTTCATCTCATAGGCAAGCAGGACTTCGCCGCCGAGGGCATGGTCCAGCTCAAGCGCTTTCACGAAATCGGCTGTCGCAGGCAGCAGGGGGGCATCGAGTCCGTTGAAGGTGACTTGCTTGGCTCCGGCGGCGACACCAGCACGTTTCAGCAAATCCGCAAGGCGGACTCCTTTCCAACGGGCATTGCCCATGGCGCCGTTTCCGGATTGCCCTCCCGCCACGCGGGGAATAAAGAATCCACGGCTATTGCCCGAGCATTGATTCACGGCGACAACTTCGACGGCTTCGAAACCTTTCTTCAACTCATCGACTGAAAAAGTCAGCGGCGTGTTGACCTTCCCCTTGATGGCCAGACGAAATTGATCAGGCCCCAACTGTGCGGCGGATGGCGGAGAAAGGCTAAGATGATACCGGACAAAGAAGGCGTCATTAGGAGTCAGAACTCCTTCATTAAAAACGCCCAAGGGTGTCTCCAACTGCGGTGGCCGCGTGGTGAGTCGGATAAGCGGGCGCTTTTGGGGGTAGGAAACGAGGGGTCTTCCCCCATTTTCAAAAGGAAGCTCAACAATTTCTTCAGCTAAAATCGACGCAGTGGACGCACCCAGTGCCGCAGTGGCTGCAAAGAGGGCGGATTGCCGCAAAAAATCGCGGCGATTAACCTGGGGCACCATGGCGGAAAGATCCTGGTCTGCTCTGGTTTTTCTTTTCACAATATTGCTCTGCTCACGACGATACTCGGCCAAGCGGCGGAGAAGCCGCACTCAAAAACTAAGCCTGACAAGCCCAACGGCAAGACAAATCCCGGGTCGGAAGAAGGCACCCATTGAAAGACAGCACTCAGAATTCGCTCCAACACTAAAATCGCGTAGAAAAAGCGCGCGCTTGCAATCGTGTGGACTCCTGATATCCACGGGGTCATTAATTCAATGGAATCCCAAACCCTCATCCGCGTGGTGCTGGTGGACGACCATCCCGTGGTGCGGGAAGGTCTTCGCTCGACCCTGCCGGCATGCGGCCCGATTCAGATCGTGGGCGAGGCGGAGAATGGGTTGCAGGCGATCCGTGTGGTGGCAAAAACGCGCCCTAATGTGGTATTAATGGATGTAAAAATGCCGTGCATGAACGGCATAGACGCAACACGCCGCATTCTGCGCGATTTCCCCGAGTGCAAAGTATTGGCGCTCTCCATGTTCGACGATCCGCAATACGTTGAGGAAATGTTGCGGTGCGGGTGCAGCGGGTATCTCATTAAGGATTCCTCCCCGCTTGAAGTAGTGATCGCGTTGCAGCAGGTTCAGGCAGGACTTCAGGCGGTTAGCCCGCGGCTAATGCCGACGCTGGTAAAAGTGCTGGGCCCCAGGGAGCCTGAGAAGAGAGCATTGACCGAGCGCGAAGTAGAAGTGCTCAAACTGGTTGCGCAAGGCTTGAGCGCGAAGGAAATTGGAGAACAACTTAAACTCAGTGCACGCACAGTGGAAAAACACCGGGAGCATATTTCAGACAAGACCGGGTGTTCAACGGCGGTTCAATTAGTTCGTTATGCAATTCACAAAGGACATGTCATTCTGTAAAGGCAGGCTGGTTCTGATAGGTATAGTTTTATGGGTGGCCACCGCTTTTCTCAAAGCCGGGCCCGTCTTAACTGTAGATCCCCTGTTGCTGGGGGAAGGCCAGGCTTTCGCCGGGCCAGTGGGAATCCTTGACGATGGTTCGGACGGCACGCCCACCTCCAAGTACGTCACAAGGCTGACGCAGGAATTGTTTGGACGCAATGCCGGACCGCGCGACATTGCTCTGGCGGTTCGGGTGACCGATAACCGCCTGCCCCGCGAGGGGGCGGCCTTTGAATGGATCACCTCGACCGCCTTCCTAAAAGTCCGGGCGGAACAAATTCTGCAGTACCACTTTCCCGGCTTCGACATCTCAGCCGCGGTCGCCGACACGGCGCAACGTCTCGCCGGGGGCATGACCGAGGAAGAGCTTCGCGCATTTTGGATTGGCTCAGCCCTCTACGCGAGTCGGTTCAACAACAACGCCGCATCGATTTTAAACGGTTTTTATCTGGAGCTTTTGGGACGAGGCCCCAGTAATGCCGAGAAAGCATTTTACTCCACCTGGAATGTCGGACCGAACCCGCGTGCGTCCTACGCGCTGGCGCTGATGCAGGGTGATGAATACCGCCAGCGGCTGACAGGGACCGCTTTCGCCGCCATGCTCGGACGCACACCCTCGGACACTGAACTCGTTCTCTGGTCCAAGTTGCTGGCCGGCGGCGGGCTTCGCACACCGCAGCTTTCGGCAAGTCTGGCCGGGATGCCGGAATTCACGAGTACTGCGCCGGGCAACTCCGAGTGGCTGGCTAAATTTGCGGCGCGGCTGGTGGTCACAAATGCGCCTCCTCTGGATTTGTTCGGACGCCGCTTTGAAACCGTGGCAGGCCGCGGTCAACGCGCTTTTGACATTCTGGCCGGACAGGAATTCGCATACATCCGAATCAACACTGAATTTGCCGGCCAGTCGGCCATTCCTAGCGCGGCGGATTTGAAGACGTGGATGGCCCAAATCAATAGTTGGCCCGGCTTGGAATACCTGACGCCCTACCTGATTGGCCAAAGCACAAGTTTTGATTATGTGCAGACCACATTTCAAACCATTATGGGCCGGTCGCCCACCCTTGCTGAAAGCAATCTGGGGAAGGATTTTATCAATGGCGGTGGGAGCCGCTCCAACTATGCGGCGTACCTAATGCAGTCGAGTGAGTATCGCACCAATTGGGCCTTTAATTTACTTCAAAACGACTTGTGCTGTGAGGCAACCACAAACCAACTCGCCGGCTTGACGTCGCAGTTGAACCTCGGTGTGTCACCGCTGCGCGCGCGTTCCACCGTTTTGGGATCACCGGAGTACGCTGCCCTCACCAATTCAATAGCCACCAATCTGGTGGACAAGCTTTATCAAAGCCTGCTGGGCCGCAACCCCACCAATGGCAACGAAACCATTCGCCTCGCGAGCCAGGCGGCCAGCCGGCTGGTGGCGGTGCAATCGGTCATGATCACCGAGGCTTACGCCACCAACACCCTGGGCTCCTACGCCCATACCTACCTAAATCGGAACCCCACAGCGACTGAACTGAGCGAGATTCCGCCGCTGTCGTTGCAGCCGGGTTACATCGAGGCCATCAGGGTGCGACTGCTGGGATCCGATGAATTTTTCTCGAAATCAGGGGGGCAACCCACGGCGTACATCACAGCGGTGCTCAGCTTTTTAATACCGGGCGCATCGGCCAGTGATTACCTCCCGCTTTACAACGCCAGCCCATCACGCCCGGCGTTCATCACCAGCCTGCTCGCCACAGCGGAGTACCGGGTTAGCGCCGCCGGAAAATTGATCAGTCAATGGCTTAAACGCGATGCTGGCCCTCAGGAAGCGGCTCGATTGGCTGCCCGTTCGGCGACGGGTTGGGATGCCCAGGATTTGGTTGCAGCCACCATCGCAGGAGATGAATTTTACGAGTTGAACGGGGGGGCGCCTGATCGTTTCCAACAAGCGGCGCTCTCAAGCCTAGGGCTCAACACGAACACCAATATTGAATGGCCCATCCTGCCGTTAACATTGGAACTGGGCGATGCCCCTCGTCTGGCCGCAGACCGGTTTGTCTCAAGCCTGACCTTTCGCACCAACCTCATGGAAAGCGCGTCAATCTCCTGGCTGGGGCGGAAATCCACCACCAACGAACTTCAGGCCATCGGACTGGGGTGGACCAATGGCGCAACGGTTGAGCAGCAATGGTCGGAGTTGCTGGGCTCCAGCAATTTCTTCGTCAAGGTGGGCTCTCAAAATTCCGCATTTGTTTCCGCCGTGACACTGAACGTTTTAGGCCGGGCGGCGAACGCGGCGGACAGCGCCCTTTTTAATGCAACCATCAGCACCAATGGAACGCGCGCCGACTTCACGAAAAAAGTTTTCCTATCGATTGAGTACGGTCAGAAATTGGCCACCACCCTTTATCCGCTGTTCCTAAAGCGCAATCCGCAGGGAGCCGAAGGCACGAACATGGTGCATCTCCGACTGGCTGGCGTGCCGCTTGAATCGGCATGGGCGGCTGTCGCGACGCTGCCGGATGCGCAGTCGCTCTCGATGGATTCGCTGGGGTTGACGATCTGGAACGGACTGACGGGCACGCCGCTGTCCGCTGATGCCGCTGCCGCATGGGCTGAGAGTTGGCGCGGCGCGGCGGCACGAGCAAACCTAGCCTCTTTGTGGTCCGCTTTCCCGTCGGTTGTGACCAATCGCGTGGCCGGTTATTTCCAGACGATATTGGGACGCGCCCCAGTGAAGGGCGACCTCGATAATGCGCTGCTGCGACTCGGCAGAGGCGAAACCATGGTGGACCTGCGGGCTCTCCTTTTTGCGTCGACAGAGTTTTTTAACAATAGCGGCGGAAATAACACGGCATGGGTCAACGCCATCCACCAGAAATTGTTCAGCCGCCTTCCCGATACCAACGAACGAACTTTTTGGGTCCAGCAACTCAACGGCGGTCTCGCGCGTCAAACGGCGGCCACCTCGTTGATGGGAAGTTTTGAAGGAAGGCAGCAATCAGTGAAGGACGCCGGTTTGCGCATTATGGATCGACCGCTGACGGACGCCGAGGTTGCCCTGGAAAGTTCATTTGATGGCGACGGTTCAAGCATCATCCACCTATTGGCATCGGACGAGCGTTTTGCCAATTCTCAGGCGGTCTATGTTTCGACCATCGAATGGGGCAATGGTGTGACGAACGCCGGCACGATCAATATCACCAACGGCATCCAGCAAATATTGGGCGCCAACACTTACTCCACCTCCGGCCTGTACCCGTTGAGGGTGCGGGTTGCCTCCGGCACCGTCACCTTGTCGGCCACCAATCTGGTGACTGTTACCAACGTGCCGCCCGCAGTGGTTTTCACACTGAACACCCTGAAGTATAACGGCGTGGTATTCAGCATCGAAGGCAGCTTCACTGATGCGGGCGATGACACGTGGACGGGCGAAGTCAGTTACGGGGATGGTACTCCGGTTGAAATCCTGCCCCTCTCCACCAATAAAACGTTCTCTCTCTCCCATGTTTACCTGACCGATGGAACCTTCCAGGTTTTGGTGACAGTGCGTGACACGCATGGCGGCTCGGGCTCCGCGCAGGTGCTGGTGCCGGCCAATCCCAATCAGCCCAAAATTGTTCGCTTTCTATCGGACTCATTCTCAACCGACGCGAGTTCGTGGCTGCTGGTTTCCACCAATGGGGTGACGTCGGAACTGCCGGTTTATCAGGCGCACGGAGGCAATCCTGACGGTTATCTAAGCTCGCGCGGATCTGCGCTTGGGGAAGGATTTGTTTGGCGGGCACCCAGCCGTTATCAGGGGAACAAAAGAGAACTGCTCGGCGGCGTGATCGCCTTCGACCTTCGCAAAGCGGAAGCAAGCGCCATTACAGCGGGGCTGGGGGTTCTGCTGACAGGGAATGATTTTTCAATCGTCCACGAAGCCATTCTGCCCACGGGCACCAACTGGATTCGCCTGCAGTTTCCGATTGCTGTCGGCAGCGGTTGGACTAACACCACCTCGGGCAAGGAAGTGACGCTGACCGAGCTTCAAAGCATTCTGAACTCGGTCGTAAGGGTCGACGTTGCGGCCGATTTCTCCACGAACTCTGTGGGCGGGGATTTTGACAATTTTGTTTTTGCGGGAACCGATCCCGGGCCCGCGCCCCGGCTTCTTATTGCCCCCCGCACGAACGGCCAGGTATTGTTGGTGTGGCCAACCATCAATGACACCTATGTCGTGCAACGCGCCTTTGAAATTATCGGACCTTGGGAAACCCTCTCAGGCATCATTACAGTGGGCGCGGACGGCTACCGGTTGTTCCATCAACCCACCGGAACCAATGAATTTTACCGGCTGATCAAGTAGCGTCCTCCTGATAGGGCCGCTTGGTCGAGACATCCTTGATCATACGGATGACCAACGCGGTCCAGCCCGTTTGATGGCTTGCGCCAAGGCCTTCCCCGGTCTCAGCGTGAAAGTACTCATGAAACAGGGCGTGCTCATTCCAGCCCGCCCCTTCGCGCAATGAATGACGAGGGCCAAGGTGGGCCACGGATTTGCCATCATCACTGACAAAGAGTCGGACCATCCGCCGCTCAATCTCCTGGGCGACCTGATCCAAGGTTGCCCAATTCCCCGAACCGGTTGGCAATTCCACTTTGAGTTCCTCACCATAAAAATGGTGATAGCGTTCAAGCGCCTCAATCAGAAGGTAATTGATCGGGAACCAGATCGGGCCGCGCCAGTTGGAGTTGCCCCCAAACATCCCGCTGGTTGACTCCCCGGGATTGTATTCGACCGTGTATTTCTGGCCTTCGATTTCGAGTTTGAACGGATTATTAGCCTGCGTTTTGGAAAGAGACCGTATGCCAAAGGGCGACAGGAACTCATCCTCACTGAGCATGTGCCCCAGAAGCTTTACCAACTTGTCGCGGGAGGGCACCGCCAGCAACCGGCGTTCGCCCCTGCATTTGCCATGAGAATGGACGATGTGACGCGACAACTTGGGACGATTTTCCAAAAACCACTTCAACCGCTTGTTGAAGCCGGGGAGGGCCTCCAAGCGTTCCTCCTCCAACACTTCCACGGCAATCAGCGGCAACAACGCCACCAGGGATGGAACGCGCAAAGGATGAACGCCGTCGGACAGAATCAGCCGGTCGTAATAAAAGCCGTCTTTCTCATCCCACAGCCCCTGCTCCTGCTCGCTGTTGATGGCATCGATTATGGTGATAAAGTGCTCGAGAAACTTTGAGGCCATGTCCTCGTAAGCCGGTCTAAGCCGATCCCCTTCGAGCGCCAGTTCCAGAGCCATCGCCATCATGGTGGCGCAATAGAAAGCCATCCACGCGGTACCATCGGCCTGCTGAAGCTGTCCGCCGCCCGGCATGGGCTTGGATCGGTCAAAAATCCCAATGTTGTCCAACCCAAGGAAACCGCCCCCAAACAGGTTGCGACCCTGCGCGTCCTTGCGATTGACCCACCAAGTGAAATTCAAAAGTAACTTCTGGAAAATGCTCTCCAGAAAATCCCGATCCCGATGGCCGTCATGACCGCTGATTTTATAAACACGCCAGGCGGCCCAGGCATGCACAGGCGGGTTGACATCGCCGAGAGCGAACTCATAGGCGGGCAACTGGCCGTTGGGGTGCATGTACCACTCGCGCAAGAGCAACGACAACTGTCCCTTGGCGAAGCTGGGGTCGAGATGCGCGAATGGCACCATGTGAAAGGCGAGGTCCCAAGCCGCAAACCACGGATACTCCCACTTGTCCGGGACGGAAAGGACGTCACGGCTGAAGACATGCTGCCAATCAGCATTGCGCCCATGCAATCGACCTTGCGGGGGCGTGGGCATATCGGGATCTCCCTCCAGCCAATCCGCCACGACATAGTGATAAAACTGCTTCGTCCACAACAAACCGGCATAAGCCTGCCGGATAATTGATCTCTCCAGGGGAGTCAAAGGCTGGGGAGAAATGGATTGGTGGAAGGCATCAGCTTCGGTGATGCGCTCTTGAAAAACCGACTCCGCGTCGGCAGACGTGGCCGGGATGCTGCCAGCCGGGGCCAGACGAAAATGCAGCACCTTCTTTTCATTCGGCCCAAGTTTTAGGATATAATGCACGGCCGCCTTCGTTCCGCGCCGCTTGGGTGAAACAGCGTTCCACTTCCCGCGAATCACATATTCGTGAAAGGCGTCTTTCACATAGGGCGAAGCGCTGGCTGTGCCATAGAGGCGCTCGTAATTCGTCTCGTTCTCCGTGAAGAGCAACTCGGGGTGCAAGCCCGCCGCCGCTGGAGTTAGGGGTTCAAAAACAAAATCACCCAGAGTGCGGTGGATCAGGCGGACGGTGTCATCATCCTGCGCCATCATCATTGGTTTTAGCTCGCAACCCTCATGTTTGCAGCCCCAACTCCAGGTATTGCGAAACCAGATGGTGGGCAGCAAATGCATCTCCGCCGCCACATTGGCTGCATTCTCCACGGTGATGCGTATCCATGTTTCATCCGGGGTCCCGCACCCGTACTCCACATGAACATCAAAGTACTTTTTATCCGCGAAGACGCCCGTATCGAGCAATTCGAATTCCGGCTGATCCTTGCCCCGCGACTGGTTTTCCGCAGTAATGCGATCATACGGAAAAGCAGCGTGAGGGTAGCGATACAAGCCGTGGGCATAGGAATGGGTTGGAGTGCTGTCCAAGTAGAAGTACTCCTCCTTAACGTCCTCGCCATGGTTTCCCTCGTTGCCGGTGAGGCCGAAGAGACGCTCTTTTAAAATGGAATCCTTGCCATTCCAAAGTGCAATCGAGAAGCAAACGCGGCACTCCCGGTCGGTCCAACCCATCAGCCCGTCCTCACCCCAGCGGTAGGCGCGGCTGCGGGAGTGGTCATGAGGAAAATACTCCCAGCAAGTCCCGTCCCCCGAATAGTCCTCGCGCACTGTGGACCACTGGCGCTCCGACAAATAAGGCCCCCAGCGCTTCCAATTTTTTTCGCGCGCGCAGTCTTCTTCCAATCGCTTGAATTCGACTCCCTGATTCTCGGCTCCTTGGCGGTCCATGTGACGCATTGTATCAGCAACTTCGCCGACTTGCACCAAGGCAACGCAACTAAGTATGATGACCCTCAAATGCGTATTATCGTCACCTGCGGACCCAGCTACGAACCCATCGACGGCGCGAGGAGGATCACGAATTTCTCCACCGGCAGGCTGGGCATTTTTCTGTCCAACCATTTCGCTGCGCGGGGATGGGATGTCCTGTGCCTTAAGGGCGAGCAGGCCACCTGCGCCGATCCGTTGAAGGGACCGCAACACAAGGCCTTTTCCACGAATGAGAATCTGGCGGAAATCCTGAAGGAGGAATCGCTGAAAGGCGGTGTGGACGCGGTTTTCCATGCGTCCGCCCTTTGTGATTTTCGCGTAGACCACGTTGAAACCGCCAGCGGCGAGCGCATTGAATCAGCCAAATTTCCCTCGCGCGTCGATGGACTGCGACTGATCCTTGCGCCAGCCGCCAAAGTTCTTCCCCAGCTCCGGGGATGGTTTCCCAATGCCTTCATCGCAGGTTGGAAATACGAACTGGTCGGCAACCGTCAAGACGCGCTCGCCAAAGGCTGGCATCAAATCCGCGACGGACAGACCAACGCCTGCGTGGTCAACGGAGCGGCTTATGGCGAGGGGTTTGGAATCTGCCAAGGTGTGGAGGGAATGGAGCACGTCAAAGATTTGCCAACGCTCGCTAACACTCTGGCAGTATTTGCTCGAATCCGATGAGATCACCTTTGATATCGCCGCGAGGCGGAACAGGATGTGAACACCAATTGTAGCTGACCCCATGCGGCTATCCTGGTCCGAAGTTCTGACTCTCTCTCTTTGCGTGGTCGGTTTTTGACTTGGTTCTTTGACGGTGGTACAAAACTCGTGCGATGCGTATTAAGCCCACTCCAAACAGCCGTCGGACCTTTCTCAAGCAAACGACGGTGCTGGCCGCTTCTGCGGGAGCGATGTGGCATACGGGATCGTCTCAAGCCAAGGATGTAGATATGCCAAATCAAGCGGGTCCGGTGATTGTCTCCACGTGGCCGTTCGGCAAGGCCAGCAATGATGAAGCCTTGCGGATTTTGCAACAAGGAGGCTCCGGGTTGGATGCGGTGGAGAAGGGCATTTGGATCACGGAAGATGATCTGAGCAATTCTTCGGTGGGGCGTGGCGGCATGCCCAATGCGGCGGGAGTGGTCCAGCTTGATTCCTGTATTATGTCAGGGCCGGGGCACAAGGCGGGCAGCGTGGGGGCGATTGAGGGGATTCGGCATCCGATTTCGGCGGCGCGACACGTGATGGAAAAGACCAAGCATGTCATGCTGGTGGGCGCGGGCGCGCGCGAGTTTGCCTTGAAAGAAGGTTTGGAAGCGGCGGAGATGCCCATTGAAGCGCGGCGTCAGGATTGGCTTAAGTGGAAGGCCGAACAGGAAAAAAACGCGGGCAAAAACCATGACACCATCGCATTGATTCTACTGGCTCCAGACGGCCACCTTTATGGCGGATGCTCGACCAGTGGTTGGGCTTACAAACTACCCGGTCGGCTCGGCGATTCGCCTCTAATTGGCGGCGGGTTGTATGTCGACGATGAAGTGGGGGCAGCGGGTGCCACAGGGTTGGGTGAAAACGTCCTGAGGTATTGCGGCTCGTTTCAGGTGGTCAGCCTGATGGAACGAGGGGCCACCCCGGAGGAAGCCTGTCTTGAGACCATCAAAAAAATCGCCCGCAAAGATCCGAAGGGCGCAGATCTCAGCATCAACTTTATCGCCGTCGACAAAAAGGGCCGCTACGGCGCAGCCGGAAGCGCGGCAGGCTTCACTTATTCGGTGACGACCACCACTTCCAGCAAGGTGCTGACAGGTGTCGGCCTGACGGCGGTAGATTTGGGACCGATTGGCGGCAACCGCAAGTGATCGGCCTGTTCAATTTCACGAGAGGAACGACGCGACAAAGGTCAAATATCCTTGGCGACCATCGGCGCGGGTGTGGCGTTCAACGGAACGGCTTAGTTCGCGCAGGCAGTCGACCATCGACTCGACTTTGATGGGTAAAATCTTTTTCCCTACTGCCTCAGGGAGGTCGGCACGCCCCAACCGGAACTCACAGATTCTTTTTACGGCTGTAAATGCGGCTGCGTCGAGGCCTGTCAACTCAGTCGGTTTCGGTGTGTGCCCGCGTGCTTCGGCTCGGTACCAGTGAAAGGCCGCCTCATAGGCACGGAGTGCGGCATAATCGGTCATTTCAGGGTTTTCGCGCCAAACTTGGATGACGCTGAATTCCAAATTTTGCAGCACATCGAGATTTTCCTCGGTCCAGCTATCGTTCATAGTGGTAAGTATTCTTCAGCGAACAGTGCCTCGTCGAGTAGCCTAATTCTTCAAGTGGTAGTTTCATGGTCGCGCTGATTGTCTTGTTGGTCTGATTCCTGATACTTAGGCGGACAGACCGGAACTAACCAGCTTATCAAATTGATTTTGCATGGCCTCGGCTGAATCGGTCGCGCCTAGCTGCATGCCGTGGGCCATAATGGTAAGCAGTGTTGAAAGCACAAAGCGCTTAACCAGCAGAGGGGGCAATGAGCCGCCGACCGGCTTTGACTCGGCCAGCAGTTTGTCCAGCCGAGCCTCCATCGCGGCATGAACGATGTGGCGGCCCGATCCTTCTCCTTCACTCATGATGGCGTGAAACAATTGCGGAGCGGTTCTCACGTGCGCGAACAATTCCCGGCAATCCACGAGGGATAACGAGTCCGTATTGGCCTTGAGCATCGGCATAAAAACCCGTTTTACCTGGCTCCTCAGCAATTCGTCTTTCGAACTGAAGTGGGCGTAGAAAGTCGCCCGGCCGATCACTGCTTTTCTTGTGATATCGCTGACACGCAGGTCCCGGTAGGAACGTTGGAAAAGCAGTTTCACGAAGGCCTCATCAATTTTGCCCCGGGTTTTTCTGACTCGCGAATCGAACAGGGGATCGGCGCGGCTGGCGGCAAGTTTCGAGACACTTTTCGATTTATGTTTCATAAGGGACTAACTGAACGAATTCCGGTTGTCCGGCCGTGGCAGCGACGGAAAGATCTTCGGCATGCAATACCATTTACCAGAACGTCGCTCACGGCCCGGATCAGTCGTTGTCATCCTCTTCCCATGCCTGTTTATTATCGTGCTTTTGATGCATTTCCAAGGGGCTGCCGAGTTCTTCAAGTTCAAATGGCGAAGCGTGCCATCCGATCCACAGCAAGTGGTGTCTTCGCTGGTGCGGGCGCAAAACCATGGTTCAATGTTTCGTGATCCACACATTTTAGGTTACCTCAGCCTTCCATTACTACTTTTTTGCGCGGTTTCGCTTTATCAATTGTCATGCAAGGCGCGCCCGAGGCTGAGTTCCATAGCCATATTTGTGACTGTTTCGGGCACCATCTACTTTGGCGGATTTTTTGGTATGTGGACTGCCTTCTATCGGGGGCTGGGATCGGTCGATCCACGTTATCTGGAGGGTGCCGTTGAAACATTTCGCGGGATGACGGCTCCGTCTGGAGCTTTTCTTCTGACAACGCTATTGGCGAAAATTTCATTCGTCGGTCTCGGTGCGCAGGGGCTTTTGCTGTGGCGGTTGCCCGGTATCCCCCGTCGATCAGCCGTGCTCATCCCGCTGGGATGCTTGCTCATTCTTGCCTTCTGGGCTTTGCCCAATTGGATGCTTATGGGGATGGTGCTGATCATGATCGGGTTTGTTCCGCTGATTCCTCTATGGAGCAGGCTTGACTGCACCTCATCGCAGCCTCGGACGCGCGACGAGGCTGTGAAGAAACTGGACGGAAACGGTCAGGATGTGATCTCTTGAAGCCTATGAATTTGCGAACGGAAGAACCACTCGCAGTCGCGGTCGTGAAAGCAATTCAAACGGGCGATGTGGGATTATTGCAACGACTGCTGGGTGAAAACCCCCACCTCGCCAGGGCCACGATCGGCAAGCCGGAAACTGAAAACGGCAGTTCGCGCTCACTTCTCCACGTGGCAACGGATTGGCCGGGCCATTTTCCGAACGGCGCAGCCACAGTTGCCACTCTGGTCGCAGCTGGAGCCGATGTGAACGCTCGGTTCGCCAATCCGCACTCGGACGAGACACCGCTCCATTGGGCCGCGAGCAGCAATGATGTTGCGGTCCTCGAAGCATTGCTGGATGCAGGCGCGGACATCGAAGCCCCTGGCGCAGTCATTGGGGGTGGCACGCCGTTGGCCGATGCAGTGGGCTTTGCCCAGTGGAAGGCGGCGCGACTATTGATCAAACGCGGGGCACGCATGACCCTTGCGCATGCGGCGGCCATGGGCTTGATCGATCGCGTAAAAGATTGCTTCGCGAACGAAACTTCACCCACACAGGATCGAATCCATCACGCCTTTTGGTACGCCTGCCACGGCGGGCAGCGGCGCACGGCGGAATATCTCCTTGAACGTGGCGCGAACATAAATTGGCTGCCGCCCTGGGAAAAACGAACTCCCATTGACGCAGCCCAGAGAAGCAATGCAAACCCAGTAATCAAATGGCTCCGCGCGCTGGGAGCAAAATCAGCCTACAAGCTGATGTGAACTGTGAGGTCAACAAAAAGGGCCGCTATGGGGCAGGCCTGTCAGTGGCCGATCTGTATTTTAGAATGGAGACCGCGATTCTTCATCCCGTAGTGCCCTCGTGAGCGCACCAACCGCAAGTGGTTTTCAGGTTTGTGTAGCTCACTGAGCTTAAAGGGTCTCGGATTATCGCAGGATGAAAATGATTGCGAATATAATCGGCCGGCAAATCTCGAGGAATGCAAAAGCCCCAGTTTCGATTCCATTCCTCTAATGGTACAGGCCATTTGGAATTAAGTTGGAGATGATGCGTTACCATCTTGTTCACCAACCCGGATCGGTACCCTTCTTGTAACCATTCCAGAGGGACATCGCACGCGAAGACCGTGGGAGTTCCCTTTTCTCGGTGACGGCTCTGAGATTCGTGAAATCGGCTCAAACAGTCTTTCCAAAGGCAATTTAGAGCTTCGCTTCCATAGATGAGATAGTACCCACAGCGCGAAATAAGTGCTTCAGCGTTCGCGCAAAAATACAAGTTGCCTAAACGGGTTTGGAGATCAGCGACTTCAGCAAGCTGTTGCAATTCGTTAAGGGGAATGGTCTTATCGAAGAGTTCGAATGCAATGTTTGCAAGCCGTTGCCGAGTCAAAACCACCAATCCGTCCCGTTTATAACTTTCAAAGGAAAACGGGCGGCAGCCGTGAAAGGCGCGAAAATACGTAAATTGACTAAGCACCGATTCAATCAGATTCTCGCGGGCTTTCGAACCAAAGTATTCGCCTGCATGCATGTACGCCTCCTCCATGTACTTCATCGTGTCGTTGTACATTTCCTCGCCTGGAAGGTCCTTCAGATAAACGCGCGCGCGTCTGGGTACAATGTCGCGGATGACCGCACCCACTTTCAGCCGCCAACTCGCGGGTCTAAACAGCTCAACGGTAGATTTTGGACCCAGCATTTGTGCACGATACAGGAGGGTAGCAGTTTCGTTCGAGTACCAAATTAGATCTAGAGGTGGAGGTGCCCCAAGAAAGACACGGCAGTGACATTCAATTTAGATGACCGTCGCAAAGCCCCTTTCACGCGACGATTTTATGGTTTTGTTGGTGAATGGTGGGGTGATGTGGGCCGACTGGGCAGTCGGCGAAACAGCAGGCTGGGCAGCCTGCGCTACGAGGGATGTCGGATCAGGCCGACCTACAGGGTCTTTAGTGATGGCGAGGTCGGCAAGATGGCGGTGCAGGGGTGAAAGAACGAGGAGTTTTTAACCGCGGATGGGAAAGGATGGGACTTTGATAGGCAATGAATATTTAAAACGTATGGAGCGCAGGAAAACGCAAAGAGGGATGGGGTGCCTTTCAATTACGGATGGTGAAGTGATCCGAAAAAGCCGTTGGCGGAGTGGGTTGGGCAATCTATGCTGACGGGATGTTGCCAATATTGCTGGCCAAGGGTGGCCTGATGATGTGGGTTTTGCTTTTGATGAGCGCGGTCGGCATCGCGATCTTCGTTGAGCGGCTCCTCCACTATCATCGCGCCCAGATTAATTCCGCTGAGTTTCTCAACGGGGTGCGCACTGTGCTTAGGAAGGGCAATGTGGTGGAGGCCCTTTCCATTTGCGAGGCCACGCCGGGACCGGTCGCGCGCATGGTGAAGACGGCCATCATTAATCGCGAGCGCGGGAAGGATGTTGTGAGGGAGGCTTTGGAGGAGGCCGGGCTGGTGGAGGTTCCACGGCTTGAGGAAAAGCTGAACATTCTGGCAACGATGGCCCAGATCGCGCCGTTGATGGGGTTTTTTGGGACGGTGCTGGGATTTATCAAGGTATTCGCTCGGTTGGAGCAAGCTGGGTTGTATGCGCATGTGTCGCAGCTTTCGGCGGGTATCTGGGAGGGGCTGATTTGCACGGCTTTTGGGCTGGGGACGGCGATTCTTTTTTATGCCGCGTACAATTATCTGGTGGGCAGGGTGAATGAAGTGGTGCTCGATATGGAGAAGGCCTCGACCGAGGTGATCCATTTGGTGGGTTAAGCGGTCATGAGATTTCCTAGAAACGCCAAAGTTTTCCGCGGGCAGCTCGACGCTGCGCCGGTGGCAGGGGTATTCTTTTTGCTCGCGCTGATGCTGTTGCTGCATTCGCAGATTGTGTTCACGCCCGGGGTCAGGGTGGATCTGGCGGCATTGGGAGCAACGAACCGATGGCCCACTTTGCAGGCGGATTTGGACGGCAAACTGTCCTACTTGGGGGATTCCATCAGTTTTGAATCTCTGACCAACCGCTGGCAGGAGGAGGCAAAAAAGGGCGAGGTTCCAACTGTGGTGCAAATGTTCACCGAACCGGGCACGCCTGATGCCCTGTTGGAGAAGATAAGGCTTGGGGCGAAGGAAGTGGGGGTGACGCTGATGGGCAATGCTTCGAGGATCGATCTGCCCATTTACAACGGCCTGCCGGGCACGACCAACGGCATCGTGGTGGTCGCGGTGAATCTAAGCGGCCAATTGTTTTTTGAGAATCAGTTGATTCTGGAGCAACCCCTCAGGCAGCGGCTGATCGAGGCGGTGCAACGGGCGCGCACTCCCCTGAGTCTGGTTTTACAGGCGGACCGGGAGATACCTTACGAAACGATTCTTCATTTGGGCTCTCTGGCGCGACAGGCTGGGCTTGCGGAGATTCTTTTGGCCACCCGGCCGCAGGTGGGGAGATTGCCGCGTCCTCTGGAGAGCAGCACGGGGGGGCATCTGTGACAGCGGATGGAGCTTGGGGCGGGCCCAAGCTGTTTCGGGCGGTGGCGGGGTTGTTTGTGCTGCAGCTGGCTCTTATTTTTACGCTGGGGACGAGGAAGGAAAGCAGTGGCCAACCGCCTCAATCCAAGGAGCTCTCGGCGGTGTGGAGGATTGCGCCTGAAGCATCCCGTCCCTGGCGGAGAGGTTCGTTTTTACTGGAGGATCCCTGGGTGTTTTCCTCGGCGGATTCGACCGGTTTTTCAGGACTGGCCTGGATGCACCAAACTTTGCAGACACATGGATGGGCACGCTGGGATGTGGCGGCCGACTTGATTGATTTTGCCGAGAAGCCCTTGATCGATCCGTTGGCTGAAGTCACCCCATCGGCCGCGCAAACATGGCGCGATGCGGCGGCGTGGCCTGCTCCGATCCTATCCGCAGTGCAAGTTGGACAACCACGCGCAGGAAGCACGGTCTGGCATATGGAAGGTGATTTGGCGAGGCGGGCCTCAACTAATGCGCTGATTTTTCCAAATCCGACTGGCACTGATGTACTGGCTTCAACCAAAATCCAACTGGGGGTTGCTGCCGACGGGCAGATCATGGCGGCACGGATGATTTCCAGCAGCGGGTCGCGCCCGGTGGATTTACAAGCCCTGAAAGCGGCCCGTGAGCTTCATTTTCCACGCCTTCCCGAGCAAGGCGGGACGGGCAGCCTGGTTTGGGGAGTCTTTGTGGTGGAATGGTTTACGGAGCCGACGGGAGGCGGGAAGTGATGCAACCGGAAACTCTTCTCCTCGGTTACGTGGTTTCTTTACTTGCCGCGCTTTCCTGCGTGGCGGTATATTACCATTTACGCAGAAAGCGTTTCGAACCGTCTCCAAGCGAGGATCACATCTTTCGTTGTGAAGGATGTTCTTTCGTTTATACGGACGATGCGGATGTGGATCGTTCCCGTTGCCCGCAATGCGGCAAGGTGAACGATGTGTTCAGTTTTTGATGGGATGACAATGTTCCCCGTTCTGCGCGGGGGCCAATGTTACCCTAAACCGAAGAGAGAGTAGACGACTATGGGAATGTGGATTGGCCGCAACCGTAAAGCCCGCGTAACTTACGGGTTTGACGAAATCGCGCTTGTGCCTGGCGAAGTGACGATCAACCCCGGCGAAGTGGACACCCGCTTTCGCATCCCCTGCCCCGATGGCAGCGAGATCACTCTGAAAATCCCCATCATCGCCAGCGCGATGGATGGTGTGACGGATGTGCCCTTCTGCATCGCCATGGGCCGGTTGGGCGGTCTGGGAGTGATCAATCTGGAAGGCGTTCAGACCCGTTACGAAAACCCTTCGGAGGTGCTGCAACAGGTCGTCAATGCCAGCAAAGAAGAGATCACCGCGCTGTTGCAATCGATTTACCTTGAACCGATCAAAGAGCATCTGATCAGCCGCCGCGTTGAGGAATTGAAGAAGGCCGGCGTGCTGGCGGCAGTCAGCTCCATCCCCCAGAAGGCCGACCGATTTGCTGCGATTGCGCAGGAAGCGGGAGCGGATATTTTCATTGTGCAATCCACGGTATCCACCGTGCGCCACATTTCCACCCAGTATAAAACACTGGAGCTGGCTGACTTCACGAAATCCCTCAAAATCCCGGTGATCATCGGCAACGCTGTGACATACAATGTCACGCATGAACTGATGGCCTGTGGTGTGGCTGGTGTGCTGATCGGCGTCGGGCCGGGCGCAGCCTGCACCAGCCGTGGAGTGTTGGGTCTGGGCGTGCCGCAGGTGACTGCCACGGTCGATTGCGCCGCCGCCCGCGATTACCACCATAAGAAAACCGGACGTTACATCCCGATCATCACCGATGGTGGCATGAGCAAGGGTGGCGACGTTTGCAAGGCTTTGGCCTGTGGTTCGGATGCGGTCATGGTCGGCAGCGCCTTCGCCCGCGCCAAGGAGGCTCCCGGCCAGGGAAACCACTGGGGTATGGCCACTCCGCACGCCAACCTACCGCGCGGAACACGCATCCGTGTGGGAGTGACTGGTTCGTTGGAACAAATCCTTTTCGGCCCGGCCACGGTGGACGATGGCTCGCAAAACTTGGTGGGTGCCATCACCACTTGCATGGGCAATGTCGGGGCCGCCACCATCCGCGAGTTTCAAGAGACAGAGATCATCATCGCGCCCAGCATCAAAACGGAAGGCAAACTCTTCCAAACAGTGCAGAGCGTCGGGATGGGCACACGGTAATGGCCACGGCCAGCCACGTCATTGCGGTTGCGAACCAGAAGGGGGGGGTGGGAAAGACTACCACGTCCGTCAATCTGGCGGCGTGTCTGGCAGCCAACGGCTCACGGATTCTCTTGGTTGATCTTGATCCCCAAGCCAACGCCACGAGCGGGCTTGGCTTGGAAAAAACCGAAGGCGGGAGCGCCTACCGGGCCTTGCTGGGGGAGCAAACGCTGGTCGAGCGCATTGTCCCAACCGCTTACGATCGTCTCTCGATGATCCCAAGCGAGCTGGACATGTGCGGCGCGGAGATCGAACTGTCACGCTTGCAGAATCATCTCCAGCGCTTTCGCTTGGCCATTGAACCGATTCGCGGGAATGGCGACTACGATGCGATTATTGTGGATTGCCCGCCATCGGTGGGGATTCTGACCCTCAACGTCTTTGCGGCCGCTGATTGGTTGCTGGTCCCGCTGCAATGCGAGTATTACGCGCTGGAGGGGGTTTCAATGATCCACCGTCTGATGGGGCAGTTGAAGGAAAACGGGGTGAACCCCGATCTGAAACTTCTAGGGGTGGTGATGACCATGTTTGATGCACGCACCCGGCTGGCGGCGCAGGTGGTCTCCGAAGTTCGCCAGCACTTTGGTGATTTGGTTTTTGACACGCTGATTCCCCGAACGACCCGGCTTGCTGAAGCGCCGAGCTTCGGCAAACCGATTATTGCCTACGACAAGTATAGTGCGGGGGCCTCGGCCTACGAGGTGCTGGCTGTGGAAGTAAGCAAACGGCTTGGGTTGAAACCGGAATAGTCAACTGACGACGATGCGCGCGCTGCGACTGATTCCGCTCGGGGCGGAACACAGTCGCGCTCCATCAGTCATCAAACAATAGGCAATTCGCCCATGATCGAGACGCCGTCCTTGCTCGATGTTCCCCCTGTTTTAAGGTTCTCACCGGTCACGGCGTAGCCAGGGATGATGCGAGTGAGTTGATCATCGCTTGCGCCAAGATGATCGCGAATGATCTTACCCAGCACTGAACGATAATCGACGGCACGTTTGAGATAACTCTTACTGGCGCCGAACATCGATCCAGTCTGACCATCCAACCAAGGGACTTTATCCTTCGGGCTGGCTCCATAGACGCTGGTCGTCACCCCTGCTTTGCCGTAACCCTTGACCGCGCCACCGGCAACGAACATTGCACCCGCCTCGGCATGGTCGGTGCCTGCGTCGCTGTTCTCCTTTGAAGTGCGTCCAAATTCCGACATGGTGATGACCACCAGATTATTCCAATCCACCTTGTCATTATATTTGCTGAAGTAATTGCGCAACGCGTACATGGCCCAACCAATGCGACGTTGAAGGTTGGCGTGATTCCCGGTCACGCCACCTTGACGGGAATGAGTGTCAAAGCCGTCGAGCGATGTGCCGGCGATGATGGCATCGGTCTTGTTCAGAACAATGGAGGCAGACTTAAGACTGTTGAAAAAACCGTAAGCGGCTGTGTCCACAACATATTTGTTGGGATTATTGGCATGCGCAGCGTATCCGCCGTTTTTGGCGTTGGTGGTGGGGAATAGGTAGTAGGGGGCGGTGTCTCCGTCAGTGGGTGTGGAATCGGTATAGGTGTTCCCCGCCTCGCTGAAATCGAGCTGTGCAAAAATATTCAGAGTCTGGGAGAGGTTCTGATATTGCAGGCCAAGGAGTTCGCGGTTGTGCTTGTCCGGAAACGGAGTTGAGAGCCCCTCTCGCAGGAAGATATCCGCTTTGTTGTTGCCCGCCGTGGTGTTGGGAATTCCAAAAAGATTGTACCGAGTGGGATCACTGAGATTGGTCATTGCGGCGTTGGGGCCGCGAAGAGAAAGCGGGAGGGAACTTTGAATGGAAACCCCGGTCAGGGCGTTGGTTTGAGCCAGACCTGACTCAATAATAGTGCGGTAAAACACACCGTCCTTGGCGACGTTGTTGTTGGGATTGGCGTTCTCCCAATAGTTTTGAGAATCAAAGTGCGAACGCGACTGTCTCGGATAAGCCACGCGATGGATCATGGCCAGATCACCTGAGTTGTAGAGGGGCGCAAGAAATTTGAGCGAAGGGTGCAACGCGGCAAAACCGTTTCCGGTGCGAATGCCATACCCGTACCCGAAGGTTGGGTCGGCAGCGGCGGCGCTGATGGGATTGTCGCAAGCGCCAATTGCGCTGTAGTCGGTGGAGGGATCCTTCGGGATCAGAATTTGGGGGCGGTTGGCAAGATTGTATGCGCTGTCCTGAATCGGCACCAAAGAATTGAGTGAGTCGTTTGCCCCCCGCAGGAAAATGAAGAGCAATTTTTTGCCATTGCGCCCGAGGTTGTTGGTGGCGTTGGCGGCAAGGGCGCGGCGTGCGACCAGGGGGATATCCACCAAGGAGGAAAGGGCGGCGGCCATGCCGGCCCGCATTGAGTAGTCCAGAAAGCCGCGGCGGGTGATCAGATTGATATGTTTCATGGTCCGAAGGAGTATCGAGATTCGGGTTGAGACGGTTTGCTTATTGTTCCTGGAACCGCGGTTGAGAGAGCAGCATGGCCACAGCTCCACGTATTCTGATGTCGTAAGGTGAGGATGCCACGGTGAGATTTGCGAGAGGTTTTGAAGTTACGCCGTCGTCGTCGGTATTGAGAAATCGGACCACCATGCGCGCGTAAATATCCAAATTGGCGCGACCTTCTGTCGGGTAGAAAAGGTCCACCAGATAGTTGGCCACTTTTTCCGCACTCAAAAGATCGGCAGCGGGAAGCTTCTTCTTAAGCAGGCCGACGGGGTTGACAAGATTGTTAAGGCCCACATCAGCTTTGCCGGTCATGTTGGTGGGCATGCACACACCCTGAACAAAACGGACGCGCTCGGCCAGAGTCCCCGCGCTGATCCAGCCCGGTGCGGCCTCAGTAAAGCCATCCGGTTCGGCCCGATCAAACAGGCGCATGCCCCCCATGCGGTTGAGGACAGTTGGAATTGAGGAGGCGTCGGCCTCAGAAGTACTGGTGCCATCCTGATTGACGGAACGCAGCGCGCGGAAAGTGGCCACGGTGTATTCCAAAGGCGTTTTAACTTTTTGCGCGGCACCCCGCTGCGAACGAAAGAGGTCGGAGGCAAAAATAGCACCGAGCACTTTACGCATTTGTCCTTTGGGCAGGTTGTCCTCCCATGCATGCATGCACGTGCGGATCAATTGCCCCTCCTCGCTCAGATTGGGGTCGGTGAAATCGTAGCCAGTTTCAAAGCCCTCGTGTACGAGCAGGCGGCAAAGCTTTACGCAGATAAACTCCTGGGTGAAGGGCAGATTGGCAAGATGGGCCAGCACATCGTAGCCGTCCTGCAACCCTGCAACCGGAGTGCGGGCGGGGATGACCAACTCGTAGGAGCGCCCAGCGTAAGGCGCACCGAACCGAGCCGGGACGGTTTTAGAGGGAAATATCGTCTTGGAATTGGTATTATGATTGGCAGATTTGTATTTAAAACTCCAAACACCAAAGAGATTGGAGGAGCTGGTGTTGGTGGAAACGGTGATGAGATTGGTCGAACGGGGGGCAAGCGGATTAAACTCGTTGGTCGCGTCCAGCACATCAACCGACCAACCGGTCCAGGCTCTGGAAAGCGTGGTGATGTCAGCCTGATCATATCCGTTGTCGACGCCCATCGTGAAGAGTTCCAGAACTTCCCGCGCGTAATTCTCGTTGGCGATGTTCTTGGCGTTCCCTTTGCTGTCCACGGTATCGAGATAGATGATCATGGCCGGGCTTTCAGCGCTGATGGTTAGCAGATTGGAGAAAGTACACGCCGGGTTCATCAAGGATGCGCGCCATTTCTGGTTTTCCTTGAATTCCAGGAGGGTTGAAAGCTGGTCGGTGATGGTTCCATCGTCATAAAAACGATCAAAGAAATCGCGCGATTTGGTGACCTGGGTGACGAAATGATTTTCCAGGAACTGGGTCAGGACTTCCAGCAACTGGCGTTTGGACTGCACAGCCCGCTGGATATGCCAGGCGCGCAGATCATTAATCAGGGCGACGCCATACTCCAAGCGTGTGCGTCCCGAGAGAGGAGAGCTCACGATGCCGCCGCCGGACAAGCGGACCCGCAGATCGGCAAGTGGTTTGGTGGCACCGGGAAAAAACCAGTAGCTAAGAGTGTAAGCTTTACCAACGACGACACGGGGGACTGTCTGCCAAATGGAGCTGGTCTTGCTTGAACCGGCGGAGGTGGAAACAATATGGAGGCTGGAGGCACCGCTTTTCACCGTAGCGCCATCGAGGGCAGAATCGGTAAGATTGGTCGAGACGGTCCAATTCGCGGTCGAAAGGGCCGTTTCAAAATCTCCGTTTTTAACGAGGTTGGTTCCCTGCTCGGCAACCGATCCTTCAACCAGTTTTAGGTCGTCAATGAAGATATCGCCAACGCCGGTGAGATAAACATATAAATCAGCGGATGTGGCAATACCGGTGGCCGTGATGTACTGCCAACCTCCGGGCTGGATGGTTTTGTCGATAGCGAGTGACTCTTCAATGCCTTCAGGAGCCAACTGTTCCTGAATGAAGGCGTCGCCGCCGATGCTGCGCACACGCTCTAGCTCGTCCGGAGTCTGCCCGTAAGCCAGACGGTTGAGAACCACACCCGGCAAAATGTCCGCAGGGGTCAGCGAAATGGTTTCAACCCGATAGAACCCAGTCCCGCTTTGCACCAAATCGGACCATTCAAAACCCTGAATAGCACCTGAAGTTTCTGGGGTGAAGGCCTGGTCCAGTGAGGGGGTGGACAGGATGCGAAACTTGTCAGTCCCGGGGACGATGGGAAGCTGGAGTTTCTTTACGCCGTTGGTAATCGAGAGGCCAATGGCGGAATCGTCGGCCTGGAGGCCGGAGCATTGAGCCGCAAGAATGGCTGCGGCGACCGCGAAAAATTTAGGAATGAGGTTGGACGACATACATCTGGATGGGTTCTCGATTTCTGTCTGATCAGGCACATGAGCGAGCAGTAGATGTGCCAGATAGGTCAGAAGGCAAATAAATTCAGCACCATACCGTCCCGGCCAGAACTCACCTCCGCCGCCTAACAAGGTGATTCGTGACTTAAACTCCTCGTTCTCAAAGGGAAGCGACCATCACACAAGACTCGACGCTGTCGGAATCAATCTGAGCCGAATAGCCTTAAGATATCTATGCCGTGACGGACAGGGACACAATCTGTAGGAATTTGGGGCAGGATGATTCTGAACAGATTCAAAATGGTATCATTGAACAACCAAGCGATAGCCTGAAGTCTCCTCCCGAGTGCGGTAACGCATGGTGCTCAGAAGTTTACGTGCGACAAAGATGCCTTCCGAAGAGCTCTGCACCCAGACCCCGCCCGCGACGGCCTGACGATGGATTTTGAAGGCCATCTCTTCAAGTTGTCCTAAAAACCCGCCCCAGACCTTGACTTGGTCGATCAAATTGATATCAAGAAATGAAACCTCGCTCTCAGCCTGATCCACCCATATCTCGCCGTGGAGGCGGTTCAAAAAACGGTCCATAAAACTTTTATGGGGCAAACCCTCCAACTTTGGCTCGAAAGAGAGGACCCAAATTTTGCGGCCGTCCAGCTCCTTTTCGGCCTTGAGGGCAAACTCGAACCTTCCCATCAATTCATCATTGAGCCAAGGGTTTCCAACGTCGTCATCGTCATCATTTTCCGACGACTTGCCTTTGCCGTGTTTGGTTTTCTCCCGATCGCGTCCGGATTGCTTTTCCGGAACAGTCTTGCCGTTGGCGCTAATCAGTTTGCCCTGAGCCGATCCGCGAGCCTGCACCACCTTAAAAACCATTTCATTGGTCTTGAGCGCCGTGCCATCCTTGTCCAATTCCTCCACGGTCATCACCTTCTGGAACTCACAGACTGGAGCACTATTCGAAGAGGAAAAACGTGCGCGCGCTTTGACGCCGTCGAGAATTTGCTGCGCAGTGATGGGAGCCGAGTGAGCCGAAAGAGCCACGCCAAGCCAAAGAAGGACGGCACATCCCAAAGTCTGAATATAAGATTTACCAGCCACACCGCAAAGCTAGCTCCCCCCATCAGTCACGCAACTTAATTTGCCTCTGAAGCGCAGGCCGGTTTTTTGGGCGTAATTTCAGGATTGCGGACGAAGTGCCGAGCGCCTTAATCAATCAGTATGAAAGCCAGATTGGTCGAAGATCGGAAAAATATCCTGAAGGAAGCTCACTCAGCCCTGCGTTCGGCGGTGGCGCAACTTGACCTGCGGAGGACGGATCATACCGTGACCCAGGCACTGTGCATTATCGATGCCTCGTTTGAATCCTTGGTCAGAGGCGCAACCTTGAGTGCCGAGGATGCCTTTGCAAAGGGCGAGGACTGGGCTTCAGGGAGTGGACTGCTCACGTCCGTGATTCGCTGAAGAGGCGGCGGATGATGTCTTCGATGGGGACTTCCTGAATGTCGATATCTGATACGGGCAGGTTATCGAGGAGGGCTTTGCAGGCGGCAGAAACTTTGTCGCGCGGAACCTTGATTTTGATAACGCCGGAGGACTGCTCAATCACCTCTCCGAAGGGACTTACCCAGGCGGGATCCACCACAGTTTCGGGGGGCGTATGAATAGTGACCATCTTGGAATCGGCGAAGCGGTCCAGAACCTCGGCCAGTTTGCCGTCGAAAAAAATAGTCCCCTTGTCGATGATGATGACACGCTGACAAAGCTCCTGGATATCAGCCATGTAATGGCTGGTCAGGAGGATGGTGGTGCGCCGCTTGTGATTGTGCGCCTTTAGAAAATCACGGACGATTTTTTGGGAGACGACATCCAGGCCGATGGTGGGCTCATCAAGAAAGAGCACCTTGGGATCGTGCAACAGCGCGGCGATCAACTCCATTTTCATACGCTCGCCCAGCGACAGCTCGCGCACCATGACATTCAGCTTGTCGCGCACCAGCAAAAGCTCGCTCAACTCATCGACGCGCTTTTGCATGGCGACGGGTTCGAGGCCGTAGATTTTGCCGTTGAGATCGAGGGATTCGCGTGCGGGAAGATCCCACCAAAGCTGGTTTTTCTGGCCGAGCAACAGCGAGAATTGGCGGCGATAACCATCCTTGCGCTGCCAGGGCGTGTACCCAAGGACACGAGCAGTGCCAGTGGTGGGATAAAGCAGGCCGGCCAGCATTTTGAGGGTGGTGGTTTTTCCCGCGCCATTGGGTCCAAGAAAACCCACGAACTCGCCCTCCTCCACTTTGAAAGACACGTCCTTGGCTGCAGAAAGCTCCTCGTACTCGCGGTGGAATAATCCCCGCAACGCACCTGACAGACCGGGCTTCTTTTTATAGGTGCGGTAAGTTTTCGTGAGGCTGTTGACCTCAATGACTGGCGCTTGACTCATCGGTTGCGTGAAGTATCCCGCCTGCACCGGAATGAGTCAACGGCTTCCAGCGGGCGCGCAACCACGAGGAACGGCGGATTCCTAGTGGAACGAATGTGGGAAAGGGGGAGACGGGACCGGATAGGTTGTTTCTTGAACCTTGTTTTTCGGGAGATCAAGGCTGGGTGTCGGCTGTTTCGAGCACTTTCAAGATGCGGTCGAAGGCGTAGTAGATATCGGCGTAGCTGCGCAGGTCCACGGTGAAACAAGCATCGGTGTTGACCCGCGAGGCCACGTGGCCATCAGAGAAGAGAATGTTGGCCAGTTTCTCTTTATGGTGCGTGCGCGGTTTGACGTTGAAAGCGGCCAAATCAGGAGGGCACAAAAAGATGGTGTCAATGACCAGGGCGCGGATGGGTAGACCGTTGCGGTTTTTACCGGGATCGTCCATGCGTAGATTGGAAGGAGTATTGGTGGGGGTAAAGAAGAGCTGAGTCACGCCGGCATGGCGGTAGTAATAGCTGCCTTGGGCCTGGCCGATTCCCACTTTGGCGAGTTCCGCGTCGGCATCGATTTTCTGATCGCTGCCCGGACAGAACAAGACCTTGGGGGCGGAGGAGAGGTAGTTCTTCAACAGTAAGCCGAGGCCCGCCGGAGCGCCGCTGCGCAGGGAAAGCAAACTGGTGGGTGATCCGGTGGAGGGATAGAAATCGGCGGGGCTGGTGAACGGTGGGGCCGTGGGGCCATAGGGGATGAGTCCGTCGCTATCGTTGGCATAGCCATGAAGGGCGATACCGATCTGACGAAGGTTGGAGATGCAGGCGGCTTTGCGGCCCGCATCCCGGGCGCGCGTGAGGGCGGGCAGGAGCATCCCGGCGAGGATCGCGATAATCGCGATCACCACAAGAAGCTCAATCAGGGTGAAGCCGGACCGGTTGATACGACTCCCGACTCCACCTCTGACCGATAATCTTTCTCCGGTCATGACAAAAGAACATGCCGGATAGACCGGCTCAAGGCAACTGGCGAGCCTGATAGAAACCCAGACCGGACTCGGGGGCAGGCAAGCTGAGGGTTTGATTCCCGGTGATATTTGTAATGGTCGTCAAGATGGTCCAGGAGTCAGCCGGCAACGAACCGGCGCTCAGCAGATCAATCTTTGACCCCGGTTCGCTTTGCACGGTGAACTGGATTTGATTGCCATTAAGGGAAACTGCTTTGAGCAGAGGATGCTTTACCTCAGTCAGGCGCGCATTGTCCAAGTCCCAGTAGCCGCCGATTTGGTCGAAGCCGTTATTGGAAAGCAACTGGATGCCGATGTTTTTACCGGCCCATGCATCACCCGCCTTGACGGGGGGGGTGGTGACTACGAAGTCGGTGAGATGGGTGTTGGTGGGGAAAGCGGCGGAACTGTTGGTGACGGTGGTTGCGGCCACGGTCACCATGTTGCTGGCAGCGTCGCGGTAATAAAGGCTTAGCTCCAAGGTTGCACCGTTAACCATTCCGCCACCACCGCCAAGCACTCCGACGGTGAGGTTATAAGAGCGACCCTCGGCATAGACCGCGTTAAAGTCGTGGGAAGGAGTGGTGTTGGTGCCGCCGATGGTGGTGTAGTCTTGAAAAAGGGCAGCCGAAGGCAGGGCAAAAAGAAAAACAGCCTGGCTGCGATCCACGTTGTCGATGTGGCTTGCTTCCTCAATGGGCCGGTTTAGGAAAACGCCGATGGTTTGATCCCATTGGGCCTCGGGAGTTTCCTGAAACCAGAAGGGTTTGGGAGCCTTTTGCCAATCGTTCACCTGGGGATAGGCAAAGGTTGTTTCGGGTGATTCAAAGGAACCATTGGGCACGGGGATTTCATCAGTGAGACGCACGTTATCCAAATCCCAGTAACCGCCTATTTGGTCAAAACCGTTGTTGGAAAGGATTTGGATGCCAATGTTTTTGCCTGCCCATGCATCACTCGACTTCACAGCAGGAATGCTCACCACGTAATCGGTGAGGTGGGTGTTGGTGGGAAAAGAGGCGGTGGAGTTGGTGACGGTGGTTGCAGCCACAGAAACCATGTTGCTGGCGGCATCACGGTAATAGAGGCTTAGCTCAAGCGTTGCCCCGTTGGTCATTCCTCCTCCGCCGCCGAGCACGCCCACAGTCAGATGGTAGGCCTTGCCGACTTCAAACTTGGCGTCGAAAGCACCCGTGGGAGCGGTATTCGTGCCGCCGATGGTGGTGGAATCTTGAAAGAGAGCCGCCGAAGGGAGGGCAAAGAGAAACACCGCTTGGCTGCCTTGAACATTGTCGATGTGGCTGGCCTCCTCGGGAGGGCGGTTCAGGAAGACGCCGATGGTTTGTCCCCACTGGGCCTCGGGAGTCTCCTGAAACCAGAAGGGTTTGGGAGCTTTTTGCCAATCGTTGACCTGCGGATAGGCAAACGTTGTTTCGGGCGATTCAAACGAGGCGTTTGGAACGTAGATCGTAGCCGCATTTGCCGTAGTTGTTGCAGCTTTTGCCATCACCAAAAGCGCCAACGCGCACCACCCCAACGATTTGACTAGTTTCATGATTTGATTTTTCTGTGCAGAATTGGATGATGGCATACCCCCTGTTATTCACGCATCCTCTCCCTAGAAGCACCTTACATATCAGAAAGAGTGAGATGTTGGCAACCTCAGTGGGGACGCGGATTTGGGACTAAATTTCAACCTGCATGCCCAATTCGACGACACGGTTGGCGGGGAGGCGGAAGAAAGCTGTAGCGCGCTGGGCGTTGCGGGCCATGTAGGCAAAGAGGCGCTCACGCCACATCCACATGCCCTTGGCGCTGGTAGGAATGATGGTTTCCCTGCTTAGAAAAAAAGTGGTCTGCTCGTCCTCAAAAGCCAGGCCCTGATTGCGGCAGGCAACGAGGATATCGGGCACGCAGGGATCCTCCATAAAACCATAGGAGCCAGTGACGCGATAGAAATTGTCGCTGAGTTTTTCGACAGTCGCCCGCGAACTGACATCCACATGCGGGACATCGGAGGTGATAATGGTAAGGAGCACCACGCGCTGGTGCAGCACTTTGTTATGTTTGAGGTTGTGGAGCAGAGCCAGCGGGGTTCCCTCGGCATTGCCCGCCAGAAACACGGCAGTCCCGGAAACTCGGACGGGAGGGTTGGCCTGCACATCGTCAAGAAACAGCTGCAATGGAAGGGAACTGGCACGGAGACGATCCCCCAGAATACGGCGACCCTGTTTCCAAGTGCTCATCAGAGTAAAGATGATGGCTCCGATCAAAAGAGGGAACCAACCGCCACTAATCACCTTGATAAGGTTTGCGCCGGCGAAAGCAGCCTCAATCGTCAGGAAAAGGCCGCACAGCAGACCTGCGCGCAAGGCGGACCAACCCCAGATGCGGCGCGATGCGTAATAGAAGAGGACGGTGGTGATGGCCATGGTGAGGGTGACGGCAATACCGTAAGCCGCAGCGAGGTTGCTCGAAGTACGGAAGCCCAGCACCAGGCCGATGCAGCAAAGCATGAGCACAGAATTGATGCGGGGCATATAAATTTGACCGCGTTCACGGGAGGAAGTGTGGTCGATTTCCAGACGAGGCGAGTAACCCATCTGGATGGCCTGCATGGTTAAGGAGAATGCGCCGGATATTAAGGCTTGAGAGGCGATCACAGCCGCTGCGGTGGCAAGACCAACGAGGGGGTAGAGAGCCCATCCGGGGCAAAGTCGAAAGAAAGGGTTTTCCACGGCAGACGGATCGCGCAGGAGAAGGGCCCCCTGGCCAAAATAATTCAACATCAGCGCCGGCATGACCACGGCAAACCAGGCGAGTTTAATGGGGCGGCGGCCAAAATGCCCCATGTCCGCATACAAAGCTTCGGCGCCAGTGACGCAAAGAACCACTGAGCCAAGAACTTTAAAACCCAGCCACCCGCTATGGATAAGAAATGACAACCCGTAGATCGGGTTGAGGGAAAATAGAACTTCGGGCTGCTGGATGATGCCACGCACCCCAAGCACCGCAATGACGAGAAACCAGAGGGCCATGACGGGACCAAAAACAATACCGATACGGGCGGTGCCGGCGCGCTGAATGCAAAAGAGAAAAATCATGACCACCACAGCGATGGGAACGATAAACGCGTCAAAACGCGTGGTAGCCACACTGAGACCCTCAACTGCCCCAAGAACCGTGACAGCAGGGGTAATCATGCCATCACCGTAGAGGAGGGCTGCCCCGAAGACGCCTAAACCAACCATGAAGGCCCGTCCGCGATTTTTCTTTCGAAGATTGCGGTCGGGAAAAGCCAGGGCCAGAAGGGCCAGAATGCCGCCTTCGCCCTTGTTGTCAGCCCTCATGACAAAGGTAAGGTATTTAAGGGCGACGATGGTGACCAGTGACCAAAGAATCAGGGAAAGCACTCCAATAATGTGGTCATGGGTCACCGCGAGCTTATGCGTCTCGGAGAAGCATTCACGCAATGCATACAGTGGACTTGTACCAATGTCACCGTAGACCACACCGAGGGCGCCAAGGGATAAACCCGCCAGATAACGCCCGGAACAACTGCTAGAGCTCATAGATTGTCGGACCTGTTCCCCAGTGCCCCGGCGCACCGCCCATGGCGGATTGCCCACACACTGGGGAACAGGTCCGACAATCTATGAGCTCTAGCAGTTGTTCCGGGCGTTATCTGGGGGGTTTATCCC
>JANYDC010000155.1 GCA_025359965.1 Pedosphaera sp.
CAAGAATTTTATCGAGAACTATCCCTTCCCTTACTACATCGTGCTCGACGACGTCAGCTCGCTGCCTGAAGTGTCGCTTGGCGACATCACCAAAGGCCCGACCATCACGCGCTACGAATTGCATCCTGCTCCAGGCGTGAAGCTGGAAAAAATTCAGAACTTGAGCAACAACCTTGCCGCCGCGCTCAAGGCGGAGCGCATCCACATTCTCGCGCCCGTGCCCGGCAAAAGCTCCGTGGGCGTGGAGGTGCCCAATTTGATCAAGACGAAAGTCATCATGCGTGACCTGCTCGAATCCGACGAGTGGATCAATTCCAAGGCGCGCATTCCCGTGGCATTGGGCAAAGATGTTTATGGCCATCCGATCGTCTGTGACCTCGCGGAAATGCCGCACGTGCTCATTGCCGGCAGCACCGGCTCCGGCAAGTCGGTTTGTATCAATGCCATCATCGCCTCGTTGCTCTACAAATTCTCGCCCGACCAGCTGCGCTTCGTGATGATCGATCCCAAGGTCGTCGAGCTGCAGCAGTACAATGCGCTGCCGCACCTCGTCGTGCCGGTGGTGAACGACCCCAAGAAAGTGATCCTCGCGCTGCGCTGGGTGGTGAACGAAATGGAAAAACGCTACCAGATCTTTGCCAAGGTCGGCGTGCGCAACATCAAATCATTCAACGAACGCCCGAAGGCCAAGACTGAACCCCCGCCGCTGCCCGTCGAGTTGGAACTGCCGCTCACCATCACCAAAGACAAGATCGAGCCCACAGCGGAGGGTTTCGCGGTCGAATTGGACAAGGAAATCGTCGTGCCGCGCGAAGACGATATTGTCATTCCGGAGAAGCTCAGCTACGTGGTGGTCATCATCGACGAGTTGGCCGACCTCATGCTGGTGGCCCCGGCGGATGTGGAAATGGCCATCGCACGCATTACCCAAATGGCGCGTGCAGCGGGGATTCACTGCATTGTGGCCACTCAGCGTCCCAGCGTGGACGTCATCACCGGCGTCATTAAAGCCAACATCCCGGCCCGTATCGCCTTTCAAGTCGCGGCCAAAGTGGATTCGCGCACCATTCTGGACGCGATGGGCGCGGACAAACTACTGGGCAAGGGCGACATGCTTTATCTGCCGCCCGGCGCGGCCAAGATCACCCGTGCCCAGGGCGTGCTCATCACCGATTCTGAGATCCAAGCCTGCGTTGATTTCATCAGCAAACAGGGCAAGCCGAGCTACGAGATGGAGATCACGCAGCAACTGGCCAAGGCCACTGGCAGCGGCATGAGCGACGAGAGTGGTTGCGACGAGGATGAGGAACTCATCCAGCAATGCATCGAAGTCATCCGCAGCGAACAAAAAGCCAGCGTCTCATTAATGCAACGCCGTCTCCGCCTCGGTTACACCCGCGCCGCCCGCATCATGGACGAGCTGGAAGGCCGAGGTATTGTCGGTCCCAACAAGGGGGCCGAGCCGCGTGACATTCTAATCGATCTCGATGTGAACGACGGCACGGGAGGCTGAGTCTTTGGAACACGGACGATAAGAGAAAAACCCCATTTGACCAAACACCGATATGGAGATGCTACCGGAATTCAAAGTGACTCTCGCTCGACTTAAGGCAGGCGAAAAGCCTTATCCGGCAGCCAGTCTTCGTTTTAATCCACTTGGTCAGCGCACCAAACTGGGGGGTGAGCCTGACTGGATACAGAACGAGGAGACACCAAGTGGTCCCTATTGCTACACTGCCATGACTTTTATTTCACAGATCGACTCTGTGGAGCATCAGTCCAAGTCAAATCCTCACTCAGTCAACGCCCTTTCGGATGACCGGAAGTGGATGTTTGGTGATGTGGGAATGATTTCTGTCTTTTTTGCCTCGAATGTACGTCGACCACCAGTGTCTTTCAGTGTAGTTAACAAAAAGCGGCGACCATAGGAGACCCAAGTAACGAGTTCACGGTCAATATTCACGCCTATTCGAATTCACTTCAAGATCGGGCTGGTGGTGGTGTTGGTGGGGATTACCCTAGCCTTGCCTTTTTTGGGCGGTAAGTCGAAACCTCACATCGCGGGTGAATTCACTGTTTTTGGCCCGCCCTGGGTTTCCGGGACAAACCTGGTTTACGTCGTTGAATTACAGAATGTGGGGCAGGTTCCATTTATCAACGGAATGGGGCGTTGGAATTTTTTTTCGGTTGAACTGCCAAGTTCTGAGGGATGGGTGGAGCCCAAGTATGTTTCGTTCACAAGAGGGTTTCCCCTCATAGATCCTGACGAGCGGTACTTCGAGATGGTTTGGGTGCCTATCAGTGCTTCGACATGGAGAGTGACGACGGATGAGGTTTACAAATCCATAAGCCATCGAAACGTGAGCTTTTTGGAAGGTATTGATCGATTCATCCCTTTTCTCCAATTCGTCCCTCAATCACTCATGAATTTAAAGACCGTCAACGGAGTGATACTTCAAAGCCCGCCTTGGAATTTTGACGAAAAATGAGGCCTCCAATCCCACCTTGGAGTGCGAGAGCTTGCTCCCGCTTTTACTTCCACGGGTGGTTACGGTGAAGAAAGCGGGGGCAAGCTCCCGCACTCCAAAGAGCGGTTTACTGGGCGGTAACGTTGCGGTGCAATCTGAAGAACCGGGCTGTATCTCCAGGCATTAGCGGCCATCGATTGACATGAGAATCATCCGATGCCTCGTTCCGGTAGACCTCCGTCCATGCCGCGCCCGCGCCCAGCTGAGGGCTTGATTCCAAGGCAACTGTTTCCAGTTCGCGCACGGCAAAGACTAACTCAGCTCCTCCGGCGGAAGTGTAAGCAATCTGAACGGTGTCATCCGCTTGAAAGTAGATGCTCAGCGGTGCTGATGGAATGTGGATGGGGCCTCCGCCGGGGCCGTTGGTGGAAGTGTCAACCAAGCGAACAGTGGCGGTGAAAAGGCCGGGCCGATCGGCCCAGAACTGGCGTCCGTGGATATGTCCAAAGGGATCCGAGCCGGGTGATCCTTCACCTTCGGTGATGGGTATTTTCTGGTCGCCGACGACTGGTCCGACAGGCAGGTCCAGTAGCTGGAGGATGTTGCCAGTGGGCTCCTCATCTGGGGTGAATTCTTCCTGGCTGATTCGCATTTGGCTACCGGCGGGGCCTTCCACAGCGAGAAATTGAAGCTGTAGAAACGCGCCATTTGCGGCACGGCCGGGAGCGGGTCCCCCCGTCGAGGCACTTCCTGATAGGGACGTCACGGTGAGTTCGTCGCCTACGTACCACATGCCGGTGCTATCCTTGCCGTCGAGGAACATCACCCAACCGCTTTCGGTGGAGAAATCATTGCCATTACTAAAAACCAAAGGTGAACCGGGAGTCTGGGCGCTGGCTCCGCCGTCCAAGTGGTGGTCTTCGTGAGCAAGGGCGTGGGTCATGGCGAGTGCCAGGAACAAGAGTGTCGTTCTAAGTTTCATGTGGTTGAGTATTTTCAAGTGAGTGGTTGACGTGGCTTAAACGGTGGCTATGGAGGTTGGGAGGAAGGACTCGCGGGGTGGATGAATCGCGAACCGGGATCAAGCAATCGGCGAACGACAGCAGGCTGCCATCGCAGGGCTTCGGCCTGGCCTGCCGCATACAGATAAAGTGCCGCGCCTTTGTGCCGTGTCACGGATACCTGGCTGCGAAAGGAATTGGTCGCGAGGCCCCCGGGCTCGGCAAAATGGAAGTGGTCAACCGATGGATTGTCATCGGCCAGTTCAGCGAAGTGGACTGTTTCGACGGGGGAGGGCAGGGCGGTCAGCTTGGAATAATCCAATTTGGCCGCTCCAAAAGGATGGGGCGTGAGGAAATCGTTGATGGAATAGCTGATGGTGTGATTGGTGCGATTGGGATCAATCGGGCATCGGTACATGTTGGTGCCGGATAGATAGCCGCCCAGGCTTCCCACCCACGAAAGCTTGGTGTGGGAGGTTTGCGGCAAAGAATCGTTGTTGTCCCCGACGTACAATTGCACCGAGATGCCAATTTGCCGCAGATTGTTGAGGCATTTGATGGTTTGGGCTCGTTGTTTGGCATTGGCCAGCGCGGGCAGGAGCATGCTGGCGAGAATCGCAATGATGGCAATCACGACCAAAAGCTCGATGAGGGTGAACCCACGTTTTTTCATGATGAACGGATTGAGGGGGCAAGGAACCACGGAGGATGAGTCGCAGGAGGGCGGCTCGGGTAAGGGCGAATGCCTAGGCGCTATATCACGCAGGGGAATCCAGCCTGAAAACGGGCAGAGTGCCCGTTGGGAATTCAGGTTAGGACAGGGGAGGGGGAGGAGTCGGCGGAGCTTCGGCGCGCGGAGCAGCCAAGACCTCGGTGTTGGGGTAGCTCATCGTAACGAGAATGGTCGATTGGGCGGGAGCCAGATCATGCTGCCACAGGCTCAAATTCTTAATCTCCACCTTGCCGGTGGCCGCCTGTTTGGGGGAGTCCGATTCCTGCCGTGCGTGCTTTACGACTTTGCAGAGGGAACAAGGGTGCTGCCCGTCGAAAGTTTTGCTGATGGCAGTGGTCAGTGAGTCGGATTTGGAAAACTGCACCGCCATGCCAACCCACGCCACCGTTTGCAGCAAAGACCAATGCAAACCCAGAGCAAGGGCGAGCATCAGCGAGGTCGCAATTTTGGCACCACGAAGTTTCAACCCTTAAGACAGTATCCGAGTGGGTGAGGAAATCAAGAGCTGTGCTTTTGCAGGCGGAATCAGTAGTTCAGAACAACCGCCCGAGCCTCTGGATCAGCATACCCGTCTCAACTCCCCATATCCCCAATCCACTCAGCACACCGCGATGCCCCGTCAGAAGGGGGATGCCCATGATCAGCACTGAGATATTCCCAAGCCAGATCACTGCTAATGAGAACAGCCAACCCTGTTCCGTAATGTCCGACTGCTTGGTTTGCAGTATGTGCAGAGTCAGAGTGACGTGAAAAGCGTAAGCCGCCCCCAACAAAAGGTGGAAGATGGCGTTGTGCTCGTTCCATGCCCAAATCAGATTGCCCAGCACGTAAAACAGGATGACCAAGGCTGCATAGAGGGGGAAAAAATAGGGTGCCAGGGCAATTACGAAGTTGCTTTTCGAGATGATGACGTGACCGCCCTTGCTGGTGGCTTTGAATTTTTTTACCTTTCCACCAAAGGCCCACGTCCACAATGCATGGGTCAGCTCATGCCCGAACACGTAAACCAGCATGGGCTTGGGCAGCAGCATAAAGACGACGATCCACGCCAGCGCCCCGGCAGCCAGCGCCACCCAGACTGTGTCGGCCCGGCCGGAACCTTGCAGTACCCGGCCCAATGTGGGCAGCGCCGCAATGCACAGCGGCAGAAGCAACAGGCCGATTATAAATTTAAAAAGCTTAAGACGCATCCGTTTCCGGGTGCGATGGTAGAAGACTCGACGCCCCCTGTCGAATGAGGTGTTGTCCAATCCTCATCGTCAGAGCTTTACCGGTCCGCCTTTTCGCCTAGACTCCCCTCATGGTTTCCATTGAAGCGAGCGGGTTGTTCGGCGGATTGACCGCCGAGGAAAAAGAGCGATTGCGCGCGGTCGCGCAACTGAAGCTCTACCCTGCTCAGCACGAGATTTTTCGCCAGGGGGATCATGGTGACGGTCTTTACGTCGTGGTCGAAGGTTCAGTGCGCATCACCACCGAATTGGCCGACGGCCAAACCTCGTTGTTGAGCCGCATCGGTTCCGGCATGTTTTTCGGAGAGATGGCCGTGGTCGATGCCGGGCCCCGATCCGCGACAGCGGCCACGGATGAGGCGACCAGTGTGTATTTCATACCCAGCGAGGCAGTTCATCAGATGCTCGAGGCCTCGCCCCAGCTGGCCCTGCGAATGATCCGCGAGTTTAGCCACCGCATGCGTGAGGGAAACCGCCATTACATCGAAGCCGTTTTGCAGGCTGAGCGTCTCGCTATGGTGGGACGTTTTGCGCGCTCTATTGTCCATGATTTCAAGAATCCTTTGAACGTGATCGGCCTCGCCGCCGAACTCACATGTCTGGAAAAAATCAGCATGTCCGTGCGCATTCACGCCGCATCACGAATCCGCAAGCAGGTGGACCGCCTGACCAACATGATCAACGAGTTGTTGGAGTTCACCCGCGGCAACACCTCCGGCAAAGTGGTGGGGTCAACCAATCTCGCCGAATTCGTGGCCAAAATAATGGAGGATATTGGAACCGAAGTCTCAGAGAAAGGCGTCACTTTGATCTGCGCGAATCCCGCTCCAAACCGATTTGTTCTCCTTGATCCGCAGCGCATGACGCACGTTTTCTACAATCTCATTAACAATGCGGTTGAGGTCATGCTCAACGGGGGCGAGGTTCGTCTGCATTTCCGCGAGGAACCCGGCTTCGTCTTCATTGACGTGGAGGACACCGGCCCGGGTATCGCGCCCGAAGTGCTCAATCGACTGTTCGAACCCTTCGCCACTTTTGGAAAAATCCAAGGCACTGGTCTGGGCCTGTCCATCTGCAAAAAAATTGTCGACGATCATGGCGGCGACATTTCCTCTCGTAACAAAGAGGATGGCAGCGGAGCGGTTTTCACTTTTTCCCTACCCATTTCGGAAGGCGCATGAACCGTATCCGGCTGCTTCCGGAGAATGTTGCCAACCAGATCGCGGCAGGCGAGGTGGTTGAGCGGCCCGCCAGCGTGGTCAAGGAGTTGGTTGAAAACGCCCTCGACGCGCAACCTTCCGCCATCACGGTCGAAATCCAGGCCGGTGGCCGCGCCCTCATCCGCGTCAGCGACGATGGCATCGGCATGACCAAGGACGACGCGCTGCTCTGTTTCGAGCGGCACGCCACCAGTAAAATTCGCAGCGCCCACGATCTTGCCTCCATCGCCACCATGGGTTTCCGTGGTGAGGCCATGCCCAGCATCGCCAGTGTCTGCCGGCTTAGCCTCACCACCCGCGAGCGCGGGTCTGAATCCCCCGAGGGTTGCCAGGTGGTTATTCATGGCGGCAAAATTGTCGAGGTCAAAGCCGCCGGAGCCAGCCCGGGCACCATTGTCGAGGTGCGTTCGCTTTTCTATAACATACCCGCCCGTAGAAAGTTTCTGCGCAGTGACGATACTGAGTTCGCCCACATCCAGCATTACCTGACCCTTGCTGCACTCGCCTCTCCCGGCATCGGTTGGACCGTGCTTCATGATGGTCGGCTGGTCTGGCAATTGCCGGCCATTTCCCTCGCCATACTCGAAAGCGATCCTCTGGCCGCCTTGCGGGAACGGATGCGTTCGCTGATGGGCGGCGAGCTTGCTCTGCTCCCAGTTGACTATCGCACGACTTTTGCCGCGCCCGTGTCCCGCCCCGATATCGAGGCTGTTGACACGCCTGAACCTGGACAGCCTTTCCGGGTCTGGGGATGGATCGGCGCGCCCGGTGTTTCGCGGGGCACTCGTGATCACCAACATCTGTTTGTCAACCGTCGGCCCATTGATCACCGCGGTTTAAACCACGCGATGCAGGAGGGGTACCACACTTCCCTCATGAAAGGCCGTCATCCCGTCGCCTGCCTGTTTGTTGAGCTGAGCCCCGGTGAGGTGGATGTGAACATCCATCCCTCCAAGCGCGAAGTGAAATTTCGTCACGAACGTGCCGTCCGGCAGGCGGTGGCTGAGGCCATTCGCCAGGCTTTGCTTGGGTTCCACCGAGAAACCCAACCGACGCTGCCGTCAGTTCCGGTTGAGACAGAATCAACCCCGCCCGCCAATTCTACTTTGGGGATTGATATTCCGATCCTGCCACCTGTTCCTGCCTTCACTCCGGTCTTGCGTTTGCAACCCGAGACGGTGGCGGTCCCACCCTCGCAAACCCCTCCGCTCTTTCCCTGGCCTAAACAATCCCCTGCCACAGCCCCCACCGCCGCCGCTCAAGCCTCCGCGAGACCCGATTCGACTCTCCCTCCTCCATCGGCGACAGCTGTTCCTCTGCTTCAGGTGCCTCTGCGTTTGGTCGGCGTGGTGGGCAGGTTGTACGTCGTCTTGGAATCAGATCGCG
Source organism: Pedosphaera sp. (assembly GCA_025359965.1). Taxonomy (GTDB): domain Bacteria; phylum Verrucomicrobiota; class Verrucomicrobiia; order Limisphaerales; family SXQI01; genus SXQI01. Next base: position 8,038 of record JANYDC010000155.1, read on the forward strand.
GCATGGTGCTTCTCGACCAGCACGCCGCCCACGAGCGCATTTTATTTGAGCAAATGTTGCAGCGCCTCGAACAAGGCGGCGTTCCTTCACAGCGCCTCCTCCTCGCTGAAACGGTCGAGCTTTCCGCGCGTGATGCCGAATTCCTGCGTCATCAATTGCCCAACCTCGTCCGCATGGGCATCGGTCTCAGCGAATTCGGCGAACGCACTTATCTTTTGGACGCGCTTCCTCAATTTGTTCGATCCAAGGATTCACGCCAGTTTGTGGTGGGCTTGATTGATGCCCTGAAGATTGCGGGCGAGTCCGTCAACTCATGGCGGCTCGGGGAGGATGTCATCGCCAAAACAGTCTGCCGTCATGCCATCAAAGCGAACGACCCCCTCGCCGGGCGCGAATTGGAACAACTGATCGAGGATCTTCGCCATTGTCAGATGCCCTACACCTGTCCCCACGGACGACCCACTCTCATAGAGATGAACTATCGTGAGTTGGACAAAAAATTCGGTCGCATCCAATAGTTCAAAAAGGCGGGGGTCAAAACGCGTAGCGCATGCCGATTCTGATTTCATCGCTATACCTTTCTTCGTTGCGTAGAACTCTGGTGGCATCCATAAACGCCCGCGTGTACCCTTGCAAACGGTATTCCAACCCTCCGCCTACTTTCGCGAATGAACCCCTTAAAACATCATAGCGGGGCTCATCATCACGGGCTTTGTAGGGTTTAAACCGTGGAGAGTAACTAGGCTTCGACAATATAATCTCATCGTTTGGTCTATTGTGGAGACCCAAACTCCGTGTGCCCTCGAAGATGGGTTCTGACAAGATGGAACCAGACTTGGCGCGAGCCTTGGTTCCAACCGTGAAAAGGTCGTCAGGTTCAACCTGTGGAAGGGAAAATCGTTCGGCCAGACCCGCTTTCGCGACTTCTCGTGATAACGAGGATTGGCTGTAGGTGCAGCGCAATAATTTATCGTCCGCCGTGCAATAATTCCCGAGTGCCAGTCCCAACAGGAACAGCGTTAAGAGAATACCGGCATTAATGGGTGGAGACCTGAGTGGGCTTCGTGAATCGCCCTGATTTGCCGTGTAAAAGTTCATATCGCATAAAGATTCGGTGAGGAGGATTCATCGGCACGCGGGGTGGATGACGCCCTCCTGCTATTCTGACATACGGCAACCTACGCCTGCCGCGTCAATTGTCGATCAGGTGAAACCCGACTCTCGTGCAAAATAAAAAACGGCGTGGAGTTACCACGCCGTTCTATGCATTGGAACAGGTTGAGGACTTATTTTGAGCCGGCGGTAAGAAGCTGAATCAAAGCCGCATCCTTCTCGGGTCCTTTGATAAAGTCAAGAGAGCGGAGGTAGCGCTGTTTTGCGGCTTCCGGGGTGCCGGGGTCGGTGATTATTTTCACCAGCAGTGCCGGCGCCTTGCCGCTGCGAGAGCGCCAAATAATGTCGCGCCCGGCCTCGGTGTTCCAATGGTCGCCCACGGCCGCCAGATAAGCGTTCAGGCAATCATCCTCGCGATTATCAGCGCCAATGCCCAACGCCTCCAGATACCAGCGGTCCTTGCCGTCATGCTGTTTGGCAAGCTCGGTCCAGAGTGCGGGAACTTCCGCGCTGGGCTGGCGGTGGAGCGACAGCGCGCACTCGCGGCGGACCATGGGAGACGGATCGTTGATCAGCTTCTTGATCCAAGCGATCGGGTCTTTGTTCTCCGTCCGAAGATAATGCAGCGTTAGCGCACGGATATCATTGTTGTAATCGTTGGCGGCCGCCTTCAGGTATTTTTCTTCGGCCCCGGGGATGCGGACCAACAGTTGCCAGGCGCGGGCGCGCAGCGTGGCATCCTTGCCATTCCATAGCTTCTTTAATTCGCCTTCGGATTTCGCCCCATCCGCGTGCAGTTTGGTCCAGCCAAGGTAGCGTGTTTCCAAGTTGGCGGATTCAAGCGCGGCAATGGCGCCCTTGGTGGATGAGACATCCAATTTAGGAACGACCGTGGTGGGTCCGTTGCCCTTGGGCGCGACGCGGTAAATGCGCCCGGTCATGGTGGCCAGAGCCTGATCAGCCATAAAATGCCCGCCCACTCCGGCGTCATTCCAATCTGCGACGTACAAAGAACCATCGGGAGCAGCCGTGACATCAGAGGGCCTGTACCAATTGTCCGTGCTGGTGAGCACGTTCACTATCTCCGTTTTGTAACCAGCCCCATCCGGCTTGAGCGTGTAGGCGCGGACCACGCGCGGACCCGCATCGCAGTGGATAATCGCGTTGCGGTATGCGTCAGGCAGCAGTTTCCCTTCGTAAAATAAAATGCCGGTTGGCGAACCGCCTCCGGTCTGCAACAAGTTGGGAACCACTCCGGGATCATTCAGATGCCAGTGGCGTTTCGGGATTTCGCTTTCCCATCCCGTGCGTTTTTGGCCCCATCCTGCCCCCGTCATCTCATCGGTATACCCGAAGTTGCCATAATCCATCACGTAATTGATGCGCACACCCTGGTTGCCGTCATCGTCGTTGTCCGACTGCCAGATCGTGCCGAACGAATTGACGCAGACCTCAAAGTTATTGCGGAAATTATGGCCCAACACTTCAACGTCGCTTCCGTCAATGTTGCAGCGGAAGACCATTCCCTGCCGGTAGGGATGCCCGGTATCATTGATGTCGCGTCCATATCGGTCCTTCACGGATGAGCCATCGGGACGCTTCAATTGTTTGCCGGCATTGCCGAAATTGAAGTACAGCTTCCCGTCCGGGCCGAAAGTAAAAGTATGCGCGGCGTGGTCATGATCCGCCCCGGAAATCCCGGTGAACAGAACTTCCTTCTTGTCGCTTTTGCCATCCCCATCCTCGTCGGTGAAAACAAACACATTGGGCGAGCACGCCACAATGACTTTCTTGCCCAGCACGCAGATGCCTAATGCTGTGTTTACATCGTCGCCCTGATAAAAGGTGGTGGCTTTGTCCGCCATTCCATCGCCATTGCTGTCCTCCAGAATTTGGATGCGATCGCCTCCCGGACGCAGTTTGCCCCACTTTTGGAAGAGGCGGTAATTCGCGCCCTCGGTTACCCAGACGCGTCCCTTGGCATCCACATCCATATTGGCCGGATTAACCACCATGGGCTCGGCGGCAAAGAGTGAAACCTCAAGGCCCTCCCCCGGAACCATCTGTTTCATCTGCTCTTTGGCGGCATCAATACCGCTGCGCGAGGCATCGGCGCGGAGGCTCACCAGTGAGGCGAAGGCCATGGCACAAGCCACGGGAAATATCAATTGTCTGTTCATCATATTCGTTGGAATCAAAAAGTGATCTATTTGCGTTCTTTCGGATCAAGATTTTTCGTCAAGTCTTCGGGGCTGACCTTCGATGCAACTCCCTCTGAGGGCACATCCATTTTTGCAACCCACAACAAGGCATTGAGAACCACCTTTCTGAAATTGTCGTTGCCCCAGTTGGTGTGGATATGACCGCCCGTAAAGCCAAAGCCGCGTCCACCGCCCTCATTTTCGCTGGCCCACATCATCGTTTCTTGGCGTCCGGAGGCGTCCACCACGTGGGGGTAGGGTCCCGCCGGCCATACATATGGCCCTTTGCGTACCGCGTCTGAAGGCGTGGCCACCAAAATCGGCGTAACCCCCTTCATTCCCTCGCGGAAATGCATGTTGAAATACCACTCATCCCGGATCTGGAACGGTTTCACTCCACTGGTGATGGGATGCTTGGGGAAGCTCTTGAAGTCAGGTTCCCACATTGGGTTCACCGAAAACTGGTTTTCGTAATACCCGCCAATTAAATCCTGCCACGCCTTGCCAGGATCACCCGCCACGACTTCCACACCATAATGTGCGCAGGCAATTCCCACCCCTTTGCGGTTCAAGGCCCGCAACAGCTCGATCCGTTCCGGCTTGGCTGCCGGATGGTTGGCCCCTCCATCCATGTAGAACAAAATGGCATCCGCGCCTTCATACCATTTGGGATCACTCGGCCAGCCGCTTAAGTATACTACCGGCTCCACCCCCGGCACCCCCTCCAGACATTTCTTAAGCAACTGCACCCCGGCATTAAACTCGTGCATGCCCGGAGGATGGCTGGGCACACCGGCCATCAAGACAATCCGTTTATCCTTGGCCCACGCTGAGGTGAAGGCCGTCGAGATCGCCAAAAAAAGCAGGGGCAGCGCGCGTTTCCAATTCATAAGGAGTGTTTGAACAAATCTATCAGCAGGTTATTTGGGATCGAGGTTTTTCGACAGTTCATCCGCTGTCACCGCTGAGTTAACTCCGTCCGCGGGCACTTTGCCATGCGCCGTCCATACCAGCGCGTTCAAGACCAGCTTGCGGAAGTTGTCATCGCCCCAATTCTTGTGGTAGTGCCCCCCCGTGAACCCAAATCCGCGCTGGCCATTGGGGTTTTCCGATACCCAGGCCAGATGCTCAGCCCGCCCCTTGTTGCCGCGCACAAAATCATTCCCGCCGTGGGCATCATTTTTGCCCGCGCGCGTGCTGTCAGGAGGCGTCGCCGTAAGTACTGGGGTCACGCCCTTCATCCCTTCGCGGAAACGCATGTTGTAATACCACTCGTCCATGATCTTAAAAGGTTTCACCCCGAGCGTGACCTCATGCTTGGGCAGGCTCGTGATATCGGCTTCCCAAGTCGGATTGACCGACCAATATTCCTCAAAATACCCACCCGCCCACTTCAAGAATTCCTTGCCGCCGCGGTCTTTTGGAACTTCGACCCCGTAGTGCGCGAACGCCATCCCGACCCCTTGGTCGGCTAATTTGTCCAGCTCTGCCAAATGCTGGCCTTGAACGGCGGGATGCCCTCCGCCGCCGTCTGAATAGATCAATACTTCGTCAGCATTGTCGAACGCCGAAACATCCTTGGGCCAGCCATTCAGATAGTAGGTGCTCAAAATGCCCGGCACGCCGGTCAAAGCCTTGTGCAGCAATTGAACTCCGGCGTTAAATTCGTGATCCCCCTTGCCATGGCTGGGGGTGCCGGCCACCAAAACAATCTTCTTCCGGTTGTCCGTCAGCTGGGTGCGTTTGATCCTCAGATCCTTAAACTGCACCAACATGGGTGGACCCGCATGGAGTTGCAGACCCAGCAAACCGCTGAAAACCTGATGCTTGGGATCATTATCCACCACATCGACCGTGGTCAGTCCGTTGATCCGGTGGATCATGTGGTTGCCTTGAACTGTGATGTGATAATCGTTCCAACCCTCTTTTTTGATTCCTGCCTGAATCTTTTCCGAATTACCGACCGAACCCAGGACATGCTTCTTCCCTTCCACATCCCACTCCACTTTCTGGCCGCGTTCGCCCATTATCCCGCGCGCGCCCCGCTCTTCATATAAAATGCCGGAATATGTATCCCCAGCCTCAAAATCAGCCTGATATCCACCCATCACAAAATTGCCCAGATCCTTGCTGCGATATTGGATTCCCGAATTCCCGCCGACCATGCGGAACGACCATTTAAGTTCAAAATCATCCACCGTGCCTGCGCGCCAGATCAGGAAAGTGTTTCCGGACGTGGGTTTTTCGGCGGTGGTCTGCCCTTGGATCATCCCTTCCTTTGCCGACCAAAAATTGGGGTTTCCTTCCCAGCCGGAAAGATCCTTTCCGTTAAAAAGTGGTTTAAAGCCTTCTTCCGCTTCAGCAGCGAAGGAATGAATTCCTGCCATCATCGATAAGCCGATAACAGCCAGAGCAATAGGGCGCGCCAAGGGGTTCATGAATGATCTTTTGTAATACAACGACTATCGGACGCCAAGCAAAAGCCTCTGATTCAAACAACCCAAAATTGCCCATCTCCAAAGCAAACAGGTTCGACAGTCTGCCGGTCTTTACTGCATAACCCGTCCTGCCCATGAAACATTACGCAACTGTCACCGTGATTGGACGCGACAAAACCGGGGTTATCGCGCGCATCACCGCCTTCCTATTCGCGCAGAAAGCCAATATTGAGGCATTGGAGGAACAGGTCACCCGCGGCCAGTTCAGCATGACTCTGCAAGCTTCATGGTTGGCCAAGGCGCTGGACCGCCCTGCTGTCGAAGCGGGGTTCGAGTCTCTCGGCGCGGAATTGGGCATGCAAGTGCGGGCGCGGTTTACCTCCGCCCAGCAGCGGCAGCGCGGCGGCATTCTTGTTTCCAAAGAGCCTCATTGCCTGGAGGGTTTGATCAAGGCCTTCAAAAATAAAACGCTTCCCGCCGATGCGGCGGTGGTTATTTCCAATCATCGGGTGCTTGAGCCCCTGGCTAACAAAGCCGGACTGCCGTTTCACTATCTTTCTTGGGAAGACCGCGGCGAAGGAGAAAAAGAGGCCGTGCGAATTCTGGATGAGCACCAGGTTGATTTTGTCATGCTGGCAAGGTTTATGAAAATTCTGTCGCCTCAGTTTGTTTGGCATTACAAAAATAAAATCATCAACATTCACCCTTCGCTCCTGCCCAGTTTTCCCGGCGCCCAGGCCTATCGCCAGGCCTACGAGCACGGAGTGAAAATCGCAGGCGTGACTGCTCATTTTGTGGATATGCACTTGGATGAAGGGCCTATTATTGCCCAATCATCCTTCACCGTGAAGCCCAGCATGACCCTGCCGCAGATCATTGCCGCCGGCCAAAAGCTTGAAACCTCCACTCTCGTTAAAGCCGTCAGCCTCTATCTGAGCAAACGCTTGGACGTTCATTGGGGAACGGTGCGCGAAGTTTAAGACTTCTCCTTGTTTAAGATTGCCTCCGCTGCCAGCCGTCCACTCCGCAGAGCGCCGTCAATCGAAGGAGTCGTAAAATGATCGCCAGCGGCAAAAACTCCCGGCGATATCTCCGGGTTGTAACTGAGAGTCGCCGGGCTGGGATCGGGTTGTGCGTGGTGAATGCGGTACGTCCGCAGATGTTTCCATGTCTGGGAGACCGAGCCGAACCATTGGATCAACTGTGTCCGGACGATGGACTGCAATTCGGCATCCGACACCTTCGGCCAGCCTAATACATTCACTGCCGCAAGCGAGCGTCCGCGTGGAGCCAGCATAGTGCTGACATTGGATGTAAACGCCAGACTCTGGATCACTCCCGAGGTCGTGCCGTTGACATGGATGATGCGCTCGTCGCCGGGAGCCTCGGCGCAGTCGAAGTACAGACACGCCACACTGCGCGAACCTACCGTCTTATTCAGGCTCAATAACCGGTTGTACTCCGGCCCTGCGGAGGCAATCACCAGCGCGCGCGAGGGGGTCAATGCCTCGCCATTCGGCAGAATCACCGATTGGCCGGACAGTCGTTGCACCGGGGCCCGCAGCCGGACCGTGCCTTCGGGCAGGGACGCCGCCAATTGTGTCGGTATCTCGCCCATGCCAAGGGCCGGCATGGCTGTTTCACCGGCTGCCATCATCCTGAAAACAAACTCAAATATCCTGCTGCTGGTCCCCAGCCTCGCCTCTAGAAAAACCCCGCCGAAAAACGGTCGGAAGAACCGCTCAATCATGGCCGGGGAAAACCCCCTCTCCTTCAGCATCTCGAGCGTGGAAACTTCCGGACGCTCAAACAATTCTTCCAGGGAGCCTTTGCAACAGCGCCTGCGCAACGAGGCCACCCGCAGTTTATCCGCCAGCGTGCCAATAGGCGAAAACAGCCCTGCCAACCCTGTGAATGGATGCCGCCACGGATCAGCTGCGCGCACAAAGCCACCGTCATGCCAAACATTGGCTCCCGCGTAATACGGGCGCAAATCCAGTTTTGAAAGATCGAGGTGTTGAGGCAGCTCTGGATAAGCCGTAAGGAGCACCTGAAAACCGCGATCCAACCGGAATCCCTCCACCACATCCGTGCGCACGCGTCCGCCTACACCGTCCGCCGCGTCCAGCACCAGACAGCGCACTCCGGCCCGCGCCAACCAACGCGCGCAGGCCAACCCCGAAAGACCGGCCCCTATGATGATAACCTCGTGTTTGCTCACCTTGCTTTGAAACTGTGCGAAGACCGCTCCCGTGGCAATGGAAAATCCCAGCCAACGCGCACTCTTAAATCAGTCCTCTCTTGCTCAACATGGCCTCAGCCGCCTTGTCCATCATGAGATCGGCCAGCGGTTGCGTGGCTTGGTCCAGTACTGTGTGCGCTTCTTTTAGCAGTTTTGGATCACCCACTCCGCCGGTGGATTGCTCCGCTTGGGCCAACATGGATTCAATCTGCTGCAACGCGCTTTCAATTCCCGCGCGCTGATCTTCCCCCAGCTCTGCTCCGCAATCCGCCAATCCCTGCCGCGTCGCCGAGATGGTCTCCTTGGCCCTCAGTGAGGCCTCGATCCAACGCCGCGCACTGAGGTCTTCCCAGGCGTGCTCGACCGATTCCTCAACCATGCGCTGCACATCCGCGTCTGCGACATCCACCGCTGATTTCAATTGGACCACCGTCTCCTTCATCGTCTGCAAATCCCGCGCCAGCACATGCAGCACGCCATTGGCATCGATCTCATATTGAACCCCGACTCGTGCCACGCCTTTCGCGGCGGAGGCAAAATCGATGGTGAACTTCCCCAAACTCCAATTGTCCTTGGCCCTCTCGCGCTCCCCCTGCAGCACGTGGATCATCATCGCTTTTTGATGGTCCACCGCCGTGGTAAAAACCTCCCCGGCTTTGAGCGGAATGGTCGAGTTGCGTGGAATGATCACATTCATCAGCCCCCCAAAAGTCTCCAATCCCAGCGAAAGCGGTGTAATATCCAGCAACAGCATGTTGCTGATGCCCCCCGAAAGAATCGCCCCTTGGATGGCCGCCCCCAATGCCACTGCCTCATCCGGATTTTGCGATGTGTTCAGCATCGGCCCCTCCGGCCGGTGAAACTCCGTCCCCAACCGAATGGACCCGCTCGTCGCCTCGAACTCCACACAGCAAAACCATTCCCCCACCATCTGGCGCACCAGCGGCATCCGGGTTTGCCCGCCCACCAACACCACCTGATCAAGCGCACTCGGTTCGAGCTTCGCATCAGCCAGAGCCCTCAGGCAATGCGCCCGCGTGCGCTGCACCACGGCTAGAGTGAGATTTTCCAACTCCGCTCGTGTGAGCACGCGTTGATAACTGACTGATGGCGTAAGGAAGGGCAGCAGAATCTCCGCTTCCATCTCATTCGAGAGCCTGATCTTGGCCGCCTCCGCCGCCTCGCGCAGACGCGCCCTCAAGGCCGGATCAGCCAGCACATCCAAACCATGCCGTGCCAAAATCTCACCAGCCAGATGCCCCACGATGGCCGCATCAAAATCATCCCCGCCCAAACGTGTGTTGCCGTTCGTGGATAACACTTGGAAAATGCCCTCGTTCAATTCCAGAATCGACAAATCGAACGTGCCTCCGCCCAAATCATAAACCGCAATCTTAGATTTCTCCCGCAGCCGATCCAATCCATAAGCGAGCGCCGCAGCCGTGGGTTCGTTTATAATGCGCTCCACCTTCCACCCTGCCATCTCGCCCGCCCGCAAAGTGGCCTGACGCTGCCCATCGTTAAAATACGCAGGCACCGTGATCACCGCCCGCTCCACCGGCTGCCCCATACTCGCCTCCGCATCCGCCTTCAACTTGCGCAATACCTCCGCCGAAATCTCCTCCGGACTGAACGCCCTTTGCGGTCCCAGCAATCGGATCGTCTCCGCCCCATCGCCTTCCAATGGATAATCAACCTCGCGCTCACTCGCCGAAATCTCCCGCGCCCTTCGTCCCATGAATCGTTTGACCGAGTAGAAAGTCGACTTGGGATAAAGCGCACGAACCCGCCGGGCCGGTTCCCCAACCAGCGTCGAACCATCCGCCGCAAAATGCACCACCGACGGCGTCAACCGCCGCCCATCCGCATCGGCCATCACATAAGGAATCCCAGCCTCGACCACCGCCACCAAGGAGTTGGTCGTCCCAAGATCAATACCCACAATCAAACTCATGTCCCCCTATGGTGCCACGTAACCCGCCGCAATCAAAGTATTGCCTGCGCTGGTAGGGCGCGCAGACCAATTCGCTTCGCGCAATTCCCCTCCAAAAGCACCAAAGGTGCGGTCCATACCAGCCTAGGCCAACGGCCTAGGAATACCGCCACCCCAATTTCCAAAGGGCTGAAGGCCCGACCTATTCTATCTCTTAGATCGACTCACATGACGCCGATTAACATCAGGAAGGAGATTGGAATCAGTGCCAGACACACCCATCCGATCCAGCGTGGCTGCCCGCGAAACGCCCAAATGCCGAAAATAACGGACAGTAAAGCGGTCAGGTGATAGACTTCAATAAACCCAAGCAGTTGGAAAAGGTTGGTCTTCAGAGGCTCATCCAAAGTCCGGTAGTTCTTGCGAATAATCCCCCAGTGGAGCAGTCCGTATGCCTGAAACAGTCGAACACTGAGTCCGCAAAAGCAGACACAGGCAACACCGGCGGGCCATGCAGAACCCCGCTGTTTAGCGGGTGTCCTGACGCCTTCCTCAACTTTTGCAGGTTCCGACATACTGCGGACTTTATACCCCTTCCTACATATCCCCTTCAAGGATCCATCTTTTAATACCGAGTGCCAATCGTTTGCTTCCTTCCTCACCAAAAACCCCGCGATGTTGAGTCGCGCTTCTCACTGGCCAACCACACTGGTAACGACTTGCCCCGCTGCGAAGCAGGCTTTAGCCTCCGGTTATGAACGAGCTCGTTTTTGAAGTCACCCAAGAGTCGGATGGCGGCTATGTGGCCGAGGCCTTGGGCGAAAGCATCATCACACAGGCCGACACTTGGGAGGAATTGCGCGCACATGTGAAAGAAGCGGTGAAAGCGTTCTATTTTGATCGGCCCGCACCCGCAAGCCTACGACTCCACCTCGTGCGCGACGAGGTGCTTGCGTGAAGCTGCCCCGCGATCTTTACGGTCGCGATTTGGCGCGAGTTCTCTGCGCTCGTTGGGGATACCGGCAGGTCAACCAAGTCGGCAGCCATATCATTTTGCAGACGGAAACGCCACTTCACCATCGCATCTCGATACCGGACCACAAGCCACTACGCGTTGGCACTCTCAACGCCATTCTACGTCAAGTCGCAGCCGTGAAGGGCATTGATCGTGAAGACATCCTTCCGTAGTCCATTGGTCCTGGCTGGTTATGTTATTTCCTTAGTTCGCTTCTGCCTGAACCATTGGCCCGGCAAACGTGCGCATGCATATGGCGTAAAACAAATTTCTCAGGGGGACGTTTGCTTTCTTTTTCCTGTTTCACCTGTGTGATGCCATGCAAACGGAGTCCAAACCATCAAATAGCGTGAGCCAAAATCAATAAAATGCAGCCACTGCGAGTTGAATCAACCAATCCAATACAGTATCCCCACGGATACTTGGATACGACACAACACAAATGGCCGCAGCAAAAAGGAAGGCCGATAAAATAAACAGAATGGGCGTTATCATCGGTGTTAAAACCAAGCATCAAGATGAGGTGTGGGCACTTTGATAACCTTTATCCCCTTTCGAGGTATTTTAAAAAGTTGATGAAACGCATCACTCAGACGGAAGATGCCGTACTCCAAGTTCAATTTACTATCCAAATCGTGATCCGACCTGAGACGGTTCAAAAACTCATCCTTATCGAGTTGGACCGTCCGTTGGTCAGGTCTTTCAATGCCCTCCATAAATTCCGAATGAGCCTTTAACAATTGAGCCATATCGAGGCAATCAGGGAGAATTTGCACTACCGCTTCTTTCCGTAACCTCCGCTTGTACCCGCCCTTGTTTGCCAACGTTCCGGCATGACCCACGGCAAAATAGGAGCAGATCAACGCCGCAAGCGTTCCTGGGAGAAACTGAAGCTTATCATGCCGAAGCAGCACCGACAGTTGGACTACGGAGTGGTGTTTTTGAAAATAGAATGCGCGGCAGAATGATCTGTCGCCAGAGGTTCGAAAATCAACCAGCCATTGACCGCCCAATTCCACCAAATCAGCCGAGAATTTTTCCAAGACCGGGTTTGTAAATGCCCGGGATTCCTCCGCAGGAACCTCCGTTATTTGAGAAGGCTTGTAGTACAGTTTTCCCAGTCCGGCCTTCATTTGCCTTCTGGTCTGGAAAAGCAGCTTGGTGTTGTGGATTAAGGCGAACAGTAAACATGTTCCTACGATGACCCCGGTAACATTGGCCCATGTTTGGAGTGGTCCATCAAGGTAAACCGCCCCTCCAAAGCACAAGGCCGTCAGCCCCGCCAAACTCATCACGCGGAAACTGAAATTCCTCAAAGATTCGTGCCACCCAAACGTCAGCTTGACGAACGTTTCCCTGAACCAGTTCGTTTTTGGACTAAAAATGCTTTGTGCCTCATCCGGAAATTGCTGAGCGCCGACCGCCAAAGCCAGTTCGTCTGCCTTGACTCGAGCTATTATCGTCCTGCCCTCGGTTTCCACTTCGTTGCGATAACCAAAGTAGGACATCAGGTATTCTTTGATGATCGTGGCTTGATGTGGACCCTCCGCCTCATATCGAAAGGCTGTGCCGTCACTGGTGCCAAGCGATTGCTCTAGCGATTGAATCAATTGAAATGCCTTAATCAAACGTTCCTCCTCTTTCCATCGTGTCGCTTTGAAAATTCCGGTTAACCCATGCGGTGGAGCCTTCAACCAAATGGCCAGCAAGTGAAACGCTCCTCCTTTCACCAAGCCAAATAGCGCCAGTCCGAAATGTCGCTTTTCCCACCCGTCCGCCACTGGCGCTGCATTCAACTGAATTTGCACCGGCTTGCCTTCTGAATGCGTAAACAGTGCCGAAGTGAAACAAAGCAACTCGCCCCATGCGATGGTGTCATCGAAACGCCATCGGATTTCCAAGCTCCCCCCATCAATAACGTTGATCTCCGGCTTGCGGGCCGCGGATGCCACCGCCCAAATCTTTTGCTGCTGTTCCAGTTCGCGACGCGAGAGGCAAGTGATTCGGAACAGGAGAAAATGAACTCTTCCTGGGTGGCCCTTGAGCTTGACGCAACTGAATTGGAACCATGTTTCCAGCCACGAAGTGATTTGTATCGGCGCCAATTCCAAGTCCGGCGTCGCATAGCGGGAAATACTATACATGTCTTTGAGTCAGGCTGCTTTTGTGCTTTTCAATACTCAGCCTGATCGAAAAACAAACATCAGTCTATCCGAAATCACCCAAAGCCAATGTTTCCATACTCAAATGAACAGTAACTTTCGACTTCCCAACTTTGCGGTCCCTACGATCTTTGTGGCCAAAAATCCTTCCCCTCCCAATCCGTGCCAATCCACGACCGCAAGGCGGTCATCAAAAACTATGTGCTGGCTTCCCATCCGCAGACCGCCGCGCGGTCATCAAAACTTCTGTGCAATTCGTTAAAACTTCCTGTCCTCTTCCGTGTCCTGTCAGTGCCTTTCCGTGGTTAAAAAATTCCCATTCTTTTTTCGAGGGTCGGACACTCTGTGTCCTATGGGGTGTTTTAAGATCGTGGGAATATGAACGCCAATATCATCGAGTTCGAAGACCGTAAACCCAACGCCAACAACGTCTTGGCCAACCTGCCGCCCGCCGATCAGGACCAAATCAAGGACTGGCTGCAAAATCACTCCTACACCGCCACCGTTGACAAAATAAACGCCCCGCGCCCTGAAGGCCTCGGCCTGAAAATCCACTACACCTCGCTCCGCAACTACTACCTCGACCACATCCAGGTCGAGAAACTGGAGGAACACCAGGCCGATACCGACCAGGCCAGCGACATGGCCCAACTCGCCGGCAAAGTCCCCTACATGACCATGGTCGAGACCTGCCTGCAAAAACGTCTCTTCAAACTGGCTTTGAACCCCGATTCCCCCCTGAGCGAGATCGAAAGACTCACCCGCCTGATCCTCCGCCTCGAAACCATCCGCCTCAAACGCGACCAACTAGCCCTGGCCCGCCAACAACTCGAAGCCAAAGCCTCCGGTAAATCCGGCACCCCCACCCGGCGTCCCCAAAGGGATCCCAACCCCACCGACGCCAAACTGGAAGCCCTCTTCAACGAGATCCAAGGCCAAACCGCCCCGTTTCCGCCCCAAAACAAGCCTTCCAGCCCATCCAACCCAACCGTTAACAAAGAAAAACAAGAATTATCAAGTTTTCCCAAACTCCAACCCGCTCCCACAGCCATCAACCCGACCAAACCGAGCTCCGTCATCCTAAACAACCCGAACCTGCCCTTCCCCTCCATCAAACCCATTATCAAGAAATAACAAGAA
>JANYDC010000061.1 GCA_025359965.1 Pedosphaera sp.
GTTCCAAATGTGCCTTTAGGATAGCCTGCTTTTAAAACATGCCATTTTTGGAAGTGCCCTAGATCTTACTCGGCTGAGGAATTCAACTCAGGAGTGTTGGATAGCACTTGGGTCACAATTGACGGGGTAGTGCAGGACGTGGTGATGTCGGATGGAGCGCCTGCCTTGATGCTTATGTCGGGGAGTGGAGAGATTTTGGCTACGTTGAGGGGGAGTCGAGAGCAAGACTTGCAGCGATTGATCGATTCGGACGTGCGAGTACGCGGGGTTTGCATTACGTCCTTTAATTCCAAGCGGCAAATGCTGGGGTATTCCGTCGAAACGCCCAGCTTGGATTACGTTGGTGTGGTGGAGGAGGCGCCCGACGAACCATTTTCCATTATTGTAGAGCCGGCCAGTTCCCTGCTTTTTTTCTCAACGGATGCGGCCCACCTTTACCATCGTCGTCGGATTCAGGGAGTGGTAACGCATGCCCAGGACAAGCTGATTTATATTGAGGGAGCTGACGGTTCCGCCGCCAGAGTGGAGCTTTCCCACGGTGCCACCCCCAGAGTGGGCGAGAAGCTGGACGTGGTGGGTTTTCCGAAAATTGGGGGAGTCACTCCGCTGCTGCGTCGAGCGATTTACAAGAGCCTTGGTGAGGCAAGCCAGCCGGTGGCAGCGTTGATCGATGCGTCCAAAGTTCTTGAATCCGGGGTCGGCACGGATATTCAGGATGCCCGGCGCATTCAGGTTCGTGGCATTGTCATTGATATTCAGGGACAGGGGTTGGAGCCCCATGTGGTGCTTCAACAGGGTGTGGTGGTCTTTAAGGTGATGTTGCCGGTGAATACCAAAAGCCGCTCATCCGAGAATTTTAAAATAGGGGAACTGGTTCAGGCGACGGGTGTTTGCGATGTAGAGGCGGATTCATCACGGCATTTGGTTTCCTTTAGAATGCTTGTGGCAAGTCCGGGCGATTTGATCGTGCTGCAAGGAGCGCCCTGGTGGACGCCAAAACACAGTCTTTGGGTGCTGGGCGGTCTCTGTTTGGTGGGTACGGTTCTGGTGTTTCGCTGGAGGGTGCTAAGCAAGGCTAAGAGAAGCCTTGAGTCTGAGGTGCGGGAGCGTGAGCGGGCCCAGGCTGCGTTGGTCCTGGCTCAGCAGCAATTAGAGAAGAGGGTGGAGGACCGGACCTCCGAGCTGACCCACTCGAATCAGGCGCTTGAGCGCGAGGTCTGGGAAAGGCTACGGGCCGAAGACGAGTTGAGGCTGAACGAGGCGTTGCTTAAGCTGTTTGTGGAGCATGCCCCCGTGGCCATTGCCATGTTGGACAGCAAAATGCGGTTCATACAGGTTAGCTGTCTTTATCTCGAAAATTGGGGGCTTGTGGGCCGCGATATTCTTAAACAAGTTTACTATGAGGTGTTGCCCAGCACGCCTGAATCCTGGAGAAAAGCCCACCAAGCGTGTCTTGAGGGCCATGCACAGCGTTGTGATGACGACGTCGTGCAGACCAGCAGCGGTGTCAATAGGTTCTACGCCTGGGAAATGCAGCCGTGGCGTGAAAAAGGAGGTCATGTCGGAGGATTGATTCTTTTTATTCAGGATGTCACGCCTCGCCGGAATGCGGAAGAGCAGCTTAGAAGGGCCACCGCCGCGGCGGAAGCGGCCAATCAGGCGAAGAGTGAATTTTTGGCCAATATGAGCCACGAGATTCGCACGCCGATGAACGGGGTGATTGGCATGACCAACCTGTTGCTCGATACCGGGCTTACAGCGGAACAGCGGGAATTTGCCTCCACGGTTAGAAGCAGCGGAGAGGGGTTGCTGTCCATCATCAACGACATTCTTGATTTCTCGAAAATTGAGGCGGGCAAGCTGCATTTTGATGAGGTGGATTTTGATATTTTTGAGGCGGTTGAGGGCACGCTCGAACTGTTGTCTGAAAAAGCGCAATCCCAGAGAGTGGAGCTGGCCTCGCTCATCAAGCATGAGGTGCCGGTGCGACTTAAGGGCGATCCAGGCCGATTGCGCCAGGTGCTGTTGAATCTTGCCGGCAACGCCGTCAAGTTTACGACGAACGGCGAAGTGGTCATCCAGGTCAGCCTGATCGATCAAGATGAAACTCATGCGCGCATTCTTTTTGAGGTTACTGATACCGGCATCGGGATCAGCGAGGAGGCCCAGGGCCGACTTTTCAAGCCCTTCATTCAGGCGGATGGACCCACCACTCGAAAATTTGGCGGCACGGGCCTGGGCTTGGCGATCTCCAAGCAGATTGTTCATATGATGCAGGGTGAGGTGGGGGTAAGGAGCACGCCCGGACACGGTTCCACGTTCTGGTTCAATGTTCGTCTGGAAAAGCAGGGCGAGCAACGGCCTCCGCTCCGCAGGCTGGAAAATTTGAGAAATCTCAAAGTTCTTATCGTGGACGACAACGAGGTGAACAGGCGCATTCTTCACTATCAAGTGTTGGGCTGGCAGATGAAGGAAGGCGTGGCGGTGGATGGCATGGATGCCCTGCAAAAGATGCGGCAGGCCTTGGAGGAGGGCGAACCCTACGATCTGGCCATTCTGGATATGCAGATGCCTGGCATGGACGGAATCATGCTTGCGGAGGAGATTCGCAGGAACCGGCTCTTCAACCGGACGAAGATGGTTTTGTTGACCTCACTGGGGCAGGTTATTTCGTCGAGCGAGTTAAGCCGTCACGGCATCGCCGCGTGCCTTAGCAAGCCTGTTAAACAGTCCGAGCTTTTTAACCGACTTGTGGAGAGCCTCTCTTCAGGTGAGTCTGGTGCCAACCCTGTTTCGCGTGAAACTAGGGTTGAATCTGTTGTGGCGGCATCCACTGAAAAGCCATTCCGCATCCTGCTTGCGGAAGACAATCTGGTGAATCAGAAAGTTGCCCTTAAGCAGTTGAAAAAACTGGGTTATCGGGTGGACGCGGTGGCGAATGGCCTTGAGGTTATCACCGCGTTGGACACGATTCCTTATGATTTGGTGCTGATGGACTGCCAGATGCCTGAGTTGGATGGGTATGAAACCACGCAGCATCTTCGCAAGGATCGCCGATGGCTCAACCTTCCGGTGATCGCCATGACGGCCAATGCCATGCAAGGTGACCGTGAGAAATGTCTTGAGGCGGGGATGAGTGATTACATCACCAAGCCGGTGCGCATCGAGGAGCTCAAGAGTGTCCTGGAACGCTGGACTCAGACCGACATGGCCGTGCAGGAAATGTAAGCCGATCAAGTCTCGAAGGACTTGCCGCAGCCGCAGGATTGTTTTGCCTGTGGGTTGGTGATCTTAAATCCCCCGCCCGACATGGCATCGCTAAAATCGATGACCGCACCGCGGAGGAAATCCAGGCTGATGGTGTCCACGACCACTGTGACGCCTAGAATTTCCGATGCCACATCCGAATCCCTCTTCAAATCGAAGGTCATGCCATATTGCATGCCGGAGCATCCTCCTGCTTCGACAAACAAACGAAATGCGTTTTTCTCAGCAGGGTTTTCCTTGCTCAGCATGGCTTTGATCTCCGCCGCCGCAGAAGGCGTGAGGCTGATCGGATTTTCGGTTTGGACTAAGGCAGTCGACATACACTTGGCATAGACTGCCGCTGATGAACTGTCAACTGTGGCGCTGCTTTGCCCCGGTGAAGCCGCTGCCATTTTAACGGGCTTGGAAAGTTGGAGTTGTCGGGCTAGGGTTTTGTCGTTACCCCTGTGTCTATGTCAAGAACCCGCGATATCCTGGTCGGATCGTTCTCGCTGCTCATGTTTTTTGGGTTTGCCGGCTGGCTTTTATACAGGTCCATCAAGCGCAGCGCCGATCCCGGGCGATTAACGGTGAGGTGGGTGGTCACCCTGGTGCTCTCGGGTATCGTGCTGTATACCGGCGCGACGAGCGGGGGACCGGAAGGACAGATTGCGGCGGTGTTGGCGGCGGCCGTGTGTGGGGTGTTCATGGCAATTATGTGGGCGCCCAGCATCGGCGCGATGGTGGCACGGCCTTTTATGAATTTATATGATGGCGGGAGTCGCGAGATCGAGGCTCGTCCCTTTTACGCAATTGCGCGTGCGGCGCGGAACAGGGGGGCGTACCAGGAGGCCACCGCCGAGATCGATAAACAGTTGGAGATTTATCCGGACGATTTTGAAGGCTGGATGTTGAAGGCGGAGATATGCGCGATTGATTTGAAGGAATTGGACAAGGGATTTGAAATGGTGGAGGCCATCCTTGCCCATGAGGGCCATCGCCCAAAAAATATAGCGTACGCGCTCAATCAAGTCGCTGACTGGGAGCTTAAATATCGCCACAATCCTGAGGGGGCTCGCGCGGCATTGCAGCGAATTCAAGCGTTGTTACCCGATACTGAGCAGCATCACCACGCGGCGCAGCGCATCGCCCATCTGGCCACGGCGGATTATTTGGAGGTGCAAACCAACGGGCGAACCATTGCAATGACCGAGCATACCGAGAACATCGGCTTGATGGGAAAGGTTGCGACCGCCCCGGAGGGGGAAAGCCCCGATGTTACGGCTGGAAAACTGGTGGCGCATCTGCGAGATCACCCATTGGATTGTGAGGCGAGGGAACGGCTGGCCGTGATTTATGCGGAACATTACCAGCGTGTTGATCTTGCCGTGGATCAATTGAATCAACTCATTGCCGCACCGCATCAGTCGGACAGGCAGGTCGGACGCTGGTTGAATATGGCGGCAGACCTCCAGGTCAGGGTGGGGAATGATATTGAGGCAGCCCGCAAGACATTGGAGAGAATTGTGGCGCTTTTTCCGAAGGGCGCTCTGGCCGCCACGGCGATTAGCCGTCTTTCCAGGCTGAAATTGGAGACGCGGGGCCAGCAAAAAAGCCAAGCGATCAAGCTTGGCTCTTATGAACAAAATATCGGCCTGAATTCAGAGAGGCCTCGCCCTTAGAGGACTTACTTCAGGCGGAGGGCAATCTGTTTATCGATTTCGCTCGCGAGATCAATATCAGACGTGCGGCTCTTGGTGCGGGCTTGGACCACCACGCGACTCACCTTGGGCTCAACTTCATCGATTCTAACCCACACCGTGCGGGTATCCACCTTCGCTTCAAGGCTTTTGTTGATGGTGTTTTCGGAGGTCAGCGTGCCGTTAAAAGTAAGCACTTCTTTGGCAGCGGCGAAGATCACTCCCACGGGGCGCTCGTAACGGCTCTCAATGGTGTCTTTGCTAAATGGCACGCCAGCGCGATGATGGCCGTCGACGCTCGAGAAACAACCGGCGGAGGACAAAAGTAGACCTGCTGCCAGTGCCGATCCGATAAAATTCAATTTCATGTTATTTAACGCGTAAA
The DNA here is from genome assembly GCA_025359965.1 of Pedosphaera sp. Classification (GTDB taxonomy): domain Bacteria; phylum Verrucomicrobiota; class Verrucomicrobiia; order Limisphaerales; family SXQI01; genus SXQI01. The sequence goes on from JANYDC010000061.1 coordinate 5,332, forward strand.
ATCCGCCTTAGGTTGTTTCAACGTCTGTCCATTGTCAAATGGGATCAGCGGCGTGGGCGCAATCAAGGTTTGGGGTTTGCTTTGGTGGCCGCTGCGGAATGACTCTTTTCCAGAGCGATCATGTTGAGGACTTGGGTTTCGAGCACGCTGAGCGGGACCGCGCCCTGGCTCAACACCGTATCGTGAAACTTACGCAGTTCAAAATGCTCCCCCAATTGTGTCTGCGCCTCGGCGCGGAGCTGCTTAATTTTTAATTCCCCTATTTTGTAAGCGAGGGCCTGGCCGGGCCAAACGAGATAACGATCCACTTCCACAGCGATGTCGTGCTCAGACTTCCCCGCGTTTTGAACGAAATAATCAATCGCTTGTTTCCGGGACCAGCCCAGATAGTGCATTCCCGTATCCACCACCAGCCTGATGGAACGCCACATCTCGTAGGTCAACTGGCCGAATCGCGCGTATGGATCCTTGTAGAAGCCCATCTCCGCCCCGAGACTCTCACTGTAAAGTCCCCAGCCCTCGACAAAGGCGGTGTACTCCCCGAAGCGGCGGAACTGGGGCAAACCCTGCATCTCTTGAGCCAGCGCGATTTGCAGATGGTGGCCTGGTACCGCCTCATGCAGGCTGAGCGCCTCCATTTCCCATTTGGGGCGTGAATGTAAATCGTAGGTGTTGGCGAAAAAGAAACCGGGGCGGCCCACATCGGGGGAGCCGGGTTCGTAATATGCGGTTGTTTGGGATTTCTCTGAGTAGGAAGGCACCTGTTGAACGCCGTAGGGCAGGCGGGGCAGGGTGCCAAAAAGTCGGGCCAGCTCAGGATCGGCCCGTTTGCAGATATCGCGGTAACCCATGAGTAGTTCATTGGGCGTTTTGAAGAAAAACTGATCATCGGTCCTGAGGAATTGGAGAAATTCAGGAAAAGTGCCGGTGAATCCCGCCTGCTGTTGCACCAGTTCCATTTGGGCACGGATGCGCTTTACTTCAGCCAAGCCAATCTGGTGGATTTCTTCCGGAGGCAGGTCGGTGGTGGTATGCAGTTTAACCTTGAGCCGATACCATTCTTTTCCCCGGGGCAGCGTTGAAAAACCGGTTCTGGTCACCGCTTTGGGGGAATAATCGGTGACAATAAAATTCAACAGACGTTGAAAAGCGGGTTTGATGGAATCCGCGTAGATTTTCTTTGCCTCGGTGCGCAACGCCTCCTTCTGCGGAGTAAGGCTTTCCGGCATGTCCTCAAACTTGCGCAGCAATGGACTGTCCTGGGGATTCTCCACGATTTGGTTTTGAATCTGGAGCTGGACATCTGCAAGGACGTGTTGAGGGGGGGTGATTCCGGCGGCCAATCCTTTTCCTAAGAGAACAATATACTGATCGATCAAGGAAGGAAGTCCGCGAAGCCTTCCCATGATATCGTTGTAATCTTTGGCATTATTTGCGGGCATCATGCTGAGCATGCCCGAAGTATCAATCTGCACACCGCCCATCTGATTGAGGAAAAGGTACTCAGTGGGGAATTTGGTCTCTTCGACGCTGCGTTCGGTGTCGTAAACGTAAAGGTCGTAGCTGACCTGCTCAGCAGGAGTCAATTTTGCGCGGTCGATGGATTTCAGCACGAGCAAGGGGAATCCGGCTTCGCGCTTTTCCCTGGCGATGTTGGCCTCGGAGAAATCGCTCCATCGTCCGTTTTGTCCGGGATATCCGTAGTAGGTTGCGGCCTCAGGGTGCGCCTGCATCCTGCGCTTCCAATCCACGTCAAAAAAATCGTTCAGCCGTTTGGAATCTGTCGTTTTTCCTTTGGACGAAACGATTCGTTGCAGCTCTTTGGGGAGCACAAGGAGCGATTCCTCCGCCTTGAGCGGAGAAATCGCCATAAACCATACGAAGGCCGTTGCTGCCAGGGTCAGCCGGATCAATGTGCGCCCATGTGGTCGATGATATTTTGACCAAACTCGGAGCATTTAATTTCGGTGCCACCTTCCATCTGGCGGGCAAAATCGTACGTGACTTTTTTGGAGGCAATCGCGCCGTTGAGACCATTGATGATCAAATCAGCCACCTCATTCCAGCCGAGGTAACGGAACATCATTTCGCCGCTCAGGACCACGCTGCCAGGGTTGACGCGGTCAAGATTGGCGTACTTGGGAGCCGTGCCGTGTGTGGCCTCGAAGATGGCGTGGCCAGTGACATAATTAATGTTGCCGCCGGGAGCGATACCGATGCCACCGACTTGCGCGGCCAGGGCATCGGAGAGGTAGTCGCCATTCAGGTTTAGGGTGGCAATGACATCGAAATCCTCAGGACGAGTCAGCACCTGTTGCAATGTAATGTCCGCTATGGAGTCCTTCACCAGCAAGGCACCGCCGGCGAGGGCCTTCTTCTGTTCCGCGTTGGCTGCGTCTTCGCCCTTTTCCTTCTTGGTGCGCTCGTACTGTGCCCAAGTATAAACCTTCGAGCCGAAAATGCGTTCCGCACCCGAGTAAGCCCAGTCGCGGAACGCGCCTTCGGTGTACTTCATGATATTGCCCTTGTGGACAATGGTCACACTCCGGCGTTTGTGCTCTAGCGCGTATTCGACGGCTGATTTGATCAGGCGGATGGTGCCGACGTTGGAAATGGCTTTGATGCCGATGCCCACTTGCACAGGGATATGGCTGGCGTCGTGATCAGGGGAAGCCATTTTCATGTAGTCGGCGATGGCGGCGTGCGTGCCGAAGCGGATCTTTTTGAAATCCTTGGGGAAATTCTTCTCCAAGAAATCGAGCACGAGCTTAGCCTCCGGCGACCCGCCGACGTATTCGATCCCAGCGTAGATGTCCTCGGTGTTCTCGCGGAAGATGATCATGTCGACCTTCTCCGGGTGCTTCACAGGGGAGGGGACGCCCTTGAAATATTGGACGGGCCGCAGACAAACATACAGGTCCAGCATCTGGCGCAGCGCCACGTTCAAGGATCGAATGCCTCCGCCCACAGGAGTGGTGAGGGGGCCTTTGATTCCCACCAGGAATTCCTTGAAGGCTTCGACGGTGTCGTCGGGCAGCCAGTTGTCAAATTTGGTCTTGGAAGTCTCGCCTGCGAACACTTCAAACCAAGCGATTTTGCGTTTGCCGCCGTAGGCTTTTTCCACCGCTGCATCAAACACCCTGACGCTCGAAGCCCAGATATCCGCACCCGTGCCGTCGCCCCGAATGAAGGGGATAATCGGTTGGTCGGGGACGATTAGTTTGCCTTTGGATACAGTGATTTTTCCTCCGGCGGGCGGAGTAATATGTTGGTAGGCCATGCGGTTGCGGTGCTGGGTTGGTATGGTGAAGTCGTTTGTCGCGTTATGCGACGACGAAGCGGGAAGGTTTTTCGCTTTGGGCTGCGCCGAGCAATTGGCGGACATCCGCCACAGCGCGGGCGGTGGTCAGGCCATATTTTTCGCGCAGGTAGTCGACCGTGCTGGCATGCTCAATAAATTGGTCAGGCCAACCGATGCGGATCACTGGTGTGGTGATTCGTTTTTCAGAGAGCAGTTCCAGAACGCCGCTGCCGTAGCCTCCGGGAAGGACGTGATCTTCGAAGGTGACCATCACATCGGCTGCTTCTGCGAAGAAGGTGTGTACTCCGGCGTCCAAAGGTTTGGTGAAACGGGGGTTGACCACCGCCGTGTCGAATCCATCGGCCGCGAGTTGGACCGCAGCTTCACGAGCAAGACGATTCATCGGTCCCAGACCAAACAAGGCTACTTTTTTACCGCCGTTGCCTGTAAAATTCTTAATCACCTCGGCTTTGCCAATTTCCAGCATTTTGGGCTGGTCCTTTATGGCAACGCCTTCGGCCGTGCCGCGAGGATAGCGTATAAAGGTGGGGTGATTGGTATGAGTTGAGGTAAACATCATGTCCACAAGCTCATCCTCATCCTTGGGGGCCATGCAGATGATATTGGGCACGCAGCGAAGGTACGCGATATCAAAAAGGCCGTGGTGCGTGGGCCCGTCATTGGCCGAAAGCCCGGCGCGGTCCATGCAGAAAATGACAGGCAAATCCTGAAGTGCGACGTCGTGCATGATGCAGTCGAAGGCGCGTTGCAGGAAGGTGGAGTAAATCCCCACGACAGGACGCATGCCCATGGTGGCCATGCCTGCGGCGAACAAGACTGCGTGTTCTTCAGCAATACCCACGTCGTAATAGCGCGAGGGCATGGCTTTCTCCAACGCCTTCAATCCCGTGCCGGTTGGCATGGCGGCGGTGATGCCCACCAGAGTGCTATCCTTCTGGCAAAGGCGGACCATGGTCTGGCCGAACACGTCCTGGTATGCTGGAGCGGTGCCGGCCTTGGCAGCGGGACTTTCGCCGGTCTCAATATTGTAAGGTCCGCAGCCGTGGAATTTTTCGGGCGAATTGAGCGCCGCATCGTAACCTTTTCCTTTTTTGGTCAGGACATGCAGCACAATGGGGAAATCGACGCTCTTGGCATATTCGAGCGTGGAGATGAGCAAAGGCAGATTGTGCCCGTCGATGGGGCCCAGATATTTGACGCCCAATTCCTCGAAAATCAGGCTGCTGCCAAAGCCGCCGCGCCCGTCGCTGCTTGCGGTCTGGCCGGTGTGCTCCAAAGCCACTTCGCTAACGGCTCCCTTAAAAGCTTCTTCAGCTTTGTGGCCGAGGCGCAGGGCAAGGTCACCCTTGGGCATGCGCTTGACGAATTCTTCGAACTGCTTGTGGAGCTTGGTGTAGCGCGGGTTGGTGATCAGCTTGTTCAGGTAGGCCGAGAACGCGCCGACATTTTTGGCGATGCTCCACTCGTTGTCGTTGAGGATGCCGATGAATTTCTTGGTGGTATGCGCGATGTTGTTGAGCGCCTCGAATGAAATTCCGTTGGTTAGAGCGGCATCGCCGAAGATGCAAACCACGTTTTCATCCGTCTTGTGCTGATCGCGAGCGGCCGCCATGCCCAACGCGGCGGAGAGCGCCATGCCAGCGTGGCCGGCCCCATAGCTGTCGTGTTCGCTCTCGGTACGCAGGGAGAAACCATTTAACCCCCCGGTGGTGCGGATGGTGTGGAAGCGGCTTTTGCGTCCGGTCAGCAGTTTGTGAACATAGGATTGGTGGCTGACATCCCAGACGAATTTGTCCTTAGGGGTGGTGAAAACCTTGTGCAGGGCAATGGTGAGCTCTACCACACCGAGATTGGGGCCGAGATGGCCTCCGTTCGTGGAGAGTTTGGTGATCAGTTCCTGACGGATTTCCGACGCAAGTTGCGTCAGTTGCGGCTGCGTCAGCTTCTTGATGTGGGACGGATCATCTACCATGTCCAAATAACGACTCATATCTATCAACACGTTTTGCGGCGGTTACAGGGTCTTGACGGAGGGCTGGCCAGCCGCCCCTTTTTCCAATTGCTGTATGTTTGACTCAGCCTCACCCAGACGTTTCTGGCAAAGCTGATACAGCTCGGTCCCCCGACCGTAGCCGGTGAGAAGGCGATCCAGCGGCAGGTCGCTTGATTCCATCGACACGACAATTTGCTCCAGCTCTTTTAGGGCCAGCTCAAACGTCATGTCCGGCTGTACAACCTCATCGGTTGTCGCCCCTTTGACCGCTTTCGACATTCGGGAAACTTAGGTCACGCTGAGGTGACAGTAAAGCGGATTACACAGGGCGATAATTCTTGTTATTTCGGTCTGTCAAGTCACCCTGCCGCTGATTTGGTGACATTTTCCCAAGGAGCGGATCGAGTTAATCTCATCTTGAATCTCGGTGGATGAGTGGAGTTTGTCAAAATAGCTGGGCTAGCTTCTCTGATGGATGCTTAATCGATTCCCGAATAGTTGACAACGCTGAGGGAGGGATTGGCGTCGTTGGAATATTGGGGACAAGATGGGTATGCATGATGACCTGAACCGATCCATTTCAACACACGGCCTGAGACAACGCTGTCCGTCCGTCCATTTTTCACCAGGTAGGGTTAAACCCCATTTCCTCCAAGCATCGTTTCTGGCCACATAACTCTGGTTAATTAGAAGCTCTGCCATAAGGGCACTTCCAAAAATGGCATGTTTTAAAAGCAGGCTATCCTAAAGGCACATTTGGAACCCGCATAGGTTGTTGGCCCGCCCGTTTGAATGGAGCGGTTGCAGGTTGAGTGGTGCATCCAGAACCTCTCGTTGCCAACA
>JANYDC010000064.1 GCA_025359965.1 Pedosphaera sp.
TGTTGGCAACGAGAGGTTCTGGATGCACCACTCAACCTGCAACCGCTCCATTCAAACGGGCGGGCCAACAACCTATGCGGGTTCCAAATGTGCCTTTAGGATAGCCTGCTTTTAAAACATGCCATTTTTGGAAGTGCCCTATAGCCAGCGTACCGAGGCTGCCTGTCCGAGTGATTAAAAGGTCGCCCTTCTGGCACCGGTATTTATCAAAATCCTGTTCGGTCAGTTGGAGTTTCGGCGCGGTGTCTGAGTTTACCTTACCATTTTCGTCAATGTCGGACGTCCGAAGAACCAGCACTCCAGACTGAGAATAGTCCTCCTTCGAGAAACGCGGGCCGTAGAGCGAGAAAGTTTTCAATTGGGATAGATTAGCCCAACTCCACGAGGCTGGGATTGGTGTCCTACCTTTGATCGCCGCCGAGGTCGGTTCAGGATACTCCCCCTTTTTTGACCATTCACGTCTACGCTTCGCGAGAACCCGTCCGAGCAACGTACTGCCAGTCTCAACGTTGGGATTTAATTTCCGCCATTTTTCCGTAAGCCTTCCGTTCATGGCAATCGTCAACGCGCTTTCGAAGAGGGCGCGGGCGTTTTGGAGGTTCTTTTCGGCGTTGGCTTTGGCCGTGGCGATCCCCTCAAATGCTTCGTCGAGCAGGCCGACGATCCGCTGCTGTTCGGACAGCGGGGGGAATGTGATCGTTTGAGCCCGTACTTCCGCGTCAGTTACTGCTGGATAGCTTGCACCCTTTTGGAGAGTTTGCATCCGTCCGGCGAAATCTTCTGTAAAGAGAGAATAGAAAATGAATCGGTGGTCGATTCCCGGCTTCGTTCGGAGAACAAAGTAGCCGGTGCTGCAAACTTGCCGGTCCAGATGTTCCGGCACGACGGCAATCCGTTGTAGTGTAGGGCGAATCGTCGCGAAGATGATGTCATTCTTTCGGACGACCTTTCTGGCTCGGCTCGGAGCGTCCTTGCCTCTGAGGCGTTGAGTCTCCTCAATCTGAAAGGTGGTGTTGGAAACACTCGAAACGTCGATGTAGTCGAACTCCGTGTTTGGAGATTGAAGGGGATTAACAGTCTCAGTCCTTTCGAGAACTTCGCCCAGCGTTTTCGTCTGCCATCTGTTGTTCATAGCAGCGCCCTGATGTTCTCCAGCACTTCCGCGCTCTCGGAATCCAATGCGGCGATTTCCTCCATGATTTCTTCCGGGCTGCGATGGGCGATTTCCTCGCCGCCGTTGGGATTCTTGACGGACAAATCGGAGGTGACTGGATCGATTTCCTTCGCCCCGATGCTCCATGACTTTGGAGAATCGGCGAAGATCCTCTGCAACTCGATGAACTCGGCCAAATCCTCGTCGTTCAAGGGGTTGGTCTTGCCCATGTTGCGGCCCGGATCGAGTTGGTAAAACCAAACCTTGCGAGTGGGTGCGCCCTTTTCAAAAAATAATACCACGGTCTTGACGCCTGCCCCTTGAAAGGTGCCGCCGGGGCAATCCAAGATGGTGTGCAAGTTGCATTCTTCTAACAGTTTCTTGCGCAGGCTGACGGAGGCGTTGTCAGTATTGGAGAGGAAGGTGTTTTTGATGACGACGCCCGCGCGTCCGCCTGCTTTCAGGATCTTGATGAAATGCTGGAGGAAAAGAAAGGCGGTCTCGCCGGTGCGGATGGGGAAATTCTGCTGCACTTCCTTGCGTTCCTTCCCGCCGAAGGGCGGGTTGGCCATGACGATGTGGTGGCGGTCTTTTTCCTGAATGTCGGAGAGGTTTTCCGCCAGGGTATTGGTGTGGATGATGTTGGGCGCTTCGATCCCGTGGAGGATCATGTTCATGATGGCGATGACGTAGGCGAGGGACTTCTTTTCCTTGCCGTAGAAGGTGCGCTCTTGCAGAAACCGGTCCTGCGCGGTGGTGCGCTGGGGGTTGGTCTGCTTCAGGTAGACGAAGGATTCGCAGAGAAAGCCGCATGAACCCGCCGCGCCGTCGTAGATGGTTTCGCCGATCTGGGGTTTCAGGACCTTGACGATGGCGCGCTGGAGGGGGCGCGGGGTGTAATACTCGCCGCCGTTGCGCCCGGCGTTGCCCATGTTTTTGATCTTGGCCTCGTACAGGTGCGAGAGTTCGTGCTTCTCGGCTTGGGATTGAAAGCGGAGTTCGTCGATGTGGTCGATGATCTCGCGCAGGTTGTAGCCGCTTTGGATGCGGTTCTGGATTTCGCCGAAGATTTCGCCGATCTTGTACTCGATGGTGTTCGGGCCGGTGGCTTTGGTCTTGAACCCGCGCAGGTAGGGAAAGAGCTTCTGATTGACGAAATCGCGCATGTCATCCCCGGTGAGCGCGTTGTTGTGGTCCAGCTTGCCATCCTTGCCCTTCGGCGCGGCCCATTTCTCCCAGCGATAAGGCGCATCAAGGATGGGGTTGAATTTCTTGCCCTCCAACTGCGCCTCCATGGCCTTGGAATGCTCTTGGGCATCCAGATATTTCAGGAATAAGAGCCAGGAAGTCTGCTCGATGTAATCGAGTTCGCTGGTGCAACCGGCATCCTTCCAAAGGACATCATCAATGTTCTTAAAGGCTTGTTCAAACATGGGAAATCATCGGGGGAGGCTGTTCAGCAGAAATTCGGTTACAGAATGGCTTAGGCTGGACATGCGTCCCACCCTTTGCCCCTTGTCTAGCAATCGCAGCATTTGATGCTGGCTCTCCCAATAAATATTCGGATGCTCTTTGGTTTGTTTATGCTTCAAGGTTGCAGAAGCTTATTTCAACCGATGCCAGCGGTAAAGAAAAACGACAGGCAAAGAGCGGCAGGTAGCGGCAGGGAATACCGGAGCGAAAGGAAGTGTCAGGATGAGGCTGTACCGGAGGCACGCAGCAATGATTCCACAACCGCACCAGGGGCTATGCCTTGTGCCGTTGCACGGGCGCAGAGGTCGGCGAAAGCGCCTTCGCTCAGAGTGATCCGCATCGTCCGCAAGCCACGAGCCGCTTTTCCGGCCAAGTAGTTTTTGCGTGCCAATTTGCGGCGCTCAGCCAAAGGGATTTTTGACGGAGGTCGGCCCATCACTCCGCCTTGATTGCGAAGATGCTTTTGATAGCCCCATTCGCGGGTTTGATCCCGCTTTCGCCGCATGGGGTCGTGATATCCTTTGGCTGGCATGATCTAATGTGGTGGCATCAGAGAAAGTTAAGCATGAATGGCACCCTTAAAAGAAAGAGCGTTATACTTCATCATGATTTTGATGGGTTGAAGCGGAGGAGGTCTTCGTTCAAAAAGGACTACCGGACGATTATGCGTTGCCAGAGTTGGCGGATAAGCTGCAAATCGTTAGCGAAGCGAGCGAGCGCAGTAGGACGTTTCACCTCCCAGAGCTGGGTAAAATCAGTCCCACTGTGGATGCTCGCGGGCAGGCCGCACAGATGGGCCAGGCGGTTCAAGGAAATGACCACGGCAGGATCACCGCACTGCCAAGCTTCGGCGACGTCGGTGAAGGCTTGGAGAGGGTAATGGCCGTCTCTGGGGAACCATCCCGGCACGGTTACGTCCATGACGAAAGAGCGCCGCAGGAGACACGGGAAGACGGAGCGGTGGCCTTTGAAGGTCACGAACACTTCGTCCGATGCCCGAGATTCAAGTTCAAGCCAGAATCGGCGGAGGAGAACCGATTCCGATTCGTCGCAGAGAAAATCGGGAGCTGTGTCTTCGCGCTGAATTCCAATGCAGAGGACTCGTCCGATCTTGACAGGACGGGAGGCGGTTTGGATATCGATGACTATAGGATGCATGATATTACGATGGGTTAAAGGACGCTGGCTCTTCTGTCTAACGCCGGGTTGGGTGTTCATGGGCGAGACTCCTTGTGGGATCGTCCCAGCAGGTTTTCCAGCCTCGCACGGGCCTGTTGGCAGGTGGGGTGGGCAATGTTGCGGACGCCAATCAGGACGGACTCCAAGAATCCACGGTGTGCGCTATCGAATTCACCGGAGACCACTTGACGGGCGGTGTGAAGCCATGGGGCACAGTCATGCGGCAAGGAAGCAGACTCGGCTTCCAATAGCAGGAGCAAGGAGGGCTTATGGATGCGAAGCTCGGCAAGAAGTTCAGGCGGCGCAAGGCGCGCAGGACGGACCTCCAAGCCTTCGCCTTTCCTTCTCAGGCGGAGCCCCAGCACTCGGCAGCGTTGGAGCAGTAAAATAGCGTGGTTCACAGGATCACCCCCTCGTTCTCGGTGGGGACAGACGGGGCAAACGCGTCCTCGGACGCGAAACCTCCGGGAGATTCCAGAACAGCTGAGCCGTCTGGCCAAGCGTCTTGGGAGGCTTCAGGATGTTCAAGCGGTGGGGTAGGTGATGCCGACGAAACCGACGAAAGTACCGTTTCGTCACTTTTGGCAGTGCCGGGTGGAGCCTTCTTTAAAATATCGGGGTGGGCCTCGAAACGTTCCGTAGGACGACCGGTGGCTGCACCAGGAACCTCCCGCAACCAATTGAGATCCAAAAGGTAGAGGCACGCTTCGCGAGCCAATTCCGGAGTGTCCAGATTGGTCCAGCCTTTGCGATGCACGTCGCGAGAAGTAAATCCAGCTTCCAGATCGCCCCGCTCCAAGTGGCGGACGAGTTCTCGCGCGGCGAATACCGGTCCTTGCAAGGCTGGGGCGTAAAGACGACGGGCGTGTGTGGCAAGAGCCTTTTGCAGGGCCAGGGCCGCATCAAGGGAACGCAGGCGCACTGGGCCGGTGCCACCATCGGCAAGGTGGTGCAGCAAAGCGAGTGTTGCAACGGTGCGAGGGACTTTGGCCAGGTAAGCTTCAAAAGCTGGATGCTCATCCCCTGCCCTGATGCCGAGCTCATGGGCGGCCCGCCACTCGTCGAACCTCAACTGGGCCTCATGATCAAAATGCAGCGCGGGAATATCGCCCTTCGTGAGTTCCATCGCGCCCACGGCTGAGGGATCGAGGCGGTCGAGCCGTTCGAAGGCGGCAAAGTACAGCGCTCGCGCCGAATTGTCCGGCAGCCGGTCCACATTGCGCCAGTCGGATTTATCAGGCCAGACCACGATTTGGAAGCGTTGCAGCAGACCGTCATCGCCCGAGCCGCACTTCACGGCCGAGCGGACTATAGTCTGCAATGGACCCGGCTGGATGCCACCGAGGATGCTCACGCAATGGCGATCAATGCGGATTGTGCCTCGTTCGATTCGGTCGACTGTGTAGGGTTGTTTGCCGTTCCAGCCCTCAAGAAAAAACGCGCGGTCGCCCTCACGTCCATCAGCTTCAAAAGTGCGAAAAAAGCCAGTCAGCTCATCGCGGAGGAGGAGCATGCCGGTGGGGTTGTCCTGTAGGAGTTCACCGAGCTTGGGGACTGTTGGATCGTTGGAGAAGTAGCGGCGGCAGGGTGGTGGCGGAGTCTCCGCCGAAAGGAGTTTGGCAGCGAAGCGGTGGGCCTCTTGCGGGTTCGCTTTGAACATTTTGGCGAGCTCACCCTTGGACTTCTTACGAACTTCATCGGCGACTAATTGCTCGGCAGAGTGCTTTGAAAGGGTCTGTTCGTGTTGGCTCGAAGCGATGGCCTCAAGGCGATGAAGTGGAACCAGGGCAGCCGACAGTGCTGGGCTTTTCATTGTGCCGGGTCGACCCACCACGGCCCCCCAAAAAGAGGGAACTTCCAACCAATGATCGAATTTCTTGGGGGCGATGGCGATGCGGTTGCCCAGCACGCTCCCTGCGGCCACGAGCGCGGCGGCCGCGATGAAATCGGGTGCGCACTGCATCCGTTCAGCGCAATCCTCAATCCAAGGCCGAAATGAGGCGGGCAATGCGTCAAGTGGTAGCGGAATGACCGGAGGCATGGAATTGGGCAGCGGTTTGCGCTCAGGCCATGGGGCAGGTGTGACTTGATCCGCCCCGAGGTATTCGCGAGCGATGGAGTTGGCCTTGTACGGCATCGTACAGCCGATGCGGGCCGGTTGGCGTGGTGCGGCCTTGTAGGAAGAGCGCACGGCGGCTAAGCCCTCCCCGTTCGCAAGCGGAGGCTGGCATCGGGCGGCGAATTGAAGAATGGAGCTCTCGGCCTCGGTTTCCGACAATCCCGCATCGCGAAGCTGGCAGGCCAGTTTGAAGGCGGCAACGTTACGCTCCCCACTGCCGACTCCGTGGGCAAGTAGACGCTGCGCGCTCGGCGGCAAATTGCCGTTTGGCACAAACGGCAATTTGAGCTTAGCTCGCTGGGGTTCAGCCGGAGCCACTAGAGGGGTGAGCTCCGTTGCCTCGGTGTTCAGGTAGGCATGCGGGTCGTGGCTGACGAAGCAGAGACGCGCGACATCCTTGCAAGCTGGGTCCACATCCGCACCGCAGAGGTTGCGAACGTGAGATGAAACAGCGTGGAAGCTGGCCAAGTGTCGTTCAGGATCGGTGGGGACGCGAAAAACGGCCTTTAACCCGGTGGCAGTCGGCGAGAGAAACAAGGCGAATAGATGCGGGCTCGTCCGAAGCTGCGCACGCACTGTGGGAATCAAGTCGCCCAAGGCGTCAAGATCAGCGCAGAGCAAGCCACTGTGGCTGGTTAAACCGGCGTTGGCGCGGCGCTCGAATTGGCCGGACCAGAGAACGCCAGGCAGTCGTTTCTTTTGTTCGGAAACGGCTTCGCCCGCGTTGCGCCCCTCAGCAACGGCACGGTGGTGGGAATCGCGAAGACATTGGATAGGTTCACACCATTTACCGCTGCGAATAGCTTCGAGAGTGGCGACGGCACGGGTGTTGGCCGTTTCGGTGGCGGTGGCATTCCGCGTCATGCTCAGGATGGGGTTCATAGGTGGGCGCTCCTTATTCACCAACTCCTCCTTTCTGATACCGAAGAAGCGCTTTCGTGACGCTGTCCACATGGAAAATAAGTCGACGTCCTCCTTTCAGTCGAATGTGGGGAATGATCCCGTCCTTGATTAACTTGCGCAGGGTACGTTCCCCGAATGGGACCAGTTTCTTTACCCCCGGAAAGTCGGTGAAGTCGGACGGGATATATTTAGCATTGAGTGCCTCCGGATGAGCCGGAGCAGGCAAATGAATGTAGTTTTCTGTCATTGCGCTTTAATTGAGCGCATGACGCGAACGGTGAAAATCGATTCATTTGTGCCGGTCAAAGAAAGATCGGCACAAACGAAACTGAATGCACCGGGTTAGGAGCGCTTTTTCCAGAGGCCGAGGGGAGGTTGCTTCTCGAAGGTCATAATTTCCTTGAATGTATCAGTGAAATCCTTTTTAGCGTCCCACAGGCTTTGCCAAATCTCCGAGTCGGTATGTTGGCTGTTCCGCGTCTTCGGAGATTCTCTGCGCCGCTGACGGACGAGCTCCTTTTGCGCTTCAGTTAAATCCCCCACGGCGTTGCTGTAGCTCCGGATTCTGGCGAGGCCCAGTCGCTGTAGCTTTGCGCGCCAGTCCCGAGGTTTGTTACGGCCCTGACCCTTTTTCGATTGTGGAGTGATACCTTGCGGGGGTGACTTTGTGATGTCATCCGCAAGCTTCTTGAATGCAGCCTTGATCGCGTTTTTATTGTAGCGGCCCCAATCCACAACGATGCAGAACGCTTCACAACCAGGACCGCGTGTTAGATACTTCAGCATTGCGCGGGCAGGCGGATAACCGACACGCCTTCCATCCGGCAGCTTTGCCTCAGAACTCTTTACCGCCGCGTCCACAGATTCTTTAAGTTGGTCGAGGTGAAAATAGCCTGTTGAAATGTAAACCGGGGGATTCACCAAATTGCATGGTTCCGCCATGCGTTTCTTCCCCTGGGCTAAAAGTTTCTGCCAAGGTATAATAGTCCTCGGATTTCTACCCCACGCATCCTCCAAAATGTTAATCACAAAATCATGAAGGACGAGGTGGTGATTGATCGTGATGCCGTTTACTATCTGCTGGAGTCGGGGACCCAAAGCGGCGCGTACATCTTTTTTCTCCGCGCGGAGTTTAGCCCAGCCTTGACTATACTTTCGCGCGGTTTGCGATTCCCTCAAATATTCCCAAAGTAGGCAGGGCACCAACTCGTTATCGGGCACGCGTTCTTCTGAAAAATTCCAGTCCTCTTCGGTCAGTGGTATCTTGCTCATACGTTTGATTAGGGCTTTCGGATGTGGGTGAATCAGGAGTCAAGAAGTGCCTCATGCCATGGCTCCGGATTGCTGGGGAAGTTCAATAATGTTGTCCCCCGCCTTGACTGGTTGCACCGAAAACCATTCCTCAGCCTGTTTCTTGGTGGCCAAGCCCTTGTAGGACTGGTGAATCATAGTCGGCGAGTTGCCCGCTTGCGCTGCTGTCAGGTTCTCGTTGCCGTGCAGGGCGAAATGGAAGGTGCAAAAGCCGTGGCGCAAGCCGTTCTTGCGGGCGGGAATGTGGAGGGATTCGCGGAGGTCGTTGAACCGGGAGTGCCAGGTATCGCGGTGGGCGGTCCATAAGCGGCCCTCTTTCGCTTGAAACGGTTTCAGCCATGCGGCCAAAGCGGGGCAGAGGGAAACTAATCGCCGCGAGCGGGTCTTTGATTTGGTGGCGCTGATTACTATGTGGCCTTCGGTGCCAAAAACGTCCTGCCACTCCAAGCGGTGGGCTTCTTCTAGTCGGACTCCGGCCAAGGCTTGTATGGCGAGGATGGGCAGCATGATTTCGTCAGCGTTCTCCAAAAGGGCGCGGAGCTCTGCGGGGCGGTAGAAGTCCGTCTCGCCGCCGGTAAGGGTTTCGCGGCGCATGACGTCCGCTTCCAGCAGCCTATGGTTGGTTGGCAGGTAATCGTTGCGGACGGCCCAGTTGAAGAACATTTTGACCGTTGCCCGGAGGTGGTTGCGGCTCTTGGGTGCGAGGTCGGTGCGGCGTTTGTCGCAAAAATAGAGCTTGAGATGGTCTCTACCGAAATCGCAGAGGTCATAACCGGGAAAATCCGCCGCGAAATTCCGGAGCCATTGGGACGTCTGGTAAACGTATCCCGAGGACAGTTGTGCGCGTTCGCCCTCCTTGGCTTTGGTCTTGATCCCCTGCCCTGCGATGAATTCCTCCACGGCCACGGCAAGCTTAACGCGCTTGATTGTGGCCACGGTGCCGAGAAAGCCTTCGACAGCCTCGGCGAGCGGACGGTCTCCCAGCTTGCGGGCGGCGGAAAGGTAATCGGTAACCGCTTGAATCGCGGTCACAGAACGCCCGGTTTGATGTCGAAAGGCATCAAGGGCGTCACGAATGGAGAGCGCGCTGCGCGCCTCTGCGGCGGATAAGCTTGGGACTTGGGAGCCTTGAGATAGATCCTTAGCAAGTTGTTCGGCGAAATCCTTGGCTCCGCCTTGCCCGGAAAAGTGAGAAAAGGACCGCATGGTCCGCTTGCCAGATGCTTGCCATGACACGCGATAAGAATCCCTGCCCTCGCATGGAGGGTAAATTGTGGCAAGAACGGGTCCGTTCTTCCGGTGCCTTACTTTCAACGGCCATTTCACATCTGCCCGGGTAGTCTTGGGCTTATCCTGTGTCGGAAGTGTGTCAGGGACTGATAATTTCTCGTTTTGCTGAGGAAAAATGGCTGTCCGACATGGATTCGAACCATGACAAAGGCCTCCAAAGGGCCTTGTGCTACCATTACACCATCGGACAACTAAGTATGTTTTACCGCGAATCGTACCCTCTCGCAAAGAAAATTGTCTGCCAGGGCAAACAATCGCGCAGGAAGACGAATCAAACACCGACCCGGTCGATTTCCTCGTAGGCGTTGCGCAGCCAGACTTTTACTCGCTGACGCTCCAGCAAACCCAGGCCTTTTGTGTCCGTCTCGCTTTTGTTGCGGGCCGCCCAAAAGCTTGTGCTTCCGGCGTCAATTTTGGCGATCACCGGCTCATGCAACCGTTTGAGGGAAATAATGGACGCGCCCAACTCCAAGGCACGCTCTTTTTCACCCGAACGGTCCAGAATTTCAAAGTTTTCCCCTCGAAGGTGATTCAGAACCAGAACGTAGCGCAGCCGCGCGCCAAAGCGGTCCAGAAGTTTTTTGAGTAGATCCACCGAATCACGGCCTGAATCCATGACGTGCCAATAGGTGATGGATAAACCCATCTCTCCCACCATTTCGAGGACGCCGGATTCATCCATCCAGCGGACCAAGGAATCGTGGGTCTGAGCCGCAAGGTCAACGAGAATGCGTTTGTCGGGATTTTCACTGGCCGCTTCCACCACTGAGTCAAGGCTCTCAAAACGATCAGCCAACACCGGGGCGGCGTATTCCGAATAAAAACGTAAGAGAGAACCATGCGAGCGATCGGTATCAAAACCCAGAAAAGGGATGGTTTTGTCGAT
Organism: Pedosphaera sp.; assembly: GCA_025359965.1. Taxonomy (GTDB): domain Bacteria; phylum Verrucomicrobiota; class Verrucomicrobiia; order Limisphaerales; family SXQI01; genus SXQI01. The sequence continues at coordinate 10,315 of JANYDC010000064.1, forward strand.
CATGTACTGAGCTAGCACGCGGGCCACCACGGATTTGCCCACGCCGCCCTTTTCACCGCCGATCAAATGGATATTTGACATAAAATGATTTTAAAAAGGAGAGAGAATTTCGAATGGAAAATTGCTGAACAGGGTTCTCGCAGAAACTATCCGCGCAACTTTTACGTTCAGCGCCAATCAAACGCAACGAAAATGGCGCGGATCAAATGATCCGCGTCATTTACTAAATCAAAGCAAACCGGAGCACCTCAGTGGAATCGTGCGCGATAAAACTTGGTGGTTTGACCTGAGGTTGGCACAACCTTGGACCGGAAAAATCCTTTGAGGTCAGTGGTGCCGGTTCCGTTAACCTCTTCATCCCAGTGAACCATATCCGTTGAACTTTCGATGGTCACAGCCTGACTGATCCCACCCATAACGACCAAGCCACTTTCTTGAGTCACCAATTGTTTGGTGATGGGCAGTTGGATCGCGTCAATGAATGCTTTATCAGCGCCTGAGGCGATGGCGTTGTCCTTGATGTAGCTCCATTCGAGCTTGTAGAAGCCGTTGGTCACAACATCGAAACTGAAGGTTTCAAACTTCGAGCTCGCCACACCGGTCCAAGTGCCAAGAACCAGACCGTTTAGCTTGAAAGTAAGCCGGTCAAAGAACTGTTCACAGTTGACCAAATAATTAAATGATCCTGTTCCAGCTTCCAGATTCACTCCAAGACTGAGCGAGTTGGTGTGGCGGTCCGGATTGATTCCGGAATTAGCAGAGTAGAGCATCTGCCCACCTGTGATCACGCGAGTATCCGACAGTGTTGCAGGAGTCGGTTCGACCACCCAACCGATGGAGACCCAAGACAAATTGGTGAGTCCGCCGGATTCGAAATCCTCAATGTAGGTAGCGGGACCGAACCTTGCCACGATCGATGCGTTGTTGGTCACAGCGAGTGAGAGAGGGTTGATGGTTGAGAAAGCGACTCCGTTGGTGGTCTCCCATTGCACAAACTGATTTGTGGTGGCTGGAGTGGCAGCGAATGTAACCGTTGAGTTTTTCGGGAAATTACCGGAACGGGGTGAAACACTTCCCAAACCATTGGTGGAAATCGTAATTCTGAAGACCTCGCCGGTGGTGAAGCCATAGCTCAGCACGAGATTGCCAGCAGCTCCGCCGTACCCATCAACTGCGATGAAATAAGTGGTGCCTGCTTTGATGGCCGTAACAACTTCGGAAAACTTTTCCCCGACGACGTCGTCGCTGGAGGCCAAAGTGGTGAGTTCGGACACGACCGGTCTTGGAATTACTGTCCCTGTATAAACACCTAGAAGAGTGTCGATGGCGGATCCATCGGTGCTCAAGAACAAAATGCCGTCCATGGTACTCGTGAATGAATACCAAAGTGAATGACCGCCTTCGTTTCCGGCGTGCTTGGGCTCATTAAACTCGATAGATGCTCCTGAATTGTTGGCGGTCACAACGCGCTCGGTGGGAGGAAGGTCAGGACTCAATGGGGTCGCATTGGCAAAAAGGTCGTTGTCGGAGGAAGCCTGGGGGCGATAGGTCAGGTTGATTTTGCTCTTAATTGTGGAGACGTTCTCGGCAAAATCAGTGGCAAAAGCCTCGATGGTGTTATCGCCGTTGTTGTTGGTGGACAAGGTTAAGGTCACCGACCAAATATTCGATCCGACCACGCTCACCGCGTCTCCACCATTTTGCTTCACAAACACCCTTTGTAATCCGCTAGAATTAGGTACGGGATCAGAAGCAGTTCCAGAAACGGTGACTTTGCCGTTTGTGGATGTGATCCATGTGCCACTGACAGGACTGGTAATGGCGACAAGAGGCGGTACGGTGTCCGGCAAGCCTTTTGGCTCAAGCCGGAAGCGGAAACTCCCAAGCGCATTGGTCCGAGCTCCGGCAACTGCAATGGAGTAGGTTATTCCTGCTGTTTTTGGAGTGAAGATGACGTATTTGTTGGCATTGGTGCTCCCAATGGAAGCGACAGGGACGAGGGTGGCCAAGCTCGTCCCACGATAAACAGCGAGCACCAGATCGAGACCCGAGCCCGTGGTATCAATGATCACAGGGTCAGTTGTTGCCGGAGACCAGCTATACCAAAGGGAGCCTGAAGTATTGGTCAATCCGCCATGGTTAGGCTCCGATGTCTCCTTTTTCAGCTTGGCAAGAGTGTTGTCGCCTTTAACCACAGCGCCAGCAGCTGGAATTTTCTCGGCCTTGGCAAAATCGTCGTTGGCAGGAGGAAAGACCACCGAGTAAGTAATATTCGTGTTGTAATCAGAGGCCCTAGGCGCAGTCACATGTATGGAAAGAACGTAGGAGCCAGGAATGGCCGGGGTGGAAATGAGGCCAATGTAGGAAGCACCAGAGGCGGCGTTGGTATCTTGAACAAAACGAATGGTACTGGGTAGGCCCGCGAAAGTCCCCGTGACGGTAGCATCAGTCACGGCAAGGTCATCGGACACATTGACCTCAATCGGCAGAGTTGTGTTGGAGGGTAATAATACATCGGCTCCAGGGCTCACAGTAATTTCAAGAATGCCGTCTGCGCTGCCGAGCAAGGACCTGAAGACGTTTACCCGACCACCTGTGACCATCATATTCTTCAAGGCAACCGTTTGGCTGGCACCATCCAACAGGCGCTTTTTCACCTGACTGTAAGGAGTGCTCGGGCCCATGGCCGCCCAGATCAAGGCGACGGAACCAGCCGTATGAGGACTGGCCATACTGGTTCCAGAAATTGTGTTGTACGCGGTGTCAGAGGTGTTCCAAGTTGAGAAGATATCAACACCCGGGGCAGCGATATCAACAGATGTCAGGCCGAAACTGGAAAAGTCCGCCAACTGATCATTACGGTCAATTGCTGCGACTGAAATGATGTTATCCAAATCGAAGGAGGAAGGATAAAACGGAATCACATCATTGTCGTTGGAATCATTCCCAGCGGCCACAACCACAAGCAACCCGGCGGTGCGGGCTGCGGTGAAAGCATCTAATTCCGCTGGATCGTTGAAGTAACCACCGAAACTGCAGTTAATGATTTTGGCCCCGTTAAGAATTGCGTAGTTAATGGATCTGATAATGGCGGCAGTGGACAGAAACCGATTTCCCACTCGGAGGGCCATGATTTGAGTATTCCAGACAACGCCCACCGACAAGCCGCCTCCGTTGGCCTTGGCACCTATCGTACCAGAGACATGAGTGCCATGCCCATTTACATCGTCAGGATCGGCGTCTCCATCGAAAAAATCGTATCCCACCACATCATCGACCAAGCCATTCCCGTCATCATCAATACCATTGCCGGGAATTTCCAACTTGTTGTGCCACATTTGGTCCCGCAGATCCTGGTGCGTGTAATGGACCCCTGAATCGATCACTGCAACAATGATGTTGCTGTTGCCGATCGTTTTATCCCATGCGCGGACCACATTGAGATCAGCTCCAAACTTACCTCCACCCTGTCCGGTATTGTTTAAGCCCCAGAGTGTGCCGTCGTTAAAAGCTGAATCTGTGGGTGTTGCGTCAATTTCTCGTAGATAATCCGGTTCGACGAAAGTAAAGTTTCCAGTCGCTTCGAGGTCTGCGATGCGTTTAGAAAGGGCGACTCCCAGCTCCTCTGGCGTCTGGACGGCTTGGGCCGCCAAGGCCGGAATGCTATCCATAATGATCAAGCCGGGCATGGTCGACGGCTCGGCGGTGATTTTGTAAGCCGTTGCGGCCTGACGGGCGAGAGCCTGGGCTGCTCCACCGGGTTTGGATTTGGCGATGATATGGGTGGGATGAGCGATCCTGCCATTGATCTTGGCCACCGGTTCATCCGCGCCAAAGGCCAAGGAAGCGGAGAGACACGCCAACAAAACAAACACGGACAATTTCATGCGTCGTAACATTCGTGAACAAAAAGCGGACTCTCCGGGCACTAAAACCCTTGATAAGCCACGGCCCAAGATCAGCTTGGACTACCTTATGATCGGATGATGTTTGTGAGTGAATCTCTGGCATGAGAGACGCTGGGTCAAGTGAATTCCAAGAGCGAAATTCAGGGTATGCCAAAATGTCCCGGATTAAACCTCTTGACCTTTAGGAGGTTAAGGGGGTTAATTAGTAAAAGTGTTGTAGCACTTGACTCATGTTAGCGCAACTTAAAGGTCTGTTTTCCAACGACATCGGAATCGACCTCGGAACCGCGAACTCGCTCGTTTACGTTCGAGATCGCGGTATTGTCTTGCGGGAACCTTCTGTCGTCGCCATCCAGGCTGGCACCACGAATGTTCTGGCGGTGGGTGAGGAAGCCAAACGAATGATTGGCCGCACCCCCGGGAATATCGTCGCCATCCGTCCCATGAAGGACGGAGTCATCGCGGATTTCGAAATTACGGAGGCTATGCTCCGTCATTTCATCCAGAAGGTCCACCATCGCAAGTTGATAGCCCCCCGCGTGGTCGTCGCTGTTCCTTCGGGCATCACCGAAGTTGAAAAGCGCGCGGTCAAAGATTCTGCCCGCCACGCCGGAGCCCGAGAAGTCTATTTAATTGAGCAGCCCATGGCCTCTGCCATAGGGGTGGGACTGCCCGTCCATGAACCGGCGGGAAACATGATCGTGGATATCGGCGGGGGGACGTGCGAAATCGCCATCATCTCCCTGGCCGGCATTGTATTCAGCCGGAGTCTGCGCGTGGGAGGCGATGAGTTCGATGAAACCATCGTGGCCTACATGAAGCGTGCCTACAACCTGATGATAGGTGAACGTACTGCAGAAGAGATCAAAATTCGCATTGGTTCGGCTTACCCGCTCGACGAGGAAATGACCATGGAGGTCAAAGGCCGCGATCTAAGCGCCGGTCTGCCCAAAACCCTGACGCTTCGGTCGGAGGAAGTCCGTGAGGCTCTTAAGGAGCCGCTGACCAGCATTCTTGAATCCGTCCGCATCACTTTGGAACGATGCCCGCCTGAGTTGTCCGCCGACTTGGTGGATAGGGGCATTGTCATGGCTGGTGGCGGAGCCCTCCTTCGCGGAATTGACCGCTTGGTGGCTGAGGAGACGGGATTGCCGGTCCACATTGCTGACGATCCGTTGACGGCGGTGGCTGAAGGGACCGGACGTGTCCTTCAGGAATTACATTTCCTGAGGACTTTGACCGAGGCGAACCGCGATTAACGTCATTTCTGCGCTGCGTTCCCCTGGCCTATAGGGTCGGGTGGAAGCATGTTGAAGAAGCCATACGTCCTGGCATTTGCCGGGGTTATATTGCTGGCGGTGGTTCTATTGAACCTGCCTGCCAGAGCCACAACGCAGCTTAAGCTGGCGTTGAGCGGGTTATTTCTACCGCTCTTTGGCCTCCTCTCCTCCTCGGAAAAAGCCATTACTCGCGCAGGTGATCAAGTGGTTCCCAGAAGTCTGCTGCTGGAGCAAATCGAAAGAATCCAAAAAGAAAACCAACAGCTCAGACTGGAAAGCCTTCAAGCAGCAGATTTAACGGCTGAGAATACCCGATTGCGAGCATCCGTGGGCTGGACTGGGCGTACCCCTTGGAAACTTAAACTAACCCGGGTGATCGCTCGCGATCCGGCGAATTGGTGGCGCACTTTCGTCATTGATGCCGGATCCAACGACGGTATTCGCAGCAACGCTTTTGTGATGGTTCCTGAAGGGCTGGTGGGGCGGGTTGAGCAGGTGGGCAGCGCCAGCGCAAGGGTCATTCTTGTGGGAGACCCCAACTGCCGAGTATCCGCCATGGTAGCGGAGACGCGGGAACCCGGAGTTATCGCGCCCGCCACCGACAGCATTACGGACCCGAGTCTGGTCCAAATGACCTACGTTTCGCGCCACACCCAGCTTCGTCCGGGACAGCAAATTATTACCAGCGGCTTGGGTGGGGTTTTCCCAAAGGGTATAACGGTTGGGCAAATCGTGGATATCAGCTCGGCCGGGTATGGGCTTTATCAGGAATCGCGAGTCAAGCTGGGCGCCAATCTACGCAACATTGAGGAGGTATGGGTCGTACTTCAATGAATTTATGGGTGGCGCTGTGCCTGGCGGTGGGGGTGTATGGAATGATATTCCTGCAAGCCTCCTCCGAAAGCGTGCGGCAATGGCTTGGAGCTCAGGTCGATTTAATCCCGGGACTCATGATTTATCTGGCGTTAAGCCACGCTCCGCGCGTCATTATTCTAACAGCGGTGGTGGCAGGCGCCCTGCACGACTCGTTGACGGCAGGCCCACTGGGTATTTCCATCCTTCCATTGGCCTTGGTGGGGAGCGCAGTGCATCTCAATAAGACCCTCATTCTGCGCGATCAACGCTACGCGCAAATTGTTTTGGGCATGACCGCCAGCGCGGCGGTGCCGGCTTTTTCGGTCGTCCTGCTACTTTTGGCGGGGGAACATCCCCTGCTGGGCTGGGGTTCGCTCTGGCAATGGGCCGTCATGACGGGGGTGGGCGGGTTGGCAACCCCGCTCTGGTTTGCCATTTTCGGCAGAATCGAACGCGCATTGAGCCATCCGGTGATTCCAGAGGCGACGTTGCGTGAGGATCGACAAATAGAAAGAGGACGGCACTAACCCATGCTGGTCTTTGATCAAATTCGACGGTCGGAAAACCAACTTCGATGGCTAGCCATTGGGGTGCTAATTGGGATGGCCGCTCTCATGGGGGGCCTTTGGTACGTGCAAATTGTTTCCTATCACGAATACCAGGACAGCCTCAAAATTCAGGCCTTCAGGACAGTGCGGGTGCCTGCGCCGCGCGGACGAATTCTTGATCAACAGAACCGCATTTTAGCCGAGAATCAGCCGCGTTTTACAGTGAACCTCTACTTGGAGGATTTGCGCGAACAATTCCGCCATGAGTACACCAACAATGTGCGCCGGGAATTTCGTGAGCAAATCGGCACCCGCCCCACCAAGCAGCAGGTTGTCGACATGCAGGAAACCTCACGCTACCGCGTGGTGAGCAACATTGTCTCACAAGTCAGCCTGAAGGTTCTCGGCCAGCAATTATTGCTCAATCCCAAGGTATTCTCCCGCCACTACAGCGATCAGCTTGCGCTGCCCCTGCCCATTCTGAACAACCTGACCCCCCAGCAGATCGCCATCTTCATGGAGCAATGCTTCGAGGTGCCCGGAGTGGAACTGGAAGTTCAGCCCATGCGGATATACCCACAAGGGCCAGCTGCGGTTCATGCCCTCGGATTCCTGCAACGTGAGGATGAATCAGCCGTCGAGGACGAGATGGTGTTCCGCTATCGACTGCCCGATTACGTGGGAAAAAGTGGGATTGAAGCCAGCTACGACGAAGAATTGCGAGGCAAAGCCGGAGTGAAATCCATTTTGGTCAACAACATAGGCTACCGCCAAAAGGAAGAGACTTGGGCTCCCATCGAACCCGGACAGGATTTGGTGCTGACCTTGGATCTCAACATCCAGCAGGCTGCTGAACAGGCTTTGCTAATGTCGGGCCCGGACACTCGCGGGGCAGCTGTTGTGATCGACGTGCGTAATGGGGATGTGCTCGCTATGGCTTCATGCCCCACATTTGATCCCAACATGTTCATGGGCACCATCAGCACCGAGGAAAACGCACGGCTCATTGATCCCAAACTGACGCCGTACATCAATCGGGCCTTGTATGCCGCGTACCCACCGGGCTCAATTTTCAAAGTGGTGGTGGCCCTAGCAGCCCTCGAAGCAGGGATTCTCAATCCAGCCGCCATTTTTTACAACGAAGGTTATTATCAATTGGGACGGAGGAAGATACGGGACACCGCTCCGCCGGGAAATTACGATTTCAACGATGCTTTCAAGCACTCGTGCAACTCGTACTTCATTGATTACAGCCTCAAAGTAGGGCCGAAAGCTTTAGTGGAAATGGGCGCGGCATTCGAACTGGGCAAAAAAACCAAAGTCGTGTCGGAACGCCAGGAAAGAGCAGGCTACTTCCCTGAACCAGGCGACCGCGTCAAAAAGGACGGCTTGATCTGGCAGGATGGCGACACTGCCAATCTGGCCATAGGCCAGGGTGAAATCGTGGTTACGCCCATTCAAATGGCCATGATGACCGCCGCCGTGGCCAATGGAGGCAAACTATTCAAACCCCGCCTGTTAAGCCGAATCAACCCTCCCGCAATGGTGGGGGATGCCCAGCCCCAAATCTTCCCTGAAGGCGAGATCCGCCGACTAATACCGGCCAATCAGAAACACCTTCAAATCATCCGGCAAGCCATGCTGGCTGATGTCGAGGAAAACGGCGGCTCAGGAGTCAACGCCTTCGTGCAAGGCATGAGGATTTGCGGGAAAACAGGAACCGCGCAAAAAACCCTGCCAGGAGGCGGGATGGATCACATTACTTGGTTTGTTTCTTTTGCGCCCTTCGAGCAGCCCAAGTATGCGGTAGTTGTGGTGGTGGAAAGTGGAGCTTCGGGGGGGATCACCTGCGCCCCGAAAGCCCGGGAGATTTACAAGGCGATCCAGAAAAAGGATCTTGTTGTTGTGCGGCCCCTGCCACTTGCGGGAGGGCCGAGAACATGACATCCCTCTTCCCACAAGCCATCGAAAAAGAGACCCGCTTCGACTGGACCTTAACTATCAGCGCGCTGATGCTGATGGTCATTGGCGCGTTTTTCATCTACTCGGCCTCCACGGTGAACGATCCCAACAGCCGCCTAGTTTTCAAACAGATGCTTTTCTACGTCGTGGGGCTCGGCATGGCGGGGATCCTTTGCATCGTGGATTACGCCACTCTCGCCCGCTGGTCCATGGTGCTGTATTGGCTTTCGATTTTCGCTCTGGTGATGGTGTTTGCGGTGGGCACTAAGAGATTCGGCGCGACACGTTGGATCGATTTGGGATTCTTCCAATTCCAGCCTTCCGAGTTTGCCAAGCTTGCTTTCATCGCCATGCAGGCCAACTACCTCAGCCGCCCCGTGGAAGAACTACGCCTGCCAGGGATATTCATAAAGAGTCTGGCCCTGACGGCGCTGCCGTTTGTCCTGATCCTCAAAGAGCCGGACCTGGGCTCGGCTCTGGTCTTCTTCCCCATTGGCTTGATCATGATGTTCGTTGCAGGAACGCCGGTGCGGTATCTGGTTAGATTCCTCGGGGGGACTGGTATACTGGTGGCGCTATTGTTGGTGGACATCCTTTTTGCTCCGCCTCAATGGCAGATTAAACTGGAGGATTACCAGCGGGACCGGCTGCTTGTCTATTTTGGAAAGGATTTTGCCCCCAGGGATGCCAGCCCTGTGGAGCGTCAGCGCGCGCGCGATAAACAGCGACAAAAGTCGTACAATGTCGAGCAGGCGCTGATATCGGTGGGCTCAGGTGGGCTCGCTGGAAAAGGTTGGCGGCAGGGCACTCAAAACGCTTTGGGTTACCTTCCGCGGGCCGTGGCACACAATGACTTCATCTTTTCCGTCATCGCCGAGGAGAAGGGATTTTTGGGCAGCACCACCGTCATCACCCTCTATACTCTGATACTGTTTTGCGGGATCAGAATTGCCAGCCAAGCCCGGGACCGTCTCGGAAAATTCCTGGCAGTGGGGGTCGTCACACTGCTCTTTAGTCATGTATTCATCAACATCGGCATGAACATTCGCCTGATGCCAGTGACGGGCATACCCCTGCCTCTCCTCAGTTATGGGGGGTCGTCAGTTCTTTGCTCGTTGCTTGCCATCGGTATTTTGCAAAACGTCCACATTCACAGAAGATCGTATTAAATATGAGTGACCGTTCATTTTCACGGCGACGTCGCGGCCCCATGCGGTTCCGCCCGGCCGGACCACGTCCCGCCGGCCCGGACCGCGCCGCCAGCGAAGCCCGCGCCGATGCCATCTCCGGCGAAAAACCCGCCGAGGATGTCTACCACCAAAACCGCCATCAGGACGAGATTGAACGCTCTGAAAACCTGGCTGCAGGACTGCCTGCCCACGGAAGCGATGAAGCACGCCCGCCGAGCGATGAGCGAAACGAACAGGAGCACGAAGAGGAATCCTCGCCCAAAGGCCGCGCGCAGAATTTTCGCGAGCCGCGCCGGGACCAGGAGCCAGAGGCTGAAGTCCGCGAGGAACAGCCTTATGTCCCCATTCACGTGGCCGAACCCAAGCCGCAAGGTTTGGTCGATGCCATTCGCATGGCGGCAGGCAGGGTTCTGCGCCACGTCCAGCAACTGATCAGCCCACCGACCAAATCAGACAAGGAAGTCATCATCAACGCCGAAAGCCTTGAGGTCCGCGTGGCTGTTCTTGAGGCGGGAAGGCTTGAGGAATTCAACATCGAACGCACCACCGATGAACGTTTGGTTGGAAGCATCTTCAAGGGCAAAGTCCGGAATCTCGAAGACGGTCTTAAAGCTGCATTTGTTGATATTGGTTTTGAGAAAAACGCGTTCCTGCACTACTGGGACATAGTGCCTGCGCCATTTGACAGCGGCGTTGAAGTGGTCGAACGTGAAAACACCAAACGCCGGGATCGGCCCCGCGTTACTCAAAAAGACATTCCTCGCCTGTACCCTCCTAGCAGCGAGATCATCGTTCAGGTCACCAAGGGCCCAATTGGCAACAAAGGCCCCCGTGTCACCACCAATCTCGCGCTGCCCGGCCGTTATCTGGTGCTTCTGCCCAACTCCGAACAAAGCGGCATCTCGCGAAAAATCGAGAACCAGGAGGAACGCCAGAGGCTCAAACGAATCCTGCGCAGCCTAAGCATCCCCGAAGGCATGGGCGTCATAATCCGCACCGTTGGCGAAGGACAGCAGGCCCGTTACTTTGTGCGCGATCTGGCCCTGCTAATCGACGAATGGAAAATGGTTCAGGACAAAATCAACCGCCAACCCACGGCGACCTGTGTTTTCCAAGAACCAGACATTGTCGAACGCACAGTGCGCGATTTCCTTACCGAGGATGTTGAACGCATCGTTGTCGATGGCCAGCGCGAGTTTGAGCGCATCAAGGAAATGATTGGCCGCATCTCCAAGCGTTCAACCTCCAAAGTCAAACTTTACACAGAACCGCAGGCGATTTTTGATCGCTTCAACATCACCCGTCAGTTGGAGAGTGCGTTCACGCGGCAGGTCCACCTAAAGAGCGGTGGTTACATCGTCATTGATGAAACAGAAGCCCTTGTGGCCATTGATGTCAACACGGGTCGCCACAAAGGCAGCAAGGACCAGGAATCCACCATCCTTAAAGTGAATGTCGAGGCCGCCGAGGAAATCGCCCGTCAATTGCGCCTGCGCAACATGGGCGGATTGATCGTGCTGGATTTCATCGACATGAAGTCCCGCCGCGACCAAAACGCGGTCTATCAAAAACTTAAAGATGGGCTGCGCCGTGACAAATCAAAGACCCACATCCTGCCCATATCGCAGCTTGGGCTCCTAGAAATGACCCGCCAGCGTCACTCCGAAAGCGTGCGCGCCGCCGTTTATGACGATTGTGAACACTGCAAAGGTCGCGGCAAGGTCAAGAGCACCCTCACCATGAGTGTCGAAATTCAACGTAAACTCAGCGAAATTTTGAAGCGCCGAGCCCGTGACGAGTCTGATTTCCAACTCCGGATTGTGGTCAACCCCACTGTGTTGGATCGTCTTCGCACCCAGGACGAAAAGATTCTCATCGAAATGGAAAAACGGTACTTCGGCAAACTGTCCTTCCGAGCTGATCCAAGCTTCCAATCCGAACAGTTCAAGATCATCAACGTCACGACCAACGAAGAACTGGCCAACGTCGGGGCATAATTCCACACCAATCAAGGGCGCGTTGTTTTAAACACAACGCGCCCTCCTTTTTGCTGGAGGAAAGTGCCAGTGCCGCGCCCCGCTCCGCAGCCACCAGATGGGGGGCTCAAACCACAAGCCACAAAAGATTCTGAACGGAATCAATGCCATTTATTTTGCTCAAAACTGTATGGAACAAACCGTCCGTGGTTTACAATTCCACGGCGTCAAGGCAGAATTTAGCCATTGCGGAGAAACAAACATTCCGCAACGCAGCCAAAACAGGAAGTCAACCACCACAAAACCATGGGCGATAAATCACCTAAATCCAACCAGAAGAAGAGCACGCAAAAGCAGGCCAAAGTCAGCAGCGCTGACCAGAAGAAGACACAGGCCGCAGCAGCTAAAACAGCAGCCAAGAAAAAGTAGTCCTGCTTTTCTGCTCCTCCCCTGATGGGAACATCAGGGGAGACGGATTGCTAAATAAGATATGGCGACCCCGCTTAAACTTCAACAAGGCCAAGTCTGGCAGCAAGGTGAGGAATTCCTCCGGATCGTTCAATTGACTCGCCAGGAAGTGGAATATAAATCCATGACCAACCTCGCGACTAAAGACGGCACCCACCACAACACCAGCAAAAAAGAATTTTGCCGCCTCATCAAAAAGGCCACCCTCAGAACTGATCTGGCCCCAGTCACCAAAGGCTGAGCCAAACCGCGCACACCAAAGCTCATTCAAATCATGGATCGGGTGGAGCTTAGCTTCGACTTTCTTAGCGACGGAGGACGACGAAGGCTTCTGAATCAATTAAAGGGATCAGGGGGCAAGCTCCCCAGCTCCAAAACCTGATGGAGCCCGGATAGAGTCGATTCGAAAAATTAAACCCAATTTTTGACTTGCCGCTTTCCTCTTCAACGTCCACATTTACAGACCTTTGTCAGATAAGGGAACATCTTGAATAGCGAAAATTGCAAAAAAGCGTTGGAGAAAGTCGGAAACCCCAACGTCCTGATCAACATCGTTTCGCGACGCGTGCGCCAATTGACCGGTGCCAGCGGATCGCAGGGCCACCCCATGATCTCCAATACCGCAGGAATGGGTGCAGCGGACATTTGTCTGCTTGAGATCATTGAGGGCAAGCTCGACTGGGAAGCGCCTTTGACCGAAGCGGTTGTCGACCCGGCCACCCGCAACAAGCGTCGCAAGGCCTAATTGGGAATACCTTCCATCGTTAGTTGTCGCAGCCGGCGGGGGTTTCACCCCTTCTGGCTATTTTTATGTCTGAAATCGTTTCCAATCCCAAGGCCCGGCGCGATTATCACATCTTGGAAACCTTTGAGGCTGGCATCGCCCTCCACGGCACCGAGGTGAAAGCACTTCGCGGCGGCAAAGGACAGATTTCGGATGCTTTCGCTAAAGTGGAGAACAACGAGGTCTGGCTCTATAACGCCCACATCGACGAGTACAATTTCGGCAATCTCTATAATCACACGCCCAAAGCCCCTCGAAAACTCCTCCTCCATAAATCGGAAATCCGTAAGCTTTACGGTTTGGCCATGGTAAAAGGGAACGCCCTGTTTCCCATGTCCATGTACTGGAAGAATGGGAAAGTTAAAGTTCAGATCGGAGTGGGCAAGGGAAAAGTGGATTTCGACAAGCGCGAGGATATTAAAAAGCGGGAAAGCGACCGTGAATTGAAACGCGCAACGATGCACCATCAGAAACAAAAATAGCAGGCCGCCGACTGGGCTGGATGTGTCTGGAATTGTGAATTTTAGTTCACTCAAAGCAATGGTGGGTTGACCCGTACCCCGGGTTGCTTATCATCACTCGCATTCACGAATGAACCACCATATTTTAGTTCTGCTGTTCACTGCGGCTGTCGCCGTATTCTCCTCGCGGGCCAGCGAGACCGCACTCGACCGATACGTTCATACGCCAGACCCCGCCTACGAGTATCATCTGGTCAACACCATCACTCAGGACGGAGCCAAGGTTCATGTCATCGAAATGACTTCGCAACGATGGCTGACCACAAACGAGGTTGATCGCGTGCTTTGGAAGCACTGGATGATCGTCACACAGCCTCCCGAGGTGAAATCCCGCAAAAGCCTTTTGTTCATCGGTGGAGGAAACAACAAAAGTGGCGCACCCACTAAAGCCGACGCCAACATGGTCAAGATGGCCCTCGCATCGAAAACCATCGTAACCGAGCTTAAAATGGTCCCCAACCAAACCCTGGTTTTCTCGGGCGACACGATGCAACGCGATGAGGATGAAATCATTGCCTACACATGGGCCCACTTTCTCCGCACAGGTGATGAACGCTGGCCACTGCGACTGCCCATGACCAAGAGCGCGGTGCGGGCCATGGACACCGTTCAAGATTTTCTGGCGAAGCTTCCGAGTAATCCAATCACGATCGACGGCTTTGTGGTGGCGGGCGGTTCCAAACGAGGTTGGACAACGTGGGCCACTGCAGCGGTCGACAAACGGGTGGTGGGAATTGTTCCCATCGTGATCGACATGCTGAACATCAAGCCATCGTTCATCCATCATTACGAGGCCTACGGATTCTGGGCTCCTGCGGTGGGCGACTATGTGGCCGAGCGTTTGATGGACCGTTATGACACCCCTGCCTATCAGGCACTCATGAAGATCGAGGAGCCTTTTGAATACCGCGAGCGTTTAACCATGCCGAAATTCATTTTGAATGCCTGCGGCGATCAATTTTTCCTGCCGGATTCCTCTCAATTTTATTTCCACGAACTTCCAGGGGCCAAGTCCCTTCGCTACGTTCCCAACACAGACCATTCCATGCGCGAGTCGGATGCCTACGAAACCCTGCTTGCAGCTTATGTCAGTGTTGTGACGGGGATACCCGTTCCCACCCTGGAGTGGCGTTTAAATGGCAATGGCTCTTATGTGGTGACCAGTTCGGCCAAGCCCAAGTCAGTTAAGGTCTGGCAGGCACACAATGACAAGGCTCGTGATTTCCGCATGGAAAACATCGGCAAAGCCTGGACCTCCACCGAGCTCAACATCGGAACCGACCTGCGCTGGGCGGGAACAGTTAAGACCCCTCAGCAGGGCTGGACGGCCTTCATGGTGGAATACACGTTCGATGGGCCTGTGCAGTTCAAAACCACCACGGACGTGCAAGTGGTTCCGGATACGCTGCCTTTCAAAGGCAAAACGCCACGTGCGGACCCAAACTCCACGTTCTAAAAAACCCTGTTTAGGGGTGGTATCGCATGTTGCCCGAGAGTGGAAATACATTCACGAGATGCCGAATTTCAATGAACCTCCCCCCATCGGCAAGTACCTCCACGATATCGAATCGGAACGAAATGCGGGGATTTCCCAGTTCCCGCAAGTACTCCAGTGCAGCCCGGGAAAGATGATCACGCTTTGCCGCATCCACAGCCGACGCGGGTCGAGACCAATCCTCAGAAGAACGGGTTTTGACTTCCACAATGACTAACACGGACAAATCGCGAAAAATCAGGTCAATTTCACTCCGGCTCGCCTGATAGTTTGAGCAGACAAATCGCAGTCCTTTTCCCTCTAAATGGCGCCGCGCCGCGACTTCCCCTGCCCTGCCCAATTTTAAATGCTCAGGCAATGCTGGTTTTCGTGGCTGCCACGGCCAGCTCCAGTTCATAGGAAAAACAACTCGGGTTGATCAATCCGCAAAGGGGCAAACGATTTCCGGTGGATGGCACACGGCCCCAACCGCGAAAGAGCTTCCAGGTGACGGGGAGTGCCATAACCTTTGTGATCTTTGAATCCGTACCCCGGATAGACCGCATCGTACTCTTCCATAAGCCGGTCTCTAGTGGTTTTAGCCAGAATGCTTGCTGCGGCAATGGAGTAGCTCAGCGTATCCCCTTTGATCACCGGAGTTTGGGGCCAACGAGTTGAACTGCGATGATTGCCGTCGACCAAAACGTGCTCCACCCCTGGACCGAGCGCCGAAACCGCCTCGTTCATGGCGCAAAAAGTGGCCTGTAGAATATTGATCCGATCCACAAGCTCCGCGTCAATCACAGCCACGGCAGATCGCACTCCATTCGTTGAAAGCAATCGTTTGCCCAGTATGTCCCTTACCGTTTCGCTGATCTGCTTGGAATCGTTGATTCCGGCCAAGTCATGAGGCATGCCATCCGCGATCCAGTTCACTGGAAACATCACCGCAGCCGCCACCACCGGCCCGGCCAACGGCCCTCGCCCAGCTTCGTCCACTCCGACAATCTCCCTCACGCCTTGCGCCAAAAGCATGCGTTCAAAACTCCATCGGTCTGGGGTTGAGCTCTTCAATTAGCCCGATCCTGCCAAGAACCACGACCACTGCCAAGCCGTAGCTGTGGATAATGGCCTGTACGCGCCCGTAAATGTTCACGCACGGCTACCTTGAAAAACGGAGGCAGTCCAGCCATCATGCCTCTGAATGACTGAGGAACAAGCCGTCAGCGGCCCAAAAAAACGGGGCTGCCTGTACTATGGATGCCTGACAATGATCGTGTTGGCGGTGTTGATGCTGCTGGCCACCTACGTTGGCGTTCGGTTTGGACTGAAGAAATTTGTTAGCACTTACACTAGTCCATCGCCCGTTTCGTTGGCCTCCGCTCAGCTTTCACCCACACAGTCCAGCAACGTAGTTGATCGCATTCGAAATTTTGAGCGAGTTTTAAGTGATCCCTCCGGCCTTCAACCACTGCATTTGACTGGGCAGGAGTTGACTTGGTGGCTTGGCCAACAGCAGGATTTCGCCCTTCACAAAGGGACTTTTGTGATCAAGCCACTCAGCAACCAAGTCACGGTCACGACTAGTTTGCCATTGGATTTCATTCGAACGCCCTTGCTTAAAGGTCGATTCTTTAATGGGGAAGCCAAATTCAGCCTCCTCGTCACCAACTCCCATCTCTACCTCCAAATGAAATCACTGGAAGCCAATGGACGCCAGCTCCCACAATGGGTGACCGGACGTTTGGAGGTGCAAAACCTCAGTGATTCGGCTGAGAGCAACGAGGTTTGGCGTGCTTTTATCAAGCACATTGATCGAATTGAACTTCAAACCGACGAAATCATTTTGCATCCAAAGCGGCCTTCAGACTAATCATGCGACTCAGACTCTGATGAAAAGCTTCCGTTGATAAAGGAATCGAACAAACAAAAAGACCAAGGTCAAAACGGTTAATGAGACCAGCAAATGACTGAAGCCTGGAGCGATGAGCCGATCAAGCCACTCTCCAACTTCTCCACCGAAAAATCCATTTCCAAGCTTGGCAAAATTGAAGAAGGAATGGACGAAGTAAATGGTGATGGCGTTCATGCCAATCCAAACAAACGGGGTACACCAACGGTTGTAACCCTTCACATCGATTATGTGGTAGAAAAAAGCGAGTAAAATGGCGCCGACGCCTGAGGTCACCAGGACAAATGTTGAAGTCCAAAGCTTTTTGATGATGGGAAACTGGAGGCTCCAAAGGAAACCAAGAGCGATCAGTGCCACTCCGCCCATAACAAGAAAGCTAACTTTCCTTTTTCCATCCAGATCTTTCCGCATCAGTAATGTCCCGGCAAACACACCCAACAAACACTGAGCAATGGCTGGAAGAGTGCTCAACATCCCTTCGGGATCATGGTCACCATCCCACCTAAATCCAGGCAGATACATCTTATCGAGGTAATTGGTCAGGTTCATCCCTTCGGCGTAATTGCCTGCGCCCGCTCCCGGAATGGGCACAAAAGTCAGCAATGCCCAATAGCCGATGAGAGTACTGGCACAAACCACCACCCGGCCCTTGGTCTTAAGCCAGATGATGCAGAGCCCCGCGCCCATCGAACAAATGGCCAGTCGTTGGAGGACGCCCAGCCAACGCAACTTTGAAACGCCTCCATAATAAAGAAACCCAAGGAAAAAAAGTATTAGCCCGCGACGCAGCACTTTCATTGTCGCACCCATTTTCCCATCCTGCTCAACTGATTTCCGCAGGGAAAAGACTTGAGAGACGCCGATGATGAATGTGAAAAGAGGAAAAATGAAATCGTAGAAGTGCAGGCCCACCCATGCGGCGTGGTCCAGCGACTTGGCCAAATGTGTGCCTGTCACCACCGAAAGCGCCTCAAAAACCTCCTCCATTCCAACGATCCAAAACATGTCAAAGCCGCGCAGGGCATCGAGGGAAAGAAGTCGGCCGGTGGGCTGGGCAGGCGCGTTGACTTGGGATTCCATACGCAAAAGCTAAGCAATTCGCATGAAATGCAAAAGACAAAATTCTGGAGTTTCCGGAGACAGGTCCTGATGGCAGTCCTAGCTGTGCCTCAGTCCCCCCTAATCGGAGCCGGCTGGACGGTGCAGATACAGTGAACAACAAGGAGACAAGTTGCGTTTGATCCAACCATGGGTTTTCAAAGCCAGCAATGGCTGCTTAGTCCCCATGTGGAAATTTGGGAATAAAACGTAAACACTCCTTGATCATGCCATCCCGAGGAGGATATGTTTTTGCGCCGTCCATTTCAATCACGGCCATTTTGAATTGAGACCGGTCATGTTAACGGAGTTGGAGATTCTGTTTCCAGCCCAGAGCTTAATAAACATAGCAAAGTTCATGGGTTCGCTCCTTCGAAGGTCAGCTCCAGTTTTGAAGATCCTAGCCTATCGTTCACGGCCGCAATGCAGCGACTCACCACAACAATCCATGCTCTCATCGTTCACGACCAAATGGTCGGCAATTAAGCCGTGAAACACCGCCTTGCCAATCTTGATTTGCTGAGGGGACTTGCCGCAATACTGGTATGCGCCAGTCACCTCCGGGCGTTTATGATGGTTGATTTTGGCCAAGTTGGCTCCCCTGGCATTTTTGATCGCTTGTTTTATTTTGCCACGGGTCTAGGGCATCAATCAGTCGTGGTGTTTTTCGTCCTGAGCGGATACCTCGTGGGTGGAAGTGTCTTGGCTGCATACCAATCTGACCGTTGGTCATGGAAGCAATATGCATCTCGAAGAATGTCCCGCCTTTGGATGGTGTTGTTACCAACCTTGGTATTTACGTTGGCAGTGGACAGTCTGGGTCGTCACTTCGGGTACTCGGGATATGAAGGCGTCTTTTACTCGACCTATAATTCCGGTCCAAGTCTTCAGTCCCCGGCAGACCTCCGGGCGACCACGTTCGTAGCCAACGCTTTCTTTTTGCAAACCATCTTCGTCGATTGTCTGGGCACAAACGGGCCACTGTGGAGCTTGGCGAACGAATTTTGGTACTATGTGCTGTTTCCTTTGCTCTGTGGCGTTTGGTTTATTCGTAAATGGTCGGTTCGCTTTCTTTTTTCGCTGCTGGCCCTGGCAATAATTTGCGCACTGCCAGGTAAAATAACCTTGCTTGGCAGCATCTGGTTGCTCGGAGTTGTGGCATTTGGGTTGGGGCGCATTGAAAGAGTCAGAAGGATTTGCAGCCATCCGGCGTGGCTCATCCTTGCAGGCATTTTGTCTCTTGGCTGTTTGGCGGCCAGCAAGACAAAATCGATCTTTGGAACCGATTTGGGCCTGGGAATCGCTTTCACTATGTGGGTTGTCGGTTTGGCGGCAAGCGATCATCATATCCTGTGGCTTAAGAAAATCGCAGCCGGGTTATCGGAAATATCTTACACCCTCTATTTGGTTCACTTCCCGATGATGGCATTTTTCTTTTTCGGTTTTTTCAATGGAAAACGATTATCCCCAAATGCGGCAACCTACCTCGGGTTTGCAGGACTACTTATCGGGACCGTAGCGTTTGCCATCGTCATGTGGTGGTGCTTTGAACGTAACACGGACCGCACCAGAAAACAGATTGAGGCATGGCTCTCCGACAAGAAAACAGCAGTCGTGACGCCATCAAATTGACGCGCAACGACACGCTGATGGAAACCCACTCTGAACAGCAGTAGCTGCGTGAGCGTAAGGATGCTGAAGGGGCGTTTGACCCAGTCGCGGGTTTTCAGCAGTATGTGTCCATGTCGAATTCGTTTGGTCAGGTTTTCCGTATTACCACATGGGGTGAGTCCCACGGGGGAGGAGTGGGCGTGGTGGTGGATGGCTGCCCTCCACGATTAAGCCTCAGCGAGGCCGATATTCAACCGGACCTTGATCGCCGCCGCCCCGGCCAGTCCAAAATTGTCACTCCCCGCAAGGAGAGTGATACAGTGACAATTCTATCAGGTGTCTTTGAGGGGAAAACGCTGGGGACCCCCATCTCGATGATGGTGAAGAACGAAGACCAACGCTCGGAGGCCTATGCCGAGATGGCCACCAAATTTCGCCCTTCCCACGCCGATTATACCTATGTGGCCAAGTATGGCATTCGCAATTGGGCTGGCGGCGGACGGACGAGCGCACGGGAAACGATTGGTCGTGTGGCGGGTGGTGCGATCGCGCGCAAGTTGCTCCGAGAGCTTTATGGAGTTGAAGTGCTCGCATACGTGAAACAAGTGCAACGGATCCAAGCCGAGGTAGACCGCGATCAAGTGACGTCGGCACAGGTCGAATCCAACATTGTGCGTTGCCCGGACAGTGGGACCGCCGAGAAAATGATCGAGCTAATAGAGGACACTCGCTCCAAAGGCGATAGCGTGGGTGGAATTGTTGAGTGCGTGATTCGCGGGGTTTCAGCGGGCTGGGGCGAGCCGGTTTTTGATCGTCTTGAAGCGGATTTGGGGAAAGCCATGCTAAGCCTCCCGGCCTCGCGCGGTTTTGATTTTGGCTCCGGCTTCGACAGCATTCTAATGACAGGGATGCAGCACAACGACGCCATCCGAGCAAAGGATAAGCACGTCCATACCACCACCAACCGTTCCGGCGGTATTGTGGGCGGAATCTCCAATGGCGAAACCATCTATTTCCGCGTTCCCTTCAAACCTGTTGCGACGGTCATGCATGAGCAGGACACGATCAACACCGATTTTGAGAATACCACCTTGAAGGGACGGGGACGCCATGACCCATGCGTTCTTCCCCGCGCTGTGCCGATGGTGGAAGCCATGGCGGCGCTGGTGCTTATCGATCACGCCCTGCGACACAAAGCTCAGTGCGGCTAAAACAGGAAAGGCTTGCTGCGGGCTTGTCAGACGCTGGTTGGCTGAAGCATTCTTAACCAATTGGATTCTATGCAACCAGAAACCCTTGTGATCGTGCCGACCTACAACGAGAGGGAAAATCTCCCGAACGTGATCGACCGCGTCATGAAGGTGCCAGTGACTTTGGATATCCTCATCGTGGATGACAGCTCGCCCGATGGAACAGGAGAGATGGCCGACGTGTACGCGGCAAATAATCCACGAATTCATGTTCTGCACCGCAATGAAAAAAACGGTTTAGGGCGGGCTTACTGCGCAGGATTCGAGTGGGCGCTGGCGCGGGGCTATGAGTTCATTTTCGAGATGGACGGCGATCTTTCACATAATCCGGATGATATTCCAGCGTTTCTGTCGGCTGCAGCCACAGCAGATCTAGTAGTTGGATCAAGATACAGCAATGGAATCAGAGTCATCAATTGGCCATTGAACCGACTAATGCTCAGTCTTGCGGCAGCGAAGTATGTCAAAACCATCACAGGCATGCGGATCACCGATCCCACAGGTGGGTACAAATGTTTTCGCCGAAGCGCGCTGCAATCTATTGATCTCAAAAAAATTGGATCCAATGGTTACAGTTTTCAAATTGAATTGACCCACAAAATTTGGCGGCAGGGATTGAAGGTGGCGGAAGTTCCGATTGTGTTCACGGACCGGTTTCACGGACGATCCAAGATGTCGGGCCGGATTGTGCGGGAGGCTTTGACGATGGTCTGGAAGTTGTGGGCGCAGAACGGTTTTCGGCGAAAACCTCGAAATGTTGGAATTAAAGAAAAGGATTCCAAGTAGGAGCCATGCTGGGAAACCTCATTTTACCTGAAATCAAGGAATTGATTGCGAGCCGCGAGTTTAACCAACTGCGGACGATTCTTGAGGAATTCCAGCCCTACGAAATCGCTGATATCCTTAGTGATTTTCCCGCTGCGGATCAAGCTGTCCTGCTGCGGATCATCCATCGGGAACTCGCAGCATCAGTTTTTGAATACCTGCCGGTGGATAACCAGAAACTGGTTCTCCAAGCGTTAGGGAACGAGGAGGTGGCAAGCATCCTGAACGAGCTGTCTGCAGATGACCGCACCGCGCTGCTTGAGGAAATGCCGGCTGCAATCACACAGAAGCTTCTCAATTTACTTTCACCCGAGGAACGAAAAATTGCTCGGTCCCTTCTGGGCTATCCCAAGAACTCGATTGGCCGCCGGATGACTCCGGACTATACAGCCATTAAAGACGCATGGACCGTTGGCCAGACATTGGAATTTTTACGTGCGGGGCCCCATAACGCCGAAACATTGAACCAGCTATTTGTGGTCAGCGAACATGGGCACCTTATCGCCCGGGTGCGGTTGCGGAATCTGGTGGTTGAACCCACCGAAAAACCGGTAAGCGATCTGCTCGAGGAAAACACTTTCTCACTCAAAGCCTCTGACGACCAAGAGACGGCAATCACTGCTTTTGAAAAATATGATGTGACCATGCTGCCGGTGACGGACACGCAGGGGGTGATGCTGGGGGTCGTCACAGTGGATGACGTTTTGGATTTGGTGGAAAAGGAGACCACTGAGGACATTCAAAAAATGGGCGGTATGGAGGCCTTGGATGCCCCCTACCTAAAGATCCAACTATTCCGCATGATCAAAAAACGTGCCGGCTGGCTTGCCGTGCTGTTTTTGGGTGAAATGCTAACGGCGACTGCCATGGGTTTTTTCGAGGAAGAAATCGCCAAGGCTGTGGTTCTTGCGCTTTTCGTTCCTTTGATCATTTCTTCAGGTGGAAATTCCGGATCACAAGCCACATCCCTCATTATTCGCGCCATGGCGGTGGGCGATGTGAAATTGCGCGATTGGTGGAAAGTTTTGATCCGCGAGTTAATTGCGGGGCTTTGCCTGGGAGGAGTGCTTGCCGCAATCGCCATGATGCGCATTCTGCTTTGGCCAACCCGGGAAAAGCTCTATGGACCACACTACGTTCTCGTGGCGGCGACAGTGGCGTGCAGCCTGATTGGAGTGGTACTTTTCGGTTCAATCATGGGAGCCATGCTGCCATTCGTGCTCCGCAGGCTTGGCTTTGACCCAGCGGTTTCATCCGCACCGCTCGTGGCCACCTTGGTGGATGTGACCGGATTAATCATCTATTTCAGTGTGGCGTACCAGATCCTCCATGGCACCGTGCTGTGAGTTTCACACTTCGGTTACTACTATGGCCACTTGGAAAACGCCGTCTTTGAGAGGTGCATCCACATAGACAACAAGAACATCATCGATCCCCCCCACTGAGTCGGAGTCAGCTGCGCCGGCGTCGGTGATGGAATGCGGCACTACTTCCGCATCCTCCTGTCCAAAAGGTTTAAACCGGACTTCATAAGTCATGCCGGAGAAGGAGCTGAACGAAATCTTGAGTCGCTTTAAGCCTTCAGAAATGGCTAGTGGGATGGCGTCAAACCGCAGGATCACTCCATCAATCGAGCCTGGCAGGATAACGGCTAGGACGCCATCCGGCTCAACCAGCAAGTCATAGGTCGGAAGATTTGCCATCGCCGGGGTTCTGAGTCGTTTGCCAACGGCACTGAAGCGGGAGCCGTGACAGGGGCAAACGTGAATACCACTGGCGAGAATATCGATGATGCAACCCTCATGTGTGCATTCAGCAGCGAGAGCCACATAATTTGGAGCGGATGTTGGGCGGTTGACGAAGAAGGTTGGAAAAATTCCAGCGGCCTGAGTGCGCTCAATGCCATCCTGAAAATAAGAGGTTATGGAACTCCCTCCGAATCGAACGGAGCCCCCGGCTGAATCTAAAGCTGGGAAATCAGCAAGACGAAACCGAAAAACAGCGTCAGGCTCCGTTGCAGCAGCCGTTACCTCGGCGGCCATCGGCGAAGTCCAACGCTGGCCAGCCACCCAGGAGACGCAAGTGCTCCAAAGTAATACTTTTACGCAATCGCGTCGTGAAATCCTGTGGAAATCCATGTTCAAAATCCTAACATGGCAATCGGCAGAAAGAAAATGGGCTAAAGCGGGGGTTGAACAACTTCCACCCAACCGACAAGACGAACACTCGACTTCACCATTCGAGACTGGAGACGATACGGTACAAGCCAGCTCCAAATCCGATAATTACCGCCAAAAACACGCAGGCAGTGATCCAAATTTGTGCTTGGCTTGCAGTATGGAGGATCCGGTAGCTTTCCGCCTTTGCATCAAGGATGTTGCCGTTCCACAATTCCGCGCCCGCCTGATCGTACAACGTATATTTTGGCAAAAGCTTCTGAGCTAAAAAATTCGACGCTTGCTCCGGGTTTTTCTGCAAAAGTACAAAGCATTCCTTGCGTGCCTCGGAATATTCCGCTCTTGTGAATTTGAATTTTTCCAAAAGCACTCTCTGGGACTCTTCCAAAGGCAATGCATCCAATTTATCGAGGTACTCGTTCATGGATGCTGTGATGGCCGGAATTTTTTCCAAATGCGATCTGCGTTCTGCATCAGTGCTGGAATGAACGGCAAGTATGGTCTGAATAAATCCGTCAGCAAGACGGTCATTGGCAGAACCCATGTAGCCGATTCTGGTTAGGGTCGCGCCAGAAAGATTGGACGCCATTTGCTTAACATGCCCGGTTACGAAAAACGCGCCAAATGCCACCAGAAAAATTACGACTATCAAAACAGACATGAACCCGAGTCGTTTTTGACGACTAACCTTAGCAGGAGAACGAGCGGTCTGCGAAATACCACCCGCATGGCCTGTAGGATTTGGCGCTGGATGAATTGAAGTCATTGGATCAGTTTATTTTTATCGTCAATTTTAATTAAATCAAACACCGCAAATTCGATGTTATTTAACACGCTTGTGTTCTTTTCCGCCATCAAATAAGCCACACAAACCTGCAAATTTGGGGGACAGGCATTGCCTTACGCAATGTCGAGGGATCGGGCAATTTCAGGAATTCCAGAACCGGCCTGAGCCTGAATCTGTGCGGTAATCTGAAATGCAAGGTCCAAGGCGAGTCGGGCGGATTCCCCGCTGACCACCGGAGTATGCTGTGCCACCACGCATTTGACAAATGATTCCAGCTCAAGTTTGAGAGGCTCGTCTTTGTTGATGGGAACTGGCTCACGCACGATGCGTTTGCCGCCAAATTCCGAAACGATGGTGCTATCGCGGGCAGCCAGCAACTTCTTGAGGAGCGAGGACTCCTCCTCTCCTTCACGAGCGATTCGATAAATAAAACCTTCTTGGGCGCGGTAATCGAGAGAGACGTAACTGACGCTGGGCCCGCCACTAAAAACTCGGATTTTGCGGAGCCGCTCAGGACTAATGCGGCTTGCGGTAAGGTTGGCCACACACCCGTTGGCAAAGCGAAGCCGGGCATTGGCGATATCCTCAGTTCGGCTAAGGACGGGAATTCCTACGGCATCGACGGCCACGACGGGTGATTTTACAAAAGCCAAAACCACATCCAGGTCGTGAATCATCAAATCCAGAACCACGCCAATATCCGTGCTCCTAGCGGGAAAGGGTGAAAGCCGGTGGGCCTCAATAAAACGCGGATCACTGGCGACCGAGGTAAGGTAGGTAAAGACAGGGTTAAACCGTTCCACATGCCCTACCTGAAGGACGCAACGATTCTCCCTGGCCAACCTGACCAAGTCTGTAGCCTGTTCGGCCGAATCGGTCATAGGCTTTTCGACCAGCAAGTGCTTGCCCATGGCAAGCAGTTGACTGGCAAGCGCATGGTGGGTGGAGGTGGGAGTGACCACGTTGAGCGCATCAGCTTTAGTGGCGGCGGCTTCGACTGAAGCAAATGCCTGGACGTGGTACTTGTCGGCAATCTTTCGGGCTGTCTCAGAATGGACATCGTAAACGCCCACGAAGCTGACTTTGCCTGCGGCAGCAAGATCGGCATAAAGTCGCGCGTGCTCCTTGCCCAAAGAACCGGTACCCAGCACCGCAACTCGAAGAAGGGGCTGAGGTGTTTCAGAACTCATGCGGAGGTTCCAACCTAATGGAGGGAGATCACGTTTTTGATGCCACCCTTTTCTTCACCCACCAGCAGATCGCGGTATTCCTCAATGGACTTCCGGGAGGTGATTATTTGGCTCAACGCGGCAGGCCAATGAGCTTTGAAATAGGACAAGTCTTCGATAGCATTGGAAAAAGCGCGACGATCGGCATTAACTGTTCCAACAATCGCCTGATTCTTGAGAACGATATTTCTCATGAGCTGATCGCCAAAAACCGGGATGGATTTGCCCGGAGCAGGAATCCCCGTGAAAATATAGATCCCGTTCTGGCCCAGTTGGAGCATGACATCGAAGTTGAAGGAGGAAATACCGGAAGCCTCGTAAATTAGATCAATATTGCCGACTCGAGCCGCCATATCCACTGAGGAGACTTGTTTTGCTGAAATGTATTCGGCACCAAAAGACTCAACCAACTCGGATTTAGGGTTAGGCTTGGGTGAACGCGAGTAAACGAAGGTACGGAACCCTCTTGCCACCAAGGCCATAGCACCCAAAATACCAATGGGACCCGCCCCAAGAACGACCGCGTTAAGGCCTTCACCGGGGCGCGCTAGAGTCGCATTCTTGCGCACCCAAGGCAGACGCTCCTGGGTTTTCCATACTTGGGCCAAGCCTTTTTCGGCCACAGTCAGTGGTTCCACCAAGACAGCAACGTCGCGAAGGTGGGCGGGGACTTGATTGAGATACTGAGGGCGATCGACGAAATACTCAGTCATGTACCCGTGATACATCTTTATTCCGCGCTCCACAAAATCGCCGGTGGCACAAAAATCCTGCAATTCCTGAGAGCAGGGCTGACACTCAGAATGCTGGCAGGGACGCCGCACCGAAGGTACGACGAGATCGCCCTTTCTCACACTTGAGACCGCACTTCCAACCTCCACCACTTCTCCAAGAGCCTCGTGGCCAATGACTAAGTAGGAACTCCCTACGGGAGGGGCACCGTATACGAAGGTGCATATCTCCCGATCAGTACCACAAATACCCACCTCCAATACCTTCACTTTCACCTCATTATCAGATGAAATTTGCGGAGTGGGATGATCCAGAAGCTGGATTTTTTCCTCTTTTTGATAAACGGCGACGGCTCGCATGACTGGTTAATGATCCAAAACGGTAAATAACTGTGCTACAATATGTTAAAGGCGTCGAGAACTTAATGCGGGACAGTTTTTGCATAATTGGACATTAAGACAGTGGCATGTGTCCTGCTTTGATACATTTATCCTCACAAATGAGGAAATGACCCGTACGAAATAGATGAATAACGCCTGCAAAACTCTCGCGCTCGCCGGATTGTCTACTATTGTTTGCGCAGCAAATACACAACCTGATACCGCAGGCCTCTTTGGTCCATCTCAAGACTTTCCAATAAAGGAGTGGATAACAACGGCTTGGCACTCTCGGCCGGTTCGACGGATACTCACTATTCAGTCACACAAAACCCCCCACCCCACGGCGTCCAGCACAGCGATCGTGTTTGGGGATTCGTCTCGTAGAGAAAACGGAGGTCCCTACGCACTCAACAATCCGGGGTCAAAGCGGATTCGACCCTTGGACGACACGCTGAGCCGCGTGGCTAAGGTAACAGGTTCCTATGCTCCTCGCCTTGCCTTGTCTGTGGCCCCAAGTGCCGACCTAAACACCCTGTCGCCGGATTATGAATCCCCCCTCACAGCCGTGCCCGAAACAAGCTCAATGATACGTTGGGCCTAATGGGACAAGTGGGATCGCGCTTGTTGCGCCGTAAAAAACTGACCAAGAGTCAGTAATCTGAAGAATTTCTCCGGCTCGGGTTGTGTGATTCGGACGGGGACAGTTTCGCGGAAGCGCGAAACCCAGGTGAGAGAGACACTTGGGCGGTTGGCGGCGGCTGAAGAAGGAGAGAGCTTCAGCCGCTGCCTTTTTTTGTCCCTGGCACGCTTTGCTCTGAATTCAGGGGGCACTCCTCAAAAAGATTCTCTCTACTTTAATAAGAGTCACGAGTCTCACGCGGAGATCTCGTTTATACCCAGCAATGCTCAATTTCCACCGCACAGAGGTGAAACATGGCTGCGATCAAACCTCAAGCAATTCGGCCACGAGACAAGTTTCAAAGGAACGCAGTCGACGCACCATAGGTGATCGGGTCAAGATTTCGAATCCATTTCGCTGAGATGCTTCACATGGTGCAGGACACGCAAGTGAATGGTATGAATGATGTGATCCGACCAAAGCTGCCAGTAGTTTGCCGGCCAAAGCCCATGCTGATACCAAGTTGTGCCCTCGATTTGAGTGCGACCTCCCGCCAAGGGCGTCAGGCGAAACTGACCTTTCTTAGAGACAAAGAAATTGGTCAGGTGCGGTGGATGGATTACTCGGTATGGCGTCCACTCCTGCATTGGGGCTGGATTCGCAGTCACGGAGAATTTGAGTAAGTAAGGCTTGTCCCAGACCTCGATTGGTTCGACAAATGAGCCGGTGGAGAAGACGCAACGCCTAATGGCACCGGGACCGGACCCGGTGATTTCCGCACGAATCGGATAAGCCAGCCCGAGTTTGAATATGGCCTCTTCAGGCGGAGGCAGCTCCGAAAACTCCACAACGTTTTTCCAAACATGCTCGATAGGGGCATCCACCTCCACAACCGTGACCACGCTGAGCAATGGCGGCTGATCCGGCCGCATTGCCTCGGTGCCCAACATCAACGGCAAAGCAAGAAAGGGCACGCAGCAGAGATGAGTTCGGCGGCACCGCCAGCGGGTGTCCTGAACCACGTGCCCCACGAGGGCTCCCATGGCCGCGAGAATATATGCCAAGGGCGCTGCCATCAGAATGCAGATTACTCCCTCAAGGGCCACGGCCAGCAAAACAATGCCAGCCAGCGTCACGGCAAGCATGGCTACACCGATGCTTTCGCCTGCGCTTCTTCGCTCTCCAACGCCGTGCAGGATCGAGGCAAGAAATCCCATCGCGAATGGTGTGCCCGCAAACAATCCCCAGCCGTATTCGTGCAGAATCGTTGTACTCAAGGCAGTGGCCGCCACCGCCAGCAGAACGCTGATTGCCATCGCCATGCCCGCGCTGGCCAGTTTGGACGAGGGAACCCATTTCCACGGTCGACATGCAACTTCGTTCCAAGCGGCAACCTTCTCCGGAACCAACCCAAGCGCGACGAACAGGAACCATTTCAAAATCGGAATCACGAAAAGGACGGCAAGCCAGAGTGGCAGTCGTGCATTACGAAGTCGCTTTAAGCAGAGCATCACCCCACTCCACAAAAACGGCAAAGCTGCCAAAAGCAGGAGCGCGAATTTCCCAGGAGTTTGGGTGGGAGACGAGCCTTCGATCCAAGGGAATGGCTGCCCAAAGTAGCTGAAGATCGACCACCCCCTATGAAATACTGTCCAGAAGAGAAGGCGGTCGAGATTGTATTTGAGTATGAATAGGATGAACGCCCACAGGATGAATGAGCCGCGAGTGACTTCGCCATCCCACCGCCAAAGATCGAATAATTTGAGCTTCATGGAGAATGATTTGAATGAGTACTGATTTTCTCTCGCGCGAACGATCGAGTTTCCCTCGGCTTATCAAGTGGGGCGTCTCGAACATTCGACCGGAAAAAGAACGAAACAAGAACAGTCTTTTGGGTTTGGTCATTTGAGAGCCACCCAGCCGTAAACAAACGGAAGGCAGGTGAAGGCGAAATTGGCTGCTGCGAGGCCGAGGCGACGCCAACGACTTGTGAGATAGGGACGCAGATCGAACACGAACGTCCCGACGACGAACCTCAAGCTCCAGAACAGGGCAAGGAAGCCGCAGACTGAACGGGCGAGCGGCGTTCCTGCCGCAATTTGATCGGCAAGAAAAAAAGTGCCGAGGCCGAAGCAAATCAGGCACAGACCAATGAAAGAGTAGTAAACCCAGAAAAGCTGGCGGATGAATTTGGGCAGTCTACTAAGGTGATCGCGCAGCCCAACGACACCCGGCATGAGCAATCCGGCGGCGATCAGTCCAAGGTAGGTGAGAGCGGTGAATTTCAGAATCAAGACTGTGTTCATATCAAATTTGAAAAGCCGCCAATGGATTGCAACATGGGCAGAATGACGTTCCTTACAAAAGGAGGGTGGAAAAGCAATATCACTGGAGCTGCAACAATGACCAAGGCGAACGAGCGGCCGCGCCAGCCGTTACCCAAACCAAAAGTCCGTCCCACCCTGCTGCGCTCAAACAGCACCGCCACGCCCTGAAGGAGAAAGTACGCGGTTGGCAGACCGTACCCACCGCAGGCAGGCAAGGAAATCACCATGTCATGGACCACACCCGACACAAGAAACGTCGCCAAGGTGGCCCAAGCTACGCCGAGAGGGCGCGCAAGTTTGCGAAAAACCAAATCGTTTGCGAGCGCATTGAAAGCGGTGTTCCAACGATTCCCCCAAAAATCGGCGAGCGAGGTAGCGAAGAGCGGGGCCCGCATCAGTGGTTTTGCGTCGCGGCCAGCCGCGCGCCAAGCGAGGGACAGCAGTTGAAAGAAGCCGAAGTGCAGCGTCATCACGGCACCAACCATTCCGAGCCAACCAGTGAGAAGTGGGTTGCGATGGAAAGGGTGAAAGACCGCAAGAAAGACGAGAAACAAGCCCACCATGGTCTCCACCCAAGCGATCAGCCATAAGCCCATTTTCGGAGGCGCGACCAATCTGCCGCCCAGAAAAGCCTCCGCATCCATTCCCGGCCAAGCAAAGAGGTATGCTAAGGAGCTTCCGTACGACAAATGCTTTGTGGCTCGGCGCAGGCTTAGCCATTTGCAGCCATAAAATATCGCGAACGACAAAAGCCACATGAACACCCAGTTGGGCAGCATTTTCCGGAAGGCAATGGCGAAAGCCGGAAGCAGCACCAGAGGCAGCAGGTCACGCGCGGGATAATGACGGTGGACCTTACAGACACCGCCTACACAATGCCGGTTCGCGGCAATAACGCGATAGACCCTGTACAAAAACCACCTTGATCCAGGTACTTTGCTGAAAAGCCAAAGCGGCCAGGCCCACCAGATACGCCGTGCGATTTCCACCACCGCCTCAGCTCCACCGAGATTACGACCATCGATCAACAACAGGCGCATTTCGCCGAGTGGCGCATCGCCCCTCAAGCCGAGATGCCGCACGCCTTTGGTCGATTGAAGAGTGTGAAACTGAAACCCCTGATGAACCATCAACCGCTCCACCCGAAGCGCCCATTTGCAGCACAGACGACACTCGCCGTCGTAGAACAGCCAGCCGACGAATCCGACATTAACAGACTTGCTCACGGAATGCTGTGTTTTAACGAGAAACGTGCGTAGGCCCGCGCTATTTCTTTTATTTCTGTCACTACAGACAATACAGACTATCCACGTTAGAGTCAATGATTGTTTTGGCGTGCGCAGCACGCCTTCGCGATGGCGGTACGATTTATGCGGTATCCACTTGGATAACTCACTCAGGTGGAGAAAAACTTGCTTCCACCAAACTTCGTTGGTACATGACTTGTGGCTATGCCACCTGTTAATTCAACGTTCACGGAATTGCAGCACATTGTGCGCGATCCGATTTACCATCAACTGCATACGCATCTCATGCGTCTGATCCAGCGCGGCACCTATGCCTCGGGTTCTCAATTTCTTACGGAACGCCAGGTGGCGGAAAAGTTCCAAGTCAGCCGTGTCACAGCGAACAAAGCCCTTTCGCATATGGTGGTCAGCGGTTGCCTTGAATTTCGAAGAGGCGTTGGAACTTTTGTAAAGGCGAAAGCACTCGAAAATGACCTTCGCTCGTTGGACAGTTTTACGGCCAAGACGGAGGCCACCGGGCTTAGCGCCTCGACACGGGTGCTCGTCTTTCGGACCCTAAAAGCGGCCAAAGCACCTCCCGAGGTGGCACACTCATTGGGGCTCAAGCCCGCTGAAAAAATATTTTACTGTGAACGCCTTCGGCTTGCCGGAGATGCTCCGGTCATTTTCGAGCAGCGTTACATCGCGGCACATCGTTGCCCCGGGCTGAAAAGGGTGGATTTAGAGGGTTCATTCTACGAGCTTCTGGAGAGCAAGTTTAACCTTAAGCCGACTGAGGCCAAGCAAAGCATTCGAGCAGTGGCCGCAGAAGGACGACAGGCCCAACTCCTCGAAGTTGGCGAAGGAAGTCCTGCCCTTTGGGTCCACGCGGTGGGGTTGGCCGAGGTTGCGATCTGGGTCGAAGACACGTACTATCGCGGCGACCACTACGAATTTACCAACCAGATAAACCCCGGGCATCTCGGGCAGCAGTCGGGCTTTGCTTTGTCGGCCCGCGCCGCCGCTCCCCTGCCCTCTGCACCCATCGATCAAAATGAAACCACTGCATCAAATTAAGGCCGGCGTGATCGGCACCGGCTTTATTGGCCCGGTCCATGTCGAAGCTCTCAAGCGTTTGGGTGTCCAAGTGACGGCGGTGTGCGGCTCGGCACGAAGCGCGATGGCAGTGGCCGACAGGTTTGGCATCCCGCAAGTGTTCGGAGATTACGACTACAAGAGGATGATCCGCGAATCAGGCGCGGACGTGGTCCACATCACTTCGCCAAACAAGGATCATTTCGCAC
The DNA here is from genome assembly GCA_025359965.1 of Pedosphaera sp. Lineage (GTDB taxonomy): Bacteria > Verrucomicrobiota > Verrucomicrobiia > Limisphaerales > SXQI01 > SXQI01. The sequence continues at coordinate 42,758 of JANYDC010000064.1, forward strand.
AAGCCAAGGCCGTCCTAGCGGCCGGGTTACATTGCATCTGCGAGAAGCCACTCGCCATGAATACGCGGGAGACTGGCGCATTGGTTAAGGTTGCGGCCTCCGGGAAGAGCGGTTCTGGTCAGGCCCTTGTTCTGGCGGTTAACTACAACATCCGGTTTTATCCGGCTGTGTTGCAGATGAGGGCAATGGTCGCGAGAGGAGATCTGGGGGAAATCATTCATGTCAACGGCAGCTATTTGCAGGACTGGCTGCTCAAACCGACGGATTACAACTGGCGACTATTGCCCAAGGAAGGCGGCGCTCTGAGGGCGGTGGCAGATATCGGCACGCATTGGATGGATATGGCAGGCTTCATTCTCGGAAGTCCGGTTAAACAAGTTCTGGCAGACATGAACACGTTTCACAAAACGCGCAGCCGCCCTGCGGGCGAGGTGAAATCTTTCAGCACCATTTCTGCGGATGCAAAACTCGACTCCTACAAAGTCACCACAGAAGATTACGCAAATGTCCTTCTCCATTATGCCTGCGGAGCAAGGGCGAACCTCGGGATATCGCAGGTGGCGGCAGGGCGGAAAAACTGCATTCGTGTGGAAATCTACGGTACAAAACAAAGCGTTTGGTGGAACTCGGAGAACCCCGATATGATCCACATGGGTCGTCGTGATTCCGCCAATGCGACCGCCTTCCGCGCCTGCGCCGAGTTTGCCGATGCCGCGGGATACACCGATTATCCGGGCGGACATGTTGAAGGATTTCCCGATACCTTCAAAATGCTGTACCGAAATATTTACGGCCGGATCGCGGGTGATACAACTCAACCTGCTCTCTTCGCCACAGCGGCGGACGGCCACCACGAAGTCGAACTCTGCGACGCAATCCTGCGAAGCCATCGCGAGAAAAAATGGATCAAAGTCTAACCCTTCGCAAAACAACTTCATATGCAACTGGGATTTGTTTCTGCCATCGTTCCCGAACTCAGGCTTGAAGGAGTCTTCGAACTGGCCAATGACGAAGGTTTCGACTGTGTTGAAGTGATGTGCTGGCCTTCCGGCAAAGCTGAGCGCAAATACGCCGGCATCACCCACATTGACGTGACCGGATTTAGCCGAGGCACGGCGGATGAGGTCAACGCCCTGGCTCAAAAGTACGCCGTCCGTATGAGCGCCCTCGGTTACTACCCGAATCCGCTCGATCCCAATCCGGCGACGGCCAAAGCTGCGGTTGACCATCTTAAACAAGTGATCAAAGCTGCGGCTCTTCTGGGGTTGCCAGTGGTGAATTCCTTTGCCGGGCGTGATCCGAGCAAAACGGTTGATGAGAATTGGCCGCGCTTTCTCAAAACGTGGAGACCACTCGTGAAATTCGCCGAGGATCACGGTATTAAAATAGCAATCGAGAATTGCCCGATGCTTTATACCCGCGATGAATGGCCGGGAGGCAAAAATCTGGCGACCACTCCTGTGATTTGGAGGCGCATGTTCAACGACATCGATAGCTCCTCTTTTGGCCTCAATTACGATCCCTCCCATTTGGTTTTGCAAATGATGGACCCGGCGGGACCGCTCAAGGAATTCGCCGATCGCATCTTCCACTTTCACGCCAAAGATATTGAGATCGATATGGACGGACTGAACGAGCACGGGATTTTCTCGCTGCCCAAGGAATGGCACCAGCCCCGCATTCCCGGTTATGGCAAAATGGATTGGGCACGTTACATCGGCGCCCTTATGGAAATCAAATATGACGGTCCCGTCTGCATTGAGGTCGAGGACGAAACCTTTGGCAAAGATCTGGCGGGCCGCAAACGTGCCGTCCGCGTCTCCGGGCAAATCCTGCGACCTTACTTCGCCTGAAATTTTATGAAATACACTTACCTCGAATTGTCGAAAATGATCGACCATTCCCTGCTCCATCCCACCATGACCGATCAGGAGTTGGACGATGGCTGCCGGCTGGCCGCGAAGTACCAGGCTGCCTCCGTCTGCATCAAACCCTATGCCGTCAAACGCGCTGTGGAACTGCTGAAGGATACAGGGGTGATCGTCGGCTGCGTCATCGGCTTTCCGCACGGCAACGGACTGACTGAAGCCAAGCGCTACGAAACCGAACTGGCCTGCCGCGACGGAGCAGCCGAGATCGACATGGTGATCAATATCGGCAAAGCCCTTGGCGGGGATTGGGCTTACGTGGAGCAGGATATCAAAGGGGTTTGTGACGAGGCGCATCGACATGGCGCGAAAGTAAAAGTCATCTTCGAGAACGATTATCTCACAGCAGGCGGAGCCGGACTTTCCAGCGATGATGTTAAAATCAAGCTCTGCCAAATCTGCGAGGGCGCCGGGGCCGATTGGGTGAAAACCTCCACCGGCTACGGTTTCATCAAGGGCGCCGACGGCAAGTACACCTACAAGGGTGCGACCGAACACGACCTGCGATTGATGCGAGCCTCCTGCTCCCCCAAAGTACAGGTCAAAGCCGCAGGCGGAGTGCGCGATCTCGACGGACTAATCCTGGTGCGCGATCTCGGAGGGAGCCGTTGCGGCGCAACCGCAACAGCTGTGATGATGGATGAGTACAACCGCCGCGCCGCTGCTGGAGAATCCGGTGCGGGAGGTAAAATCGGTTCGGGTGGGTACTGACCAACTGCTTCCGCTGTAAAAAGCTTAACGAAGCAACGGAGCTGCACTTGGAGCAGTACGGGCCACTAGCGGCATACTTCTCTTCAACAAAGGTCGCCACAGGCCTCTTTAATTTGATGCTGTCAAAAATTCATCAAGCCATGGAACAGCACGCAGAATGACCGAGCCATCCGCGCGAATTTCATGGAATATACGCTGACCGGGAATTCGTCTCAGAGCTTGGCGTGGGTCCAAAGGAATCGTAGTCCGTAATTTATCCGTAAGCGTGGAATGTGACATCAAATGAACTTCAAAAGCCCCCGTCTGACCTACTCAAGAAAAAGGCACCCGAGATTGCTCGGGTGCCTGGCTTTAGATGATGGCTTTGCCGCTATTTCCAAGAGGGATACTCGGGGAGCGAAGCATCAAATTCTTTGACGAGAGCGGCCTCATAGGCACCAGCGTAGGTGCCAGCGAAGAAGCGTTCCAAGGCTTCGGCTTGGAAACGCTGCCAAGAGGTTTCCTCGTTGCCGGGGACAATGGGATAGAACAGCGCGCCGTTGGACTGGGCGGCCTTGAAGTCGCCGGGGGCATCGCCAATCATTAGGATTTTAACGGCCGGATATTTCCCGATCGCGGCGAACTTTAGGTGTTCCGTTTTCGTTCCCATTTCCTGGCCGGCGATGACGCGAATCCCCTTGTCGATCCCGTGCTCGGCCCACTCGCGGGCGAGCGCATCAGCAGGGGTCTGTGAGATCACCATCGCATCGGCGCGAGTGTTGATTTTATCGAGACTCTCCTTAAACAGCGGGAAAGGAGGCACGCCATGAACGATGTCCTCAATCTGTTTATTAACAGCGTCGGACCACGCCTTGATCTGGGTCAAACCCGTATTGCCACCTTTAACTTCGGCGGCAAGAGTCGCGTTGCCGAGCTTGGTTTCACGGGCCATCCATTCCTCAAGCGCCTTGGTATCGGGCACATGCACACCGCGGGCCTTCACCTCGGGACGCTCGCGCAGCAGATTAAGCGCGCGCACCAGCGCAGGGAAACGGTTGGCACCGCGAGTTTTGGAATACAGGTTCACAAAATCCCACACTTCACGCGCGTATTTGCTGACCGCTTGAAGGTGAAAATGTTTGATAAACATCGGAGTGAAACACTCCTTGTGCTTGATCTCCATGGAGTCAAACACGCACCCATCGGAATCGATGCCGACGAAAAATTCGCGTGCAGGTTTGAAATCCCGCAGAACTTGGGCTGGATCAGACATAAGCAAATTCAGGCAGAGGCTTATGCGTTGTAGGTCGAGGACGACACATCACCACCCCGGCCAGTCCAGTTGGTGTGGAAGAAATCGCCGCGAGGCTTGTCCAAACGCTCGTAGGTATGAGCACCGAAATAATCGCGTTGGGCCTGCAATAGATTGGCTGGCAGACGGGCACTGCGATAAGCGTCGTAGAAATTCAGCGCGGTGCTGAAAGCGGGCGTGGGAATGCCCTTCTTCGCCGCAGTGGCCACTACATTGCGCCATGAGCGCTGGGATGTTTTGATGGCCGCGCGGAAGAAATCGTCCAGCAACAGGTTGTTGAGCCCGGGCTTCTTGTCGTAAGCCTCTTTAATCTTACCCAAGAAACGGCTACGGATGATGCAACCACCACGCCACATCAGAGCAATGCCGCCGTAGTTGAGCTTCCAATTGTTTTCCTTGGCAGCAGCGCGCATGAGCATGTACCCCTGAGCGTAGGAAACGATCTTTGAGGCGTACAGCGCCTGTCGGATGTCCTCAACGAACTTGGCGCGATCGCCGGAAATTACCGGGCGCGGTCCTTTTAACTTACGTGCTGCAGCCACGCGTTCGTCCTTCAGAGCCGAAACGCAGCGAGAGTAAACGGCCTCAGCCATCAGAGTGATGGGGATTCCAAGGTCCTGCGATGAGATCACGGTCCATTTGCCAGTGCCCTTTTGGCCTGCTGTGTCGAGAATTTTATCCACCAAGGGCGAACCGTCCTCATCCTTGACGGCAAGAATATCCCGGGTGATTTCAATCAGGTAGGAATCCAAATCACCCTTGTTCCATTCAGCGAACACATCATGCATTTCCGCCGCAGTCATGCCAAGGCCAGCGGACATGAGGTGGTACGCTTCGCAGATCAACTGCATGTCGCCATATTCGATGCCGTTGTGGACCATCTTGACGTAATGGCCCGCTCCATTTTCGCCCACCCAATCGCAACACGGTGCGCCGCCATCGACCTTGGCCGAAACTGCCTGAAAAATCTCCTTAACATGAGGCCATGCGGCAGGCGATCCACCAGGCATGATGGATGGTCCGCGGCGCGCACCTTCCTCACCACCCGAAACACCTGTTCCAATGAAGAGCAAACCCTTGGACTCAACATATTTGGTGCGGCGGATGCTATCCCCATAAAGGGAGTTGCCACCGTCGATGATGATGTCGCCCGGCTCAAGGTGCGGAATCAGCTGCTCAATAAAATCGTCCACGGCTGATCCGGCCTTCACCAACATCATAACGCGACGAGGTCGTTTGAGCTTCGCCACCATTTCTTCAATGGAATGGGCTCCTAGCACCTTCGTTCCCTTGGCTTCTTTCGCCAGGAAATCGTCCACCTTGGAGGTGGTGCGGTTGTACGCCACGACGGTATAGCCGTGATCGTTCATGTTGAGGATCAAGTTCTGGCCCATCACGGCCAGGCCAATCAATGCGATGTCGCCTGTAGGTTCCATGGTTTGACGATAAAAATCGAAATCTGAAAATACTCAACCCAGTAGCCGCACGCCATCGAATTTTAATTCAAAACTTTCACAGCGACCCTGAACCGATTGATAAACTAACTCTAAATAGACACAAGATATTCTCCATCAATTACTTACAATCACGACTCAACTGGCGACATCGAACGAGCTGGGGGCAGCGCTGTCAAGGTCGTACCACGGTTGGTTTCCTGAAAGTAGTTGCCCGACCACTCATTGGGGAACAAAACGACGGGATTTTCATCACTGTCGAAGGCCAGCCGACAACCTGTGGGTAGGTTGAGCTTATCCAACTGCTCATCCTTATAATCAGTGGGGAGCCAGCGAATGACCGACCAAGCCGAAGGTTCAAGCCTGGATTCTGCACCGTATTCGCTTTCAAGGCGAAATTGGACGACTTCGAACTGGAGGGGGCCGACAGCGGCGAGCAGCGGGATTTTGGTGGCAGAATCGCGAAGATGGAAAATTTGGATCACCCCCTCCTGCAAAAGCTGTTCCAAGCCCTGCCGAAACTGCTTGTACTTGGCGGTATTCGGGTTGTGCAGGTATGAAAAGCTTTCAGGAGTGAATCGCGGGATCTCATTGTAAAGAATGCTGGAATCAGTAGTGAGAGTGTCTCCAATCCCAAGCTCTGAATGTCCCACCAATCCAATGATGTCCCCTGGATAGGCATCATTCACGGTCTCACGTTCCTGGGCGAAGAGCTTGTGAGAGCTTGAAAGGCGCACTTTTTTACCGCTGCGGGCGTGAGTCACCACCATGTCCCGCTCAAAACGACCAGTGCAGATGCGAATGAAGGCAATGCGATCCCGATGCCTTGGATCCATATTTGCTTGGATCTTAAACACAAAAGCGGAAAACGGCTCGGTCTCAGGAGGTAAAATCCTATCTCCAGCCTTACGCGGCCTCGGAGCCGGAGAGTGCTTCAGAAAGCCGTCCAAAAGGAGCTGGACACCAAAGTTATTGCCGGCACTTCCAAAAAACACCGGGGTAATTTTTCCGGCGAGGACTTCTTCTTCACTGAATGTCTCCCCGGCCCCTTCGAGAACACCCAATTCCTCGGTGACTTTATGGTAGGTGTCATCGTCCAATCTTTCGCGAATGACCGGGTCGGACAATCCGCCAATGGAGACGGGCGCACGAAAAGCACCGCCCACCGTTCGCTCAAAAAGATGCACTTCATGGCTTTGGCGGTCGTAAACGCCTTTAAAATCAGGCCCGTTGCCAATAGGCCAGTTCACGGGAAAAGCACCTATCCCCAGCACTTTCTCCAATTCATCAAGCAGCGCAAGCGGGTCCTTGGTTGGACGATCACACTTGTTCATGAACGTGAAGATTGGCACACCCCTTTGCCGACAGACTTCAAACAGTTTGCGTGTCTGCGTCTCAATACCTTTACCGGCGTCGATGATCATCACCACCGAATCAACCGCCGTGAGCACGCGATAGGTATCCTCGGAAAAGTCCTTGTGACCCGGGGTATCGAGCAAATTGATTCGGAAGCCACTGTAGTCGAACTGAAGAACAGTTGAGCTCACGGAAATGCCCCGTTTGCGCTCAAGCTCCATCCAATCAGAAGTGGAAGCCCGTTGATGTTTGCGGGCGGTCACTGATCCCGCCAACTGCACTGCACCGCCGTAGAGCAACAATTTCTCAGTCATCGTGGTCTTGCCCGCGTCCGGGTGAGAGATGATGGCAAAGGTGCGGCGTTTATTGATTTCGCTGATTAAATCCACAAGAGCGGCGAGCATAGCATGCTGCGGCCGTACGTCAAAGGCCGGGCTAATGTGGATGAACTTGGCGAAAATCTGGGCACTTTATGCCAGTGCCGCTTCAGGTGTGGTGCAACTCGCTTTAAGTCAGTCGGTTATATTCCGATAGAAACCATCGCCCCGGATTGTTTGGACGATTTCGCCGCGAGCACTCCAACCAATTGCATGAAAAATGCCGAGCACAGAAATATTGATATCTTAAGCCAGCTAACAAAAAAGGCAGCGGATCAACGGAAGGGGGCACGGGGCCTTGGAGAAGAATTGAACCAAATTACCAAAAGCGCATGTCAATAACCACGGAACCCAAGGCCAACAGCAGCCCACAGACCACAAGAGTTCTCGTGGTGGATGACGACGAAATCTCAAAGGAAATGTTGAGTCATCACTTGCATCAGCACCACTGCATGGTGGTCGTCGCAGGTTCGGCTGAGGAAGCCATGGTCACGCTTCAAACCGAAGGGACGGAATCCTTTGACTGCCTCATTTCAGACTATTATATGCCCGGCAAAACCGGCTTGGATTTGTTGCTCTGGTCGAAGGAGATTGATGCGACGCTGGCATTTATCATGATAACCGGAGCAGGAGAAAAGCAACTCGTGGCTGACTCTCTGCGCTGTGGGGCAACAGATTACCTCGAAAAACCGATCCGGCGCAAAGACATTGGAGAAGCCCTGCAAAGAGCCGTTACCGAAACACGGGAGCAGCGACGTCTGGCGAAAAACGATACGGAAACCATAGCTATTGGCTCCTTGCACCTGGGGCCGAGCATCAAATCACTGCCGGCGCGCATCGAGGTGTGCCACCGCCCATGCCACGGAGCAGGTGGTGATTTTTTTAACTCGTTCCGCCTGCCGGATGGAAACATGTTGGTCCTCGCGGCAGATGTGTCAGGCCACGATCTCCGCGCAGCCTTCGTTTCAGCCTATTTTCAAGGAATCGTGCGCGGAATGATTGCTAAAAACACGCCGATTCCCGAGGTCTTTTCCTACTTTAACCAACTGTTGGTTGAAGAGTGGTGTACCGAGGAGGGGAAACCAATGACGATCTCGCTGTCGGTCTGCGCGGTGCTGATTGATTTCCATTCAAGAAAGATCCAAGTCTACAACAACGGCTTTCCCATACCTTTCCAGATAACCCCCACCGGACAATCCCTCCCGGCAGGCACGGATGCCGAGTACCCTCTGGGCTGGTTTTCAGAAACCGCACATCAACACACCGAACAGGAAATAATCAAGGACTCTCATTTCTACATGTGGACGGATGGGTTGGAGGATTTTGCTTGCCGCGAGGTGATCAGCCCGTGGGCCCTGGCCGCAAAACTATTTCTGGATCGCGCGCATCCCACTTCAAAGAACCTGATCAGCGATGCATCGGACGATATCATGGTGCTCAGAATTGAGCTGACGCCAGACTCCTCCGCAACAACTAGGGATGATGTTTTCATTCTCAATGAACGCCTCTCGGGTGAGCGCTTGGGAGACATCGACGAATTGCATGCATTTTGGCACCGGAGCATTACGTTTGTGCTGCCGAGCATTAATGAAAATCTTCTGGCCAACCTTCTTCTCTGCGTCAGGGAGGGAATGATAAATGCGCTAAAATACGGCTGTAGAGGTTCATCGTCTCAAACCGCAAGCTTAATGGTGGCTTACTCTCCTGTTTCAAGAGGCTTGCGCGTAGTTATTTCCGATCCCGGCAAGGGCCACAATTTTGATTTTGAAGCCCACCTCGAATTGGCGAATGAGGCACTGGTTCCCGAGCATCGCGGCCTGGGAATGATGAAGGAACTTGCGGACGGGATGTGCCTAAGGCGCAACGGGGCGGAGGTAGAGTTAACCTTTGCCCTTAACTCTTGCGAGGTTTCGACGATGAAAAGCCTATGAAACCATTGCTTGGTTTGGAAAATAACCGCGTCAAACTCGCCTTTCCGGGAGACATCCTCAGCACCAATGTGGAAACTCTGCGCGAACAGATATTTTCAACCTTGAACAGCACCCAATATACGAATCTGGCCTGTGACGCGTTTGAATTTGATTTTACCAAGGCGCAAATGATCGATTCAGCAGGTTTGAATTTGGTGGTTTCCGTGCTCCGCCAGGTCAAAAAGAAGGCAACCCGGATTTCAGCGCTGGTTGCCAGTGCTCATGTTGGAAGGATTTTACGTTTCACCCGGTTGGACCGGCAAATGGAAATCATCGCATTCGAGCAAAGCGTTCCGGCCTGATTGTTTAGCGAGGTGCAATCATGACTCAAGATTACCCCTTCACCGCCGATGACTAAATGGATCACGTTAACGCGCGCCATTGACAGAGACAACCATGCAACAGCAATCGTCACCCCACCACCGAAGAACCAAAATCCTCCTCAACTCGGGAACTAACGAGGCGGAGTTCATCGAGTTTTTTCTTGGAGAAGGAAGCTACGGCATCAATGTCGCCAAAGTCCTGCGTGTGATAGCCGTCAAAAACACCACCATCACCGAGCTACCTGACAGCGCGCCTGCAATCAAAGGCGTGATCCATTTGCAAGGCAAGCCAGTCCTCCTTGTAGACCTCAAACGTGCTCTTGGGATTTCTGGCACCACAGAAAACAGTGAGAGAGACTTGGTGTTGGTCGCCAAATTCAACCAGAAAGTGATCGGATTTCTAATAGATGGGGTCTCCAAAATCCATCGTACCACTTGGAAAGAGTTCGAGCCGGTATCCGTCAGCGGGTTGAAAGACAATGAAGGCGGTTACATCACGGGCACCATCAAAATGTCGGACCACATCGTCGTTGTGCTTGATTTGGAGCGCATGATGCTTGCCTACATGCCAGCTTCAGAAGTACGCCAACTTGCCGCAGTGTCGTCAGAAATGCAAACCAGACGCAGCCAACTTCGTATCGTCTACGCGGAGGACTCGCGCATGATCAGGAACATCACAGTTAAAACTCTGGAAAAAGCAGGTTTTGCCAATATTCGAACCTTCGACAACGGTGCCGAAGCACATGATTTTATGAGGGTCGCGCATGATGAGGCATCGAAGCATTCGAACTCTCTTCGTTCGGTAATCGATCTCGTTATTACGGACATTGAAATGCCCCAAATGGACGGGTTAACCCTTTGTCGGGAAATCAAAGGAGGCCACATGGGTTCGCAAGTGCCGCCTGTGCTTATTTACTCCTCACTGATCAACGATGAAATGGCGCGCAAATGCGTAACGGTTGGAGCTGACGCTCAACTAAGCAAGCCTGACGGCGTGGATATGGTAGCAATGATCGACCGGCTCTGTCTCACTGAATAGCCTAAAAACTCCAGTCCGAATGTAAATCCCCGCCTCGCTCCCCCAAAGGAGTCTGGCGGGTGTTTTATTTTGTTAATAATCGACTAGCATGTTCAAAAAGAACCACTCAAAACAAAACATGAAAATCATTCACACATTACCATCACGACATTCACCAACGATAAAGCCTTTGTTTACAACGTCTTATACATGCTTTACTAAGATTTAAACACGGGTTGGCATCGTGGTTGCTTAAGCCGTGTGCCGCCGAATTGGAAAATCTTGAAAAGCCCTTGGAATCCCCGTCCAAGATTCGCCTCAGCTTTTGCCTGCTCTCGGAGGTCATGGCCGCAATACCTGTGGTCAGGGAAATATCGCACCTCACCGTGGAACGCGATGACCAGCTAACCATACCCAACCGCTTAATATGAAGAAAGTCGAAGCGATCATAAAGCCATTTAAACTGGAGGAAGTAAAAGATGCTCTAGGAGAAGTGGGCATCGAAGGAATGACCGTAACCGAGGTGAAGGGTTTCGGACGCCAAAAAGGGCATACCGAAATTTACCGAGGCAGCGAATATACGGTGGATTTCCTGCCGAAAATCAAGATTGAACTCGTCCTCCCCGACAACATGGTCGAATCCGCAGTGGCGACCATTGTAAAAGCAGCCAAAACAGGAAAAATCGGTGATGGCAAAGTGTTTGTTTCGGCAATGGAACAGGCCATCCGCATCCGCACCGAAGAAAAAGGCGACGCCGCCATCTAACCCAGACCCATACCACTCGCAATTACCTGAAGCATGAAAAAATTACTCGCCATTTATGGACTGCTGGCCGCGCTGACAATGGCGCCTCTTGCTCTCCAAGCTCAGACCGCAGCAGATACAAACGCGGTGGCCGCTGCCACCAACGCCGTCGCAGCAGCTGCCACAACCAAAGCGGACCCAACTCTGGAACAGCGAATCATCGACCTCGAAGCCTACGTGAATAACGGGGCACGTGGAGCAGATGCCGCCGATGCCAAGATCAGTTCAAAAATCACTGGGGCGGGTCCCGGCCATAACGGCTTCCAAATGGTTTGCGCCGCATTGGTGCTTTTCATGACCCTGCCCGGTCTGTTCCTGTTCTACGGTGGCCTGGTCCGCAAGAAAAACATCCTCTCTGTCGTGGCCCAATGTTTCGGAATCGCAGGATTGGTGACCATCCTCTGGTATCTGTTCGGATACAGCTTTGTTTTTGCAGATGGCGCCAAGCCTTGGTGGGGTGACTTCTCAAAGTTTGCCATGTTGAACAATGTGGATTCCAATCCAAACACCAACTACAGCTACTGGGTATCTCAGAATGTGTTCTCCATGTACCAGCTGATGTTTGCAATCATCACTCCGGCCCTGATTCTGGGTGCCATCGCCGAGCGCATGAAGTTCTCCGCAATCATGATTTTCGTGGCCCTCTGGATGGTCATTGTTTACTTCCCTCTCGCTCACGCCGTGTGGGGCATTAATGGTGCCATGAACGGGGTCTGGAATGCCGATGCCTCTATCAAAGCAATTGACTTCGCTGGTGGCACGGTCGTTCACATGTCATCCGGTTGGTCCGCCCTGATCCTCTGCTTGATCCTCGGCAAACGCCTCGGTTACGGCAAGGAACCTATGCAACCCCACAGCATGACGATGTGCGCCATCGGCACCGGAATGCTCTGGGTTGGTTGGTACGGTTTCAATGCTGGTAGCGCCGTGGCTGCTGATGGCGTTGCCGCCAACGCTTTCACCACCACCACCATCGCGGCCGCAGTTGCCTCCTTCGTCTGGGGTATGGCTGAATACGTGATCAAGGGCAAACCAAGCATCCTGGGTTTCTGCTCGGGAGCTGTGGCCGGCCTGGTCGTAGTGACTCCTGCCTGCGGATTTGTCACCCCTGGCGGCTCATTTATCATCGGTATTCTGGCTGGCATCGTTCCCTTCCTTGCTTGTTGGAAGCTTAAGGCAATCTTCGGTTACGATGACGCTCTGGACACCTTCGGAGTTCACGCCGTCGGTGGCACCATGGGTGCCCTCCTAACTGGCATGCTGGCTCGCAACTCCGCCAACGCCAACCTCGCCACCAACTTAAAGACCTATGTCACCGACAATCTCTTCCAACCCTTGGTCATGGAGCAGATCAAAGCCATGGTGATCACTATTGTCCTTAGTATTGTTGGAACAGTTGTCATCGCCTTCATCACCAAAGCAATTGTTGGGCTCCGCGTCGATGAGGAAGTGGAAACCCTCGGTCTTGACCTTGCCGAACACGGCGAAGAAGGTTACCACGGTTAATTGTCGGTAAGGGTACACCCCTTAAACGCACGCGACGGCGCGACCCTTATAGGTCGCGCCGTTTTTTTGGGGGCACGGTTGAACTCTTGTGTATCAGAAAGGCTTCCGATATACTAAAGGAGTAATGACTGATCCTGAAAATGGCTCGGAACAAGCCGACGGTTGTCTTCAACCGTTCGTCTGTCCTTTGAATCAGGTCAGGGCGGGAACGTCTGTCCGCATTAAGCAGCTCACCGCTCCTCCCGAAGTAACCCATCGGCTTCGTGAAATGGGATTTTGCGAGGAACAGAAGATTAAACTGCTCAGCCAAAGCACCAATATCATCTGTCAGGTTTGCAACGTCCGCCTGGGCATTAGCAGCCAACTCGCATCCAAGATCATGGTGGAACTCGTGGCTCCCGCGCGGGTCGCATGACATCTATGACAGAGGGATTGAAGCCACTCACCGCACTTTCCACAGGCCAGCGCGCTGTGCTTCGCCAACTGAATGTTGAACCAGCAAACCGGCCACGGCTTATGGAAATGGGCCTCATCTCCGGGACTACTGTTGAACTGGTAAGGTTCGCCCCCATGGGCGATCCAGTGGAAATCAAAGTACGCGGTTATCACCTGACTCTGCGCCGCCACGAGGCTGACATGCTCTTTGTTGAAACGGTCTAACCCCGCTGAGATGCAAGCTCTGACCTCCCCTGCCCCAACCAGTGATCGCGCCCCATTTTGGGTGGCTCTGACGGGCAATCCCAACTGCGGCAAATCCACCTTGTTCAATGCACTGACAGGCTTGCGGGCCAAAGTGGGAAATTACGCCGGTGTCACGGTGGAGCGAAAGGAGGGACGGCTTCTCCATGTCCCACAGGGTCGAGAAATCAATTTGCTTGATCTCCCCGGCACCTATTCCCTCAGTCCAAAATCCCTCGACGAAAGAATCGCACGTGATGTCCTTCTGGGACGACTCAAAGAGGTTTCCAAACCGGATTTAGTGGTCGTGGTGCTCGATGCATCGAACCTCGAGCGCAATCTTTATTACGCCACTCAAGTCATCGAGCTGGGATACCCCACGCTGCTGGTGTTGAACATGATGGACGTGGCCAGTGATAATGGATCACTCATCAGCGCGGAAATTCTTGCCGAAAATCTGGGCGTGCCGGTCATTCCCATGATCGCAAGCATGGGGCAAGGGGTTGAAGTTCTCCGGGCAAAAATCATCAGTGGAGAAATCCCTGAACGATCTCGTCGAGCCATTCCTGAGCACCATCAATTAGTCAAAGACCAGATTGCCAAAATCAGCGCTATAATCCGGACGAATAATAAGACTTCAATCCCCTTGCCCGAGGCAACAGCAGAGCTTCTGCTGGGTGATGAAAGAACTTCGGCCGCCGACCTTGATCTGCCGAATCCCGTCCACGATCAAGTGCTGGCAAGCCGTCTTTTACTGCAAGCTGAGGGCATTGACTGGACAAGCGCCACCATCGAAGCACGCTATACTGCGATTCACGAGATTTTTGAAAAAGCCGTGACAGGAAATGGTGATCAAGGTGAGAGCTTCAGCGACAAGCTCGACCACATCTTGACACACAAATTTTGGGGTGTTCTGATCTTTATTGCGATTATGACGGCCATGTTCCAGAGCATCTTCACGCTCGCGGAATATCCCAAGCATTGGATTGAGACAGCAGTCAACTTGCTCTCAGTTGGAGTTGGGAATCTAATTCCGCCCGGAGATTTGCACAGTCTGATAGTTGATGGTGCCATAGCGGGGGTTGGTTCGATCATCACCTTCCTTCCGCAGATCTGTCTCTTGTTTCTTTTCATAGGATTGTTGGAGGACACTGGATACATGGCTCGGGCGGCCTTTCTGATGGACCGGCTGATGAGCCGCGTGGGACTGCACGGAAAAAGTTTCATTCCTATGCTCAGCTCCTTTGCCTGCGCGATTCCAGGCATTCTCGCCACACGCACCATTGAGAATGCCAAGGACAGACTGGCCACCATTTTAGTCGCGCCGTTAATGAGCTGCTCCGCCAGACTGCCTGTTTACACCCTTTTAATTGCCGCATGCATTCCAGAAAAAACCATCCTTGGCGTGCTGAAACTTTCGGCTCTCACCATGCTTGCGATGTACCTTCTCGGCATTATCGTCGCGCTTTTGATGGCATGGCTGTTCAAAAAAACCCTTTTACGCGGAGAACCTCCTTTACTGATCATGGAGCTTCCCCCTTATAAAAGGCCGATGGTTAAAATGGTCCTCCGCCACATGTGGGACCGCTCCAAAATGTTCCTTCGTCGGGCCGGAACTGTGATTTTGGGAATCTCCATCCTGCTTTGGTTCCTCGCCACTTACCCGCGTCATCCTGAATTCAAAAAAGAATTTGAAGCCAAACGCACGCAAGTCGAACAACAGTTTGCCAATGCACCCGATCCCAAGGCCACGGAATCGGCGCTCTTGGACCTCGAACGCACTTTGGCCGGGGAACAATTGCGCCAAAGTTACGCTGGTAAGTTGGGCCACCTAATCGAGCCCGTCATAGCTCCCCTCGGTTTTGATTGGAAAATCGGCATTGGAATTATCGCCTCATTCGCCGCACGCGAAGTCTTCGTGAGCACCATGTCAACGGTATATAACGTGGGAGGCCCTGACCAAAAGGAAGACGACAACGTAGCCATCGCCAAAACCCTGCAACGACAGGTCAGGCCCGATGGCGGCCCGGTTTACACTCCATTACTGGGTGTCACTTTGATGGTCTTCTATGTTTTCGCCCTCCAATGCGCCAGCACTGTAGCCGTGGTGCGGCGCGAGACCAACTCATGGAAATGGCCCGCCTTTCAATGGCTTTACATGGGCGTGCTGGCCTGGGGACTAGCGTTCATAACCTACCGGCTCGGTTTGGCGCTCGGATGGAATTAGAGAACCCCCTCTAAACTGTTACTTAGCTGTATTGAGCAGTTTAAGAGCCTTGCGGGCATCAGAGACACGCAGAATAAGCAGCCCCTTTTTCGCAACCGGACTGGTGGCGCAATAGGCGTACTCAATATTGATCTTGCCCTCGGCCAATGTCTCGGAAATGCGAGCCAGCGAGCCAGGGCGATTATCCCCGGGAATCATCAGCACATCACTCTCAACCACAAGAGTGCCGCGTTCCTCAAAAATATCCAAAGCGCGGCGTGGGTCGCTCAAAATCATCCTAATCACAGAGTGATCCACCGTGTCACTCGTCATGATCGCGTAAATGCTTATTTTGGCATCAGCCAAAGCGCGACACACGGTAGCCAACATTCCCGGCCGGTTGTCGAGGAAGAGGGCAAGCTGCGAAACAATCTCCATACGCCATAGAATAGGCGTGAGTTGCCAAAACACAAACAGAACCAAGACAAGTTTTTAGTAAATCAACAGTAGTCCGCTGATCCAACTCACCTTCTCCACCAACTGCGGGTACCGGCAACCGCCGACACACCTGCGCCTCCACTGGAGGGAGCACCTTCAACGTTGAACTTCCGCATCAACAACTGACTCCTTGCTGAAGTCAGCTCCATGATAAACTCATCGTAACTTTGAAATCGATCGGAAGGCTTTTTGGCCATGGCTCGTACCAAAGCGTCGCTCGTAACCTGCGAAACCTCGGGAATCACAGCGATAGGTGGAGTCAGCGCAGTGTGTATGTGAGCTGCCACCACTTCCTCCACGGTTGGCGCCTCGAACGGCACATGGCCTGTAAGGGCATGATAAAGGGTGCCCGCCAGACTGTACATGTCCGAGAGGAAATCCTCGCCTTCCCGTTTCACTTTCTCGGGCGCGATATAGTACGGAGTACCCCAGATGGGTCCGTCCTCTTCCAAACCAGCAGCCGCGTTGCGAGCCAATCCAAAATCTACCAACTTAGGCTCCCCTTCACCATTATACAGAATGTTGCCTGGCTTTAAATCACGGTGAAGAAGCTGATGTTTCAGTGCGGTATCGAGCGCCGAGGCAACCTTAATGCCAACATCGAGCACATCCAACTCAGGCAGCCGAGTTTCTTTCTCAATTCGGTTGTCGACACTGCCACGATCTGCCAACTCCATCACCAGATATAACTGCCCCTCAAAATCATCAAAAGTGTAAATGTGGATGATGTTCGTATGATTGAGACATGCTGCCGCACGTGCCTCGCGGTAAAAACTTTCGAGCACTTGGGGATCGTCCGCCATCTCCCTCTTCATCAGCTTCACCGCCACCTCACGGTACAACATAGTATCCCAAGCCCGATATACCGTGCCCATGCCGCCTGAGGCAATTGCTGATCGCAACTCGAACTGCCGCAATGACATCGGCATCATCAGACTGGTGCCGCATTTAGTGCATGGAGTAGTCCCGAGAGGCGGGAGATCGCCTGGAACAAAAATTTTCGCACCGCACCCCGAGCAGGTGATCATGCGCAACGGCTTTCTTTCAGAGCTTTGAACCGACATTACCATAACACCCTATCATTTAATGGAGCCCCCACAAGAGCGGAGCCAATGGTTCGATTCATCAATGAGTTTCATGGCATTCATTGACGAGTCAGACCTAAGAAAAAAGCCGCATCAATCATGCCAATATGATAGTTGACAATCGCTTTGCCTTTGTTATTCTCCATATGCAGTTAGAGAGCGATGACTATCGTATTCCATAACCCAATGACCGCGTGCCAGTGCCTACGGATTGTATCCGCAGCACAATGGATGCGTCATTCAACCCGCCCGCCGGAGGTTGGCAGATAAAAGGTATTTTAACCGAATTTCTGAAAAACCCACGGCTGGCACAACCACCGTGGGTTTTTCTTTTGTTCAATCAAAACCTCACGGTAACCGTCAGTAAAGAAGATGAATAAGTATTATCACGAAAACGATGAAGCCCGGTTCGACCACGGCGTGAAGGAGGCTTTTGCCAGCCTTCACGAGAAGTTGTTGCACCGAACGCTGGAAGAGACCGAAACCTTGGGCTTGCATGCCGTCCTCCGCGCCGCTGCCAATGACGCGGCGAGTCTCGCATGGACGACTGCCTTTCCCCTCTTGGTGTACCCAACCTTGCTGGTCGAGAAATTGGCCATCGCCAGATTGCAGGAAACCCGCCGTGAACGAATCTTGGAACGCTCCCAGATGATTCTGGAGCAAGCCGTATGATGCCTCGCGCCGCTAGAAACAACTGGCCTGCGGCGGACGACTTGAGCGGTTGCCTACCCTGTCACTGACAGGAGGCAAACCTCTCAAATCGTCCGCCCAGGCCCTTTTGTTAGTACTTTGCCACGTTTGAGTCGATCTGGTCACTCCAAGCCAGAATCCCTCCCTTTACGCTTTTGATGTACTTGAACCCTCTATCCCGCAAAAGGTTAAGAGCTTTCATGGAACGCATGCCACTCTTGCAATGCAGGTAAATCTGCTGGTTGGAGTCCAACTCAACAAACCGTTCGCCCAATTCACCCAAAGGAATCAGTTTCGTTCCTTTGACGTGGGCGATTTCGTACTCGTCGGGATCCCGAACATCAATGACGGCAATGTGTAGGGATGGATCGTCCAAGGCCTTTTTCATGTCTTGAACCGAGACCTCGTCCGGATTGGCACCAGAATTTGCCTGCTCAGGCACCACCCCACAGAATACCTCATAATCGATCAACTCTTTAATCGTCGGATGATCCCCACAAATTGAGCATTCAGGGTCGCGACGCAGTTTCAACTCGCGAAATTTCATGTCCAAGGCGTTGAAAAGCAGCAGCCTTCCCACCAGACTGGTGCCCCTGCCCAGAGCCATCTTCAGAATCTCCGTGGTCTGGATACATCCGATGATTCCTGGCAGAACGCCCAAAACACCACCCTCAGCGCAACTTGGCACCATGCCAGGGGGAGGAGGTTCCGGGTAAAGGCATCGGTAGCATGGCCCACCCAGATGTGGCGCGAACACTGAGGCCTGACCTTCAAAACGGAAAATCGATCCATAAACATTTGGCTTTTTGAGTAGCACACAAGCGTCATTCGTCAGGTAACGCGTCGGAAAATTGTCTGTCCCATCGACCACAATATCGTACTGAGCGATGATCTCCAGCGCATTCTCGGCCGTGATTCTGGTGTTGTGGACCACCACTTCCACGTTGGGATTCAATGCAAGAATGGTCTCGCGCGCCGATTCTGATTTTAGGCGGCCCACATCCGCTGTGGTATGGAGAATTTGGCGCTGCAAATTCGAGAAATCGACGGTGTCAAAATCCAGCAAACCCATTTTCCCGATTCCGGCAGCAGCCAGATACATCGCGATAGGCGAGCCAAGCCCGCCTGCCCCAATGCATAACACACTGGTGCTCTTGATCTTCTTCTGCCCTGCGAGCCCCACCTCGGGAAGAATGAGGTGGCGTGAATACCGCTTAATTTCGTCGTTGCTAAGGTCCATAAGGAACAATTTGTCCAACAACCTACGTAATGTGAAGAAGAGGTTCAAGGGAGGAATGCCGTCTGTCGATGGAGAGATTACGGAGACAACCAAAGACTAGGATGTTTAACCACGGGAAGGGACTACCGGGGTATGGGTCTTTGATGTGTTCAAACGGGGATGAATCAATGAATTTGGAGTGGGTGTTTGGCCTGAGATCGGCGGCTTGGCCGGCGATTCTTGTGGATGAGAACGGTGCAATCCTCGAGAGTTCTGAGGCAGGCAGAAATGAGCTGCCCGGATTACTCGCGGCAGTGCCTGATCTCGAAGGCATGGGCTGGGTTCAGGGCGCACCCATGGGTGCGACTGAATTTCTTAATCGACTCAGGCAAGGGGATTTCACACCAAAACGGGTGCGTTTTTCCACCCGCACCGAAAGCAGTGTCGAGTTTACCGCCCACATCAATCCTTGCTCTGCAGATGGGCTTCCCCTCTTCATCATTCAATTCTTAAGGTTGGATCAAAGTCTGGTCTCCGAGGAAACCTCGCGGCTGCAAAAGCAAAAGCTGGAGTGCGCCATGCAATTGGCCCGCACCGTTTCGCTGGATTTCAACAACGCACTGACCAGTATTCTGGGACATGCCTCCATGCTTCTGGAGAAGGCCGCACCCAACGATCCAAATCGCTATTCCTTGATTGAAATCGAACGGTCAGCCGCCAAGGCCGCTGAAATTGCCCACGACCTTGCCTCCTTCAGTCGGCAGGAGAAAGAGGAACGCGGGAGAGTCCAGGGCAACCTCAACGAGCTGGTGCGCCGTCTGGTGGACACCATGAAATCCCCAACCCGTCCCGATATTTCGTGGAGCATGACCCTTGAGCCTCAATTGTACTCGGTGCGCAATGATGAGGCAAAGCTCCAGCAGGCACTATCGAAAATCGTCGATAACAGCCTCCAAGCCATTTCAGGCCAAGGATCGATCACTGTCCGCACTCAAAACGTGGACATCGAGGAGGAGATGCGTGAAGGGACTGCCAAACTCCCTCCAGGCAGCTACGTCTCATTGGAGTTCATTGACACAGGCAGCGGTATCGCTAGCGAAATATTACCCCGCATTTTCGAGCCGTTCTTCACCACTAAAAGCAATCCGCCCCACCGCGGTCTTGGTCTGGCTTGGGTCTATGGCATCGTCACCAACCACGGCGGAAGCGTCAGCGTGCAGAGCGAACCCGGCGCGGGTACCTGCGTGCGAATTTTTTTACCAGCCCAGAAAAAATTCATCCGTGAGGGCGCGCTAAGCCAGGACGAATTAACCGGACACGAAACCATCCTTCTCATTGATGATGAGGATCTGGTGCTTAACATGGGCCAAATGGTGCTCTCCACCTATGGTTACCGCGTGCTCACCGCCAATAGCGGTGAAAAAGCCTTGGAAACTTTCGGCAAAGGCTCCGATGAAATCCAACTTGTCATTACCGACATGGTCATGCCGCAAATGGGCGGACGCGAGCTGGTCGACCGATTGCGCATGCTTTCCTCCGATGTCAGAATTCTCTGCTCCAGCGGCTATGTCCGCAGCAACGGCGAGGACGACGCGTGCTTTCTGAAAAAACCTTTCACAAGCCGGCAACTCCTCCGCAAAGTAAAACAGATGCTCGCCTAGGCACTGGTTCCACGGCCGATTGCTACCCATCGCGTTCTCTGAGGCACTCGCAGTAAAAATCTCGCCCCTCCCCTCCCTGCTTGAAAGTCGCAGGGTTGTCCCCCAAACACGGCATCGGCATGCGGAAATTTTACAAAGAGATAATTGTCGGT